>CAKRRK010000011.1 GCA_934395135.1 uncultured Eubacteriales bacterium | reverse complement strand
TGCCGGCACCCAGCTGAAGCAGGTGCTGGTTTCTGTTTCGGAAACGGTAGTGCCTTATGTGAAGCAGGGCAGCCAGGCAGAGGTTACCATCAACGCCTTGGGCGGCGCTCCGTTTTTCGCGGAAGTAGATTCCGTAGCGCCTTCCAGCAACCAGCAAACGCAGCTTTATGACGTATATTTGAATCTGCCTTCGGATCTTGCCGTTTCCTACGGCATGTTTGCGGACGTTGTGTTTCAAACGGAACAGCGGGAAGACGCAGTGCTTATTCCCACCGACGCTATTTTAACGGACGGGGAAGTACAGTATGTCTACATAACCATAGATCAAAAAACAGCGAAAAAAGTCTTGGTGGAAACCGGGATTTCCGCCGCAAACGGTATGACGGAAGTCACTTCCGGTTTGTCTGGCGGTGAGATACTTGTCATCAAAGGGGAGAGTTATTTAAGCGATGGTTCTGCGCTCCGCATTGTAGGAGGGGCAGGGGATGAATAAATTATCATACTTCTGCATCCGGCATAAAGTTGCTACGATTTTGGCCTGTGTGCTCGTCGTTATTTTTGGGGTGATGAGCCTGTTTTCCCTGCCGCTGTCTTTGCTGCCGGATATGGAAGTGCCGGTTGCGGTGGTAATGACGACGTATGCCGGCGCCGGGCCGGAAGAAATCGAAAATTTGGTGACAAAGCCGGTGGAGGGGGCCTGTGCCAGCGTTACAGGCGTGGATGAACTGTCGTCTGTTTCCGCCGAAAACATGAGCGCGGTGGTCGTGACTTTTGTAGATGGCACGGATTTGGATAATGCGTCCACCAGTCTGCGGGAAAAGGTGGACCAAATAAAGGGAAGCCTGCCGGATGATGTGGGCGATCCTATGGTGCTGGAAATGGATATGGACGCGATGCCCATTGTTCAATTTTCCATCAAAGGCATGGATATCAGTCAACTCCAGCAGATTGCGGAGGATGAAATATCTCCCGCGCTGGAACGCATTGACGGGGTTGCCTCCGTGTCGGTTTCCGGTGGTTACCGCAACGAAATTGCCATTGAAACCTATTCGAACAAATTAGAGGGATATGGACTTTCTGTAGGGCAGATCGCGCAGCAGCTTGCCGCAGAAAACATTGTAATGCCTACCGGCACGGTGAAAAGCGGTGCAAAAACTCTTAACGCCAGAGTAGACGGGCAGTTTGGCTCCATTGAAGACATCCGAAATATCCTGATTGCCCTGCCAACCGGCGGAGCCGTCCGTCTGGACGACATTGCAAGCATTCAGGAAAAGCCTCAGGATCAAACGACAATCTCCAAACTGAACGGGGAAAGCTGTTTGACGGTTTCTGTGCAAAAGCAGTCGGGAACCAATACGGTGCAGGCGGCAGAGAATGTTAAAAAAACGATGGAATCCGTCACGGCGGAATATCCCCAGCTGGAATACGAATATACCATGGACCAGAGTGAGTATGTAAACTTTTCCGTTTCTATGGTATTGCAAAATATTATCATTGGAATCGTGCTGGCCGCTATTGTACTGCTTGTTTTTCTGCGGGATTTCGGTGCGACAGCGATTATATCCATTTGTATGCCCATCTGCATTATCCTGGTGTTCCTGGTGATGCGGGCGATGGATATTACCCTCAATATGATGAGCCTCGGCGGTCTTGCGATGGGCGTCGGTATGATTGTGGATAACTCCATTGTGGTTTTGGAAAACATCTTCCGGTTCCGGACAGACGGTTACAGCCGGCTTGACGCCTGCGTAAAAGGTTCCGGTGAGGTTGCCCTGTCCATCCTTGCGTCTACGTTAACAACCGTATGCGTGTTCCTGCCCATCGGCCTGTCCGGCGGTATGGTCGGAATGATGTTCAAGGAATTTTCCATTACGATCTGCGTGCTGCTGCTGTCGTCTCTGGTGATTGCGCTGACCTTGGTGCCGCTTTGCTGCTATGCACTGCTGGACAGAAGCGGCGGCCGGAAGATCCGCGCGCCGAAAGACGCGGAACGTTCCGGGTCAGGGCGTTTAATGGAACGCTATAAAAAGCTGCTGCGGTTCTTCATTCAGAAAAGGAAGGCCTCTATGCTGCTGTCTGTCGTGATGATCGGGCTGTTTGTTCTTGCCGTTGGAACCACAGGCGTAATTTTGATGCCGGAAATGGACCAGGGGGCGGTGAGTGTAACCATTTCTTTGCCCATTGGTTCGGAACTGGCGGATACGGAAGACATTGCGGACGAAGTGGTGGAAATTGCGTATGCCAAGGTGCCGGAACTGAAAAGCATTTCCTATTCTTCCGGCGGCGGTGCAATGTTGGCATCTTCCAGCACAGAGGAGGCGACGGTAACCATTAATCTGCCGGAAATGAAGGAACGGAACCGTTCCAGCAAGGAAATTGCCGATGCGCTGCGTACGGAGCTTGCGGATATCGCCGGCGCGGAAATTACAGTGTCCACTTCCGGCGCGATGGATATGGCCTCCCTGACAGGAGACGTTATTTCTTTGAATGTTTCCGGCGACGATTATGAAACGCTGACGATGGTAGGCGATGATCTGGTGAACCAGTTGTCCCGTATACCAGGCGTGGTGGATGTACAGTCCTCCGCTGCCGAGCAGGTGCCGCAGGTCAATGTTTATGTAGACCGGGACAATGCTTCCCGGTTTGGCCTGACCGCAGCGTCTGTCAGCTCTCAGGTATATTCCGCCCTCAGCGGCTCCTCCAGCACCAAATTGACTGTCAGCGGCGAGGAGACGGATATTAACGTCAGCGGCGATACCCGGTATCAGGACAGCATTGACGAAATGAAAAACATTCCCATTGCCACGATGACCGGCGGCACTGTGCCGCTGGATTTGGTGGCGGACGTTGCCATCGAGCTTGCGCCCCAGAGCATCAACCGGACCAATCAAAGCCGGACCATCACCATTACCGGCGGCAGTGAAGGTGAGGATACATCGGCGATCACAGCCGCGGTGCAGGAGATTGTAAATCATTATGAATTTCCCGACGGCATTACGCTGGAAACCGGCGGTCAGATGGAAGAGATCGTAGATGTTTTCGGCAAGCTGTTTCTTGCCCTGATTACGGCGATCATACTGGTGTATTTTGTGCTGGCATGCCAGTTTGAATCCTTTGCGATGCCGGTGATTATTATGATGATCCTGCCCATTGGCCTGTTAGGCTCTTTGGTCGGGCTGCCTTTGACCGGCAATCAGATTTCTATGACTTCGTTCATTGGCGTGATTATGCTGGCTGGCATTGTGGTCAACTCTTCCATTATCCTGGTGGATTATATCAACCGGCGCCGGGAAATGGGAGAGGATAAAGACACCGCTATTTTGAACGCCTGCCCGCGAAGGGTGCGTCCGGTGCTGATGACAGCGGCGACGACGGTGCTTGGTCTCGTGCCTATGGCCGTCGGCGGCGGGGAAGGCAGCGAGATGATGGCGCCGATGGCCATTGTTATGATCACCGGTATGGTGATTTCTACCATTATCACCCTGTTGTTTACGCCGGTGTATTATTCCGTGATGGATAATATGATTCAGAAATCCAAGGACAAACGGCAGCGGCGGAAAGAAAAGCGATTACAAAAAAGAGAAGCGAAGGGGGAAACCGGCCCCGTCTCTCTTTTCAGATAGGAAGTTTTAGTGCAATGATGCAGGAAAAAACAACAGAAGGCCGACGGGAGGAAATCCTGCAGGCAGCGATTGCGGAGTTTTGCAGCTGCGGTTACGAAGCCGTCAGCATGAAGAAAATCGCGCAGTCGGCCGGTGTGGGGAAATCCACAATTTATGAATATTTTCCGTCCAAAGAAGCGCTGTTGCTGGAAGTTGGAAAAAATATGGCAGAAAAGCTGGAACATGGCTTGTGCGCTCTGATGCGGGAAGATAGGTGTTTGCGGGAAAAGCTGAAGCGGTTTTTCCGGGAATTTACCGGCCTTGCAGATCATGTGCAATATGTATTTCAGAGCATTGTACAATCGCAGGAGGCGCAAAACGAATTGCATGCGATCTTTTGCCAAATGCGGGAAAGCATTATGAAAAGCATAGCGGATGCGGTTCGCCTTGCCAAAGAAAACGGTGAAGTGAAAAAAGAAGTGGATGACGCGGCGCTGACGCATATTATCCTTTCCGTTCCCTGCGTGGTGATTTTGAACCGGATGGAGGATATTTCTACGGATTTTGACAAAATACTGGATATTATTTTATAGCGGCAGTTCGCGATAGGATGGTACGGTGTGGCGGAGGGGAATTTTCCCTCCGCCTTGTATTCTCTGGAGCAATCTGAAAAAGAGCCTCTGTGGAACTGCTATTCCAGGGAAACACCAGAACTTGGCGGAGGTATGACCAATAAGATCAATGCATACCATTGTAAAACCAATCAAATTTTGATAAAATAAAAGAAAACAGATCCGGTTTTGTGCCGGTGGAAAAAGGAGTATGGAATGAATAAGGTATTGGCCAGCCGGATACAGCAAAAAGTAGAGGAGTTACAGGAAACCGTGCGCAAAGCACAGGAAGAATATGGAGATATGTATACCCTGCACCGGGAAAATTTTACGAAATTTTGCAAAATATATGCTGCCCTTGTAAAACTTGCCGAGGAAAGCAACGGACAGCTGAAGTTTGTGGAAGTGCGGCCCCAGGCTCTACATGCGGAAGTCAGTATTCAGCTGCGGATGCTGGATATGGACAAAGAGCGAAAGGAGACGGTTTTGCAGCTCATTGAATGGATGGACGAATGCAGTGTGCTGCCGGCTTCCGGAAGTTCCATTTTGGTGGAAGCATGGGTGGATTATGTGTGGCAGGTCCGGGACGGCGAAGGCCGGGAGCAGGCCTCTTGATTCGGAACCTGTCCGGCGCTTTCCTGGGGCGTCGGCATGCAAAAAAAACTCCCCGTTGCCAAAAGGCAACGGGGAGTTTTTTTGCTCCTATGTTTGGGACAAATGGGATACAAAGAAATCTTTGCGGAAGAAAGGAAGAATCCGCTACATATGCGCTGGATAAACACCCTGCTGCGTCATCTGAGCGATGGCGTTTTTCAATACCGGCTTGTCTTCCGGATAAGTAATGCCATGCCACTTTGCCGTGGTATCCAGCACTTGTACGGTAGCTTTGCCGGCCCGCAGCAGGCGGTCCACGGCAAACGGAAGATAAAATTCGCCTTTCAGAGGATTTTTTGGCAGATCAAAGCGCAAAAATTCTGAAAGCAGCCGGTCAAGCTCCGGCAAAAAGGAAGGGGTGAACCCCCACATATTCATAGAAACCGGGGTGCCTTCTGCAATCACGCCGCCAGGTACAGTTCCATCTGCGTCAAAGACGATGCGGCCGTCATTTCGGTGGATGGCAGTGCGCTCCACAATGTCGGTGAGGAAGCCGTTGGCATCGGTAGCGCATACACCGCGGGATACGGTGCCATGCGCGGTCAAGGTGTTTTCCACTGGAAAACCTACCATACAGTAACGGAACTGCGCGTCATCTCGGACCGTTTTCAAATAGGCATACAGTTTGCAAAAACAGTCCCGGCCGTAGAAATCATCCGCGTTGATTACAGCAAAGGGCTGGTCAACAACGCCGTTCAGACAGTAAATGGCATGGCCTGTCCCCAAAGGCTTTTCCCGGCCCTCCGGCGGCAGAAAGCCTTGAGGCAGGACGTCGTTTTTCTGGAACACGTAAGAAACCTCCATACGGTTTCTGGCCGCTCTGCCGATAGACGCCTCAAACACGTCCAGCAATTCTTCTTTGATGATAAATATAACCCGGCGGAAACCGGCCTGGTACGCGTCGTAAAGGGAATAGTGGATGATGATCTGCCCGTTTGGTCCCACCGGTTCAATTTGCTTCAGTCCGCCAAACCGAGAACCAAGGCCGGCCGCCATTACCACTAAAACAGGTTGTGCCATAGGAAAATACCTCCAGTTTTTCGTTGCTCTTATTATACTCCCTCCGCCGTGCATTTACAATGGTTTAAAATGTGTTCATAATTTCGTAACCAAAAATCGGTTGCAAAAGGTCGGAGAAAGGGGTATTATAACCTATGGCCGGAGAAGGAGGCAATATGAAAGTAGTTAGAACCATTGTTATCTGGGTGATTGTAATTGTGTGCATTGTTTTTTGCGTTCGGCTTGTCAACGGACTGCTGAACACCTATCAGCATGACGAGGCGTTTTCCAACTTGACGGAAAACGACCTGTCTGTGACGGAGATTTACAGCGACGCCAAAGTGAAAAATATTATGCTGTTTGGCGTGGATGCGGAAAGCGGCGGCGCCAGCCGGTCGGACGCTATGATGATTTTATCTCTGGATTATGACAACGGCGTGATAAAACTCATTTCCCTGATGCGGGACAGTTATTTGTCGATTCCGGGCTATGGGATGGATAAGTTGACGCATGCATTCGCGTATGGCGGCCCGGAGCTTGCCGTGCAGACCGTCAACGAAAATTTCGGACTGGACATTACGGACTATATGGCAGTGAATTTTTCGGAGATGGCGGCGATTATTGACGCGGTAGGCGGTGTTACGGTGGATGTTTCCGAGGCGGAGATGAACGAAGTCAATAAGTACATCGGCGAATATGGGCGGACCTACGGTGTGGAGGTTCGCTTGATTGAAAGCCCGGGTACACAGCTGCTGGACGGGGTACAGGCCATGACCTATGGCAGAATCCGCAAGAACGGGACCGGCGACGACTGGGGCAGAGTGGAACGACAGTCCATCGTGCTTCGGGCGATTTTTGATCGGGTGCAGGAAGCATCACTGAGAGAAAAGTATAAGATCCTCCAGGAAATGCTTCCCAATGTAACGACCTCCCTTTCCAAAAAGGATATTTTGGTGATCTTTAAAGATATGCTGCTGTCCGGCATTTCTATGGATATGGAGCATGTCCGCTTTCCCGGAGATGAAGAACTGGAGGGAGAGAAGATCGGCGGCGTATATTACATCACCTTTGATATTGACGCGGTGTCGGAAGAACTGTATCGGTACATTTATGCGTATGAGGCGCCATAAGAAACTCCCCTGCGGCGGAATTTTTTCCGCCGCAGGGGAGTTTTGTACAATGCAGAGAGAAAAAACGGTATTCCGGTTATACGCCGACCGGCTCCAGATCAATGCGGCCCGAAACATTGGAGGCGTTAACCAGGCGCACCCGGATGGGATCGCCGATTTGATAGGCGGGCCGTCCGGCAGAGGTGAAGAGCGTCAGTGTGGATTCGTCATAGTGATAGCGGCCGGGCAAAGCGTCTATGGCAATCATGCCTTCTGCGGAGTTGTGCAGACGCACGAACACGCCGAAGCTTTGTACAGAAGAAATTACACCGTCAAATTCTTCGCCTAAAAAGCTGGCCATATAATCTGCAATATACAGCCGTTCAATATCCCGCTCCGCGGTATCAGCGCATAGTTCCCGTTCCGAGCTTTGCGCTGCCGCCTGGGCGCAAAACGTTTCATCGACTTTGGAAAAGGGTTCTTTTTGCAGTTGTTTGCAGAGCATCCGGTGAACCACCAGATCGGGATAGCGGCGGATGGGAGAGGTGAAGTGAAGATAATAGACCGCCCCCAGACCGTAATGCCCGCTGCATGCGGGGGAATAGGAAGCCTTGGACAGACAGCGGAGCAGGATGGCAGAAAGGGCCGTCCTGCGCACAGGATCGGCAACGGCCTCCAGAGAACGCTGCAGCGCGGCAGGATCCTCCAAAGCCTGCCGGGAAATCGGACTGCCAAACGCCTTGGCAAAGTGTGCATAGGTCTGCAGCTTTTCCGGATCCGGGTCAGGGTGGATACGATAGATCGCCGGCGCACCGCTTTTGCTTAAAAATTCCGCCACGCTTTCGTTGGCAAGCAGCATGCATTCCTCGATCAGCCGTTCTCCACGACCGCGGTTTTGCGCGGAAATCCCAACCGCTTTGCCGGTCTCGTCACAAACCACTACGGTTTCCTCCAGACCAAGTTCGATCGCGCCCCGCTGCAGGCGAAGGGCGTAACGCTTTTGGGCAAGGGCGTCCAGTGCAAACAGAACGTCCGTCAAAAAAGCATACTGGGAGCAGAGCGCGGCGTCCCGCTGCAGCAATTGGTTGACATCCGGATAGGTCATCCTGACTTTGGAACGGATGACGGATTTGCAGAAACGGTAATTTTTACATATGCCATGCCTGTCCAGCGTCAGAAAAACGGAAAACGCGTAGCGGTCCTCGCCGGGATTGAGGGAACAGATACCATTGGAAAGGGATACAGGCAGCATAGGAATTACCTTGTCTGCATAATATACGGAAGTGCCCCGGGAGAATGCAGCCGCGTCCAAAGGCGAACCGGGGGTGACGAAGTGGGATACGTCGGCGATGTGTATGCCCAGCAGATAATTTCCGGCGGCGTCGTATTCCAGAGAGATGGCGTCGTCGAAGTCCTTGGAATGTTTGCCGTCAATGGTAAAAATTAGCTTGTTCCGCAAATCTTCCCGGCCGGAAAGACTGCACACGGTGGTGGACAGATTTTCCGCCTGGGCAGCGGCGGCAGGAGAAAAGGGTTCGGAGATATGATTTTCATACAAGATAGCGGCGATGGAAGCCGCCATAGTGCCGCTTTCGCCGAAAATGGCGGTAACCGTGCCTTGGGGATTGTGCTTTGCGCTGCCAGAATAACAAAGGGATACCGCCGCTTTGTCGCCATCCCTTCCGCCGCTGGCCTCCTCGCTGCGCACGCGGACTGTCGGATATTTTTCACTGTCCGGCAAAAGCAAAAAGCCATCCTTTTGCGCTTTCAGGGTGCCGACAACCGGCGCGCTGCTGCGGGACAGAATTTTCACAACGGCGCCGACAGCGCGGCCATTGCGTTTGGCGTTTTCCAGCAGACGGACAAGAACGGTGTCCCCCTCCAATGCGCCATGACAATGTTTGGCGGGAATAAAAATGTCCTCTTTTTCTTTGTTCGGCAGGGAAACAAAACCATAGTTTCTGGATGTGGCGCAGAATGTGCCGGGGAAACAGCCGAAATTGCTGCTTTGGGCATAAAAATTCTTTTTGTTCTTTTGCACAAGTCCCTGCGACACGAGTTCTTCCAGGGCGTTTAAAATGGTGCGCCTTGGGATTTCCGGGTATTGCCGGAAGATTCGATCTATGCGATACGGCTTCTTCAGGAGCCGGTACAATTTGTTTTTGGAAAAGGACATAAAAAGATTACCCCGCTTTGTTTGAGAAATGTACTATTATTATATACAAAAAAGCAGAATAATAAAAGAAAAAATAAACGGTGCTATGCACTACCATAACACCGCACATCACGCTATTTATTAGAAAAACACCAAGCAGGACTCGCTGCGCTTCCTTCCGCTTCCTTTTCGTTCGAATTTCGCAACGAATGCAAAGTATAAAACTGAACTATAAAAATTACGATTCGTACCAATCAGCCAACGGTCTGCGTAAAACGTCAAACCAAAAACCAATGTTTCAAAATACGCCAATTATCCAAATGCAATCTGAAAACAAGAAAAAGTAAAACACCTTAGGGTTGCAGAGCTTTGCCAATCGTTGCTTTATGAAACAATTGTCGGTTCGTTCCGGCTGACCAAAATTGAAAACCAATCTCGTATTCTGCCTATGCTGCAAACTGCTCAAAATCCAATGCACAGACAACCTGCTGATATATCCTTGCGGCCTGCTTTTTAATTGCTAACGTGTTACCTCTAACTTCCGAAAGCACAGGAACCGTCTTTCTGCGGCAAACCTACCGTTTCCGCTGTGCCGTCCACTGCGTTTGCCGGAGCAACCGGCTTCTCAAGGACAAAACGCCGTTTTTTATCAGAGTTGCTGTTGTTACCTTTTGTACCGCGAGGCGGCTGTACCGGAACGGCTCTTTTTTCCAAAAAGACAACCTGCCGATTTCGAACGATGCCTGGCGGCCGTACGGCAGTGTGGATAAAGCGCCTGACCAACAGAAATATTGCAAATTCTGCGCTGCCTTATGGCGGTGTGCAGTTTGAACCGTCAGCATACAAAGGACAGAAAGGATGGTTTATCTTACGATACACTGCAGCGAGTCCTGCGCCCGCTTACAGGAACCTTTGCTCCTGTACCTGCTGAAAGTTCATCTTCTGAGTACATTGGACTCACCCCTTTCACCAGAATTCTTTCTATGCCCGAAAGCATTTCTTTTTGTACTTATAGCATAGCACAAATAGAGAAATTGTCAACGGGTTCTATGCAATATCTACATATTTATCAAAATATATATTATAAAATTATGCAAAAATTACAATAATGGCGGAGTGTTCAAGGACGACTCTTTTTGCTATAATACTAAGTAACATCCAAAAAACAGGAAAGCGGAGGGAAGCGCAGATGAAATTTCATTATTATGTGCCGACAAGAATTTTTTTCGGGAAAGGCAGTGTTGAAAAACTGTCGAAAATTCGGCTGCCAGGCGAGCGGGCGCTGCTGATTACCGGCGGTACGTCCACCACAAAGCTGGGATATGTGGATAAAATTCGGAACCTTCTTTCGGACCGGGGCATTGGCTGCGAAGTGTACGACGGTGTCGTTCCCAATCCGGACGTGGAAACGGTGCACCAATGCGCGTCTCTCGTGCGGCAATATGGCTGTGGCTTTATCATTGGACTGGGCGGAGGGTCGTCGATTGATACGGCAAAGGCCGCTGCCGTGGAAGCGGCAAATCCAGGCGTTTACTGGGATTATGTGTTTGGCGGCAGCGGCGGCAGAAAAAAGGCGGAACATCCGCCGGTGCCAGTGGTTGCGGTGCCGACAACGGCGGGGACTGGTACGGAGGCGGATCCCTGGGCAGTGATTACAAACGGGGAAGAAAAAATCGGTTACGGATCGGATCAAATGTTTCCGGACATTGCGATCGTAGATCCGGATTTTATGATGTCGGTGCCGGCCAATATGACAGCGTATCAGGGCTTTGACGCGCTGTTTCATGCAGTAGAAGGCTATATTGCCAAAACAGCCAATCCTATGAGCGATATGTTTGCGGAAAAAAGCATTGCATTGCTTGGAGAGGGGCTTGTTCCAGCGGTGCGAAACAGGCAGGACAGGGAGGCACGGGCAAGCGTGGCCCTTGCCAGCACGCTTGCCGGTTTTGTGGAAAGCCTGTCTGCCTGCGCTTCCCAGCATGGCATAGAGCATGCCATGTCAGCGCTGTATCCGGATCTGCCCCACGGCGCGGGTTTGCTGATGCTTTCAGTGGAATATTTTAAGCTGTTTCAGGCGGTCTGCGGTGAACGGTTTGTGAAAATGGCCCGCCTTCTGGGCCGAAAGGACGCGGACAAGCCGGAGGATTTTGTTTCGGTTTTGGCGGAAATGCAGGCTGCATGCGGAGTTTCTGCGCTGCAGATGAGCAAATACGGCATAAAAAGAGAGGATCTTCCCCGCATAGCGGACAATGCCCTGACGGTCAGCCCGGGCTTTTTCAAGGTGGACGCTCGGCCGCTGTCCAGAGAGGATGTTCTGGGGCTTTTGGAAAGGGTCTATCAATAAATGAAGAAAAAAATACTAATGCTTGCCACCGGCGGCACCATTGCCGGTGTGCAGACGCCCCGGGGGATCTGTGCCCTGCGTTCCGGGGAAGAACTGTTGGAAAAAGTCCCGGGAATACAGACCTTTTGCGATGTTTCCGTGGAAGAGTTTGCCCATATGGATTCCAGCGATATGACGCCGGATACGCAGTTTACTCTGGCAAAGACGGTTTACGACCGGTACGAAGAATACGACGGCTTCGTTATAACCCATGGTACGGATACGATGGCGTATACCAGCGCGTTTCTGTCCCGTTGTCTTTCCAATGTGGAAAAGCCGGTGCTTCTTACCGGTTCGATGAGGCCCTTTGGGTTTGAAGATTCCGATGCGGAAATCAACCTGACGCACGCGTTTCTTGCGGCCTCGTCCGAATATTGGGGCGTTGCGGTGGTGGAAGATTGCCGGATTATCGACGGCCGCCGGGCAAAAAAACTGTATTCTGACCGGTATCCGGCGCTTGCATCCTGCGGCGAAGAACCTGCCGGGCGGATCGAAGATGGGCGGGTGTGGTTCCGAGCCAAAGAGAAAACGGGACGCCCGCTTGTTCTGCGGCGGAATGTTTCCGGCAGGACGGGATATGTAAAGCTTGCACCGGGAATGGATGTTTCCTTTTTGACATGGGCGAAACCATATGATAATATCATCCTGGAAAGCTATGGCGCCGGCGGTTTGCCCGCCGCAGTGGAGCCGGTGGTGCTGTCTTTGCTCCGGCAGGGGAAACATGTCTATATTACCACCCAGTGTCCTTTCGGCGGCGTAGACCTTCGCATCTATGAGGTAGGCCGGCGGGCGCTGGCGGCGGGCGCCGTCAGCTTGGGCGGGATGACGGCGGAGGACGCATATGCTGCCGTGCTCTTCGGGGATGTGTAGGCGGAAGGAGAATTGAATATGAAAGATGGGATAAAAGGCAGAATTCTGCCGCTGATTTTCGTGGCGCTTGTGGTAGCGTTCAATATAAAATACAGCCTTTCATGGGGGGCTTTTGCCTCCTATGCGGACATTGATGCCATCAACGGCGCGATTGACAAATTTGAGGCGCACACATCCGGCGAACTTGCCGGGTATTCCCTTACGATGACAAGTAACACGAACTATGTGCAGGCCAGCAACGTGCCGCGGGCGATGTCTGTACAATTCCAAAAAACCGACGACGGCTATGATTATTATCTGAAAGCCCTGGAAGAAGAAACGCCGTATAAGGAAATGCGGCTGGACGGCATGCTGTATTATTCCTCCGGCGGCGTTACCCAGTATTCAGACGCAGGGGAGTATGAGGATCCGCGGCTGCTGAAGCAGGTGCGCCGCCGGCCGGATTTGTCCGCAGCGGGCAGAGTAGAGAAAACGGAAGACGCCCGGGGAAACACGGTGTACAAGATTTATGCCTCGGAGCAGACCAGGCAGACGATGACGGATGGATTGTCCAACGCCAATGCGTATATTGAAGAGGATTGTTCGGAATATGTCATCGACGGTCAGGGAGAATTGGTTTCTGTGTGCCGGTATATCAAAGAGATTCTGCCTGTCAACGGCGAAGAGGTGTCGGTGGAAGTTGCGGTCTATGTCGACAGTTTTACATACACCGACGGCCAGGACATTCCCTTTGACGACGTACGGCCGGCGGAAGAGGAATAGGCGCTGTTATGGCAGAGAACATCCGGCAGAGCGCCGGAACGTCTTTGGGGGAACCCAGGGATGGCTGCAGGGAAAAGAGACAGATATTTTTCTGTCTCTTTGCTATTTTGTGCTTTGTTTTTCCACAATTATGTCGTATACTATAAAATGGTAAGTAATCCACCAGGGAGGAATCGTTTGCATGGAAAAAATAAACATAGCCGTGCTGTTTGGCGGCGTATCGCCGGAGCATGAGGTATCGCTTCGCTCAGCACAGTCTATTTTATCCAATATTGACCGGGAAAAATATCAGGTGTTCCCAATTGGCATTACCAAAGCGGGGAAATGGGTGTATTACGGCGGGACGGAATACGACGCTCTGCCGGATGGAAGCTGGATACATTGCGAAGAAAACCGGGAAGCGGTGATCTCTCCGTCCAGAACCCACGGAATGCTGCTGCTTGCGCCGGACGGCGGGGTACGGATGCAGCGCATCGACTGCGTGTTTCCGGTGCTCCATGGCGAAAATGGGGAAGACGGATCGGTGCAGGGGTTAATGCAGCTGGCGGGAATTCCCTGCGTTGGGCCGGGCGTCGGGGCATCCGCGGCGGCAATGGACAAAACTCTGACGAAATTGGTGGCGGATGAAGCGGGGGTGCGTCAGGCAGCCTGGTATCTTGTCCGCTTTTCCGAATTCTGCAAAAGGCCGGAAGATATACTTTCGCAGATGGAAGGACGGTTTGCCTATCCGATGTTTGTCAAACCGGCGGGCACCGGCTCTTCCGTCGGGGTGTCCAAGGCTTCGGATCGGGCAGCGCTGATTCAGGCCATTGACAATGCCGGAGCATATGATGAAAAAATTCTGGTAGAGGAGTTTGTTGACGGCCGGGAGATCGAAGTGGCGGTGCTGGGAAACGAGGCGCCGATTGCGTCCTGCTGCGGCGAAATTGTTGCGAACGCAGAATTTTATGATTATGATGCCAAATATGTTTCAGACTGCGCGAAATTATGGATCCCGGCGGAAATTCCGGAAGAATCATCGGATGCGCTGCGGCATGCCGCCGTGCGCATTTATAAGGCGCTGGGCTGCCGCGGCCTTTCCCGGGTGGATTTTTTCCTGACACGGAACGGCGGAGAAGCGGTATTCAACGAAATTAATACCCTGCCGGGGTTTACATCCATTTCCATGTATCCCAAACTGTTTGCCCAGGAGGGCATTTCGTACGCGGATCTCATTGACCGCATTATCGGATATGCGATGGAACAATAGCGAATAAAGGAATTCGGAATGACAAAGAAAAACGTAAAGAAAGATGCGCTCATCGAAATCAACAGCACCCAGTGCTATGAGGGAGCGGAACCGGAAGAAATCAACCTGGTAACCCAGGGAAAACTTTACCGGAAAAATGGAAAATATTATATTGCTTACGAGGAAAGCGAGCTGACGGGTCTGGAAGATACCAAAACCGTGGTAAAAATTGCGGAAGGGGACGTGTTTATGACCCGTACGGGAAAATACCCTTCTGAAATGCTGTTTTCGGAAAATAAACGGCATGTGGGCCTGTACCACACCGGGTACGGCGCCCTGGAGATTGCCACCCATACGTCGCGGATTGTGAACGGCGTGAACGAAAACGGCGGCATTTTGCAGCTGGATTATACGGTGGAGATCGATCACAATGTGGCAGGGTACAACCACTTTGAACTGGCGGTGGTTTGCCAGAACGACGAATAGGAGGCAGGACGGGATGAATATGATCGAACAGGCAAAAATGCAGGTAAAAAGCAGCACGATGATCGGATATCAAAAGGCAGTAGAGGCTGGGATTTTGCCCAGCGCGGAGGTGCCGGACGTACTGGTGGAAATCCCAAAGGACATTGCAAACGGAGATTATTCCACTTCGTTTGCCATGCAGTGTGCCAGAGTCCTGCGGCTTCCGCCGCGGAAAATCGCGGAGGCCATTGTCTCCAGCATGGAGCTGAAATATACGTACTTTGACACGGTGACCATAGCGGGAGCAGGGTTTATTAATTTCACGCTAAGCCCGAAATGGTATGGCGACGCCGTCCGGCTCGCACTGGACCTGGGGGATCGCTACGGCCGCGTCAAGGCCAAAACGCCGGAAAAAATCATGGTGGAGTTTGTTTCCGCCAATCCTACCGGGCCGATGCATATGGGGAATGCCCGGGGCGGTGTCTTGGGAGACTGTCTCGCGGAAGTGCTTTCATGGGCAGGCCATGACGTGTCCCGGGAATTTTTGATCAACGATGCGGGAAACCAGGTGGACAAGTTTGCAAAAAGCGTGGAAGCCCGGTATATTCAGCAGTTGAAGGGAGAAGACGCGGTAGAATTCCTGGAGGAATGGTATCAGGGCGCGGATATTACAGAACTTGCAAAGCAGCTGGTTGCCCAGTATGGAGACGGTCTGCTGAGAAGAACCGAGGAAGAACGGCGCATGCTGATTACCGAATATGGCCTCACCACGAACATTGCGAAAATGAAAAGCGACCTTGCCCGGTATAAAATTTCCTATGACCGCTGGTTTTCCGAAACCGAACTGCACCAGTCCGGCTATGTGAAGGAAACCATCGACCTGCTGGCAGAAAAGGGCGCAACATATGAAAAAGACGGCGCGGTTTGGCTGCGTTCTACCGAATTTGGCTGCGAAAAAGACGATGTTTTGCGGCGTGCCAATGGGTTTTATACGTATTTTGCAGCAGATATTGCGTATCACCGCAACAAACTGGAGGTTCGTGGATTTGACCGGGCCATCAATATCTGGGGCGCGGATCACCATGGCCATGTGCTTCGCTTAAAATCCGCCTTGGACGCTCTGGGGCTGGACGGCAGCCGCCGGCTGGAAATTGTGCTGATGCAGCTCGTGCGGCTGATGCGGGACGGTGAGGTTGTACGGATGTCCAAACGAACGGGGAAATCCATCACGCTTTCCGACTTGCTGGATGAAATTCCGGTGGATGCCGCGCGGTTTTTCTTCAATTCCCGGCAGGCTGACACCCATCTGGAGTTTGATATGGGCCTTGCCGTGCGGCAGGACAGCGAAAACCCGGTGTATTATGTGCAATATGCCCATGCCCGCATTATGAGCGTGCTACGGGGCCTTGCGGAAGCGGGAATTTCTGTGGGAGACTATCAGACGGCCGATCTTAGCTGCCTGGAGAGTGAGGAAGAAAAGGCACTGATAAAATCCATCAGTCAGCTTCCGGAGGAAATTACATTGGCCGCGCAGAATCGGGATCCCTCCAGACTCAATAAATATGCGGTGACCGTTGCCGCCAACTTCCATAAATTTTACAACGCCTGCCGCATCAAAGACGCGGAAACGCCGTTGCGGGATGCAAGGGTTGCTCTTTGCAAGGCGGCACGGCAGGCAATTTACAATACCCTTACGATTATTGGCGTAGACGCGCCGGAAAGGATGTAACACGTGAAAAAAATCATCAAGCGCTTTGTCTGCGCTCTTCTGGCGGCGGGTGTGCTGTGCGGCAGCACGTTTTCGTCGGCGGCCTATACCAAATTTGATTTTATCGTAGATATTGCGCAGGAATACGGGCTGGATATGGAAGATACGGACTTGCTGCGGGAGTATTTTAATGAATTTCTGGAGAAAAATCCGCAGTTTTTCGGTACGCTTGTCAATGGCATTCTGAGCCTTGTGGACAGTCACTCCGCCTATTATACCGCAGAGGAATATAACAGCGGGTTTGATCTTTCGGCGGACAACTATGTAGGAATTGGCGTGGGCATTCAGAACACCGCGTATGGAGTTACCATCTCCAATGTCGCCATCGACAGCCCTGCGGAGAAAGCAGGGATCTTGGAAGGGGATGTCATTGTAAAAATTAACGATACCTATGTGGGCGGACACACCCTCCAGGAAGTCAGCGATATGCTGCGGGGGGAAACCGGCACCTCCATTTTTGTTACCATCCGCAGAAACGGGAAAGAAACGCAGTATCTTATGTCCCGGGCGGACATGACAAAAAGCCAGATATCCGTCAAGGATTTGGGCGGCCGCGTGAAATATATCAAATATGCAGGATTAGGGTATGCCACGGATATAGAACGGTTTAAAACCGTGTGGACCAGCTTGGAAAACGACGGTACGCAAGGTGTCATTCTGGATTTGCGGGGGAATCTGGGCGGTCAGATCAATGCGGCACTGGAAGTTTTGAACCGTATTATACCGGACAAAGATGTGCACTATATGAGCCTGCGTTACCGGGAAGAACTGGGCGGCATACAGGATTATAGATCCCAAGGAATCGGTAAAAAAATGGAAGAAATTGTGGTGCTTGTGGATGAAGATACCGCGTCCGCCGCGGAAATGGTGGCAGGTTCTCTTCAGGATTTGGGATATGCCACGCTGGTTGGAAACCAGACCTACGGCAAAGGCGTGGGGCAGATGCACATTGGGATGGTGGACGGCACATATGTATCCATTACCTCGCTGGAAATGCTGCTCCCGAAAACCGGGGGATACGAGGGCGTTGGTCTGACCCCGGATATCCACATTTCCAATTCCTCTGCCAAAAACAACTATGCCTATCTCAAGGCGATGGATACGGGGAAACCCCTGTATTACGCAACTTCCAGTACGACCATCGGCGGATTAAACCAGAGGCTGCTGCTTTTGGGATATGACACATATGATATGAACTATTACAGCACGCGGACAAGAAGCGCTGTCCGTCAGTTCCAGCGGGATAATGGGTTGCCGCAGACGGATTATTGCGATACCGCGACGCTGAAAAAGATCGCGGAAAAAACAGAACAACTGAAAAACACCGTGGTACAGAAGGATTTGCAGCTGGACATTGCCGAGGCGCTGTGCAGGGATGCGGTCAGCGCGGCAGAGAAAACGCCGGTGGACGATGCGGGAACGCAGAACGGCGCGGCGGCGTAGAACGGTTTTGCAAAAGAATCGAAAACAGCCCTTTTATTTAAGGAAAGAGGGCTGTTTTTTAGCAGGAGGAACAGAAACATGGAGTGGTATGAAATAACCGTACATACGGATACAAAGGGCGTGGATCCGGTGGGCGCCCTGTTAATGGACTTTGGGATTGACAGCTTTATTACGGAAGACAGATTGGATTTTGCCGCTTTTTTGAACGACACCTCTGTTTACTGGGACTATATTGACGAGGATTTGGTACGGGAAAAAAGCAGCGGTGAAAGCCGGCTGAAGTTTTATTTGGATGATGTGCCGGAAACAAAAGAAACGATCCGGGCGCTGGAGGAAGCGCTGCGGGATCTGGGCAGCAGGGATAAAAACGGCGAATACGGCACGCTTTCCTTGACAGCGGAACTGGTGCGCAAAGAGGACTGGGAAAACAACTGGAAAGAATTTTTCAAACCGTTTCCCGTCGGAAAACGGTTTTTGATTAAGCCGTCCTGGGAAGAAGTGGGAGATACCCAGGGACGCATTGTGCTGGAAATCGATCCGGCATCTTCCTTCGGCACCGGGAGCCATGAGACCACGCAGCTTTGCATTTGCGCCCTGGAACAGCATGTCCGCGGCGGGGAAAAGATGCTGGATATGGGAACCGGCAGCGGCATATTGTCCATTGCGGCGCATCTTCTGGGAGCCGCAGACATTACGGCAGTGGACGTGGACGAACACTGCCTGAAAACCGCCGCGGAAAACTGCGAAAAAAATGGCTTTTCCTTACAGGTGTTTTGCGGCGACGTTGTGGCGGATACGCGGCTTTGTCAGGCAGTGGGGACAGGATATGATCTTATCTGCGCCAATATTGTAGCGGACGTGATCGTGAACATGGCGGAGATTTTGCAGGAAAAATTAAAAAAGGGAGGCGTGCTGATTGCTTCCGGCATTCTCTGCACAAGGGCGGAGGATGTAAAAAAAGCGCTGGAAACCGCCGGATTTGTCCTTTTGGAGGAACGTTCCAGTGGAGACTGGATTTCCGTGACAGCTACAAGATAATGTATGGCTTGGGATTGCAGGAAAAAAGATATAGACAAGCAGCAGAATTTTTGATAAAATAATGGGAGTTTGAGGATGTTTTTATGCCAAAGTTTTTTATAGATGGCCTGGAGCATGGCAACGGTGTTTACACCCTCCCAAAAGAAGAGGCGGCCCATGCGGTTAAGTCTCTGCGAATGACCGTGGGAGATGAAATTATCCTCTGCGACGGCAAGGGGACAGACTATATCTGCGAACTTACCGGTATCGCCGAAACCGTGACGGCACAGCTTAAACACACAGAAAAATCAGCCGGGGAGCCGGATATTTTCCTTACCCTGTTTATGGCGGTTCCCAAAGGGGACAAGATGGATCTTGTGGTGCAGAAAGCGACAGAACTCGGTGCCGGCGCAGTGGTGCCGGTCTGGACCAGACGGTGTGTTTCCCGGCCGGAGGGGAAAGCGCTGGCCAAAAAGCTTGCGCGCTGGCAGAAAATCGCCGAAGAAGCGGCAAAACAGTGCGGCAGGGGAAGAATTCCTCCGGTAGAGGAGCCGCTGTGCTTTGCTGACGCGGTGTGCCGGGCTGCGCGCGATGCAATGCCGCTGTTTTTCTACGAAGGAGAACAGGAAACCCGGCTGCGGGACGTCCTTTTGCAAAAAGCATTTCAAAGCGTTTCTGTTCTGGTTGGACCGGAAGGAGGATTTGACGCGGAGGAATACCAGCTTGCGGTGCAGGCCGGCATGAAAAGCGTTTCTCTGGGGTCCCGGATTTTGCGGTGTGAAACCGCACCGCTGGCGGCCATTGCCGCGGTGATGTTTCACAGCGGAAATTTTTAGTTGGAGGAGTGATCAGCGTTGCCGAAAAAGGTGAAAGATATAAACAGCAAAACCAAAAATCCCTTGTCGCAAAAGGAGCAGGACTATATTACAAACAAAGTACTGCTGGTTTTTACTGCGGCAGTATGCGGAATTTTGGTGCTGGTGCTGCTTTATCGGCTTCTTGTTACAGGAAGCACCGTAATGCAGGGATACTATACCGTGATGATTTTAGGCGCCGCCGGTGTGTTTGGCGTGATTTTTGGATTCGTGCGGCTTTTTAAGGAAAAGCGCCTGCAAAATACGGAATTGTATAAATTCAAGGTGTTTTCCGGCAAGAATATCATCATCGTATCCGCAATAGTAGCGGTATGCTGCCTGCTCATTTGCATATATTATGTGTCCGTCATCAAAGTGCTGTATGTAGTGTTGCCGGTCCTCGCGGTGTATTACCTGGTTTATAATGTATATCAAAGAGAGTTTTTCTTGGTAACGATTGACCTTGGCGCGGCGGTTGCCATGCTGTGGATTATCGGAAAGGCCCAGGCCAATACGGACAAGGCATATTTTGTATACATAGCGTTGGGGCTGTATGCGGTATGGACCATTCTTAATCTGATTGCCTGCAGCCGTGCAAGAAACAGGCAAGGCGTTTTGAAGCTGGGCAAAAACGAAGTGGAACTGTTTTTAACGAAAAATGGCTTTCGGATGCTGATATTGACGGTTGTCATTATGCTGGCCATTCTTCTGGCCGCCGTACTCCTGGGGCCTACGGCAACCTATTACCTGAAATTTGTGGTGTTTGCCTATTTGTTTGTATCGGCGGTATATTATACCGTCAAACTGATGTAGCGTGCGGGAGTTTTGCAGGCAGGAACCACCGCCTGCCTGCGGAAATTTCCCTTGAAAATTATGAAAAAATAGGTTGACAAACCTTGGCGGCTCATGTATAATAAAACTTGCCTTTTGACAAAGAAAGCAATCAAATGGCGGTATAGCTTAGTTGGCTAGAGCGTCCGGTTCATACCCGGAAGGTCACTGGTTCAAGTCCAGTTACCGCTACCATATATGGCCCGTTGGTCAAGCGGTTAAGACACCGCCCTTTCACGGCGGTAACGGGGGTTCGATTCCCCCACGGGTCACCAATGGAAGTTTAGCTCAGCTGGGAGAGCATCTGCCTTACAAGCAGAGGGTCACAGGTTCGAGCCCTGTAACTTCCACCACGTCGGAGTAAGCGACATATCGCTTGCTCCGACTTATTTTATAAGTCAGAGCGCGCTCATTCTGCTGCTCCTCCTCTCCAAACAGGACCCGCTGCGCTGGGCTCCGGTTTGGGTTTGGATGCGGACCGGACCGCCTGCATCTTTTTTGGCAACAAAGGACAAAAAAGCACACATTTTTAGGAGAGAATTCCTTAAAATGTGTGCTTTTGTTATTATTTGCATTTTCAAGATGGAATGATTTTATCAAAGGCAAGAAAAAGAAAGGAAAAACAATAAAAACGCACCGGATCAATGGGTGCGTTTTAAAAAGATGCATCATTACTGAGAAACTAAAATACCGGCGTCTGTCAGCTGCTGCAGAATACGGTCAGCGGCCTCGGCATCTGGGCAGCGGATTTTATGCAGATGAATTCCGTCCGTCAGATCACAAAGGGGCTTGGCACTGGAATGCTCCAGTTTTGCAAGGAACTGATCCACATCAAAGCGGGAAAAAAGGTGTAGCGGGGCGGAAATCTGACCATAGACAGAATGTTCCACGGTGACGTTAATCGCCTGTGCGCCGTTGTCCACGATGGTATATAGCTCCGTTTTTAAACCTTGAAAGTCATGCCGGCAGGCAATGGTTTTTTCGCAATAGATTCCGGCGGCTGCAACGGCCTCCATGGTGTAACCCCGGGGCGTTGCGGAAATGTCCACGCCGGAAGCCCGCAAAATCGCGATGTCACCGACAATAATCTGTCGGCTGACGGAAAACTTTGCCGCAAGAGCCGTTGCGGTGACTGGAGAAATACTGCCCTTTAAATAGGCTGTGATTTTTTGCCGCCGTTCGTTCGCCGTCATATCCCATGCCCTCCTTTGATTTTATCACCCGCATTATACAACACTTTTTGCAAAAAGGCAAGAAGGCTTGCAGTCTATGGACGGAATGGCCCTGCCGGAAAAGCGGTCTGCAAAGGAACCGAGGCGGTGTTGTGGGAAGCTGTTTTAAAATTGCGGCCCGCCGCCAAAATTTCTGTCGTTTTTTCGTGGCCGCATTGTAATAAATATAAGAGAGCAGGCTACGGATGGAGGAAGCGTGGTTCCAAAGTTTCCTGACCGCGACAGAACCCCCAGCGAAGAATGTCTCTTCGCTGGGGGTTCCTGGAAAGTGCTATGCTATGATGCTTTGGCACATTAAATTTTTACATACACGTTGGCATATTTTACGCCCATCTTCAGACACTGGGAGTGACTATTTAAATAAATGTCAATTTTATTGTTTTTGATGGCGCCGCCCCGGTCTTCCGCAATAAAATCACCGAAGCCCTCAATATAGACTTTGCTGCCCAGAGGAATTTTGGACGTGTCTACAGCAATGGTACGGCCTTCCGTCGCTTTTTTGCCCGATGCGGTTATGCCATGGGAATGGCCGCAGCATTTGGCACAGGAACAGTAAAATGTAATTTTGCATGTGCCGAAGCTGGTGTAAGAGCTTTTCAAAGAAGCAGAGGCGGTTTTTGCAGAAGAATAGGTGACTTTGCTGGCATAGGTGGGAGAATAGGCTTTTTCCGCTGCTTTCTTTTCTGCCGCTGCCTTCGCAGCCGCCTCTTGTTTTGCAAGCTGCTCCGCCAAAAGATGTTCCGGGTCAATTTCTTCAATTTTTTCCTCGTTTGCCGGCTTGCTGTCCTCCGCTAAAACGGATTTTATGGGAGAAAAAATATCGGCCACAAAGGCCTGGTTGTTTGCCGCAGTTTCTTTATTGACCGCATACACGTTGTCTGCTTCCGCTGCAAATGCGCTGCAGTTGAGCGCAAGGGCAAAGGCAAGAAACAACGCCGCGGCTTTCAGAGCTTTTTGAACTCTTTTCCACATAATGCGTACCTCCAATGCGAATGAAACACAAAAAGTAACAGAGCTGTCTTTTTCTTGTAATCTTTTTGTATTTTTATTGTTACCATTTTGTAATCAAATAATACACCGAAAGTTTGCATTTGTCAAATTAAAATTATATAAATATATATAATGCACAAAAAACTGTACAGATATTCAAAATATCTGTACAGCATGCAATATAAAAGGGGCCGTTACAGCACTTGCTTGGCAATATCCACAGAAGCCTTGGCATCCTTTGCGTAAAAATCCGCGCCGATCGAGAGGGCATACTCTTCTGTTACCACTGCGCCGCCGACGAAAATTTTGCCGGGGTAGCCTCGTGCTTTGAGAAGCGAAATGGTGTCTTCCATGCTTTTGAGCGTTGTAGTCATCAGAGCGCTCAGACCCACCATGGCGCAGCGACGCTGTATAGCAGCATCCGCAATGGTTTCCGGCGGCACATCCCGGCCAAGATCAATGATATGATAGCCATAATTTTCCATCACGACCTTTACAATGTTTTTGCCAATGTCATGAATGTCCCCTTTCACCGTAGCCAAAATGATGCTGTGCGTTTGTCCTGTGTTCTGATCTGGCGGGAGCGCATCCCGAATGACGGCAAAACCAGCTTTTGCGGCTTCGGCTGCCCGGATTAGCTGCGGGAGAAAAAGCTTGCCCGCTTCATACCGGTCGCCTACCACGTCCAGAGCGGGGATGAGATATTCGGAAATGATAGAAAGCGGCGCTACGGTTTCCAGCAGCGCTTTGGTCAGGCTGCCGCATTCGCCGGCCAGACCTTTGAGCACTGCGTCGCCAATGGTAAGGCTGTCTGCCGCAGCCGGCGCGCCGGCTGCGGGGATATCGCCGGCGAAACGGGCGATATAACGTTCTCCGCCAGGATCCTGGCAAAACAGAAGGTTATGGGTATATACTGCGTCCATCATAGCAGAGGCATTGGGATTTATGATTGGGAAATCCAGGCCGGCCGCCAAAGCAAGGGAGAGAAACTGCGCATTGATATGCTCCCGCCCGGGCAGACCAAAGGAAATATTGGAAACGCCCAAAACGGATTTTACACCCAATTTTTCCTTTACCATCTTCAGAGCTTTCAGGGTTTCCACCGCGCCGGTGGGTTCCGCGGAAACGGTAAGAGTCAAGCAGTCGATTAAAATGTGATTGGAAGGAATGCCGTATTCCGCTGCCCGTTTTACGATTTTTTCCGCAATGGCAAACCGGCCCTCGGCGGTATCCGGGATGCCGTTTTCGTCCAAGGTAAGGCCGACGACCAAAGCACCGTATTTTTTTACCAGCGGCAAAATAGAAACCAGGCTTTTTTCCTCTCCGTTTACGGAGTTTACAATGGGGACGCCGCTGTAAACCCGCAGGGCGCTTTCCACCACGGCAGGATCGGAGGAGTCAATTTGCAGGGGACAATCCACAACGCCCTGCAATTCGTTGAGTACATCCAGCATCATAGCCTTTTCGTCAATTTCCGGCGTGCCTACGTTTACATCCAGGATGTCTGCACCGGCGTCAATCTGACTGGTTGCCTGTTGGATGATGTAATCCATATCATGCTGCCGCAGCGCTTCCCGGAAGCGTTTTTTTCCGGTGGGGTTAATGCGCTCGCCGATCACCCGCACCTGGTCGGCATCGATAACGGAAACCGAGGAACAGACGGCGGCGCGGTTTTTGGGAGGGTTTGGTGCAAACGAAACATTTGCAAGCGCCGTTTTTGTCCGGCGGATATAGTCCGGCGTGGTGCCGCAGCATCCGCCGAATATGGTAAAGCCGATGTCGGCATAAGAACGGAGGCTTTGCGCGAATTCCTCCGGCGTGATATCATAGCAAAAAACCCCATGTTCTACGCGGGGCAGGCCGGCATTGGGTTTGATAATCAGAGGAATGGAAGCATAAGCGGCCATTTTTTGTGCAATGGGAAAAATTTGCACCGGTCCCAGGGAGCAGTTAATGCCGATGGCGTCGGCGCCCAGTCCCTCCAGAGTCAGCGCAGCGGCTTCCGGCGGCACCCCAAGAAAGGTTCGATGGTTTTCTTCAAAACTCATCGTGCAGAAGACCGGCAGGCTGCTGTGTTCCTTGGCGGCCAACAGTGCTGCTTTGCATTCCAGCAAATCCGTCATAGTTTCGATGTAGATGACATCCACCTGTTCCTCACAGGCATCGATCATCTCGGCGAAAATATCATAGGCTTCGTCAAAAGAGAGGGAGCCGGTGGGTTGAAGCAGCTCGCCGATGGGGCCGACGTCCAGGCCGATGAACGGCGCGCCGGAGGCTTTGGCATTGCGGACAGCGGCGGTTACGACCTCCGCGACGCTACAGCCGGTTCCGGCGAGTTTTTTGCGATTTGCGCCGAAGGTACAGGTGAGCACAAGGTCCGAGCCGGCGGCGACAAACGCCTGGTGGACGGCAAGGATCTTTTGCGGGTTGGAAAGGTTCAGCGTTTCCGGCATTTGCCCCAGCGGCAGGCCTGCCTGCTGCAGCATGGTACCCATAGCGCCGTCCAGAAACAAATGGTTAGTTTGAATAAAGTCTTTGATTTGCACAGGTAGTTCCAGCCTTTCTGAAGGTACAGTGTTCCATCATACGGCAGCTTTGGCAGCCCCGCTGCCGGCCGGAAACCGGCCCGTCGGAAACGCCGATGATGGCAGTGACAGATTTTTTGGGTGTCAGGATATTGGCCTCTGTCGCAGACAGGCCGATTTTTCGGGGGGCGTCGCACAGCGCAAGAAATTGGCGCTGCAGTGTGATGGGCAGATCGCCGTAGCCTGGAGAATACCGGGAGGTAATATAGCGGCCGCTTTGTTCCTCTGCTCGGCAGATCGCGTCTTCCGCACGGTTCAAAAGTGATTCGATGAATTCCGTGGCGCAGGCGTCCAGCGCCAGCGAATACAGCATGCTGTGATGCGAGGAAAGCCGGAGTTTTCGGTCCGCGCCTGCTCCAAGAGTTCCTGCGAGGAGATAGCAGCTGTGACAGCCGGCCAGATGGAGCCGGATATCGTTTCCCGGAAGAGAGAGCCCTGTATTCCCCACAATAGGAACCGTCTGGTCAAAGACCAGAGGAAACTTCAGATACAGATATTTGGGGGACAGGGCCTGCCGCAAATCCTCTGCGGCTTTCTGTGCGGTCTGCAGGAATTCCGGAGCATTTGCCGCACCCATATACCGGAGAACCTCCTGGAAATTAATGGGGAGATCCGTCATTTTCCGTTTACCGAAGTCAGAATGTTTTTGATGTTGTCATAAATCCGCAGAGCAACTTTTGGGTTGTTCATAGTATACAAATGAATTCCGTCCACACCGCTGGCGATAAGGTCAATGATTTGCTCTGTCGCATAGGCAATGCCGGCGTCAAACAGGGCGTCTCCATTGGTTTCATACCGGCTGATCATTTTGGAAAATTTTGCCGGAAGGCTTGCGCCGCACATAGAAACCATACGGCGGATTTGTTTGCTGTTGATAACCGGCATAATGCCCGCCTCTACCGGTACTTGGATGCCGGATGCCTTCAGACGGTACATAAAATGATAAAAGTCTTTGTTGTCAAAAAAGAGCTGGGTGATAAGATGGGAAACACCGGCGTTCACCTTATGTTTCAGATGCATAATGTCGGTTTCCAAATCGGGACTTTCCGGGTGTGCTTCCGGATAGCAGGCGCCGGCGACATGGAAACAATCGTAATGGGAGAAAATATATTCCACAAGGTCGGAGGCATAGCGAAAATCATTTACCACCGGGAGATCCGGATTTCGGTCGCCCCGCAGCGCCAGGATGTTTTCAATGCCGTTGGCGCGCAGATCCTCTAAAGTCTGGCGGATGCGCTCTTTGCTGTTGTGCAGGCATGTCAAATGAGCCACCGGTTCGAGGTGGTATTCATGCTTTATCCGGGAGGCGATGGTCGTGGTGAGATTGCCAACTGCCGTGCCGCCCGCCCCATAGGTCACACTGATGCAGTCAGGATGGATGGAGGCAAGCTCGTCCAGTGTATGGTAGATGGAGGCGATATCGCCGTTCTTTTTGGGCGGAAAGATTTCCAGGGAAAACACAAGCTTTTTATCTTGGAAGATGGGACTGATTTTCATAGTACTTCACCCTTTTTCGATAGGATTTTTTTGTTTTTATTATACAATAAATGAGATTGCAATGCAAAAGAATATATGGGAAAAATCTTACTATAATAATAAATGTATACAAATTACAAAAAATATGATAGAATAAAAAAGAATTGATGCAGGACTTAGGGCAAACAGATGCGGATTTGCCTTTTTTTATACGAAAGTAAAATTTAATGAATTAAGGATAGTGATACGTTAATTATGAAAGAAAAATTGAAGATTGTACCGCTGGGGGGCCTAAATGAAATCGGCAAAAATATGACGGCCATTGAGTATGGGAAGGATATTTTTGTCATTGACTGCGGCCTTGCGTTTCCAGACGACGATATGCTGGGAATTGACCTTGTCATACCGGATGTTACGTATTTAAAGCGCAACATAGAGAAAGTGCGCGGATTTGTCATAACCCATGGCCATGAAGACCACATCGGCGCTTTGCCGTATGTGCTGCGGGAAGTCAATGTGCCGGTGTATGGCACGGCGCTTTCCCTGGGCATTCTGGAAACCAAGCTGCTGGAACACCGGCTTCCGCAGAAACCAAGGCTGAACCGCATTTCCGCTGGTGAAACCATCAAACTCGGTTGTTTCAGAATCGAGTTCATCCGGACCAACCATTCCATTGCAGACTCGGTTGCGCTGGCAATTACTACGCCGTTAGGAGTAATTGTCCATACGGGGGACTTTAAAATAGACTCCACGCCGGTAAATGGGGAAATGATTGATTTAACGCGGTTTGGCGAACTGGGCAACAAAGGGGTGCTCGCGCTGATGAGCGACTCCACCAATGTGGAGCGCCCTGGTTTTTCCATGAGCGAAAAAACAGTGGGCGCGTCCTTTGAGGAATACTTTAAAAACTGCAACCAGCGGATCATTATTGCGACCTTTGCATCCAATGTCAATCGTCTGCAGCAGATCCTGGAGCTTGCGGAACGGTTTGGCCGAAAGGTCGCGATCTGTGGACGGAGCCTTGTAAATATTACAGAGGTTGCGTCGAAACTGGGCTATCTGGAACTGAAAAAGAATGTGTTGATCGACATTGGCGAAATTTCCAAATATCCGAAGAGCAAAATCGTAGTAATCAGCACTGGCAGCCAGGGCGAAACTATGAGTGCTCTTTACCGAATGGCGTTTTCCGATCACAAGCAGGTGGAAGTTGTACCCGGCGACCGCATTTTAATTGCGGCGTCCGCAATCCCGGGCAACGAGAAATCGGTTTACAATATGGTAAACGAATTATTCCGTAAAGGGGCGGAAGTCATTTATGACCGCGCCGCGGAAATCCATGTATCCGGGCATGCCTATTCCGGCGAACTGAAACTAATGCTGGGATTGTGCCGGCCCAAGTACTTTATTCCGGTGCATGGCGAGCATCGCCATCTGGTGCTGCATGCCAAGCTTGCAAAACAGATGGGAGTCAGCCCGAAGAATATTTTTTTGTCAGAAATCGGACGGCCCATTGAATTTGCGGGGAAAAGCGCAAAATTCGGCAACCTTGTGCCGGCGGGCAAGGTGTTGGTGGACGGTCTCGGCATCGGCGATGTGGGGGCTGCTGTCCTGCGGGACAGAAAGCATTTGTCCCAGGACGGCCTTATTGTGGTTGTCGTGACGCTGGACAGCGAAAGCGGCATTGTCATTGCCGGACCGGATATTGTATCCCGCGGCTTTGTATATGTCAAGGAAGCGGAAGATTTGATGGGACAGCTGCGCAGAGAAGTGCAGAATACCCTGGGAAAATGCATGG
Organism: uncultured Eubacteriales bacterium; assembly: GCA_934395135.1. GTDB lineage: Bacteria > Bacillota > Clostridia > Oscillospirales > Butyricicoccaceae > CAKRRK01. The sequence continues at coordinate 14,542 of CAKRRK010000011.1, read as the reverse complement.
ATCGCCATATCAAAGACTGGGCGGCCATTAAAACCGCGGTCAAAGGCAATGTATCGGACTTTTTATACAAAAAGACAAAGCGCAGCCCAATGGTGCTGCCGGTTATTATGGAAATTTAGCTGGGAAGCAAAGGAGAGTGGTCGCCTGCGGCGAAGAAATACCGCAATCCCATAGCACAACAGGAACGGACGGCATTTGCCGTCCGTTCTCTATTTTACAAAACGAAAAGTTCATCAAGACAAGTCGGATGCAGGAAAATGCGTCCGCAGTCAGCGGCAGCACGGGAGACAGAGAATATGCGGATGCCGCGGCAATATCTTCCTTTGCGGCAATGGCGGTGCAAGAGGCCGCCGACGCCGGCATTCTGCTCGGCACAGCCGGCAATTTGCTGCGGCCGAGAACAGTGTTACAAGATCTCAGGCGGCGGTCAGGTTGCCGCGGCGGAAACAAACGTGCCAGCGAATAGGAAAACAGACCAGACAAGTCTCTCTCCCGCAGAGATTTTTGTCTCCGCCAGAGGATATTTGCTGCAATGCGTTATACAATTTGAAGATAAACCTGGAACACAGGCAGATCGGAAATGCGTCCTGGAGATAAAAGATCGCGTTGGTTTGACCGGACGGGCTGGAAAGGAGGCGTGTCGAAAAAGCAAACAGGGGAAAAACGCCATTTGTGAAGGATGTCTATTGATCATAGGAGACTGGGATGGTACACTAAAAAGCACGAAGAAAACGGAAAGGAGATCCTATGAAACGGAGCGGAGAGCGAAAGCGGGCATTTTTAGCCGCATTTCCATATACAATACCTATTTTCGCGGGGTTCTGGTTTTTGGGCCTGGCCTATGGAATTTATATGAATGTATCGGGCTTCAGCTTTCTATACCCGATGATTATGAGTCTGACAATTTTTGCAGGGTCGGTGGAATTTATCACAGTGGGCCTGCTGTTGGGCGCGTTTCATCCGCTGCAGGCCCTGGCGATGACGCTCATGGTCAATGCGAGGCATCTATTTTACGGCATCTCTATGCTGGACCGGTACAGAAACACGGGCTGGAAAAAATGGTATCTGATTTTTGGTATGTGTGACGAAAGTTTCTCCATTCATTATACGGCGGAGATTCCGGCGGCGGTAGATCGCGGCTGGTTCTTGTTTTTTGTAACTCTGCTGAACCATATTTACTGGTTTTCCGGCGCAACGCTGGGCGGGCTGTTTGGTTCAATGATCCAGTTTGACACGACGGGAATTGAATTTGTTATGACGGCAATGTTTGTGGTTATTTTTATGGAGCAGTGGAGAAAAGAAAAACATCACAGCAATGCAGTCCTCGGCATTGTACTGTCTTTGCTGTGCAGATTGTGCTTTGGCGCGGAAGAGTTCATCCTTCCTGCGATGGCGGCAATTTTGCTGGCGCTGACGGCGCTGCGCCGGCCGCTGGAGAAGGCAGGTGGCACTTTATGACAATGACGCTGACGCAGCAGATTGTCACCATCGCTATGGTAGTTCTTGGCACGATGCTGACACGGTTTTTGCCGTTTTTGCTGTTCCCCGCAGACAAACCGACGCCGAACTATCTGCAGTACCTTGGCAAGGTGCTGCCAGGCGCTGTGTTTGGGCTGTTGGTGGTGTATGCTCTGAAAGACACTCCGGTGCTTACCGGTTCCCATGGTCTGCCGGAACTGCTTGCGGTGCTTGCGGTGATAGGGCTGCACCAGTGGAAGCGGCAGATGCTGCTTTCCATCGCTGGCGGAACCGTCTGCTATATGCTGCTGGTGCAGTTCGTGTTTTGACGGCCGTCCCTTTCAGGGGGAATAGAGTGTTTGCGATAGCCGCAGATAGAGTCGGAAATAGAAAACCAACCCCCACGGAATTTATTTCCTGTGGGGATTGGTTTTCGCAATGTGTGCCGGAACCTAAAAAGAACGGACAACCAAGGCTGGGACCGTATGCTGACCGAACTTTATTCGAATCTGCGCCGCAGGGGATCGCACAGTTGTGCCGGAAGGATGCAGGCAGCCATTGCCGTCTCTTTCCGACCATTCCATTGGAATGGTTTCAATAACAGCGGCAGAAAATTTTATCAGCTTTTCTGCAGTTTAATGCTGATTTCTCCGGAAACCAGCGTTTCGATACCGCCGTCTTTTCGCCGGACAAGCAGATTTCCGCTGTCGTTGACGGACAGAGCGACCGCCTCATAAGCGCGGCCGAATTCTAGGACAGTAATTGGCTTCCCGAGGAAAAACAGCCGTTCCCGGTAAGGGTGCAGTACGGCGCTGTCGTTCCCGGCGAGCAAAGCCTGATACAATACTTCAAAATGGGAGAGAATGCTGGCGCAAAGCTGATTGCGAAGGGGCATGGTTTTGGCAAAGGATGCAAAATCGCCGGCAATGCGCTGTACATCCTCCGGCAGGGAAGCGCCGCAAAAATCCACATTGACGCCAATGCCCACCACAGCGTAGGAAACGGCGCCGGATTCTCCCTCAATGGAAGCTTCCGTCAGAATGCCGCATAGTTTTTTTTCCTCCATATAAAGGTCGTTGACCCATTTGATGCCCGGGGAAAAACCGCAGCAGTCTTCCGCCGCGCGGCATACTGCCACTGCCGCCGCGAGGGTGAGAAAGTTCACGCGCTGCAGAGTGAGGCAAGGTTTTAAAAGAATGGTCATATAAATCCCCTTGCCGGCATCGGAAACAAAAGCACGGCCCATTCGGCCCCGGCCGCCGGTCTGGGAATGGCTCACCAGAACAAACCCTTCTTCTTCGGCGGAAAATTCCTGCTTTACACGGGTGTTGGTGGAGTCCACTTGCTCCAACACAAGAATTTTCTTTCCGATGGTCTGACTTTGGAGGAACATTTGGATGCCGGCAGGCGTCAAAAGGTCATTGGAGGCCAGCAGCCGGTAACCGCCGTTCCGGACAGATTCAATTGCAAAGCCGCTGTCTTTCAAAGAAGAAACCGCTTTCCAGACGGCGGTGCGGGAAACTCCGAGTTCTTTTGCAATTGCGCCGCCGGATACCACCTCTCCGCGTTTGTTTTCCAAAACGGACAGTACATCGTCCCGTACCAACGTATCACATCCTTTTTGTTGTAGTACTTCATATTGTAATATATTTGCGGCGGTTTCACAATCCTTATTTGGTATGTCTGCCAGGCAGGAAGGAAAGGAGGAGCCAGAAATATTTTGCGCGGGGATTGGATTTTACATGCATTAATGGTATAATGTATGCAATAGGACGGATGGGCACCGGGGATGGTTTTCCGTGCGCATGCCGCTTCAATTTATTTTTCGTTCCTGAGGCCGGAAAGCGGCGGAGCCAGGCGGAAAACGCGGTGCTTTGCAGCGGAGCCGGGGACACTTCTGGAAAGAAACGATCATTATGGAGGTATTTCAAGTGAAACGATTCCTATCTGTCGTTCTTGCAGCGCTTTTGATTATCAGTAGCCTGTCCATGGCGGCGCTGGCGGCAAATCAAAACGACATCACTGGCAACTGGGCAGAAAAATATATCACATTTCTTTTTGAAAAAGGTATTATGAAACCGTCCACTTCTGGAAATGTCGACAGTTTTAAACCAAACGCGCAGGTTTCCAGAGCGGAGTTTATGCGCTACATCAACCGCACGTTCCAATATTCGGAGAAGGCGGATGTCAGCGGCTATACCGATCTGAACAGCGCGGCATGGTACTATGACGATGTGGCCATTGCGGTAAAACAGGGCTACATCAACGGCACCGGCACCAATACGATGAACCCCAACGGCACCATTACCCGGCAGGAAGTCGTCACGATTTTAGGGCGTATTCATAAAATCGCACCGGAGGGCAGCGGCTCTGTGGCATTCAAAGACAAGGCTTCCATTGGCGCATGGGCGGTGGGCTATGTCAACGACGCGGTGGAAATGGGGTATGTGGTAGGTTATCCGGACAACACATTTCGTCCCACCAATGTGATCACCCGGTCGGAAATGTCCAAAATTTTGTATTATTTTATGGGGAACCGAGTGGATACCGCCGGAGAATTTGGATCGGATGCCATCGTTACCGATGCGAAAAATCTGTCTGTCACCACGGGCGCAAGTATCTGCGATCTGAATGTTTCCGGGAACCTCTATATTACAGAGGCGGCGCTGGAGCAGGCGGTACACCTTGAAAATGTTCACGTTTCCGGCAAGCTCATTGTCAGCGGCGGAAAAGTGACGATGAGCAACGTGACGGCCGGGGAACTGGTGGTAGGCAATAAAACCGGCCGGGAACTTTCTATAACAGCTTCCGGCAACACCAGCATCGGCACGGCAACCGTCAAAAGCAGCGTGCAGTTTACCGAGGGAACGCTTTCAGAAAGCGCCGGAGGGTTTTCCGATGTCATCGTCCAGGGGGACGGTGTGCTGAAGCTTACCTTGGATGGCAGCATTTGGAGTTTGACGGTCAACAGCCCGGCCGGCATTGTCATCAGCGACGATACCTACATTAATTCCGCGGTGTTTGGCGACACCACCACGGTGACCGGGCAAGGTGTTCTGGAAAACGCGTCCATCCAGGCAAACGGCGTGGTTTTGGAAACGGCGCCGGTAAATTATACACTGAAAGACGGCGTTACCGCCAAGATTGCCGGAAAGACGGTCAGCTCCAGTACGACGGTTACCGTAACGCCGGCGGCCGTAAAGTTTGATAAGAATAAGTCCTCGCTGACCGGCGAATATGCGGACGCTGTGCTGACGCTGTCCACCGGCGCAGATGTAGCGTATGTTGCAAACGGAACAAAGAAGCTGGAGGAGAAGTATTACTCGGTTTCCGGCAAGACGCTTACGATTAAAACCAGTTATTTGTCCACCCTGGATGTGGGCACCAGTATTTTGGAAATCGCATTTGTGGATGCTTCCAGCGCTTATGTGACGGTGTCGGTGTCCGACACCTCCCGAAACACCCTGGATGCGGAGGAAGCGACTTTTGATGTGTATGAATCCGCCCAAAACCATAGAGACGTACAGGTGGAACTGATCCCGGGCGTAGGAAACACCTTTGATTTTGTCTCCTTAAACGGTTCCAAACTGTCCAAGGGAACGGATTATACCTATTCCAATAAAACCTTGACGCTGAAAACCAGCTATTTGAAAAACCGGTCGGAAGGAACGTACAATTTCACAATTTCCTTCTCCTCCGGCAACGATTGCAAATTCAAACTAACGGTAACAGATTCCTCTCCGAAAAATGCCCTGGGCTTTGCGGAAACGGAATTTGACATCAATAAAAACAGCGCGCTGTATCGGGACATTGTCATTCCTTTTACCAAGGTGGACGGCGCGACGCTAAAGGATGTAAAATGCGGTGTGCTGGGTACTCTGCTCACACCAACCGCCGATTATTATGAATTGGAAGAAGACGGCACGGTTGTGCTCCGCAAGGCGGCGGTGGCGGAACTGACAAATTCCCTGGGCAAAGTGGAAGTAACTTTCGATATGTCCAAGGGAACGGATCCGGTTTTCACCATTTATTTTGTCAACACCTATAACGTTACGGTGACAGTGACGGACCAGCGGAGTATGCCGGTAAAGGGCGCCACGGTCAAAATCGGTGACGTTACCCTGACAACAAACACGGCGGGGGTTGCGGAAACTGCCCTGAAGAGCGGCAAGTATACGGCGCAGATTTCTTATCCCAATGCGGAAACGGTAACCAGAGAATTTTCGGTGGGCAGTTCTCCGGCCAGCGTCAGCGCATCCATTGAGACCCGCAATGTGGTAAACATTTACGTCACCGGCGCCAACGGGGCCAATATTTCCGGCGCCACTGTAACCCTGGGCGGCAAAAGTGTTGTAACCGGTGAAAACGGCTTGGCGTCCTTTACGGTGGATGTGGGAAGCTATACTTTCACCGTTGGAAAATCCGGCTACGCGACGGTAACCGATGATTTGACAGTTTCCGGTTCCGTGACGACGATTCGGGTCAAACTCCTTTAAGCCAATCCATGCAGCAAAAGAAGCAAGAGAGCAAATAGAAGATACAAAGCACTGTACACAGCCTGTGTACAGTGCTTTTTGCTGGCCATCCGCTTTTTCTGTCAGCCACTGTTTTTGACAGAAAGGGAACCCGCCGGTTTTATATAATAAGGATATATGGCGGCGGAAAGGGGCGGTACCATTGCAGGCAGTATATCTGGATGTGTTATTTCTGGTGAATTTCCTGATGGATTATTTGGTGTTGACCAGCACGGGATGTATCTTAGGGGTTGGCAATGGACGGCTGAAAGGCGTGCTGGCCGCCCTTCTGGGCGGTGGTTACGCCGTGTTTTATCTGCTGGTTTCCGACGCGGTGGTGTTCCAAATCGCGGCCGGCGCCCTGATGGTGCTGGTATTTTTCGGGTTTGAGAATCTTCGCCGCTTTGTCAAACGATTCCTGATGTTTTTGCTGATGTCCGCTTTGTTTGCCGGCTGTGTGATGCTGGTATATTACGCCTGCGGCAGCCGTCAGGTTTTGCAGGGGGTCTATTATTTTGAGGCACCGGCCTCCCTGGTCCTTGCGACGGCAGTAACCGTATATCTTATGACGGAACTGCTGTTCCGGAAGGCGGCCAAGCACAGCGGAGCAGAAGTCCGCCGGATGGAAGTATGCTTTTTGGAAAAAACGGTGAAACTGTCGGTGCTGCTCGATAATGGAAATGATGCAAGGGAGGTGATTAGCGGGAAAAAGGTATTGATCGCAAGCAGGGAAAAGCTCTATGATGTGCTGCCGGAGCCGGTGCGGGACTGTCTTCGGTGGGAAAAGGATGCAGTGGATGTTTATAACGGGTTGGCAGCGCTGCCATACCGGGGACGGTTTCGACTGGTACCCTATACCGCGGTCGGCGTGGAAAAAGGGATGCTGCTGGCGTTCCAGCCGGACTGGGTAAAAAGCGAAAATGGGAAAAAGATAGACTGTTATGTAGGAATCAGCCCGCAGGAAACATTGTCCGGGGACTATGATGCGCTTGTGGGCAGGTAGAAAAGGAGTGGTGACAAACGTGATTGCAGCGTGGCTTATGCGGTTGCTGAGGATTTGCAAACCGGATGGAGTAATGTTTATTGGAGGATCGGAAATTCTTCCGCCTCCGTTGGGCGCGGAAGAAGAACGGATATGCATCGAACAGAACAGCAGGGGGGATCCGGAAGCCAGAAACACTCTCATTGAACACAATCTCCGGCTGGTAGTGTATATTGCCAGAAGGTTTGAGAATACCGGAATCAACACGGAGGATTTGATTTCCATCGGCACCATTGGTCTCATCAAATCCATCAATACATACAAAAGCGATAAAAATACAAAGCTTGCCACTTATGCGTCCCGGTGCATTGAAAACGAAATTTTAATGTATCTGCGGAAAGTATCGGCGCAAAAGTCGGAAATATCCTTTGACGAGCCGCTGAACACCGACTGGGACGGCAACGAGCTTTTGCTGTCGGATATTCTGGGAACCGAAGGGGACAGCGTAATGCGGCCTCTGGAGGACGATGTGGATAAGCAGCTGCTGCGGAAAGCGCTGCTTCGTCTGCCGGAACGGGATATGATGATTATTTCTCTGCGGTTCGGTCTCGGCGGAAAGCGGGAACAGACGCAGAAAGAAGTCGCGGATCTCCTGGGGATTTCTCAGTCCTATATTTCCAGGCTGGAGAAGCGGATTATGCTGAAGATTCGGAAAGAAATGATCCGGCAAACATGTTAATACGGTGCTAATATTGGAAATTCCTCTAAAAAACACATAAAAATATACAAAAAAGAGGGGGCAAACTCTGTATAACTTGGCGTTTTTTCCTTTGTGAAGTTGTTGACAACCTGACGTTTACAAATTATAATGAAAGAGTTGGAATCAGGTAAAATATTGCTGTTTTTATACAGGCAGGAATATTTTATGTGTAGACAAAGAGGAGGTAAAAAAATGGAAAACTTCAATTGGGAGATGTTGGCCCTTCTGACATTGGTGGGTTCTATCATCGCCTTGTTGTTTGCCCTTGCGAAAGCAAAGTCAGTACTCAAAGAGTCTGAAGGCAACGACAAAATGAAAAAGATTTCTGCATCCATCCGTTCGGGTGCAATGGCTTACCTGAAGAGACAGTACAAGATTCTGGTTGTCTTCTTTGCGGTATTGTTTGTGATTTTGCTGGTTATGGCATTCGCAGGCTTCCTGACCCCGTTCGTACCGTTTGCCTTTATCACAGGCGGTTTCTTCTCCGGCCTGTCCGGCTTCATCGGGATGAACATCGCGACAAGGGCGAACGCAAGAACGGCGAACGCCTGCCAGAACAGCCTGAACCGCGGTCTCCGCGTTGCATTCTCCGCTGGTTCTGTAATGGGATTTACCGTGGTAGGTCTTGCGCTGCTGGACCTTTCCGTATGGTATATCCTCTTGAAATTCGGCTTTAAACTTCCTGTTGAGGAAATTACAGCCGCTATGCTGACATTCGGTATGGGCGCTTCCTGTATGGCGCTGTTTGCCCGTGTTGGCGGCGGTATCTTTACCAAAGCGGCCGACGTTGGCGCAGACCTTGTTGGTAAGGTAGAAGCAGGTATCCCGGAAGACGACCCGCGTAACCCGGCGGTTATCGCCGACAACGTAGGCGACAACGTCGGTGACGTTGCGGGAATGGGCGCTGACCTTTACGAATCCTATGCTGGTTCTGTTATTTCCGCATGCGCACTGGGCGTTACCGCGTTCTCTGCCATGGGCGAAACGATGGAACTCAAGGCAATGCTCGTTCCGATGATCATTGCGGCAGTTGGCGTTATCGCTTCCATCATTGGTTCTTTCCTGGTGCGCACCGGCGAAAATACCGATCAGAGCACACTGCTCAAGGCGCTTCGCCGCGGTACCAACACCAGTGCAGTGCTGATCGCAATTGCAGCGTTCTTCATTATCTGGGCAATTCTTGGCATAGAAAACATCGGCATCTACGGCGCGATTCTGGCAGGTCTTATTGCCGGCGTCCTCATTGGTGCCTATACGGAATATTCCACTTCGGATACATATAAGCCGACTCAGAAGCTGGCAGGCGAATCCCAGACCGGGTCCGCTACCATCATCATCGGCGGTATTCAGCTTGGTATGTTCTCCACCGCGGTTCCGGTTATCATCGTAGCAATCTGCGTTATCGCTTCTTACGCGCTTTCCGGCGGCTTCTCCGTCGGCGCAACACAGGGACTTTACGGGATTGCCCTTGCGGCAGTTGGTATGCTGTCCACCTTGGGAATCACCCTGGCCACCGACGCGTATGGTCCGATTGCAGACAACGCGGGTGGCATTGCGGAAATGGCAGGTCTTGATCCTTCCGTTCGTCGCCGTACCGACGCTCTGGACTCCCTGGGCAACACAACCGCGGCAACCGGTAAGGGCTTTGCCATCGGTTCTGCGGCGCTCACCGCGCTGGCACTGATCTCCAACTATGTGGAAAAGGTAAAGAGCATGGGCGGCGAGCTGGACATCAGCATTATGAACCCAACGGTTCTGGTTGGCCTGTTCATCGGCTGTATGCTTCCGTTTGTATTCGCAGCTCTCACCATGGGTTCCGTTGGCCGTGCGGCGCAGTCCATTGTTGTGGAAGTTCGTCGTCAGTTTAAGGAAATCAAGGGCCTGATGGAAGGCAATGCGGATCCGGATTATGAAACCTGCGTATCGATGTGTACCAGGGCTTCTCTGAAGGAAATGGTTATGCCAACCGTTCTGGCAATTGTAACGCCGATCGTAACCGGTTTGATTTTCGGCTTCAACGGCGTGGTAGGTATGCTGGCAGGATCGACCGCTACCGGCTTCCTGATGGCAGTCTTTATGTCCAACTCCGGCGGTGCTTGGGACAATGCGAAAAAATACATTGAAGCAGGCAACTTTGGCGGCAAGGGCAGCGACAACCACAAGGCGGCTGTTGTAGGCGATACCGTCGGCGACCCGTTCAAGGATACATCAGGTCCGTCCATCAACATCCTTATCAAGTTGTTGTCTATGGTATCCGTTGTATTTGCGGCGGTGGTTGTAAACTTCCATATTTTCAACTAATAATTTAAAATTTGCCAAAAGAAAAGCCCGGGGAAAGGATTCTCCGGGCTTTTTTTATTCGCAAAATTGGGTGTGAATGTATTTTGAGGCACAGCAGCTGGGGCTGTAAATCCAGTTTTGGATGGAATCGCCGGTAAAACGGTAACGCAGTTCCCGGGAGGGGCTTTCCGGCGGGGTAATGACGTCGATGACAGCCAGTTTGATTTTCATTTTTTCGGGAATAATGGATTTGATATATACGGAGACCGACTGTCCGGGAGCGACGTCGCTGCGGTATTCCGCCAGGCCGGAGAGATTGGGGGTTAACTCGATAAAGATACCGTAGTCCTCCACGCTGCGGACGATGCCGGTGACGGTTTCCCCGCAATAGAACTCCCCGGCATTTTCTTCCCAGGTGCCCAGCAACTCTTTGTGGGTGAGAAAAATGCGGTTTGTCTGTTCGTCAATTTGGGAAACAACCGCATAGATTTGCTGCCCTTCATGGAAGCGTTCTGACGGATGAAAAATCCTGGATACGGAAATGTTTTCAATCCCGATCAGGGAAACTACGCCGCAGCCGATATCCACAAATGCGCCGAAATGATCCAGGTGCGTAATCATAGCCGGAATGATTTTGCCGGGGAAAAGGTTTTGCAGAAAGAAGGACAGGGCTTCTTTCTGGGCGGCGACGCGGGAAAGCGAAAATTCCGGCGGATCGGCGGTATAATCAATGTCCTGGATTTTAAAACACACTGGTTTTCCCACGCGGGAAATGATGGCAATGTCCCGGGTTTGCCCGCTGGCAATGCCCAGAGCGCATTCTTCCCGGGGAATTGTCCCGCGGAAATCGCCAAGGTCAAGAATGAGGTTGTGGTTTCTATCGCATAAAGCGGCAACAGCTTCTAAAGTTACATGGTTTGTGAAAGCGTCCTCCAGTGCGGTCAGTGAAGACAGATATTGGGCATTGCTTTGGGTTTTTGACAGCATTCCTTCCGGAAGGTATGTACGGTACATACGGAAAACCTCCTGTTTGATAATACAACTCATAAACTATTTAAACTATATGCGGAATAATTTAAAACTTACCTCTTTTTTCCGGCGGTATTTTGTGATAGACTGATTGCATTAAAGGAGGATGCTTGTAGATGGATATTCAGCTGGGTGACGTGTTAACGATGAAGAAAAAGCATCCGTGCGGCAGCAGTGACTGGCTGGTTTTACGGGTCGGAATGGATTTTCGCATGCGCTGCATGGGCTGCGGGCATGAGATTATGATTTCCCGCAGCAAGGCGGAGAAAAACATAAAAAAGGTGACAAGGAGCGAGAAGAATGCTGATTAATGGGAAACAAATGCACATAGGCTGCGCCAGGAGGGAGGTAGGCCGCTACGTCATTTTGCCCGGCGATCCGGGACGGTGCCAAAAGATTGCAGAGTATTTGGAAGATAGCAAAAAGATTGCTTCAAACCGGGAATTTACCGTATATACCGGAAGGCTGGATGGCGAAGCTGTGTCCGTTTGCTCCACCGGCATCGGCGGCCCTTCCGCCGCCATTGCCCTGGAGGAACTGGTGGAATGCGGCGCGGATACATTTATCCGGGTTGGTACCAGCGGCGGCATTGAAAAAAAGGTAAAAGGCGGCGATATTGTGATTGCTACGGCCGCAGTGCGTCAGGAGGGTACCAGCAGGGAGTATATGCCGGTGGAATTTCCGGCGGCGGCGGATTTTGCCGTGACTTCCGCCCTGGTCGAGGCGGCAAAAAAGCGAAAGATGCCGTATCATGTAGGAATTATTCAGTCCAAGGACAGCTTTTACGGAGAAATCCGACCGAAACAAATGCCGGTTGCGTCCGAACTGCTTGCCAAATGGGATGCATGGCGCGGCGGCGGCGTGCTTACCAGCGAGATGGAAAGCGCGGCGCTGATGGTGGTGTCGTCGGTATTGCGGGTGCGCTGCGGCGCGGTGCTTAATGTGCTGTGGAATGCAGACAACGACGATGCGCCGGAAATTGCGCCGGATGCGGCGCAGAGAGGAATTCTGACAGCAGTAGAGGCGCTGCGGATCCTAATTGCCGCAGATCGGGCATAACAGGCCTGGGATATGTCGCGGCAGCTACAGAAAAATTGAACTGGAACGAAAACGATGCTGCAAAGGGGCAGCACGGCAGAGATTGGCCGTGCTGCCCCTTTTTGTCGCAGATCGCTGAAAGGGGAACGAGCCCCAACATCAGAAAGGAGAAACCTATGAAAAAGCCGGTTGTTGGAGTAACTCCATTATATGACGAGGAGAGAGAAAGTTATTGGATGCTGCCGGGCTATATGCAGGCCCTGGAGGCGTGTGGTGCAATTGCTTTGATGCTGCCTCTGACGGAGGATGCGGGAGCGATAGCCTATTTTCTGGAGACCTGCGACGGGTTTCTGTTTCCCGGCGGCCATGACGTGGACCCGGCGGTTTATGGGGAAACAAGGCGTAAGGCTTGCGGCACAGTTTGCCGGGAACGGGATCGGCTGGAGCACCAAGTGCTGCGGGGCGCCATTGATTTGGATAAGCCGCTGCTTGGCATTTGCCGCGGGCTTCAGTTTCTCAATGCAGACTTGGGCGGCACGCTGTATCAGGACATCGTGCTGGAGCATTCTACGGCGGTTTCCCATCATATGCAGCCGCCGTATGACGTTCCGGTGCATACCGTTTCCATCCGGCGGGGGACCTTTTTGTGGGAAGCGTTGGGAATCGATCAATATGCGGTCAACAGCTACCATCATCAGGCGGTTAAAACCCTGTCACCTTTTCTGCGCGGCGCGGCTTATGCGCCGGACGGGCTTTTGGAAAGCGCTTATATGCCGGGGAAGCGATACATTGCCGGAGTGCAGTGGCACCCGGAGTTTGCCTACCGCAGGGATGAAAACAGCAAAAAGCTGTTCCAATCTTTCGTAAACGCCTGTCGGTGCGGCAGATAAGCGAAACAACGGCATGGCAGCAAAAAAAGGATATCCCACAAGGATATCCTTCTTTTTGATGGATTTCGGTTATGATTTCTTTTTCATCATCCGAAAGAATACGGCAGCAAATAGGGCGGCATTGAAAAGAACCGTGTTTTTCCCAAAAATTTGAATGCATCCTGCGCCGGCCGCCACGCCAAGAATGAAGCATAAAATGATGCCAAAATACTGAAAGCTTTTTTTGAACTTCCGATGGTCTTTTTCCGCAATTCCGGCAAACAGGCATTCCGACGCACTGCGCAGGTTGCCGGTGCACATCGTGCTGGCAAAGGCGTTGCCCTGAAATGTGCGGAACGCCTGCACCTGAAGGGCACATGCAAAAGAGATCAGAACATTCGCCAGGGCGTCCATGGAAGGAGCAGGAAGGTATGCAACCACAATCACCAGCAGGATTTCCAGAAGGAGCACGCCATGCCGCCAATGGAAATGCGGCCGGTCTGTCAGGCGCGTTCGAAGACACAGCGCAAGAAAAATGCCGGCGATAAAAGCAAGGATCGGCGCAAGGTAGAAAAATGCGTCCGAAATCCGGCCGTCAAACAGGCTGATGCCGAACAGCACGATGTTTCCGGTTTGAGCATTGGCAAAAACATGCCCCCGCAGAAGATAGGAATAGGCGTCAAACAGTCCGCCGGCAACGGCCAGAAGCGCGCCGGTTCCATAGGACTCTGACATTTCATACGATGGCGGCATTGTTTTCATACGCTGCCTGCCCTTTGGACGGCGGACGCCGTGCTGGAGAAAAAATGCTGCCGTCTGCCGGAGCGCGGCAGGTTACCAGCGGGCGAAACCATGGTAGCAATCGGAACATACGGTGCGGCCGCCGTCGGAAAAGGTCTTTGCATCCATAACAGGTTCTCCGCACATTTGGCAGACCACAGTTTTTCGGACAACCGCCGCCTCCGGCATGGAATATTTGGGCGCTTTTTGAAGAAACAGGGCTTCTTCCGGCGCCTCCAGCAGGTAGCCAAGCTTTTCTTCCCGCGGCATTTGCAGCACATCCGGTTTGATGATAAGACGGACAGAGGTTCCGGCATCCCGGTCGAAAAAGGAAAATGCCATCTTCCCGCTGTTGCGGAGGACCAGATTCCCTTTTCCTACGGTGCAGCAGCTAAGCGCCATTACCGCGTCTATGCCGCAGAAGTCGCTTTCTGCGACGCATACCACCTGTTCCTCGTCCGCCTCCGCCGGGTCCAAGCCCAGGCAAGAAAAACCCGCGAGCACTGCCCGGAAGCCGATGGCAAGACCGGGACAAACGTGACCATGAAATTTGACGCAGGCATCCCATAAAGCTTTGTTTTCCATTAAAAAACACCTCGTTTCAACATGATTTTATCATACCATCTTTCTGAAAAATGTCAATTTTTTAAAAAAAGTATTTCCTGAAATATTTCCCAACAAAATAAATACGCCCTTGCCGGTATAATTTGAAACTATATCGGAGATGAGGTGAAAAAATGGATAAAGAAAGGATACATCGAAAAACCTATGTGTTATGGGGACAGCTGATGCAAAAGGTTGCAAAGCTGAGAAACCGGGAGCGGCTATGGGG
>CAKRRK010000010.1 GCA_934395135.1 uncultured Eubacteriales bacterium | reverse complement strand
AGGGGTATAGCTCAGTTGGTAGAGCAGCGGTCTCCAAAACCGCGTGCCGAGGGTTCAAGTCCTTCTGCCCCTGCCATATATGGCCGAGTAGTTCAGTTGGTTAGAACGCTAGCCTGTCACGCTAGAGGTCGAGGGTTCGAGCCCCTTCTCGGTCGCCATATTTGCTGCTGTAGCTCAGTAGGTAGAGCACTTCATTGGTAGTGAAGAGGTCTCGGGTCCGATTCCCGACAGTAGCTCCAACAAAAAGATCACCAAAACATATCATTTTGGTGATCTTTTTGTTTTTTATACCAGGTTTCCTCTCAAAGCAAGAGCCTTATTTTGCTGTGTTTTTGCAAAATGTATTTTGGCGCGTATTGAGCGCTTATAAAAAGTGAAGCTTAGAGATGTTCCGGATTTTTCATGCACCTGCTTTACCAAAGGATAGGAATGCATGGTTGGATAATATCCAAAAAAACAGCGCATGCTATAGCCGAGGTGAAAGGAATGAAGCATTATCCGGATCTGTACGCTTTGATGCGGAATGACGCACAGGCGCAGCATTATTTTCAGTCCCTGCCGGACTATGTGCGGGAACAGATGGAAACCCGTGCAGGATCGGTCAATTCTTTGGAAAGTATGAAAGACTATGCCGAAAATCTGCTGCGCGGCGACGATTAAAAAAAACAGCCTGGTGGAATAGTTCCATCGGGCTGTTTTTGCGCTTGTCTTGCCTCCCCAAAAGAACCGCGGCTGCTGCAGGGGTCTTTGCTGCGGCGCGTCGGTTCGGCACGGAGAATCAGTTGCAGCACTCTTATGCCGGCTTTCTTATGCGCAAGAGGTGGTTAAGCGGCTGTAACAGATTTGCTGCGTTCCGCATCCATAATGGGTTTCCACTCCTTAAACGCCAAATACAAAGAAATGCCCAGGGAAAACGGCGTCATACGGATACAGTTCCAAAATTCTTTTTTTGCTTCCAGATAGGTTTCGCTGTACATAGTTTTTTACCTCCGTATTGATCGATAAGATTCCACAAAAATTATACAAAAGATTGCCGCTAAATGTCTGTTAACAACTTGGGGCTGGGCGTATAGATTTTGATAAAATGCAGGAGATGCAGAGAAAGCTGCGCACCTTGCGCTTTGCAGAGGGGATGCCTTAGGACTTGCGCGGCATTTTAGGAAGGAAAACAAAGGGCCTTGTTTATTTTTGGGAGGAATAAGCCGTCCTCCATCCATTTCACTATGGGATAAAAAAGAGGGAAACATAGGATGGCGCACAGCAAAGAGAAGGGTGCGTTTGCTGCAACGGCGAACTGCTTTTCTTCGATGTTTTTTTGGCCATATCCTGTTTTTAAGGGAATGCGCTGCAGACTTTTGCCGGTGCTTAGAACGAAACGCGGTTGATCGCAGGCCGAACTTGCGGAAACGGTATTTGTAACCCCGCCCAGCGGTTTCCCGTTGCGAAAACGGCGGAACGACACCAAATATTGAAACCCTCAAGCGAGTATCAAAATTGGTTGATGTTTCTTTCGACACACTTCCCGGTTCACCGGGACAGCTTGTCTGTCCATGTTGTGGTATGCCATTTGACGATGCTTCCATCCGCCGGGATCCAGAAAGAATGCTGCAAGTGGCGCTGTGCGAAATATCAGTTCAAAGGGGAACCGGGAGGAAGCAAAAAGACGGTTGACAAATGTGGAAGGCGTAGTATAATAAAAGAAAAGTAAACAGGAAATCTTCAGGGCAGGGTGAGAGTCCCTACCGGTGGTAAAGCCCACGAGCCGTAAGGCATGATTCGGTGCAATTCCGAAGCCGACAGTATAGTCTGGATGGAAGAAGATCATAAAAGGATGACAGCAATTTTGCTGTGTTTCTTTGCGTATGGTGC
Organism: uncultured Eubacteriales bacterium; assembly: GCA_934395135.1. Lineage (GTDB taxonomy): Bacteria > Bacillota > Clostridia > Oscillospirales > Butyricicoccaceae > CAKRRK01. Next base: position 44,659 of record CAKRRK010000010.1, on the reverse strand, counting down.
AGCCTTTGCTCTGGAATGATTTTTTCATTTCAGAGTTTTTTTATTAGCACGGGCATGCGCCATGGTTTATCGGTCTTGCAGTCAGCGCCCTGAACCCATTTGGGAACAGGGGGCTTTTTCATTTTTCAGGAGGCGGTTTGTATGACGGAAGAACAACAGTATATGAAACAGGCGCTGGCGCTTGCAGAACGGGGCTGCGGCTGGGTAAGTCCCAATCCGATGGTGGGGGCGGTCATTGTGAAAGATGGGAGGATTATCGGCCGCGGCTGGCACCAGAATTACGGCGGACTGCATGCGGAACGAAACGCCCTGGCAGACTGCGCAGAAGACCCCAAAGATGCGGAGATGTATGTGACGCTGGAGCCATGCTGTCATTATGGCAAAACACCGCCCTGTACGGAAGCCATTGTGCAAAGCGGCATTCGCCGGGTGGTCATAGGATCGTCCGATCCCAACCCTTTGGTGCGGGGCAAAGGTGCGGCGGCGCTGCGGGCACATGGCATTTTGGTGAAAGAAGGTGTGCTGAAAAACCAGTGTGATAAGCTTAATGCAATTTTTTTTCATTATATTACGACCAGGACACCGTATGTAACCCTCAAATATGCTATGACGCTGGATGGGAAAATTGCAACCGCGACCGGCCAATCCCGCTGGATTACCGGCGAAGCGGCACGGGAGCAGGTGCACCGGGACCGGCACCGTCACAGCGCAATTATGGTTGGTGTAGGCACTGTGCTGGCGGATGATCCGGCGCTTACCTGCCGAACAGAAGGCGGTCGCAATCCGGTGCGCATTGTATGCGATACCAGGCTTTCCACACCGGTTTCCGCCCGGGTAGTGCAAACAGCGGCAGAGATTTCCACCATCCTCGTGACAGCCGAACAGGACGCTTCCCGCTGCCAGCCCTTTTTGGAGGCAGGCTGCACCGTGCTGCACAGTGCGGTGCAGGACGGTCAGATCGATTTAAAACGCCTGATGCCGGCGTTGGGAACCCGGGGGATTGACAGCATTCTGCTGGAGGGCGGTGCCGCTATGCATTGGTCCGCGCTGCGCGCCGGGATTGTCAACCGGGTACAGGCCTATATCGCGCCGAAAATCTTTGGCGGCGCCGGCGCGAAAACGCCGGTGGGCGGCAACGGCGTGCTGCTGCCTGGTCAGGGATTCCGGCTGGAACAGATGGAAGTGGAACGGTTCGGCGAGGATCTTCGGATCGAAGGGGAGGTGGTTTCTTGTTTACCGGAATCATAGAAGAAATAGGCCGGGTGCAAAACATTCGGCCGGGCACAAACGCTGCGGTGCTGACGATTGCAGCGGAACAGGTGCTGACGGACGTACACTTGGGCGACAGCATCGCGGTAAATGGGGTGTGCCTTACGGTGACCTCATTCTCCGGCCGGCAGTTCACCGCCGATGTGATGCATGAAACGCTGCGCCGCTCGGCACTGGGACGGCTGCGCAGCGGGGACCGGGTAAATCTGGAGCGAGCGATGGCGGCAAACGGACGGTTTGGCGGACATTTCGTTTCCGGCCACATTGATGGAACCGGCGTGATTTCCGCCGTGCGCGGAGACGGAAACGCCGTTTGGTATACGGTCAAGGCGCCGATGCAGATTTTGCGGTATATCGTGGAAAAAGGTTCGGTGGCGCTGGATGGCGTCAGCCTTACCGTGGCGGCGGTGGACCGGCAAACCTTTGCTATTTCCATGATTCCCCATACGGCGGCGCAGACTTCCCTTTCTCAAAAGAAGGCAGGGGATTTGGTGAACATTGAAACCGACTGTATTGGAAAATATGTGGAGAAACTGCTGGGAACCCGGGCGGACAGCGGAAGTATCACAAAAGAATTTTTACGCAGCTATCAATTTTAGGAGGAAAACAGGATGACTCGGTTTGGCACAGTAGAACAGGCGATAGAAGATTTGAAACACGGAAAATTGGTCATGGTTACCGATGACGAGGAACGGGAAAACGAGGGGGATCTGATTTGTGCGGCGCAGTTTGCCACTCTGGAAAACGTAAACTTTATGGCAACGCATGCCAAGGGACTGATCTGTATGCCTATGAGTGAAGAGATGTGCAAAAAGCTGCGGCTGCCTCAAATGGTAGCCGAAAACACGGACAATCACAGCACGGCGTTTACCGTATCCATCGACCATGTGGATACCACCACCGGCATTTCCGCTTATGAACGAAGCATCACCGCGATGAAGTGCGCGGATCCGGCCGCAAGACCGGAGGATTTTCGTCGTCCAGGGCATATGTTTCCTCTGCAGGCCAAAAAGAATGGTGTGTTTGAACGCAATGGCCATACAGAAGCGACGGTAGATCTTCTGCGCCTTGCCGGGCTGACGGAATGCGGCCTGTGCTGTGAGATTATGGCGGACGACGGCCGTATGATGCGTACGCCGGAACTTGGCCGAATGGCGGAAAAATGGGGAATTACGTTTATTACGGTAAAAGCCCTTCAGGAGTACCGCAAACAGCATGACAATCTGGTAAGGTGCGTAGCGGTCACCAGAATGCCCACCAAATATGGGGAATTTACCGCTTTCGGCTATGTGAATCAGTTGAATGGGGAACATCATGTGGCGCTGGTAAAAGGCGAAATTGGGGATGGGAACAATCTTTTGTGCCGGGTGCATTCCGAATGCCTTACGGGCGATGCATTTGGTTCGGTGCGGTGCGACTGCGGGCAGCAGTTTGCTTCTGCGATGCGGCAAATCCAACAGGAAGGCCGCGGCATTATGCTGTATATGCGGCAGGAGGGCCGCGGCATCGGACTGATCAACAAACTCCGGGCGTACGAGCTGCAGGATCAGGGAATGGACACGCTGGAAGCGAACCTTGCCCTGGGGTTTGCGGGGGATTTGCGGGAATATTTTATCGGAGCGCAGATTTTGCGGGATTTGGGGGCAAAGACTTTGCGGCTTCTCACCAACAATCCAGATAAGGTATATGGCCTGAAGGAATTCGGTCTGGAAATTATCGAACGGGTGCCCATCCAAATGGAAGCGAATGTCCATGATCTGTTTTATCTTAAAACCAAGCAGGAAAAGATGCATCACATATTAAATTATTAAGAAAAAGGAGACGAAGAATATGGCTGTACTGGAAGGAAAACTTACAACAAAGAATATCCGCATTGGAATTGTGGCGGCAAGATTCAACGAATTTATCACGGCGAAGCTGCTGTCGGGCGCAATGGACGCCTTGACGCGGCATGAAGTCAAAGAGGAAGAGATTGACATTGCATGGGTACCGGGGGCTTTTGAAATCCCGCTGATCGCCTCCAAAATGGCCAAAAGCGGAAATTATGACGCTGTGATTTGTCTGGGGGCGGTGATCCGGGGCAGCACCACTCATTATGATTATGTGTGCAGCGAGGTTTCAAAGGGAATCGCCAGTGTGTCCCTTGCCAGCGGCGTGCCGGTGCTGTTCGGCGTGCTGACAACGGAAAACATTGAGCAGGCCATTGAGCGCGCCGGCACAAAGGCAGGCAACAAGGGGTTTGACTGCGGCGTAGGGGCGATTGAAATGGTGAACCTGCTGCGAGAATTGGAAGCAAAGGGAATCTAAAAAAACAGCTGTGCCGAAATGTTTCAGCACAGCTGTTTTTTTTTCGCAAGTATGTGATTACCGCAGGATGATATACGCGGAATAAGCGACATATCCTAAAATACAAACCCAGCCCTCCAGTCGGTTTACGCGCTTTCCGGTTCGGCTGAACAGATAGATGACAACGCTCACGGCAAGGAGAATTCCGCAGTCATACAAGGCAAACCGGTCGGCCTGAATAGGGGTCAGCGCCGACGAGGCTCCAAGGATGAAAATGATATTGAAAATGTTGGAGCCGATTACGTTGCCAAGAGCAAGGCCGCTTTGCCCTTTTTTCGCGGCCGTAATGGAGGTTACAAGTTCCGGCAGGGAGGTGCCGATGGCCACGATGGTAAGGCCGATGAGCGCGTCACTCAGCCCGAAGGAAGCGGCAATCAGGCTTGCATTGTCTACGACAAAGTTTCCGCCCAGGATGATCATAGCAAGGCCGATGCCGCAAAACAGGATGCTTTTGGTGGGAGACAGGGAACGGATGGATACCTCCTCCTCCGCGGCAGGCTGCTTTTTGGCATGGCGGCAGATCAGAAACACATACAGCGCCATAAGAATCAAAAGAAGCAGGCCTTCCATCCTGGAGATAACCCCGTTTTTCACAAAAACAATCAAAAGAACGGTGAGGCCGATGCTGATGGGGAAATCCCGTTTTAAAATATCCGGATGGCTGGCAAAGGCCTGAATGGCGGCGCAGACCCCAATAACCACCATTAAATTAAATAGATTGGAACCAATAATGTTGTTGAGCGCGATGTCACTGTTTCCCTGCAGCGCTGCGGTAATGCTGACGGCAGCTTCCGGCGCGCTGGTGCCAAGGGCGACGATGGTGAGCCCAATGATCACAGACGGTACATGCAGCAGCTTTGCGATGCTTGCGCTCCCGTCCACAAAAAAGTCCGCGCCCTTTATCAGCAGGATAAATCCAACAATCAGCAGTGCGTACATCATAAATATAACCCCCTCGTTTTGTCAAGCTTGTGCAAAAAAAGAAAGACCTTTATTGCACAAAAACGGTACAATAAAAGTCTTGCAATTTCATACAACTGCGAATGCCGGCGGCATTGTACTGACGCAGGTTGTCGCGGCTTACGCCGCCTGCTACTCCCCTTTATCGTTTTTATCATAAAGGGGAAACCGCGGTTTGTCAATCCTTTCTTGCATAAAATCCTCTTATTTAGTAGAATAATGAAAGAAAGCGGAAAAAGGAGGCGGAAAATTTGGAAATTCTTTATACCGTCCTGCGGATTGACGGAGATTACGCCATCTTGACGGCGGATGGGGAGAACGAAAAACCGGTAGCGCTTGCCCTGCTCCCACCGGAAACCGACGAGGGAAGGAAGCTGCTCTGGAAAGAGTTTTCCTATGAGCTTGTATAGCGTGGATCCGGTTTGAAACAGGGAACGCCTCCCAAGAGGCGTTCCCTGTTTTTGGGGAAAAAGACAGATCGGCGGACAGAACCGGAAAACAGAAACACAAAAAACTTCGGGAATCAAAAAAGAAAAAACAGGGAAAACTGAAAAAGGAAAGATAAAAATTTTGAATGTGTTGAATTATGGTCGTTTTTGAATGTTTTGCTGAACGAAAAGCATTGCTTTGTATCAAAAAGATCAGTATCATAATAGAATGACAATCGAATCAGGTGTGAAAATAGAATGGGAGGAACGGCTTACAAGTGGCTATGATACTGAAAACCGGCGGCATACGACCCTTTGTACAGGACGAGGAGATTTTAAACATTGCGCTGATGGTTGAGATGTGCAATGAACTGCTGAAAAGCAAAACAGGAGCAGGAAAAGATTATCTGGGGTGGGTGAATTTGCCGGTTGCACAGGACGAAGAATTGCTGCAGCGCATCCGAAATACCGCAGAAACAATTCAGCGGAGTTGCTCGGTATTTCTGGTCATTGGCATTGGCGGCTCCTATCTCGGCGCGCGGGCAGGGATTGAGTTTATTCAATCGCCGTTTTATAACAGCAGACCGGGAAAAACCACGCCGGATATTTATTTTGTGGGAAACAATGCCAGCACGGAATATTTGCATGACGTGATGGAAATTGTAGCCGGCAAGGAGTTTGCCGTCAATGTAATTTCCAAATCCGGCACCACGACGGAACCTGCCGTCGCATTTCATTTTTTTAAAAAAATGCTGGAGGACCGTTACGGCAAGGCGGAAGCCGCGCGGCGCATTTTTGTCACAACGGACCGGGAGGAAGGCACGCTGAAGAGGGCTGCGGAGCGGGAAGGATATGCGACGTTTGAAATCCCCCGCGACATCGGCGGCAGGTTTTCTGTGCTGACGCCGGTGGGACTGTTGCCGATGGCGGTGGCGGGCGTGGACATCCGCAAGGTGATGCAGGGGGCAAGGGACAGCTATGCGGCGTGCCAGCCCAACGACATCCGGCAAAATAACTGCCTGTATTACGCGGCAGTGCGCAACTGTCTTTACCGAAAGGGAATCAATATCGAGGTGTTGGCAAACTATGAGCCGGGGCTTGCGGCGTTTGGACAGTGGTTTACCCAGCTGTTTGCGGAAAGCGAGGGGAAATCCCACAAAGGCCTGTTTCCGGTAAACGCCAGCTTTACGACGGATCTGCATTCCGTGGGGCAGTTTATTCAGGACGGTGCGAGAACAATTTTTGAAACCGTGCTATGGGTAAAAAACCCAAAATATGAACTGCTCATTGAACCGGATCCGGAAGAAGACCTGGATTTTCTGGCGGGGAAAAGCGTGCAGGAAGTAAACCGGAAAGCTTTTGAAGGCACCGTGCTGGCCCATGTGGACGGCGGCACGGCCAACGTGGTGTTTGAGATTGACCAGGCAGATGCCTATCACTTCGGATACATGGTGTATTTTTTTGAACGTGCCTGTGGGCTGAGCGGCTATTTGCTGGGAGTGAATCCGTTTGACCAGCCAGGTGTGGAGGCCTATAAGAGAAATATGTTTGCTCTGTTGGGAAAGCCGGGATATGAAGGCCGGCGGGCGCAACTGATGGAACGGAACTTTTGATGGTACAGCCGTTCTGCGGCGTCCGGCGGAGGAAGCCGGTATGGAAAGAATTTGGAATCGGTGAGAAGGAAAGAAAAAAAGAGGTGTAAAATACACCTCTTTTTTTACAGAATTTTGTTGGAAATATCCCGGGCGGTATGGCATACCTTGTCGGTAGCTTTTTCAATGGTACGGCGCGTTTTGGGATTTGCCATAGCGTTGCCTGCCAGCGCCGTCACGACTGCGCCGGCTACCATGCCCGTTGCAATTCCAGTGATAATCGGTCCAATTTTCATACGATTCAGTCGCCACCTTTCAACTTTATATTGCCCCAAAACCATGAAAATAGTACGTTTTTGAAAAAGTAAATTTTACAAGGAAAGATTGCGGCACAACTTGGCAAACTGTTTAAAAAACGGAAAATTTTTTGTGACATTTTATGCGTTTGTGCATTTACAAAAAATGTGTTTTACGATATAATAAAAACAGTTTCAGCCAGATGCGGGACCTTTTTCCCGGGAAAAAGGCAAAGCGCCGCAGCAACTTCCGGAATCCTTGGCGCAAGGTTTCCGGATCTGGCAAATTTCATACCAAAAAACTCCTTTAAGTTGGTACAGAGAGACCGACAAGGCGTGATTACTTTTTATGGCGAACGTACGCCATAACTGGGCTTCCCGCCTTGGCGGTGAAGCTTTTTTTATGATAAGAAGGAGGAAACCATGCATCGTCTGAAAGCGGAAATTATGGACGGCGCCGCTGTGATGCGGGCGGTCAACCGCATTTCCTATGAGATCATTGAAAAAAATCTGGGCGCATCCGATGTGGTGCTCGCCGGCATCAAAACCCGGGGACAGTTTATCGCGGAGCGAATTGCACGGAAAATTGGAGAACTCGAGGGCAAGACGCCTCCGCTTTGCGGCCTGGACATTTCGGCTTTCCGGGACGATGCGCCGCTGCAAAAGCGGGGAGAAGCGGAACTGCCCCGGATCGACGGGATCGAAAAAAAGACGGTCATCATCGTGGATGACGTGCTGTATACCGGAAGAAGCGCCCGGGCAGCGATGGAGATGGTGCTGCATACCGGCCGCGCCAGACGAATCCAGCTGGCGGTGCTGATTGACCGGGGGCACCGGGAATTGCCGGTTCGGCCGGATTATATCGGAAAAAATGTGCCCACGTCCGCGGATGAAAAGGTAAAGGTGCTGATGTCAGAAATTGACGGAAGAGACTGCGTGCAGATTTATGCGAGAAATGAGGCTTAGGAGGAACTTATGTCGGTAAATACTTTGGTGAATAGGATAAAAAAACTGCAGAATCCTACCGTTGCAGGGTTGGACGCACGGCTGGAATACATTCCGGACTACATTACCTCCCGATACCGGCTGCATTACGGCGCGACATTAAAAGCCGCGGCCTATAGCATGCGGGAGTTTAACAAAGGCATCATTGACGCATTGTACGACGTGGTGCCGGCAATAAAGCCTCAGGCCGCATATTACGAGCTGTTGGGGCCGGAAGGCGCAGAGGTGCTGCGGGAAACCATTGCTTATGCCCAAAAAAAGGGGATGTATGTCATCGCGGATATTAAGCGCAATGACATCGGCGCCACGGCGTCCGCCTATGCGGAAAGTTATCTTGGCAGGGCGAGGCTGTTTGGCGAGGAACTGCCGGTGTATAATGCAGACGGTGCCACAGTCAATGCTTATCTTGGCACAGACGGCGTTGAGCCGTTTTTGAAGGAATGCCGGGAACGGAACAAAAGCATCTACATTTTGGTGAAAACTTCCAACAAATCTTCCGGGGAATTTCAGAACCGGGATATGGAGGGAAAGCCTTTGTATATCCGGGTGGCGGAAATGATTTCCCAATGGGGAAAGGGGCTGGATACTCCATGCGGCTATAATGAGGTGGGCGCAGTGGTAGGAGCGACCTATCCGGAGGAGCAAAAAATTATCCGCAGCGTGCTTCCAAAATCCTATTTTCTGGTACCCGGCTATGGCGCCCAGGGCGCTGCGGCAAAGGACATTGCAAACGCGTTTAACGATGACGGATTGGGCGCCATCGTCAACTCTTCCAGAGGAATTATGTGCGCCTGGAAAAAAACAGACAAAAACGGCACGGATTTTATGGAAGCTGCAAGGCAGGAAGCCATCCGGATGCGGGACGATATTGTTTCCGCCATTCGATAAGATCATAGGAATAAAGGAGAGTGTAATATGAAAAAAGCTTTTTTGCTGCTGGCAGACGGCACGCTTTTTGAAGGAAAAGCGGTTGGATACGAAGGCGCGAGCATTGGCGAAGTTGTGTTCAACACAGGGATGGCAGGCTATCAGGAAGTGCTGACGGACCCCTCCTATTATGGGCAGATTGTATGCATGACCTATCCTATGATTGGAAATTATGGACTAAACAGCGACGATTATGAGTCAGACCGGTCCTGGGTGCGGGGATTCATTATGCGGGAAAGCTGTAAGCATCCTTCCAACTGGCGGTGCGAAATTTCTCTGGATGACTATTTGAAACAGCAGAAGATTGTGGGCATTGAAGGAATCGATACCCGAAGGCTTACCAGAATATTGCGCAACAGCGGCGTTATGAACGGCATTCTTTATACAGAAGGGTACGAGCCATCCTATGCGATGCGAAAAGAAATGGAAGAATATCTGGTCAAAGATGCGGTAAAAAGCGTAACCTGTACAGCGCCTGCGGTCTATCCCGCGGAAGGGGAGGAACAGTATTCCGTCGCACTGTTTGATTTTGGCACCAAACGGAACATTGTGCGGGCCTTGCGGGCAAGGGGCTGCAGAGTCACCGTGCTGCCGGCATATACCAGGCCGGAAGAAGTGCTGCAAGGCGGCTACGATGGAGTAATGTTGTCAAACGGCCCGGGAGACCCGGCAGAAAATACGGAACTTATCCAAAATATTCGTGAGATGATTGACGCCGGTTTGGTGATATTCGGAATTTGCCTGGGGCATCAGCTCACCTCTCTTGCCATTGGAGCCAAAACAGAGAAAATGAAGTTTGGACACCGGGGCGTCAACCATCCGGTAAAGGATCTGCAGGGAAGCAGAACCTATATTACCTCGCAAAACCATGGCTATGCCGTGGTATATGATTCCATAGATCCCGCTATTGCTACGGTGCGGTATGTAAACCTGAATGATAATACGGTGGAGGGCTTGGTGCACAACAACGGCAAAGTCTTTACCGTGCAGTACCATCCGGAGGTGTGCCCGGGGCCGGTGGACACATCCTATTTGTTTGACGAGTTTATCCGCCTGATGGACAGCAAAGGAGGCAGCGTATGCCGTTAAGAGAAGATATCAAAAAAGTTATGGTTTTGGGATCCGGTCCAATTGTCATTGGCCAAGCGGCAGAATTTGACTATGCCGGCACCCAGGCCTGCCGCGCTCTTTTGGAAGAGGGACTGGAGGTTGTGCTGGTAAACTCCAATCCGGCAACCATTATGACGGACAAGGCCATGGCGCACAAAGTGTATATTGAGCCGATGAATACCACCGCGGTGAAGGAAATCATCAAAAAAGAGCGACCGGATGCGCTGCTGCCGACGCTTGGCGGCCAGACGGGGCTGAACCTTGCAATGGAGTTGTGCGAGGAAGGTTTTCTGGACAAATACGGCGTCAAGCTTTTGGGCGCAAATCCGGAAACCATTTCCAAGGCGGAAGACCGACAGATGTTTAAGGATACGATGCTGAAAATTGATGAGCCGATCATCGCTTCCGATGTGGTGGAGACGGTGGAGGATGCCATTGCGTTTACAGACACCATCGGTTATCCCGTAATTATCCGTCCGGCCTATACGCTGGGCGGCACCGGCGGCGGCATTGCTTATAACCTGGAAGAGTTAAAACGCATTGCGGAAGCGGGAATTATGCATTCCAGGGTAAATCAGATTCTGGTGGAAAAATGCATCGCTGGCTGGAAGGAAATCGAATATGAAGTAATGCGGGACGGCAAGGGCAACGCCATCACCATCTGCAACATGGAAAATGTGGACCCGGTGGGCGTGCATACCGGAGACTCGGTCGTTGTCGCTCCCACCCAGACCCTGTGCGATAAGGAATATCAGATGCTTCGTACCTCGGCGCTTAAGATCATTACCGAACTTGGAATTGAAGGCGGCTGCAATGTACAGTTTGCGTTGAACCCGGACTCGTTTGAATATGCAGTTATTGAGGTAAACCCCCGTGTGTCCCGCTCCTCCGCGCTGGCATCCAAGGCAACCGGTTACCCCATTGCCAAGGTTGCGGCAAAGATTGCCGTTGGTTATGGACTGGATGAAATCCGGAACGCAGTCACAGGAAAAACGTATGCCTGCTTTGAACCGACTATAGACTATTGTGTGGTAAAGTTTCCAAGATGGCCGTTTGACAAATTTGTTTATGCCGACAACACGCTGGGCACACAGATGAAAGCCACTGGCGAGGTGATGGCCATTGCCAGCTCTTTTGAAGAAGGACTGATGAAAGCCATCCGCGGCGTGGAAATGAAGCTGAACAGTTTTGTAATGCCCCGCCTGCAGGCGCTGTCCGATGATGAAATCCGGGAACAAGTGCATGTAATTGACGACGCAAGGCTGTTTGTCGTGGCGGAAAACCTCCGGCGCAAAACGATGACCATCGAAGAACTTTTTGCCATTACCAAAATTGACCGCTGGTTCCTTCATGGCTTTCAGAAGATCATTGATATGGAAGAAGAGCTGAAGCACGCGGAAGCTCTGTCGGAGGAATTGTATCTCCGGGCGAAGAAACTGGGATTTTTGGACAAGGTGATTGAGGAACTGTCCGGACTCCGTGTGGAAAAGGTCAAGCGGTACCCAGTGTATAAGACGGTGGATACCTGCGCCGCGGAGTTTGAGGCGGAAACGCCATACTATTATTCTTCCTTTGACGAGGAAACGGAAGTAAAAGAAGGATCCGGCAAGAAAAAAGTGCTGGTGTTGGGATCTGGACCGATCCGCATCGGTCAGGGGATTGAATTTGACTATTGCTCGGTGCATTCTGTTTGGGCACTGCAGGAACAGGGCTGTGAAACCATTATTATCAACAACAACCCGGAAACGGTTTCTACAGACTTTGATACTGCGGATCGTCTGTATTTTGAGCCGCTGACGCCGGAGGATGTTACCGGGGTTGTGATGGCGGAAAGACCGGATGCTGCCATCGTGCAGTTTGGCGGTCAGACGGCAATCAATCTTGCAAATCACCTGGAACAGCTGGGCGTCCCCATTTTGGGAACGCCGGTATGGAGCATTGACGCGGCGGAAGACCGGGAAAAATTTGACGTGATCCTGGAAACGTGCGGAATTCCGCGCCCCAAGGGCGACACAGTGTTTACCGAGGAAGAAGCAGTTGCCGTTGCAGGCCGACTGGGATATCCGGTGCTGGTGCGTCCTTCCTATGTGTTGGGCGGCCAGGGCATGGAGATTGCGTATAAGGAAGAAGAAGTACGGGAATATATGCAGATTATTTCCCGGAATAAGGTGGAAAATCCGGTGCTGGTGGATAAATATATGATGGGCCGTGAAATCGAAGTGGATGCCATCTGCGACGGAGAAGATATTCTCATACCGGGTATTATGGAGCATTTGGAACGCGCTGGCGTACATTCCGGCGATTCCATTTCCGTGTATCCGTCGATTACCATTGAAGACCGGCATAAGGAAACCATTATTCAGTACACGAAGAGCCTTGCAAGGGAACTAAAGGTACTGGGGCTGGTAAACATTCAGTTTGTATTGTATAACGATGAAATTTATGTCATTGAGGTAAATCCCCGCTCGTCCAGAACGGTTCCGTATATTTCCAAGATTACCGGGGTGCCGATGGTGGACATTGCCACCAAGTGCATGTTTGGGGAAAAACTGAAAGATATGAAATACGGTACAGGGCTGTATCCGGAAGGAGAATATTACGCCGTCAAAGTACCGGTATTCTCGTTCCAAAAACTGCGGGATCTGGACACGCAGCTGGGACCGGAGATGAAATCTACCGGCGAAGTTCTGGGTGTTGCGAAAACCTTCCGGGAAGCGTTGATGAAAGGGTTGATCGGCGCGGGCTTTAATATGAAACAAAAGGGCGCCGTGGTCATCTCTGTGCGGGACAGCGACAAACAGGAAGCGATTAAGATCGCGGAACGGTTTGAAAGCCTTGGATTCGACCTGTATGCCACGCGCGGTACGGCCAATGTGCTGAACCGGCATATGGTGGCGACAAACTCTGTGGGCAACATTGACGAGCCGTCGCCCAATATCATCGATCTGATTGACAGCGGGAAAATAGATTATATTATTTCCACATCCGTCAAAGGCAGAAAACCAAAACTGGGGTCCGTGCGGATTCGCCGGCGGGCGGTGGAGCATGCCGTGCCGTGCCTTACCTCGATTGACACGGCGTCTGCGCTGCTGCGGTGTCTGGAAAGCAAAAACCGGTTGGAACACTGTGAAATGGTCGACATTAACCAGGTATAAAGCGGGGAGGGAAAGAAATGCAGGAAATTTGCAGGATAACGGAAGTCAAGGCCCTTACCGAAACCCTGTTCTCCTTACGCTTTGAGACAAAACAGATGGCAGCGCTGGCAAAACCGGGACAATTCGTGCATATCAAATGCGGCGGAGAACAGTTTCTCCGCCGTCCCATCAGCATTGCCGATGTATCGGAAAACAAAATCACCATTGTTTTTGAGGCAAAGGGCGAGGGGACAAAATGGCTTTCCCGGCGCAGAGCGGGGGAAGAACTGGATCTCCTTGGTCCGCAGGGCAGGGGATATGACCTTGCCAAAGCCGGCGCCGCGCCTATTTTTATTGGCGGCGGTATAGGGGTTCCGCCTTTGCTGCTGGCGGCCAGACAAGCGGCGGGCGGCCGGGCCATTCTGGGTTTCCGCACGGCAGGCGCCGTTATTTTGCGGGAGGATTTCCAGGCTTTGTGCCGAGAGGTGCTTGTGTGTACGGACGACGGCAGTTTTGGAATCCGGGGCTTTGTCACGGACGCGCTCCGGCAAACCTTAAAGAAAGAGGCTGGAACGGCAATTTATGCCTGCGGCCCAAGGCCGATGCTCCGCGGCGTTGCGGAGATTGCCAAAGAACAGGGAATTTTTTGTCAGGTTTCCATGGAGGAGCGCATGGGCTGCGGCGTAGGTGCATGTCTTGTGTGCGCCTGCAAAGTTAAGTCGGAGGATGCAGACTTTGCGTTAAAGCATGTTTGCAAGGATGGCCCCGTGTTTAACGCGGAGGAGGTGATTCTTTGATGGATTGGTCCGTTGATATTTGCGGCGTTACACTCAAAAACCCGGTAACAACGGCTTCCGGCACCTTCGGATTTGGTCATGAATATGCGGAGTTTTTTGATTTGTCCCGCCTGGGCGCCATCGGCGTAAAGGGGTTGACTCCTTTGCCGAGAAACGGCAACCTTGCGCCGCGGATCGCGGAGACGCCGATGGGTATTTTAAACAGCGTGGGGCTGCAGAATCCCGGCATCGATCGGTTTATCGCGGAGGAAATTCCCTATCTCCGCCGGTTTGACACCAAAATCATTGCCAATATTTCCGGCAACACTGTAGAGGAATATGTGGAAATGACGGAAAAAATTTCGGACGCGGATGTGGATCTTATTGAGATGAATATTTCCTGCCCCAACGTAAAATGCGGCGGCATGGCATTTGGCACCCAGCCGAATATGGTGGAGGAAGTGGTTTTGGCAGCCCGGAAAAAGGCGAAAAAACCGTTGCTCGTCAAGCTGTCTCCCAATGTAACCGACATTGGAGAAATCGCCCGGGCAGCCGTATCTGCCGGAGCAGACGGCCTGTCCCTTATCAACACGATTCTGGGGATGAAAATTGATGTAAACACCCGGCGGCCGGTGCTGCACAATGGCATGGGCGGCATGTCCGGCCCGGCGGTGCACCCGGTGGCGGTGCGGATGGTATATCAGGTGCGGCAGGCGGTGCAAGTGCCCATTATTGGTATGGGTGGGATTATGACCGGTGCGGACGCGGTGGAAATGCTGCTGGCGGGAGCCAACGCAGTGGCCGTGGGAACGGCAATTTTATCCGACCCGATGGCGCCGGTACGGATTTTATCCGAAATGGAAGCTTATATGAAAGACCAGAAGGTGGAACGGGTTTCCGACCTTGTGGGCGCGGTAGAATGGTAAGGGGAAACAATGACCACAGTTTATTTGGTACGCCATGGCGAAGCGGAAGGAAATTTATACAGGCGGTGCCATGGCGTTTATAACAGTCTGTTAACCCCGCGGGGATATCAGCAGATTGAAAAGCTGGCGGAACGGTTTGCAAACATACCGGTGGATCGTGTTTACGCAAGCGACCTGTTCCGTGCTTACCAGACAGCCAAAGCCGTGGCGGATCAGAAGGGACTTTCCATTGTCCCGGAACCGGAATTGCGGGAAATTAATATGGGAACATGGGAGGACAAGCCATGGGCGGAGCTTGCCCGGTTTCAAACGGAACAGTTTGCCGTCTGGGAGGAAGATCCATGGCACTGCACATTACCCGGTGGGGAAAGTGTGCAGCAGTGTGGTCAGCGGATGCTGGCGGCGGTGCGGAAAATTGCGGCAGAAAATCCGGACAAAACCGTATTGATCGGCACGCATGGTACCGTAATCCGGGGACTTCTCTGCCTGGCGCATGGATATGGCCCGGATGGTCTGGCAAAAATCGGATGGGGAGATAACACATCGGTCTCTAAACTGACGATAGATGGGGAAGCTCTGGAAATTCAGTATGAAAACGATATATCCCATCTGCCGGAAGAACTGTCCACCTTTCATGCCGTTCGCTTTCAGGGCAAGGCAAAAGACAATCAGATTTGGTTCCGGCCAGTGGAGCAAGAAGATGCTGAGATTATCTTGTACTTTGCAAAGGAAAAATATCAGGCGGCATACGGCGGCTGGAACGATTTGGACGAGGGACAATATCTGGCCGACACATGGCGTATGCAGCGGGCCAATCCACGGGCGGTAACCCTTGGAATGTTGGAAATGGAGCCGGTGGCTTTGGTGCGGCTGAATGTGCTGGATACTTCCAGCCCGGACACGGGAATGGTAGGCAGTTTTGCCGCAAGGCCGGAATATCGTGGCGCCGGAATTTCTCCGCAGATGCTGGGACAGGCGGTGAGCGTTTACCGGGAGATGGGAAAAACCTATCTTGCCGCCAATGCCGCAGAAAATAACTTGCGGGCCATTGGATTTTATCAAAAAAACGGCTTCGAGAAAATCGGTCTGTTTCAGGGGCATTATCGAATGCGGAAAAAAATTGCGGTTTGTTAGAAGTTGGCGAAAAACGGCAGGAGATTCCTGCCGTTTTTCTTATGGAAAGGAGACAAAGGATGCATTGGAATATGTATACCAGCGGACCTCATCCTATTTTGCAGGAGCTGAGCGGTGCGGAAACCACGCTTGAAAGGTGTCCGCTTTGGCAAAGGGAAGATCCTGCATGATCAGGCGCACAAAGGCCCGGGGGTTCCCGCAGTACGGCATGACATTGGAAGTTCCAAGGCAGAGGGACGGTGTGACCGTGCCGCGGGAACCCGCCAGGAAGAGATTGGTCTTGGTGCCGCCGGGACATGGCGGGAATTTGTGTTGGAACCGGGCGATGCGGAACAAATTTCTTGCCTTGCGGGACGGCATCATACTTATGAAACAATTCAGGGCTTAGAGTATCCGATCCTGGCAGAAACGGATTTTCTGGCAGATATGGCAGAAGAAGCCAGGGAACGGGATGCTATAGAAACCGCAAAGGAAAAGATTTTTAAAACAAAACCGGGAAAGGACTTGCTGAACGCGCCGTATGGTGTATAATAAAAGCATCATATCAAGTTAGGAAGCGTGTATGAAAAGGATCCATTACAATTCGCCGGTGGTGCTGACGTTTGTGTTGCTGTCCCTTCTGGCACTGGTGCTGGACGCCGCGACAGGCGGCGTTTCCACGCAGAAGCTGTTCTGTGTATACCGTTCCTCCCTGTGGGATCCGCTGACCTATCCCAGAATGTTTCTGCATGTACTGGGGCACAGCGGTTTTTCTCATTTTTCCGGCAATATGCTGCTGCTTCTTGTGGTGGGACCGCCGCTGGAAGAAAAATATGGGAGCCGGCGTCTCCTGATTACGATGGGAATTACGGCGCTTGTTTCCGGATTGGTGCAGTGGATCTGTTTTCCGGGCATCGCCTTGCTGGGGGCCAGCGGCATCGTGTTTATGATGATTGTGCTGTCGTCGTTTGCGGGGAAAAAGAACGGCGCGGTTCCACTGACGCTGCTGTTGGTCGTTGTATTTTATCTGGGAAAAGAAGCGGTCAGCGCAGTTACGGCGACGGATAACATTTCTCATCTCACCCACCTTATCGGCGGTATTTGCGGAAGCGTGTTTGGATTCCGGTTTGCAAAAAAATAAACGAAAAGAACTAAAAACAGAAAAAACGCACAGGATAATAGTTATGATGCGAAAACTTGCAGGTTTGGAGGCATGGAAAACAATATGGGGAGAAAAGGGAGATTGCTCAGCGGCATAATTTTGTGCGCTACGCTGCTGACGCTGTGTGCGGGCTGCGGTATGGAACAAACGCCGGCCGTCGGCAATAACGGTTTGGGGAATGGCGTGGAGGATTCGCAGCAAAGCGCGGGCCTTGGCGCCGCGGAGGATATCAGCCAGATGGCACAAATCTATCTGATGGAATTGGAAGAAGGAAAACAGGCCGGCAAAACAGAATGCATTATTGAATATAACCGCGGGCTGTCCTGTGCGATTCAGTATCCTGTATTGGGAATGGACCGGATCGACCAGCGGATTTACCGGGAGGTTACCGGGATTTATGACAGCTATAAAGAGCAGTTTGGCGGCGGAGGAGAGCCGATTTCTTCCCAGGAGCAATGCGAAAATGTACTGTATATGGACTATAATTCCTATATGGTTTCTGAAAAAATCGTTGGTATTGTCCTGTATGAATCTTTGGTGGCTAACGAAGCGAATGTGGCGTCTTCCAAGGTGCATACGTTTAATTTTAACCTGGAAACCGGAGAAGAACTAACGCAGAAAATGTTAAGCAGCAACTTTTTAAACAAGCTCAGCGCCAGTGTGCGTGCCAGCGTTGCGGAAAAAGAAGCGTATCAAAACGCATTGTTTCAAGAAGAATTTGCGGCAAACACCGCGCCGGACTCCAAAGCTTTGACCCGCTTTGTGATGACAGACAAGGGTATCAATGTCTATTTTGAGAAATATTCTATCCTGCCCGGCGCCTTTGGCACGGTTTGCGTCAGCGTGCCGTATGATAATATTTTAAGCAGCATCCCCTCCGCCATTGCGGGATTGATCGATCCATCTTATATCCCGGAGGGATCAGATCCGGCGGATACGGTGGAGGTAACAGCGCCGCAGCGGGTGATTGATCCGGACAAGCCGATGGTAGCCCTCACCTTTGACGACGGACCAAATGGCAAGAATACCAACCGCATTTTGGACGTGCTGGAAGAATATCAGTGCGGCGCCACATTTTTTGAGCTGGCGAGTCTGGTGGCATCTTATCCGGATACGGTCAAGCGGGAAAAGGCCCTTGGATGCGAAGTGGCGAGCCATACGTACTCGCACAGCGATCTGTCCAAAATGACGGCGGAAGAAATTCGTGCGGAACTGGACAAGGCCAATGGAATTTTTGAACAGGTCATTGGCTATACGCCGACGATGCTTCGGCCGCCTTACGGTGCGGTAAGCGATACGCTGTATCAAACGGCGGATCAATATTTGATGGGATGGTCTGTGGATACGCTGGACTGGAAAACCAAGGACACGCAGAAAATCGTGGACTATATTAAAAATTACGGCGATCTGGACGGCCAGGTGGTGCTGATGCATTCCATTTATGAGACCACCGCGGCGGCGGTGGAAGAAATCGTTCCGTATCTTCTGGAACAGGGATATCAACTGGTGACGATGAGCGAACTGATGGAATACAAATACGGCGACACGATGGAAGCCGGAAAATATTACAGCTGGAAGTATTTTCAGTGAGAGAGACAAAACAAAAACGCCTGCCCCGGGATAGGGCAGGCGTTTTTGCCATTACAGAATAGCAGACCGCGGCCTTGCAAACCGCAAGGCCGGCGATAGTATAAAACTTGTAACTCAGTCGTGCACAGCAATTACCTGATCCCGGCCGGGACCTACGCCCAGCATAGAAATTTTGCATTCACAGATTTCCTCCAGGGCGGCGATGTACTGCTTTACAGAGTCCGGTAGTTCGTCAAAAGTTTTGCAGTCGGTGATATCTTCTGTAAATCCGTCAAATTCTTCATAAATTGGTTCGCAGTAAGCAAGATCTGCAAAATTTGCGGGAAAATCCGTAATGATTTCCCCTTTAAAATTATAACCGATGCAGACTTTGAGTTTTGGCAGGCCGCACAGGGGATCGATTTTGTTGATGACCATTTCCGTCAAACCGTTTACCCGTACCGCATACCGGGCAATAACGGCGTCAAACCAGCCGGTGCGCCGGGGACGGCCTGTGACGGTACCGAATTCAAATCCTTTGTCCCGGATGTAGTCGCCGGTTTCATCAAACAGTTCCGTTGGGAACGGACCTTTGCCTACCCGGGTGGTATAAGACTTGAAAATACCGACAATACTGTCAATGGCGGTGGGGCCGACGCCAGAGCCGATGCAGCAGCCGCCGGCAACCGGATGGGAAGAGGTGACAAAAGGATAGGTTCCCATATCCAGATCCAGGAGCGTTCCCTGGGCGCCCTCAAACAGGACAAATTGATTCTTTCGAATGGCGTCATACGTTAAAATGGTGGTGTCCCGCACCATAGGGCGGAGGCGGTCAGCGTAAGCGCTGTATTCTGCGATAATGTCGTCGGCAGAGAGGGGAGCGCCGCCGTATACACCGGTGATCACACGGTTTTTCTTTTCGCACACTTCCCGAATTACGCTGGCAAACCGATCGGGATCGACAAAATCATGCATTCGGATGCCAATGCGCTCGGATTTATCCATATAGGTGGGGCCGATGCCCTTTTTGGTGGTGCCGATGTCGTCGCCGCCGCGGGCTTTCTCACTGAGCGCGTCCAACTCCAGGTGCCAGGGCATAATGCAGTGGGCCCGCGCGTCAATATACAGCCGATCGGTGCAGACTCCCTGGGCTTGCAGCGTGTCAATTTCGCCGAGGATTCCCTTGGGATTCACTACAACGCCGGGACCGATGATGTTGATACAGTTCGGATATAAAATACCGGACGGAATAAGCTGCAGCTTGTATTTCACGCCGTTTGCCACAACCGTATGGCCGGCGTTGTTGCCGCCTTGGGAGCGAACCACAAGATCCGCCTTTTCCGCGAAGACGTCAATGTATTTTCCCTTGCCTTCATCGCCCCACTGAGCGCCTAATATAATCTTACCGGGCATAAAAATTGCCTCCTTAATTAAAAATACTACAGAAACCGGAAAACCGCGTTTCAAAAAGAACGGTTTCACAAAAATGCCGACGGCAGGGAAGCCAGCCGCCACGCCGTCAGTATACCATATTTGGAAGGGTATTTCAATGATTTCGCAACGTATAGTGTTCATAAAAAAGCCCGGACAGTAAATTTTTGTCCGGGAAACGGTTATAGATTCAGTAACTTTTCACAAAGCGCATACATACTTTCGGTTTTTTGGCTGTTGAAAAACGTTACATGGCCGGGACTGTGCCGATCCCGCAGCAGATTCAGCCCCATCAGGCGGCGGCGGGTTTCTTTTGCCGTGCCGGCGCCGCCATCAAACACGGCAGTATCGGCTCCCAGAATTTTTTGAATGGCGTTCGCTGCAAATGGGAAATGGGTACATCCCAGGACGACGCTGTCGATTTTTTTGTCTCGATAAGGGGAAAACAGCGCCGTAAGATAGGCGAGCAAACCAGCGCTTTCGGTTTCGCCGCGTTCGACAAATTCTACGATACCCGGTGCGGGCAGGGTGATAATTTCCGCCATTTGCCGATAGCGGGTCAGGAGTTCATGAAACTTTTGTTCCCGCAGCGTCATATCCGTGGCAATGACCAAAACCCGGCTGTCCGGCTTGGCAAACACCGCCGGCTTTAGTGCAGGTTCAATACCGATGACCGGGATGCTGGTATAGGTTTTTCGCAGTATATCAATGGCGGCGGAGGTAGCTGTGTTGCAGGCAATGACCAGAGCCTTGATGCCAAGCTGGTATAGGTGCTCCGCGTTTTTCAGCGTCAACCGGCAGACGTCGTCTGCGCTGCGCACGCCGTAGGGTGCGTTTTTGGAGTCGCCGAAATAAATATAGTTTTCCCCGGGCATAAGGCGAATCAACTCCCGCAGCACGCTGATACCGCCTACGCCGGAATCAAAGACGGCAATGGGTCTGTCTGAAAATCTCATAGAATGCACGACCTTTTTATGGTTTGGAAACAGCTCGGTAAAGATACGGCAAATAAAACCGCAAACTGGAATCAAAGCAGTGTTTCTGCCGGACAGAACCATGCGCCGAAAGAGCGTGCGGAAACGTCGCCGCAGCGGGCGGCGGCAAGGCACAATGGATGGCCGACATTTTTTTCATTATAACAAAAATCAACCCGGTACACAAGGTTTGCGGCGGAAATGCGGCAAATAAAGGTTGGCATTCCGCGGGTTTCGCGGTATAATAAAAACATCTTGGAGCAGCGCTTCCGGCGCTGCGCGGTTGTTTCCCGGAAAGGGCCGGATTCCGCAGGAGATCTGCAGGCGGCGGAACAGGGCAGAATCCGGAATTTTAAAAATAAGGATTGGAATCGAACGTGCATTATTTTGACCATTCGGCGACAGCAAAAACCCTGAAGGAAGCGGCGGGGGCCGCCTGTGCGATGATGACAGAGGACTACGGAAATCCGTCTTCTTCGCATGCGATGGGGATTTGCGCGGAAAAAGCGGTGGAAGAAAGCCGAAAGGAGCTTGCCGCCGCCCTTGGCGCCAAACCAAAGGAACTGTATTTTACATCCGGAGGGACGGAAAGCATCAATACTGCGATATTTGGCGCGGTACAAAGAAACAGGCGGCTGGGAAACCATATCGTCACCTCGCAGATTGAGCACTCTGCGACGCTGGCCTGTGCAAAGCGCCTGCAGGCGGAAGGATACGAAGTCACCTTTTTACCGCCGGAGAAAAATGGCGGCGTATCTGCTGCGGCCGTGGAAGACGCCTTGCGGGCGGATACGATTTTGGTCAGCCTGATGCTGGTAAACAATGAAACCGGCGCGGTGCTGCCTTTGGAGCAAATCGGTAAAATGCTGCAAAAAAAGCCGGCGCTGTTTCATATTGACGGCGTGCAGGCACTGTTCAAAATGCCCTGCCTGCCAAAACGGTACGGCGCGGACTTTATGAGTTTCAGCGGCCATAAAATCGGCGCACCCAAAGGCATTGGTGCGCTGTACATCCGGGACGGCGTGCAAATCCGTCCATACCTGGTGGGCGGCGGACAGGAACGGGGGTTCCGGTCCGGAACAGAAAATACGCCGGGTATCGCTGGATTCGGGGCGGCGTGCAGGGTGCGCCGGGCGTCTATGGAGCAGGATATCCAAACCGTGGCGGCCCTGCGAAGGGAACTGGAACAACGCCTTATGGCGGAGTTTCCATTTGCCAAAATCAACGGGAGCAGCGGTATTCCCCATGTGCTCAATGTTTCTCTGGAGGGCTGCAAGAGCGAAGTGATGCTTCGTGTGCTGGAGGGGGACGGCGTTTATGTGTCTGCAGGCTCTGCCTGCGCCAAAGGGCATGAAAGTCATGTTTTGGCTGCTATGGGGCTTTCCAACGGCAGAATTGACAGCGCCCTCAGAATCAGCCTCGCATCGTCCAATACAAAGGAAGACATAGAAGCCCTGATCCAGGCTATGCGAAAAGGCGTTGCTATGCTTCGAAGATAAGGAGAAGTTGTTTCAGTGAAAGAAGTATTGCTTTTAAAATGCGGAGAAATTGTATTAAAAGGATTGAATCGCCGGCGGTTTGAGGATCGGCTGATAGCCAATTTGAACCGCCGGCTTGCAAAGCTGGGAAAATTTGAGATTACATTGCGGCAGTCCATTTTGTATGTGCCCATACCGGAAGGGATCGACGCGGAAGACGCGCTGCAGGCGGTAAAGCATGTGTTTGGCATCGCCTCCGTCTGCCGGGCCGCCGTGTGTGAAAAGGATTTGGACCGCATTGTGGAAACCGCCCTCTGCTACCTTGCGGAGGAGATTGACAACGCAAAGACGTTCAAGGTTTCCACCAAGCGGGGCGATAAGAAATTCCCCAAAACCTCCATTGAAATTTCCCAGTATGTAGGCGGTGAGATTGGCGAACGGCGCCCGCATTTGACGGCGGATATGCACCATCCGGAATTGGAAATTTTTGTGGAGATTCGGGATCAGTCCGCCTTTGTGCATGCGGCGGATTTAAAAGGCGCAGGCGGCATGCCTGTCGGCACCAGCGGCAAGGCGGCGCTGCTGCTGTCCGGCGGCATTGATTCCCCGGTGGCGGGGTATATGATGGCAAAACGGGGCTTGGAACTTTGCGGCATCCACTTTTTCAGCTACCCCTACACCTCGGAACGGGCGAAGGAAAAGGTGATTGCCCTAGGGGAAAAGCTGACCGATTATGCCGGCAGGATGGAATTGTATGTGGTGCCCTTTACAAAGATTCAGGAAAAAATACGGGATCTTTGCCCGGAGGAATATTTCACTCTGATTATGCGCCGGTTTATGATGCGCATTGCGGAAAAACTTGCAAAGGCGCACGATTGCGGCGCGGTCATCACAGGGGAAAGCCTGGCGCAGGTGGCAAGCCAGACGCTGACTTCCATTGCGGTGACGGAGGATGCGTGCAGTCTGCCGGTGTTTCGGCCGTTGATTGGAATGGACAAAGAAGAAATCGTCGCAATTTCCAGAAAGATTGATACCTTTGATACGTCCATTCTGCCTTATGAGGACTGCTGTACGGTATTTACGCCAAAACACCCGAATACAAGGCCGAAGCTTTATAAAGTGCAGGCGGCGGAACGGGCCTTTGATGACATCGAGGCGTTGGTGCAGGAAGCGGCAGACGGGGCGGAACGAATCATACTGTAAAAGGAGGCAACCATATGGAAGCGGAAATTATTGCGGTAGGCACAGAAATCTTGCTGGGGAACATTGTCAACACAGATGCTCAGGTTATTTCCCAGGGGCTTTCCCAGTTGGGGATTACCGTGCACTATCAGACCGTGGTGGGGGATAATCCGGCGCGGCTGCAAAGCGCCCTGGAAATCGCGAAAGGCAGGGCGGACATTATCATCACAACGGGCGGTCTTGGCCCCACGCTGGATGATCTTACCAAAGAAACCCTTGCAAAGGTTTTTCACAAAGAGCTGGAGCTGCACCAGCCGTCGCTGGACCGGGTAACCGGCTTTTTCCGGCGGGCGGGAAGACCTATGACCAAAAACAATGAAAAACAGGCATGGATGCCAAAAGGCTGCATTGTGCTGGAGAACGATTGGGGGACAGCGCCGGGCTGCGCGTTTGAAGCGGATGGAACGCATGTGATCATGCTGCCGGGACCACCCAGGGAATGCACGCCGATGTTCCGGCAAAAGACCATGCCCTATCTCTATCGGCTGGCCGGCGGCTGCATTGTTTCCAGTAATATACGGATTCTCGGCTTGGGAGAGTCCGCTATGGAGGAAAAGCTTCATGATATGATGGAACGGATGACAAATCCTACCATTGCGCCGTATGCGAAAACCGGCGAATGTTTTGCCCGGGTGACCGCAATGGCGGACACAGAGGAAGAAGCGGCGGCGATGGTTCGTCCGGTTGTGGCAGAAATTTGCGCGATCATTGGCGACGACGTGTATGGCGTGGACGTGGATTCCATTGAACAGGTGGTTATAAACGGACTGACGGCGCGGGGACTTACTCTTTCCGTTGCGGAAAGCTGCACCGGCGGCCTGATTTCCAAACGGCTGACGGATATTTCCGGCGCGTCTGCCTGCTATAAAGGCGGCGTATGCTCCTATGCAAATGAAACGAAAGAAGCGCTGCTTGCGGTTCGGCACAGCACGCTGGAGCGCTGTGGCGCCGTTTCAGAGGAGACGGCGAAGGAAATGGCAGAAGGCGCGGCAAAGGCGCTTGGCACCGATGTGGCGGTTTCTGTGACAGGCATCGCGGGACCGGATGGAGGAACTGCGGAAAAGCCGGTAGGCCTTGTTTATATCGGGCTGTATTATCAGGGAAAAACAACGGTCAAAAAGATCATCAGCGGAAATGGAAGAGACAATATCCGAGGGCATGCCGCTTCGACTGCGCTGGATATGATTCGCCGCATCGTCTTAACATAAACCATAGGAACAGACAACATTCGGAAATTTCCGGATGTTGTTTTTTTCTGCCTGCGTTTTGACTTTTTCGACAGCGCAAAAATGTATAATGAAAGAACAAAACAGTTATTTTTAAACGGTAAAAATAGAAAAAACTGTAAAAAAACAAACAATTTTGCAACACATGGAGGAAAAGTCGGTGCTGGATAAGGACAAGGTTTCATTTCACGCATATCTGTACCATAAGGGGGAGGATACCCGGGCTTATGAATGTTTCGGCGCATCATTTGCCGAAGAAGACGGAGAGAAAGGAGTGGTGTTTCGGGTATGGGCGCCAAATGCCGCAGCCGTCTCGGTTATCGGAAGCTTTAACGACTGGGATAGAACGCGCTCTCCAATGGAGCACTGCGGCGGCGGGATCTGGGAAGCGTTTTGTCCGGGCGTTCAGAACTATGATGCGTATAAATTCAGCATAGAAACCGCGGACGGGCATATACTGGACAAAGCGGATCCGTTTGCTTTTCATGCGGAAACCCGGCCGCACAATGCGTCCAAGGTGTATGATATCACAGGATTTTCATGGAGGGACGGAAATTATCTGCGCCACCGGAAAAAACTGCCGTATGAATCGCCGGTGAATATTTATGAGGTGCATTTTGGCTCCTTTAAAAAGCATCCGGACGGGAATCCTTATTCCTATCTGGATATGGCGGAGGAACTCATACCCTATGCCAAGAAAATGGGATTTACCCACATTGAACTAATGCCTATTACGGAGTATCCTTTTGACGCTTCATGGGGATATCAGGTGACGGGTTATTTTGCCGTCACCTCGAGATATGGCACGCCCAGGGATTTTATGGAATTTGTGGACCGATGCCATCGGGCGGGACTTGGCGTCATTTTGGACTGGGTGCCGGCGCATTTTCCAAAGGATGGATTTGGCCTGTATGAATTTGACGGCAGCTGCCTGTACGAATACAAGGAGCCCTGGAAGAGGGAACATAAGGAGTGGGGGACGGAGGTTTTCGATTTTGGCAAAAATGAAGTGCGTTCGTTTCTTATTTCCTCCGCTATGTTCTGGATCCGGGAATTCCATATCGACGGCCTGCGGGTGGACGCGGTGGCCTCCATGCTGTATTTGGACTATAACCGAAGAAGCGGCCAGTGGCAGGCAAACCGGTTTGGCGGAAAGGAAAATCTGGAAGCCATCTCATTTTTGCGGCAGCTAAACCATGCTGTGCTGTCGGAGTATCCGGACGTTATGATGATTGCGGAAGAATCCACAGCCTGGCCGCTTGTAACAAAAGCGGGGGATCTCGGCGGCCTGGGGTTTAATTTTAAATGGAATATGGGTTGGATGAATGATATGCTGTCCTATATGCAGTCCGACCCTTATTTCCGCGGAAGCATCCATGAAAAAATCACGTTTTCTTTTGTATATGCCTTTTCTGAAAATTTCATTTTACCTCTGTCCCATGACGAAGTAGTGTATGGAAAGGGATCCCTGCTTCAAAAAATGCCTGGTTCGTATGAAGAAAAATTTGCCTCCCTCCGCACACTGTACGGATATATGATGGGGCATCCGGGAAAAAAATTGATGTTTATGGGAAATGAGTTTGCTCAGTTTGACGAATGGAATTTTGCATCGCAGCTGGATTGGGCGCTTCTGGACTTTGCGTCGCACCGGCAAATGCAGGCTTATGTGGCGGATCTGAACGAGTTTTATCTGAAAAATCCGCCGCTTTGGGAAAATGATATGGATTGGCAGGGATTTCGCTGGATTGATCATACGGACAACCAAAACAATATCATTTGTTTTGAACGGATGGACAAGAAAGGAAAGATCCTGATCGCGGTCATTAATTTTGCTCCGGTAAAGCAGGAACAGTACCGCATTGGCCTGCCGTTTGACGGCACTTACACCGAGGTGTTTTCCTCGGACCGGATAGAATATGGTGGAAGCGGATGGCAGAACGAACGGTTTTTCAGTGAAGCGGTTCCTTATCATAGCAGGGAATATTCCGCCGCCGTGACCTTGCCTCCTCTTTCTGCGGTGTTTTTTAAAGGGCGGCGGCGCACCGGCAGAAAGCGTGTGCAGGTAACATGGGAGGAAGCAATCAATCAAGGAAATGAGGCGAAAGCTTGTGTTTAGAAAAAAAGAATGCGTGGCAATGCTGCTTGCCGGCGGGCATGGCAGCCGGCTGTATGTGCTGACCACAAAAATCGCAAAGCCGGCGGTGCCGTTTGGGGGAAAGTATAAAATCATTGATTTCCCTTTGTCAAACTGCATTAATTCCGGCATTGATGTGGTGGGAGTGCTCACTCAGTACCGTCCGCAGCAGCTCAATGCCTATATTGGCAACGGACAGAGCTGGGATTTGGACCGAATGTACGGCGGTGTGTTTACCCTCCCGCCCTATCAGGGGAAAACTTCCGAATGGTATAAAGGAACCGCCAATGCAATTTATCAGAACATAGAGTTTGTAGATGGCTATTCTCCGGACTATGTGTTGGTTTTGTCTGGGGATCACATCTATAAAATGGACTATTCCAAAATGCTCCAGGCGCATAAGAGCACCAAGGCGGACGCTACCATTGCAGTCATTGACGTGCCTCGGGAGGATGCATCCCGGTTTGGCATTATGAACTGCCGGGAAGACGGCAGCATCTATGAATTTGAAGAAAAGCCGGAACATCCAAAAAGCACGCTGGCTTCTATGGGAATCTATATTTTTGGATGGGAAAAGCTAAAAAAATACTTAATGGAAGATGAAAAACGGCCCGCCTCCTCCAACGATTTCGGGAAAGACATTATTCCTATGATGCTGGCGGCAGGGGAACGGCTGCAGTCCTACCGGTTTCAAGGGTATTGGAAGGATGTTGGCACAATAGAAAGCCTGTGGGAAGCCAATATGGATCTCCTGTCCAATCAATCCGGCTTGAACCTGAACGACGCGGACTGGAAAATATATGGAAGGAACACGGGATCGCCGCCGCATTATGCGGGGGAAACTTCTGCCATACAACACTGCCTGGTTTCCGAGGGGTGTGAGATCTATGGCAGTGTGCAGCAGTCCGTTCTGTTTTCCGATGTTGTGGTACAGGAAGGTGCAGAAGTGGAATACTCCATTTTGATGCCTGGCGCAGTGGTAGAAAAAGGGGCGAAGGTAAACTATGCCATTGTAGCGGAAAATGCGGTCATTGGCGCAGGCGCCAATGTGGGTAGCGCGCCGGAGGAAGCAGGCTCTGCAGAGTTTGGCATTACCGTGGTAGCTTCCGGTATACGGGTTGGAAAAGGGGCGGTGCTTCGTCCAAGGGAGATGGCGGACCAAGACATACCGGATGCAGTCCAGGAGGAACGTTTCTATGAATGATATATTAGGAATTATTTTTGGTTTTGACACGCAAAATGACTTAAAAGACCTGGTAGATCACAGAGTGACTGGGGCGGTGCCGTTTGGCGCGCGGTATCGGCTCATTGATTTTGCGCTGTCCAATCTGGTCAACAGCGGCATCCGAAACATCGGTATCCTGATGAAGGACAAATATCGCTCCTTAATGGAACATGTGGGCTCAGGGAAAGATTGGGATTTGTCCCGGAAGCGGGGCGGCTTGTATATGCTGCCGCCGTATGCCTATTCCCCAAAGGCATCGCCTCTTGTTCCGGGAGAATACAAAGGAAAGGTAGACGCGCTTTCCGGTGTGGAGGATTTTTTGAGCAAAAGCAGGGAAGAATATATTGTATTGTGCGACAGCGATATTGCGGCAAACATTCCGATCCGGGATGTGGTGCGCTTTCATGCAGAAGGGATCTCAGATGTCACCATGGTGTGCAAACCCAAGGAATCGTCCAAGGAAAAGAAAATGTATGTGCGCTGCGGGGAAAACAGGATTGTAGCGGATTTGCGCTTTGGAGACGACGGTGCCGGAAAATGCGACGACGTCAGCATTGGCATTTATGTGCTCAAACGAAAAACCCTGTTGTCTCTGCTGTATGAATGTGCGGCGCGGAATCTGCGGGATTTTGAACGGGAGGTGTTGCCGCTGCTGCTGCAAACCGGCATTATCAGCGCTTATACGTTCCGGGGCTATTGTGAAAAGGTGACGGATATCCGCACCTATTTTCGCTCCAACCTGGATCTTTTGAAACCGGAGGTGCGGAAAGAACTGTTCGCCAAAGATAATCCGGTGGCAACCAGGGTATACGACGAGGAACCGGTGTATTACGGGGATGCGGCAAACGTAGCCAAGAGCCTGGTGGCGGACGGCGCCATTCTCGAAGGGACTGTGGAAAACAGCGTGGTGTTTCGGGATGTTTATATTGCAAAAGGCGCCAAGGTGAGAAACAGCGTACTGCTCAATGGCACATGTGTGCTGGATAATGTGGTGTTGGATAACGTGGTGACGGATAAAAACGTAACCATCCGCGCCGGCCGCTATTTGTGCGGCTATCAGTATTATCCAGTGGTAGTATCCAAAGAATCGGTAGTTTAAGCAGAACGGGAGACGGCTATGAATGTTTTGTTTGCGGCCAGTGAAGGCGCGCCGTTTTTAAAAACCGGCGGCCTGGGAGACGTGGTCGGCGCGCTTGCCAAAGCGGTAAGCCGGAAAGGGCACTGCGCGCAGGTGATCCTGCCGCTGTATGGGGAGATAAAGGAAACGTACGGCGACCGGATGGAATATATCGGGCAGAAATATATTGATTTTGGCTGGCGGCGGCAGTATATGGGACTGTTTCGCTGTCAAGTGGAAAACGTCGCATATTATTTCATTGATAACGAATATTATTTTAAACGGGGCCGCGTCTATGGAGAGTATGACGATGGGGAACGGTTTGGTTTTTTTTCCAAAGCGATTTTGGATGCGGTCCCCTGGCTGGCGCAGCAGCCGGATATTCTCCATTTAAACGATTGGCAGACTGCGTTGGCGTCGGCCTATTTCAATCTGTATTACAGGGGACAGGAAGCGTATCGCAGAATAAAAACAGTGTTCACCATACATAATATCCAGTATCAGGGGAGGTATGGGAAAGAACTTCTGGAAAACGTCCTGGGGATTGACGAGGCGCATTTTGACAGCGGTTTTCTGGCCTGCGACGGCGACGTCAATTTTATGAAAGCCGCCATTGTGGCAAGCGACGCGGTGACAACTGTCAGCCCTTCGTATGCGGGAGAAATTGTAACGCCCTATTATGGACAGGGGCTTGACGGCATATTGCGGCTTTATCGGCATAAACTGAAAGGGATACGAAACGGCATAGATACGGAGTTGTACGATCCCCGGACCAACCCGAATCTGGCAGAAAATTTCGGTCCGGATACCTTGGACAAAAAACAGGAAAACAAAAAAGCTCTCCTGGCGGAAAACTGCCTGCAGGCGGAGGCGGACACGCCGGTAATTTCCATTGTCACCCGGTTTGCGGAACACAAAGGGATGGATCTTGTGGCGGCCGTGCTGGAGGATATTCTGTCGGACGATATCCGGCTGATTGTTCTTGGCACGGGAGAATGGAAGTATGAACAGATGTTTATTCGGGCAAAACAGAAATTTCCGGACAAAATCGGCGTCAACATTTTGTTTTCGCAGGACATGGCGGATCAGATATATGCAGGTTCGGACATCTTTCTGATGCCTTCGAGGAGCGAGCCATGCGGCCTTGCACAAATGATGGCAATGCGCTACGGCGCAGTGCCGGTAGTGCGGGAAACCGGCGGGCTGAAGGATACGGTGTTTCCATATGTGGATTATCTTGGCACAGGGAATGGATTTACGTTTGCAAGCTATAACGCCCATGACATGCTGCATGTGATCCGGGAAGCGTGCCGTGTATACCGGTATAACAAAGCAGGCTGGCGCAGCCTGCAGGAAAGAGGAATGACCACGGACTTCAGTTGGGATGCCCCGGCGGACGACTATCTTGCCCTGTATCAGAATCTGAAATAATTTTTGGGAGAGAACGGCAATTGATGAACAAAACACGGACCAAAGCACAAATAAAACAGGAGATCCAGCAAAATCTGCGGAATAATTTTGGGAAAAGTCCGGAAGAGGCCACAAAGCATCAGCTCTATGAAAGCGCGGCGCTGGTTTTGCGGGATGTGCTGGCAGAAAAGCTGCTCAAACGGCAGGAAGCGCATGAAGCGGGGGAACAAAAGCAGGTGCATTATCTGTGTATGGAATTTCTTTTGGGCCGGTCGTTCCGCAACAATGCCTTTAATCTGGGGCTTTTGAAAACGATGGAGGAAGCTTTGGAGGACCTTGGCGCGCAGCTTTCCGATATTATACCGGAAGAGGACGATCCGGGCCTTGGCAACGGTGGATTGGGGCGGCTCGCCGCCTGTTTTATGGACGCTATGGCAACCATCGGCATCGCGGCAAACGGCTACTCCATCCGGTATGAGAACGGTATTTTTAAGCAGAAAATTATTGATGGAGAACAGGTGGAATTGCCGGACAGCTGGTTATCCAGCGGCGACGTATGGCAGATGGAAAGCACAGATGAAACCAGAGAAGTGCGGATGGGCGGCAGCGTGCATACCTACTGGCAGGATGGGAAACTGAAGGTGGAACATTATGGCTACGATCCGATTTTGGCAGTGCCGTACGACATGCCGGTTTCCGGCTATGAAACGGACAATGTCACCAAACTCCGGTTGTGGGAAGCAAGATCGCCGGAAAAAATGGATTACGGCTTGTTTTCCGAAGGCCAGTATTTAAAGGCGATGGAGAAAAATGCCTTGGCAAAGGTGATTTCCATGGTGCTTTATCCGGAGGATAAGCATGTAGAAGGGCAGTCCCTGCGGCTCAAGCAGCAATATTTTCTGGTATCCGCCACCATTCAGGATATTTTTTCCAAGGAAAAACGAAAATATGGTTCCCTGGACGGATTTGACCGGCGGAATATTCTTCATATCAACGACACCCATCCTACGCTTGTCATCCCGGAGATGATGCGCATTCTGCTGGATGAAGAAGGGTATGCATGGGAACCGGCATGGGATATGGTTTCCCGTTCCGTTGCGTTTACAAATCATACGGTGCTGGCGGAGGCGCTGGAATGCTGGCCGGTGGATCTGCTTCGCCGCCTTGCGCCCCGGGTATATATGATCATCGAAGAAATAGACCGCCGGCTTGTGGAACGGATTTCCGCATTTTATCCGGGAGAAACCCAAAAAGTGCAGGCAATGCGCATTTTGTGCGACGGCCGGGTGCGGATGGCAAACCTTGCCATCGCCGGTTCGTTTTCGGTCAATGGAGTGTCACGCCTTCATTCGGATATCCTGAAAGAACGAGTGTTTCACGATTTTTATCAGATGGAGCCGGGAAAATTCCAGAATGTGACGAATGGCATTGCCCACCGGCGTTGGCTGTGTCAGGCCAACCCTGCCCTCTCCGCGTTTCTGACACAGCTTCTGGGAGACGGGTTTATCCGACATCCCGGCAGGCTTCGGGAACTGCGGCGTTACGCCGGGGACGCCGGCGTGCGGAAGCGCCTTGGAGAAATCAAAGAGGAAAACAAGAGAATGCTCGCCCGCTATGTGCAGGATACCTATGGCATTGCTTTGAATCCGCAGGCTATCTTTGACGTGCAGGTCAAGCGGCTGCATGAATACAAACGGCAGCTTTTGAATGTGATGCACATCATCAGTATGTATCAGGAGATCAAACAATACGGAGCGGGGACTGTGACGCCCCGGGTATTTTTCTTTGGCTCCAAGGCAGCGCCTGGCTATGCCGTGGCCAAACGCATCATTGAACTTATCTGCAGCGTGGCGGATATGGTGAATTCCGATCCGGAAGTCGGGGATACACTGAAGGTTGTTTTTTTGGAAGACTATAAAGTGACCTTGGCCGAACGGATTATGCCGGCAGCGGATATCTCGGAACAGATTTCTACCGCGGGCAAAGAGGCTTCGGGTACCGGCAATATGAAACTGATGATGAACGGCGCGGTTACTGTGGGCACGTTGGACGGCGCCAACGTGGAGATCTGCCAGGAGGTAGGCAGGGAAAATATGTTTCTGTTTGGTATGACGGCCAAAGAGGCGGAAGAACTGGAACGAAGCGCCGCCTATGATCCGATGAAACTGTATCAGACCTCGCCCCGCATTGCAGGTGTGCTGACGCAGATGGCGCAGGGATTTCCGGACGGAAAACAGTACGGCGATTTGGTGAATTCCCTGCTGCAGGAAGGCGGCGGCCGGGCGGATCGTTATTTTCTTTTGCAGGATTTTGAGTCTTATCGCAGCGCGCAGCGTCTGGCGGCAGAAACCTACCGGGACCGGGACAGATGGAACGGAATTGCCCTGCAAAATATTGCGGCAAGCGGTTACTTTGCTGCAGACCGGGCCGTCTATGACTATGCCCAGCGCATTTGGAAAGTAAAAACAGAGTTTATTTATTAACGGAGAAAGGACTGTGAAACGCAGTCCTTTTTTTGGAGGTCTTTTTATGGTATTTCATTCTTATCGGGACAAACGGCCTTTCGGAGCGGTTCCGGCGGGAGAAGCGGTGACGTTTCGCCTGCGGCCGGCGAGAAAACTGGGAGTCACCCGCTGTACACTGCTTTTGTTCTGCGAAGGGGAGCAACATGCCCTGGCGATGCCTTGGGAGGAAGCGGAACTGGAACGGGACGTATATTCCATTACGCATGTATTTCAAACTGGATTGTATTTTTATGCATTCTCGTTAAAAACGGCGGAGGGGCTTCGGTATGTTGTAAAAAAGGCCAATGGAGAAAGTGCTCTGGCAACAGAACTTTCCGCTTGTTTTCAGCAGACGGTTTACGATGGAACCTACACGGTACCGGAATGGTTTGGGCAGGGAATCACCTATCAGATCTTTCCGGACCGGTTTTGCCGCAGCAGAGTACCGGAAGAAGGCGGTTATATCTTTCCGCGCAAGATCCACAAAAATTGGGAAGATACTCCGGACTACCAGCCCAACGAAGAAGGGATTATTACAAACCATGATTTTTTCGGCGGGGATTTTCAGGGAATTATGGAAAAGCTGCCATATCTAAAGCAGTTGCATGTGAGTACGATTTATCTCAACCCCATTGTTCTTTCTCCTTCCAATCACCGGTACGATACGGCGGACTATGAGCGCACTGACGAGCTGCTGGGCAGCAACGAGGAATTCTCCGCCCTGTGCGCGGCGGCTGGGAAACATGGAATTCGAATTGTCGTGGATGGCGTGTTCAGCCATACCGGCCGGGAAAGCCGGTACTTCAAAGGCGGGAAACTGTCCAGCGTCGGCGCGTATGACGACAAACAGTCGCCGTATTATCCCTGGTATGAATTTTACCGCTGGCCGTCGGAATATTCCGCCTGGTGGGGCATCGACACGCTGCCCCAAGTGCGGGAAATGGAACCAAGCTACCTTGCCTACATTGCCGTCGGGGAAAACAGCATTGTAAAGCGCTGGCTGCGGGCTGGAGCGTCGGGCATCCGCCTGGACGTGGCGGACGAATTGCCGGATGAGTTTATTCGGTCGGTAAACCGGGCGGCCAAGGCGGAAAAAAAGGAGGCGGTGCTCCTGGGAGAAGTCTGGGAGGATGCGTCCAATAAAATCAGCTATGGCGTGCGCCGGGAATATCTGCTGGGAGGGGAATTGGACAGTGTCATGAACTATCCTCTGAAGGATGCAATTTTTTCCTATGTCAAAGGCGGGCCGGCGGAGGCGTTTGCCGAAACAGTGAGCGATTTGATGGAGCATTATCCGGCACCGGTGTTTTATAACCTTATGAATTTGATTGGCACCCATGACACGCCCCGGGCGCTGACAGTTTTCAGCTGTGAAGAGGCTGCGTTTTCTGCGGCGAAAGAATGCAAGGCGGCGTTTGTTCCGTCAGAACAGCAGCAAAGGCAGGGAGAAAAACGGTTGTATATGGCTTCGATTCTGCAGTTTGCAATGCCGGGCTCCCCTTGCATCTATTATGGTGACGAAGCGGGTATGTTCGGCTTTGAAGATCCGCTCAACCGGAAAACCTATCCATGGGGCAAAGAAAATCCGCGGATTTTAGCGCACTATCGGAAACTGTGCGCCGTATACTCTCAAAGCGACGCCCTGAAAAAAGGAAAATTTCGCATTGTTTTTGCAAAAAAAGAAATTTTGATATTTGAGAGACGACACAATGATGATATAATAACAGTGATAATGAACAATGGGGCAGTTTGTGCAAACGTGGAACTTCCTGTTTCCAATGGCGTTTGTTTGCTGACTGGAGAAGAATGGAACGGGCAGGACCGTATCCGGCTCAAGGTGGAAGGCGGCACTGCCCGTATGATACGTTGCCGGTAACGGCAGGAGGATTAACAAAACGTGGAGTTATATGAAAAAAAGCTGCAGAGCGAAGTAAAGTTTCAGGGAAAGATTCTGTCCGTGCGGTTGGATACGGTGGAACTGCCCAATGGAAGACAAGCGGCCCGGGAGGTGTGCGACCATGTGAGCGGCGTCGCGGTGCTGCCCATCGACGACGATGGAACGGTGTATCTTGTACGACAGTTCCGTTATCCTTATGAGATGGAGCTGCTGGAAATCCCGGCAGGGAAAATGGACCGGGACGACGGAGAAGCCCATTTGGAATGCGGACTGCGGGAACTCGCGGAGGAAACAGGCTTTGAAGCAAAGGAAATGATTTATTTGGGGGAAATGTATCCGTCGCCGGGGTTTTTATCCGAAGTGATTTATCTGTATGCCGCCAAAGGGCTGATTTCCGGAAAAAAGCATCCGGACGAAGATGAGTTTGTGGAAACCGTTCGTATGCCGCTGGATACATTGTGTGACAAGATTGCAAAGGGGGAGATCTGCGACGGCAAAACCATTGCCGCCGCATTCCGTGCCAAATGGATGGGGCTGTAGCAGAGCAGGAGGGATAGAATTGAACAGGACGATTTTGATTGTAGAAGATGAAAAAGCCATTTCCGACATATTGGAATTCAATCTAAAGCGGGAAGGGTATGAGGTATGTGCCTGCAGCAACGGCCTGGACGGGCTGGAGGCCGCGACCAGCCGTGCCTTTGACCTGATTCTTCTGGACGTGATGCTGCCGGGGATGGATGGTTTTAAAATTTTGCAAGAAGTGCGAAAAACCAGCAGTGTGCCCGTTATTATGCTTACTGCCAGAGAGGAAGAAACCGACAAAGTGACCGGTCTGGAACTGGGAGCCGACGATTATGTGACAAAACCGTTTTCCATGCGGGAACTGATCGCAAGGGTAAAAGCCAATATCCGGCGAACGGCGATGCCGGCGGGAGAAAGGGGCGGACAGGAAACGGTTGAGTGGGCAAAGGGTCTTACATATGCGCCGGCCGCTTGCGAAATTTACAAAAATGGAAAAAATGTGGAGTTGTCCAGTCGTGATTTTGAAATTTTAACGCTGCTGGCCTCTGCACCGGACAAGGTGTTCTCCCGGGAGGAATTAATGAAAGAAGTGTGGGGATACGCTTATTATGGGGATCTGCGCGCGGTGGATGTGGCAATCCGCCGCTTGCGGGAAAAAATCGAGGATGATCCGGCGGAGCCGGCCTATATTATGACAAAACGGGGGTTTGGGTACTATTTTAAAAAATAGCGGAAACATACCGCCCTTGCCCGGAATACCGACAAAAACAAAAGTTGAGGAATTTCGTTATGGATGAACAGAAGGAAAAAAAGGTTCTTTTCAACAGTCTTCGCATGAAGCTGGTGCTTGTAATGGTGCTGCTCGTTGTATCCGTCATGGCGGTGGCAGGCTCCTTTCTCATTAACAGCATAACGAATTTTTATATTGGAAACTTTCGGGAGCAGGTAGCGTCGGTTTT
Organism: uncultured Eubacteriales bacterium; assembly: GCA_934395135.1. Classification (GTDB taxonomy): domain Bacteria; phylum Bacillota; class Clostridia; order Oscillospirales; family Butyricicoccaceae; genus CAKRRK01. Next base: position 7,927 of record CAKRRK010000010.1, on the reverse strand, counting down.
TGACCAGGATACCATCGGGAAACTGGACGCTCTGGCAAAGGGAGAAAACGCGGAGAAAAAAATCAAAGGAATGCTGGAGGCATACGCCACCTCCCTCGGAATCAACCGTTACCGGAATTATTATATTCTGGATGGAAAAACCGGCGCCTTTCTGACCGGCTCCAATGAGTCGGTGGACCAGGACCTAAGCCTGACTTCCAACATTTTGTCGGCGATGGCGGGAGAAGTGGGGAACAGCGGCTCGATTTCCGATGATTTTATGGACGTTGCCATTCCTGTCGGCGGTGAGGAACGGCCGTATATTATTTATATCCGAGACAACAAGGCGGAACTCGCGGATTTAAACTGGACGCTGGTTTCCATCGTTGTGCAGGCAATCCTGTTTGGACTTCTGACCGCCATCCTGCTCAGCATCATTTTGAGCAAGACCATTACAAACCCCATTGAAAAGCTTAAGGTGTTTGCGCAGTTTGTATCAAAAGGCGAATTCGGTCACAAAGTAGAAGCAGAGTCCACAGACGAAATCGGCGACCTTGCCGTTACGTTTAATAAAATGGCGGACAAGCTGCAGGAAACGATGGAGGAGATACAAAGCGAACGGGACAAGCTGAACACGCTGTTTTCCTATATGACAGACGGCGTGGCGGCGTTTACCGGCGCCGGAACAATCATTCATATGAACTATGCCGCGGAAAAACTTTTGGACATTACCTTTCAGGAGGAGATGACCTTTGACGATGTGTTCCGGGGCATCCCCATTCCGGAGGATATCAGCGGCGGGCAGCAGATTCAGCTGGATCGGGACGGCCGCGCGGTGTCCATTTTGTTTGCGCCATACGGCGACGGCGGCATCATTACGATGATTCGGGATGTTACCGAACAGAAAAAACTGGACGATTCCCGCAAGGAATTTGTAGCGAATGTTTCCCATGAACTCCGCACCCCTCTGACCAATATTAAAAGCTACACGGAAACCATTCTGGATGCGGGAGGCGAACTGCCGCCGGAAACCACCGTGGAATTTTTGAATATCGTATCCGGAGAAGCGGATCGTATGACACGGATTGTCAAAGACCTTCTCACGTTGTCCCGGCTGGATTATGGCAGGATGGATATGAAGTTTTCAGAGTTTTCCATAAAGGATGTGCTGAACAAGGTGTATCAGTCCGTCTTGCTGGAGGCGGAAAAGGAGAAGCAGCAGATTACTCTGACCGTAGATGATATCCCGACGATGAACGGCGACCGGGACCGCATAGAGCAGGTAATCGTCAACATTGTGTCCAATGCTATGAAGTATACGCCAAAGGGCGGAACGATAGAAATTTTCGGCTTAAACCGGGATAAAAATCACATTACCGTGAAGGTGAAAGACAATGGGATCGGCATTCCGGAGAAAGATGCGCCCCGCCTGTTTGAACGGTTTTACCGTGTGGATAAAGCGCGGAGCAGAAAGGCCGGCGGTACAGGACTGGGACTTGCCATTGCAAAAGAAATTGTAGAAATTCACAAAGGGACGATCCACCTGGACAGCAAAGTGGACGAGGGGACTACCATTACCATTGTGCTGCCGACGGATCTGCCCCTTCTGCCGGAAGAGGATATCCAGAATGAAAGGAAAAATTGAGACGGTAAAAACTGTCGTATTGTGGGCGCTGGTCTTTTGCATGCTGGGCCTGATCCGTATTACCTGGGTTTATGGCCTGGATTACGAGAACGTGCCGGAAAATGTGATGTTCCACGGCCTGTTTGCATTGGCGCCGGAGGAGCCGGAGAATCTGCCGGCAGCTTCCATCAGCGCTTACCCCGTGCAGTTCGCCGTGGGCAAAGACGGCGAACTGACTGCGCTGCAGCAGGACGCTGCTGCCCTGCAAAGTGCGTTTGGCACCGTGTCTCCGGTGCTTCGGGAAGCGTTTTCCAACCTCGGCCAATGGCAGGAAGTACAGGATATCAAGCCGTATCTGCAGCAGCCGTTGCTTTATTTGCATTATGACGGAGCGCTGCCGCTGCCGCTGCTGGCAGCCTGGCTGGAAGCGCCATGTCAAAGCACGCTGTCGGTCGGGACGATGCTGCTTGTACAGGAATCCGAACAGCAATATGCCGTCCTTGTCCGCAACGGCAGCGACGGCAGACTTTACAAAGGAAGCACTGCGGTGGACGAGAGGCTGTTTTCCGACACTTTGCATCAATTTTCGCTTTCATCCTGCCAATTTGCAGCGGATCTGGCTTATGAGAGCCTGGTGCCGGAAACCTTGGTGTTCACAGAGCATGCCCCTTATCAGACGGCCCGGCCGGTTTCAGTGGATTTTTCGCAGGTTGGCGGACAGGAATCCAAGCAGAGCGTGCTGGAAGCCTTTGAATACAATCCATATACCGCGAAAAGCTATTACGACGAGGGAGAAAGCGCCTGGGTTTATGTGGAAAATGACAGTACCCTCAGCATCACGGACAATGGGCGGATTACCTTTGAAGCGTCGGTCGAATCCGGAGGACTTGCCGCCTATCCGAAGCAGGATCTGGTATCCCGCCAGCAGGAACTGCTTTACAAAACCAATCTTTGTCATACCATTTTGCAGTCGGCTTATGAAAGCGTGGGCGGCGGAGAAACGTATTTGTCCCGGGTGACCGCAGGGGAAAAGGATGGAATGGAGACCATCTGCTTTGACGGAGCGCTGCAAAGCGTTCCGGTGAGCTTGGAAACGGGGTACCTTGCAAAGTTTGTTTTTCAGGACAATCTTCTGGTGAGCAGCGTGATTTATCTTTCCAAATATAAAATGACGGGGGAAACGGTGTTTGTAATGCCGATGGAGCAGGTTGCGGCCAGCATTCGCGGCGGAGACACCGGCGTATGCGTTCGGTATGAACAGGCAGACGGCGTGTTGGCGCCAAAAGTAAAACGCATCGACAGATAGGAGGGAATGCGATTGCAGTGGGGGAAGATCAAGACCATACTCATTGTGCTGCTGGCCGTTGTAAACTGCATACTGGCGTGGAACCTTATTCAGCACTCCTCTGCGGAATATCATACCCAGCGGGAGAATGTGGCGGATATGGTGCGCATTTTGGAACGAAATAACATTCAATGTACGGCGGATGTCATTGCGGACGGCATCGCCGAATTGACGGAAGGCGGCCTGCAGCAGGACGCCGAAGGCGCTGCGGCATTTGCAGCACGGTTCATTGGAGAACATGCCATAAAACAGGAGACGGAAGAAGGCGTAGAATTTCTGTTAAATCAGGCGAAAATAACAATTACAAACAATGACTATATTTCCGGAACTTCGGACACAATAAAAACAGTAACGATGCAGCAGTTTGAAAAGACGATAAAAAATATGCTGCCTGCCGACGCGGTTTATGAAATGGAAACGGAAGAAGACGGCGGGGTGTTTACGGCTCAGGTTTATCGAGTGATAGACGGCGTGCGGATACAAAATAAGCATCTGTCGTTTACCGGCGGCGTACGCGAAAACTTTATGGTATACGGCGACTGGGTGTTTGGGACGTTTGCAGCAGAAAATAAGCCGAATCAGCAGATACCGCTGGTGTTTGGCAGTCTGCTTGCTTTAATGGAGGCGCGGGACATTGCGGCCGTTGACGCGATCACCCCATGCTACTACTGTGAGGAAGTGGAAAACGGAATTTTCAGGGTGCGGCCCGCCTGCCAAATCGCTACAGACGCAGGGATCTTTACCATGGATTGCTTATCCAAAGAAATTGTTGGAACTTTATAAAAATTCTTGAAAAAAACCTTTTGATTTTTAGGAAAAATTGTGATAAAATACAATTTGTATAATATGTAGATTGTGAGCGGAATACCGCTTGTAAAGGGATAACAAGGAAAGAGACAGTTAGGGGACGGTTCGTTTGACGAAATATATTATTAACGGGGGAAAACGGTTAAACGGCGAGATCACAATCAGCGGCGCGAAAAATGCCGCGGTTGCTATTGTGCCTGCCGCGATACTGGTGGACGGCCCTTGTGTGATTGAAAATATACCAAAGATTATTGATGTGACGATGCAGCTTGAAATTTTGCGCCAGTTTGGCTGCAACATCCGGTTGCTGAATCAGACAACAATAGAACTGAACACGCAAAAACTCAATATGCATGCAAGACCTTTTGACCTGATGCGGAAAATCCGTTCGTCGTATTATCTCATTGGCGCTATGCTGGGGAAATATGGCTGTGCGGAAGTTGCCATGCCGGGAGGCTGTAATTTTGGCGGCGTGCGTCCCATTGACCAGCATATTAAAGGACTGGAGGCCCTTGGCGCGGAGATTCAAATCAAAGGCGGCGTAATTTATGCCGAAGCCCCCAACGGGCTGAAGGGCGGCCATATTTATTTTGACGTTGTGTCGGTAGGGGCCACCATTAACGTAATGCTTGCGGCAGTGCTGGCAGAGGGTCAAACAATCATTGAAAATGTGGCAAAAGAACCCCATATTGTGGATCTTGCAAACTTTTTGAATGTTATGGGTGCGGATGTCAAGGGCGCTGGCACCGATGTCATTAAAATCCGCGGTGTGAAACGGCTCAGGGGCGGGGAATATTCCATCATACCAGACCAGATCGAGGCCGGCACCTATATGGCGGCAGTGGCTGCAGCAGGCGGACAAGTCCTGATTAAAAATGTCATACCCAAGCATTTGGACTGCATTTCCAGCAAACTGATTGAGATGGGCGTGGAAATTACGGAATTTGACGACTCCATCCTTGTAACCCGGATGGGAGAACTGAACCGGACGGACATTAAGACGATGCCTTATCCGGGATTTCCAACGGATATGCAGCCGCAGCTTACAACGGTTCTTGCGTTGGCAAACGGGACGAGCATCGTGAGCGAAGGGGTATGGGACAATCGTTATAAATATGTGGATGAGCTGAACCGCATGGGGGCGAAAATCAAAGTAGACGGCAAGATTGCCATTGTGGAAGGCGTGCCGGAAATTACAGGCGCGCCGGTCAAGGCGTTTGATTTGCGTGCTGGTGCGGCGATGGTGATTGCAGGCCTTGCCGCAAAAGGCGTCACGGAAGTGGAACAGGTCACGAACATTGAGCGGGGATATGAAAACATTGTGGAAAAGCTGGTGAACCTTGGAGCGGATATGTACCGGGCCGAGATGCCGGGCGATGACATCCATGAAAAGAATGCGTAATAAATTTCGGCGGAGAGACACCTCTTCGCCGATGGCTTTATAAAGGCGAACAAACAATGGAATTTTTTTATAGCATTGGAAGCAGCTCCAGAGGGAATGCTTCTCTCTATGTACAGAATCAAACGGCGGTGCTCATTGATATTGGCGTTTCGGTGCGCGGGGTGAAAAACGCGCTGCATCGGCTGGATATGGGGCTGGAACAGCTGACGGGCGTGCTTGTGACGCATGACCATGGGGACCACATCAAAGGGATGCAGACTTTTGCGCGCCAATATGACATACCGGTGTATGCGGGCCCGCTGACCGCCAGGAGCATTGCACGCCGCGTCCCGGAAGCAGAAAAACAGCTGGTGGCATTTTCGGAAGAAACCGGTTTTGACATCGGCAGCATCCATGTAACACCGATGCGCACGCCGCATGACACGGCGGAAAGCTATGGATACATATTAACCACGCAAAAACACCGGTTTGGGTTTGTAACCGACATGGGGTTTATGCCATCCGGCGTAAGAAAGCGGCTGTATGGCTGCGATACGGTAGTGATTGAATCCAACCATGACCTGGCTATGCTGGACAACGGCCCATATCCATGGCCGCTGAAAGAACGGGTGCGGGGAAACCGGGGACATTTGTCCAATTTGGATTGTGCTGTTTGTGTGAGTGATCTTGCGCAGCATGGAACCAGCCGGTTTATTCTGGCGCACATCAGTGAACAAAACAATTTGCCGGAGCTTGCCTTGCAAGAAAGCCGTCGGGCGCTGGCTGGAAAGAACGCCCGGGTCATTGCGGCGCCGCCGGGGCCAATGGACGCGCCGGTGCTGTTATAGGAGCGGATATGCTGTCAGTTACAATTCTTTGCGTTGGAAAGTTAAAGGAAACATTTTATAAAGAAGGCGTGGAGGAATACCGGAAGCGCCTGTCGCCTTTCTGCAAGGTAGAAGTGGTGGAATTGCCGGAAAAGCGGCTGCCGGAACGGTGCAGCGCCGGTGATGTGCAAGGTGCACTGGAACAGGAAGGCGCATGGATTTTGGAAAAAATTCCACAGGGCGCGGCGGTAATTCCGCTGTGCATTGAAGGAGAACTCTGTTCCAGCGAGAAATTAGCGGAACGAATGCAAAATATGATGCTGCGCGGCGTTTCCCGGCTGTGTTTTATCCTTGGCGGTTCCGTGGGGCTGTCCCAGACTGTGAAAGACCGTGGGAGCTGGAAGCTTTCTATGTCGCCTATGACTTTCCCGCATCATTTGGCAAGAGTGATGCTGATGGAACAGCTGTATCGGGGATTTCAGATTTTATCCGGCGGGAAATACCATAAATAGCGGAGGAAAGCAGGGGGTATGCTTCGGATTGCCGGGCATATCCAGGGGCAGCGGAGCATAAAAACAAATAGTAGAAAAAGGAAGATCTGCCTACAGGGCGGATGCGTTCCGGTGAGGTGAATGCAGTATGGCACATGTAGTGATTGTGGGAGCAGGCCCTGCGGGGGTTTCCGCGGCGCTATACACGGCGCGCGCAGGGATTTCTACGACGGTAGTCGCCAAAGGCAGCGGCGCTCTGGAAAAAACGGACAAAATTGAAAATTATTATGGATTTGCCCACCCTGTTTCTGGAAAAGAGCTGGAGGCGGCAGGGATTCAGGGCGCGAAAAATGCAGGCGTGCGGTTTGTGCAGGATGAAGTGGTGGGCATCGACGGCTTTGATGGATTTTCCGTGCGGGGGACTGTGGACACGTATAAGGCGGATAGTGTGATTCTTGCTACCGGCGCGCCGCGGGCAGTGCCTGCTTTGCCTGGTATCGCAGCGTTTGAAGGAAGCGGCGTTAGTTATTGCGCCGTATGCGACGCATTTTTTTACCGGGGAAAGGACGTGGTCGTATTGGGAGATGGACAATATGCCGTTCATGAGGTTTCCGATCTGCTGCCGGTGGTAAAATCCGTATCCCTTGTGACAGACGGAAAAATGCCTACCGCAGAGTTTCCGGCAGGCGTTGCGATATATCCGGAAAGAGTAAAGGAAATTTACGGAACGGATCGGGTGGAAGGCGTCGCGTTTGCCAATGGAGAAACTTTGGCGGCGGAAGGTGTTTTTGTGGCCTATGGCGTGGCGGGCAGTGTGGAGCTGGCCCGAAAGATGGGCGCAGTTGTCAAGGGAAACCGCATTGCCGTGGATGCGGCAATGGCCACCACGATTCCGGGATTGTTTGCCGCGGGAGATTGTACCGGCGGGTTGCTGCAAATTGCCAAAGCGGTTTATGAAGGGGCGGTGGCCGGATTATCCGCCGTGCAGTTTCTTCGTGCAAAGAAGAAAGACGCCGGCAATCCGGCATAACAACGATGTGTTTCGGCGATGCAGTGCAAGGCAGAAGGAGATTTTGCGGGCAAGATATAGAAACAACAGAAGAAACGCTTCGGCAAGCCGGAGAAAGAAGGAAACGTTTTATGTAAGCGGTGTAGACTCGAAAGAGGCTGCACCGTTGTTTTTTTATGCCGAAAAACGGAAATTCTGCGGATTTTCCCATAGTTCCTCCAGCATAGCAAAGAGTTCTTTTCCGTTGGGATATCTATCATTCCCGCTGCCGCCGGTAAGGAACGGACTGCTGATCCCCTTTTCCTGCGCGCAGCCTTTTCCTGCCATACGGCACAAAGCGTTTTGCTTCGTTTGTACCGCACACCACCTTGCTTGCCGCCTTAGGATGGCGGCAAACGGGAACGGGAAATTTTGGCGGGAAAGCCCGGTTTGCTTTCTTGAAAACAGGCTGGAAGTATGGTATA
>CAKRRK010000009.1 GCA_934395135.1 uncultured Eubacteriales bacterium | reverse complement strand
AAAAGTGGCGCATTATATGTGAAAACGCCGCACTTTCGTGCGGCGTTTTCGGCGTTGCATCTTTCATCAACACATTTTGGCGGAGACGGTGGGATTCGAACCCACGTGCCGGCTCATCACCGACAAAACGATTTCGAATCGTTCTCGTTACAACCACTTCGATACGTCTCCATGTTTGAAAGCGCGCTCCCGGAATTTCATCGTTCTTCCGCGTAGCGCTTTGCTTGCCTGAAACGCCGTTCCGTCCGCAGACTGCGGCAACCAGGCGTAACGGGAGGCAAACCTGTGCGTTGCCTCCCTGTTATTTTACAACATAACCCCGGCAGGATACAAGGCTTCTCGTAAATTTTTTTGACTTTTTGAAAAATTTATGGAGTATACCCTCAGAACGTCAACTGTTTTTCCGGCAGATCCTCGTCCTTTAGGATTGCCCCGATGGACGGAATGCTGCTGAAGCGGTAGCGCTTTTGATCCTGCAGCCCGTTCTCCTCCGCTGCTGCCGCCCGAATCACCGTATGGCTGCCTCGCAGCACCATAGCCTGCACGCCCTGGGTGGTGCGGGCTGCCTTTGCTCCAAACGCCGCGGTGGAAACAGTCAGCGCCCGGTTTGCGGTGGAAAACAGCGTAATTTCTGCATCCTCTGGGAAACAGAAAAAGGCGACTGCCGGCGACTTGTCGGAATAAGCGCCTGTCAACTTCCTGCGGTTGGACTTGGTTTCATAGCTTTTCAGTTCAATTTTTGCAACCTTTCCGTTTTCAAACACCACAATTAAATACCCTTTGTATGCGCCCGGCAACGCCATAAAGACCGGCAGTTCCCCTTCTTCCATCTGGAGCTTATTGGCCACATACTCCCCCAGCACACTGGCCTTGGTATCCTGAAATTCCGATACTCTGGATTTATATACTTGGTGCCGGTTGGTCACAAACATGATCTCCTCCCGGTTGCTGGTCTCCATCTGCTGCATCAGCCGGTCGCCGTCCTTCCATTTCTGCTCCGCGCTCATCCGCAGGGATTGGGGAGTGATTTTCTTAAAATATCCCTCCGCCGTCAGGAACAGATGAACCGGATAATCCTCCACTTGTTCCTTCTCGTCATATTGCTGCACTTCGTTGGCGTACACAATGGTGCTCTTTCGCTGGGTGGGAAATTTTTTCAGCACCTGTTCCAAATCGGAAACAATCCGTTTTTTTATTTTTTTGCTGCTGCTGAGAATCTCTTCCAGGGTCCGGATCTCTTTCTCCAGTTCTTCTGTTTCGTGAATCCGCTTTACAATATATTCCTTATTGATATGACGCAGCTTAATTTCCGCGATATATTCCGCCTGTTTTTCGTCAATGCCAAACCCAATCATCAAATTTGGAATCACTTCCGCGTCTTCTTCCGTTTCCCGGATGATGGCGATGGCCTTGTCGATATCCAGCAGAATCTTTTGCAGTCCCTTGAGCAGATGCAGCTTTTCCTGTTTCCGCTGCAGTTCAAAATACAACTTCCGTTTCTGGCATTCTACCCGCCAGGCGGTCCATTCCTCCAAAATATCCCGCACGCCCAGCACCCGCGGCATGCCGCCGATGAGCACGTTGAAGTTGCAGGAAAAGCTGTCCATCAGCGGCGTCATCTTGAAAAGCTTCTGCATCAGTTTTTCCGGATCGGTTCCCCGTTTTAAATCCATGGCAATTTTCAGACCGGACAAATCCGATTCGTCCCGGATGTCGGAAATTTCCCGCACCTTTCCTCCCTTTACCAGCTCGGCCACTTTGTCGATGATGGCCTCAATGGTGGTGGTGTAGGGAATTTCCGTCACTTCAATGATATTTTCCTTTTTTATATGCCGCCACTTTGCCCGCACTTTAAAGGAGCCTCTGCCGGTTTCATAAATGCATTCCATCTCTGCGGGATCCAGGATAATTTCCCCTCCGGTGGGAAAATCCGGGGCAGGCAACGTTGTCATTATGGCATGGGCTGGATTTTTAATATATTCGATGGCGGTACGGCACACTTCATTCAGATCAAATCCACAAAAATTGCTGGCCATTCCCACCGCAATGCCCGTATTGGCGCTGACCAGGATATTGGGATAAGTGGTTGGCAGCAGAGTCGGCTCTTTCAGCGTGCCATCGTAATTGTCCACAAAATCCACTGCGTCGCAGTCAATGTCCCGAAAAATCTCTTCACAGATAGGATCCAGCCGGACTTCCGTATACCGGGCGGCGGCAAAGGCCATATCCCGGGAATAAATCTTGCCGAAATTGCCCTTGGAATCCACAAACGGCACGAGGAGCGCTTCGCATCCCCGGGCAAGCCGAACCATGGTTTCATAAATCGCCTGATCTCCGTGGGGGTTGAGTTTCATCGTCTGTCCCACTACATTGGCGGACTTGGTCCGATTCCCCCGGAGCAGCCCCATTTTATACATGGTGTACAGCAGCTTCCGGTGAGAGGGCTTAAAGCCGTCAATTTCCGGAATGGCCCGGGACACAATCACACTCATCGCATATGGCATGTAATTCTGGCGAAGCGTGTCGGTAATGGGCTGATTTGCAACTGTTTTCATCGTCTCGTCTCCTTAGCTGATATCTGCCATATCCAGATACTGATACCCGTTTTCCGTAATGTATTCCTTCCGCCCCGCCAGGTTGTCGCCCAGCAGCAAATCAAACATTTCCGCTGTGCGCTTTGCATCTTCCGGCATAATTTGGATCAGCCGCCGGGTTTCCGGATTCATGGTGGTTTCCCACATCATCTCCGCTTCGTTTTCGCCCAGCCCTTTGGAACGCTGAATGGTGATCTTTTTTCCCTCCAGCTTCTTTAGCAGCGCCGCCTTTTCTGTTTCGTCAAAGGCAAAGTAACTTTTGTCCTTATGGGTGATTTCATACAATGGACTTTCCGCAATGTACACATACCCCTCCTCGATAAGGGTGGGCACCAGACGGTACAGCATCGTCAGGATGAGGGTGCGGATCTGAAAGCCGTCCACATCGGCATCCGTACAGATAATAATCTTGTTCCACCGGAGATTAGCAAGCTCAAATGTGCTGAGATCCTTATTGGCCTTGCTTTTGACCTCCACACCGCAGCCCAGTACCCGCATCAAATCCGTAATAATATCGCTCTTGAAAATCTTGTCATAATCTGCTTTCAGACAATTCAGTATTTTGCCCCGCACCGGCATAATCCCTTGGTATTCGGAGTCCCTGCCCTGTTTGACGGAGCCAAGGGCGGAATCGCCCTCCACAATATAAATTTCCCGGCGGCTCACGTCTTTGGTCCGGCAGTCCACAAATTTTTGTACCCGGTTTGCCACGCTGATGTTGTCACTGAGTTTCTTTTTGATATTCAGTCTGGTCTTTTCCGCCTGTTCCCGGCTTCGTTTGTTGATCAGCACCTGTTCCGCGATTTTGTCCGCTTCCCCTTGGTTTTCAATAAAATAGACCTCCAGCTGGGAGCGCAGAAATTCCGCCATCGCTTCCTGGATGAATTTATTGGTGATGGATTTTTTCGTTTGATTTTCGTACGATGTATAGGTAGAAAAACAGTTTGTCACCAACACCAGACTGTCCGCCACGTCCTGAAACGTTACCTTGCTCTCGTTTTTCTGATATTTTCCGTTTTTCTTTAAGTAAGCGTCAATTCCGGACACAAACGCGGACCGAACCGCTTTATCCGGCGAACCGCCGTATTCCAGCCAGGAGGAGTTGTGGTAATACTCCAGTTTGGATACGGTTTTGGAAAAGCAGTATGCACAGCCGATTTTGAGCTTATATTCCTGTTTATCTGCCCGGTCGCGCCCCCGGCGTTCTGCCTCGCAATACTGCACCTGGGTGATACTGTCCCCGCCCGCAATTTCCCGGACATAATCCTGAATGCCGTTTTCATAGCAGAACTCTGTCGTTTCAAACGATTCCGCCTTCTGTTGCCGAAACACAAAGCGGAGATGGCGATTGACCACAGCCTGCCGCTTCAAGGTATCCAAAAAATATTCCGGCGGGATACGGATATCGGTGAACACCTCCAGATCCGGCCGCCATTTGATTTTGGTGCCGGTCTTTTTTCCGCTGAAAGGCCGCTTTTTAAACCCTTCCTTGGTGCCGCTTTTGTTTTCGCCTTTCTCAAAATGCAGAGTGTATTCAAAGCCGTCTCGCAGCACGGTAACGTCCATATATTCCGAAGCATATTGGGTGGCACAAGTGCCAAGTCCGTTCAAGCCAAGGGAAAATTCATAGTTTTCTCCTTCGTTATTCTTGTACTTTCCGCCCGCATACAGTTCGCAAAACACCAGTTCCCAGTTATATCGATTTTCCGCCTTGTTAAAATCCACCGGGATGCCCCGGCCCATATCTTCCACTTCTATGGAAAGGTCTTCATAACAGGTAATGGTAATGGTGTCACCATATCCTTCCCTTGCTTCATCAATGGAGTTGGAAAGAATCTCGAAAAACGAATGCTGACAGCCGGACAGTCCGTCGGAACCAAAAATAACGCCAGGACGCTTGCGTACCCGGTCCGCGCCCTTAAGGGATGTAATGCTGTCATTTCCGTACTGTGACTTCATTTTTTACCTCCGTAAAATTACATATGAACTAATTATAGTATATTTTTCCGTCTCCCGTCAACATCTGGCACAAACATAGCAAAAACCGCAGCGAATTCCACTGCGGTTTTTACCAGTCACAGCGGTTTTTTCACAAGGCACGATTCTTTCCCGCTGCTTCTTTTTCGGTCTTTTGACCGCCCGTATCCCTGATACGGCTTTTTTATAGAAACCGTACAGCCATAGTTTACCCCTGTTTTTTCAAATTATCATGGTATATTTTTGCTCGTTTGATAAATCCTACATACAAAAGGAGTTGTGCGGCATGAAAAAACAGAATCCTCCTCCGGCGCCGCAGATTCTGCTGGAGCTGGAAGAAGCCTCGCGGGAAATGCGGTATGCCTGGAAACGGTTTGATATGTATACGGACCCTGCGCTGATCGAAGCAAGCATTTTTGAAATCAATGCGGCAAGCGCCCGCTATTCGCAGCTTCTGCACCAGGCAAAGCGGCTGAACCTCTGCGGCGGCGCGGCGTTCCGCGCCATTCATTCCAAAAACGGAAAAGAGTTGTAAAAACGGCAGGTGAACTATCACCTGCCGTTAATTTGTTAGTTGTACTTTCTTTTCTTCGCGCGTGCCGCTTCCGACTTTTTGCGGCGCTTCACGCTGGGACTTTCATAATGCTCACGCTTACGGAGCTCGGAAAGCACACCCGCCTTTGCGCATGATCTCTTAAATCTTCTGAGTGCGCTGTCTAAAGATTCGTTTTCTTTTACGCGGATTTCTGACATTCTTTTCCCTCCCTCCGCGCGTTTCTCCAATAAAACGCTTTTCAACCGGCATAAAACCGTAAAAATATTATATCTTTTTTTTCATGCAATGTCAAGAAAAAAATCATTTTTCGCGGCATTACGGTTTTACCACCAAGTTGACGATTTTGTTTTTAATGTAGATTTGCTTCACAATCTGCTGGTCCTTGGTAAGCGCCGCAATTTTCTCGTCGGCAAAGGCAGCGGAAAGGGCGGTCTCCTGGTCGCAGTCCAGCGGTATCGCAATGGTAGTCTTCACCTTGCCGTTGATCTGCACCGCAATGTTCACCGTATCTTCTCTGGTTTTGCTTTCCTCATAGCTGGGCCATGCCTGCAGGGAAAGCAGATCCCCCGCATATCCGCCGGCCTGCCATAGTTCCTCCGTGATATGAGGAGCAAACGGATTGAGCAGCTTGAGGAGCGTCTGATATTCCGCCCGGTTGACGCCGTTTTCATAAAAAGCGTTGACCAGGCTCATCATCGCGGCAATGGCCGTATTGTGTTTGAGGTTTTCAATATCCTCTGACACTTTTTTAATCGTCTGATGCAGCAGGATTTCGTTTTCCTTGCTGTAGCAATCTCCCGCCCGAACAGTTTCCGCCAGGTTCCATACCCGTTCCAGGAACCGTTTACAGCCTTTGATGGAATTGGAGGACCAGGGCGCGGCCTTTTCAAAATCGCCGATAAACATTTCATAAAGACGCATCGTATCTGCGCCATAAGTATTGACAATCTCGTCCGGGTTGACTACGTTGCCCCGGGATTTTGACATTTTTTCCCCATTTTCTCCCAGTATCATGCCATGGCTCGTGCGCTTCTGATAGGGTTCCTTGGTGGGGACTATGCCAATGTCATATAAAAACTTATGCCAGAACCGGGAATACAGCAGATGCAGAGTCGTGTGCTCCATGCCGCCGTTGTACCAGTCCACCGGCATCCAGTAGGAAAGCGCTTCCTCGGACGCCAACGCCTTGTCGTTGTGGGGATCGGTGTAGCGCAGGAAATACCAGCTGGATCCAGCCCACTGGGGCATTGTGTCCGTTTCCCGCTTCGCCGGACCGCCGCAGTGAGGACAGGTGGTGTTCACCCAATCCGTCATCTTGGCAATGGGAGAATCCCCGCTGTCCGTCGGTTCATAGGATTCCACCTCCGGCAGGGTCAGCGGCAGCTGATCCTCCGGCACCGGTACCCAGCCGCATGTCTCACAATACACCAGCGGAATCGGCTCGCCCCAATACCGCTGCCGGGAAAATACCCAATCCCGCAACTTGTAATTCACCTTTTCATGGCCGATTCCCTGTTCCGTCAGAAAGGTTACCATGGCCTTTTTGGCATCGCTTACTTCCAGCCCGTTCAAAAAGCCGGAATTTACCATGGTTCCCGTCTCCACCTCCGTGAACGCTTCCTTCTGAACGTCGCCGCCGGCAACCACCTCAAGAATGGGAAGATCAAATACTTTGGCAAATTCCCAGTCCCGGGTATCATGCGCCGGCACCGCCATAATGGCTCCGGTTCCATACGTCATCAAAACATAATCCGATACAAAAATTGGGATCTCCCGGTTATTGACCGGATTGATGGCGTTTACCCCGTCCAGGCGCACACCGGTTTTTTCCTTGGCCATTTCCGTGCGCTCAAAATCTGATTTGCGCATAGCTTCCTCTTTGTACGCCAGAATCTCCTCGATATTTTTCAGTGTGCCCGCCCACTTTTCGATGTAAGGATGTTCCGGAGAGATTACCATATAGGTCGCGCCAAACAATGTATCCGGCCGGGTGGTATATACGGTGAGGGCATCTCCCTCTGTGGTTTTAAAATCCACCTCTGCGCCGGTGGAACGGCCGATCCAGTTTTTTTGCTGGATTTTAACCCGTTCAATGTAGTTCACATCGTCCAAATCGTCAATGAGCCGTTGGGCATATTCGGTAATTTTCAGCATCCACTGACTTTTTTCCTTCCGGATCACCTCGCTGCCGCACCGTTCGCACACACCGCCCACCACTTCTTCGTTGGCAAGCACGCATTTGCAGCTGGTACACCAGTTAACCGGCATGCTGGTCTTGTAAGCAAGGCCCTTTTCAAACAGCTTCAGAAAAATCCACTGCGTCCATTTGTAGTAGGATGGATCGGTGGTATCAATCTCTCTGGACCAGTCAAAAGACAGCCCCAGACTTTTCAGTTGACTTTTAAACCGCGCAATGTTGTTTTTTGTTACAACGGACGGATGAATGTGGTGTTTGATGGCAAAATTTTCCGTCGGCAGGCCAAACGCGTCCCATCCCATAGGATACAACACATTGTAACCTTCCATCCGCCGCTTTCTTGCCACAATATCCAGGGCCGTATAAGACCGGGGATGGCCGACATGCAATCCCATGCCGGAAGGATACGGAAATTCCACCAGCGCGTAAAATTTCGGCTTTGTATAGTCGTTTGTCGCTGCGAACGCCTGCGTTTCGTCCCAGATGTCCTGCCACTTTTTTTCAATCTTTTTAAAATCGTACCGCACTTCTATCGCGTCCTCCCAAACCTTTCAATCTCCAACTCGGAACTTTCTATTTTTACCGCGTCCTTCCAAAGCTTCTCCAAAGAGTAAAATTCCCGCGCTTCCGGAACAAAAATGTGCACAATGGCAAATCCATAATCCAAAAGAATCCATTTGGCGGAACCATACCCTTCCGCATGGTGCTTTTCCAGATTCCAGTCATGCCGCAGCCGAAATTCCACGTTATCCGCAAGGGCTTTTACCTGGGTGGTAGAGGTTGCCGTACAGATTACAAAATACTCCGTCAGTGTTGTAATTTCCTCTACCTTAAGCACCTCGATATCCTGTCCCTTTTTTTCATCCAGGGCGTCTACAATGGCTTTTACCTTTTCTTTCGTCGTCATAGTATTCCTTCCTTTGCTATAGTTCCGGGTCCACTTCCACAGGCGGTGTCGTCGGTTCCGTCGGCGTTGCCGGTTCTGCCGGTTCTGTCGGTTCTGTCGGCTCTGTCGGTGTCGTCGGCTCTGTCGGCGTCGTCGGCTCCGTTGGCGTCGTCGGCTCCGTTGGATTTTCCGGATCCCGGTTCGGGTCTTCCGGCGGATCCTCTGGCTCTTCCGGTGGTTCCTCTACCGGATCCTCCGGTTCTTCTGGCTCCGCATCATGACCGCTGTCAATCGTGGTATCAAAGCTTGCCGCCCGGCTGGCGGAAACAATGTCCACGTCGTCTTCCGTAATGTCATATTGGTATGGGTTAAAGTGCTGATTTACAAGCTCCAGGACATCCGGCTCATAGGCAAGATAGTAAGATAGGTTCCCAATGTATTTGGAATCCCCCGGGAGCGTGTGCATATTGATATTGTTTGTGCCGATTTTCATGCTCTGCATTGCAAGCCAAACCATTTCGCCGCTGGTCATATCGGTTTCCACGCCGTTAAACAGCAAATCTGCCATTTTTGGTATTTTAAAAATATTCTTGGCGGACAGCACCTGCTTGGCAAGGGCCTTTAAAAATTCCTGCTGTTTTTCAATGCGGCCCATATCGCCCGTTGCATAGCCTGTGCCGTCGTTATTTTTGCGCCACCGCAAAAATTCCACAACCTGTTCGCCATCCAGTGTCTGCATCCCCCGATAAAAATGAATGTGCAGATCCTGGCTGGGATCATCATAGTACATATTGATGGGGACATCGTATTTCACGCCGCCGATCAAATTGACAAAATCTTCTATCGTGTCAAAACTCATCACCACATACCGGTCAAAATCAAAGCCCAGAAGCATATTAATCTCTTCCCGGGTTCCTTCAATGCCCTTGTTGTATGCACCGTTGATTTTTTTATTGCTGCGCCGTACATCGCTCATCGTGTCCCGCGGGATGTTGAGTGCGTTGATTGCTTTGTTCTTTGTATCCACCGACACCATCAGCATAGAGTCCGTTCTGGAGCCGTCCTCATCGGTAACACCGATAAAGAACGTATAAAAATCGCTTTTCCGGTCTTTCTGCGAACCAATGGTAATTCTGTCGCCTTCCTCTGCCACACCGTCCGCAGAAACGTCTCCGTTTCCCGGCCTGCCCAGCATAGAAGAAATGTCCGGCGGCTGAACCCAAATTTTACAAGCTGCGAACACCAACGCTACAATCGCCGCCAAAATACAGATCACAAGGATCCGGCGCTTCCGTTTCTGCGCTGGGGTGCGGCTGGCTTTTTTCTCCTTTTTTTGGTCCCGTCTGGTCTTTATCGGGCTTTCTGCCCGTTTCCCTTTATTCCCCGCGGCATGCTTGCCGCCTCCATATAATTTCATTGATTTTTTTCCCCCACCGTTCCTATCAAACCGTTTCTGGCAAAAATTGTGTCCATATGTATCTTTTTCTTTCTCTCTAACAGCTCTCGGATGGAAAAATCCAGGCAATACAGCATGGCATGATCCAGGCTTGTTTTGCAAAGCGCCCGGGCTTTGTCCACACCGTCAAATCTTCTTGTTTCCTCGATAAAGTCCGCAAGATAAAGAATTTTGTCCAGTTTCGTCATCCCCGCCCGGCCGGTGGTATGGCAGGCGATCGCCGCCGCCACATCCTCCGGAACGCGGTACTCCAGCCGCGCAATCTGCGCCGCGGTTTTTCCATGCAGTATTTTCGGTTCTTCTCTTTCGACATCAATGGGTATTATACTGTATTTTTCACATAAATACAACTGTTCTTCCGGTGAAACTCCTTTTGTAATATCGTGGAGCAGCGCGCCCGCCGCGCACTTTTCCACATCCTCGCCATATTGTCTCGCCAACTGCACCGCCGCTTTCTCACATCCCAGGGTGTGCCGCAGCCGGTACCCCTTCAGCCGGTGCAAAATACTTTCCCGCGTTTCTTTGTCTAACAGCATGGAACCCCCTCTTTCTGCGAAGCTGCGCACTGTCACTCATAAAGACCTTGTGTTTTGATATACTCCGCAACAGTCCGGGGCATCCCGTCCTTTTCTTTCTTCCGGATTTCTGTTGAGGACAATTCCAGCGCATGGCACCGTACAATGTGCACCTGTGCGCCGATGGATTGCTGCAATGCTTTGGCTTTTCGCTCTATGGCGGCAAGATCCGTTTCACTCCGCGCGACCACCGCCAAGCCGCACAGCCGGGCAATGGCTTCCGGTTGGTACCACCGATCAAACGTCATCAGCATATCTGTTCCCACAATCAGAAACAGTTCGTCTTCCGGATATCGTTTCCGGAGTTCTGTCATCGTATCCACGGTATAGCTTGCCCCCTGCCGGCCTATCTCCATATCCGATACTTCCGCGCCGGGGATTTCCCTTGCCGCAAGGCGGGCCATTGCAAGACGCTGTGCCGGAGAAGCAGACCCTTCCGGCAGAATTTTGTGCGGTGGGATACCGGTGGGCATCAGGATCATTTTGTCCAGCCGCAGCTGGCGAACGGCATTCTGCGCCGCCCAGATATGTCCGTTGTGGGGTGGGTTGAAGGTGCCTCCCAAAATGCCAATTCTCATATTACCGTGCCAACTCGATCTGCTTATTTTCCGGATTTTCCCGATACACCACAAGTTTTGCGCCGATGCACTGGACGGGCTCCGCTGAAAGTGCCTGGCAGATTTCGGCCGCCGCTTCCTTTGGAGTCAGCAGGGAGGTTTCCAGGAGTTTGATTTTAATCAGCTCATGGCTTGTCAGGCAGTTGTCAATCTCTTCCAAAAGTCCGGGCGTCATTCCATCTTTCCCGATGAGAATTACCGGATTTAACCCATTGGCAAGACTGCGGAGCTGTGCCCGCTGCTTACTGTTTATCATAATTTTGTTCTCCTTCCAACATCTCTTCCAGCGCCTCCCGCAGCTTTGCAAGGGCGCGTGCCCGGTGGGATATCCGGTTTTTTACCTCCGGCGGCAGTTCTCCAAAAGTTTTTCCATATTCCGGCACATAAAACAGCGGATCGTACCCAAAGCCGCCTTTTCCAGCCTCTTCTGTCAAAATTTCTCCCTGGCATTCACCGGAAACGGTAAGTTCTCTGCCATCCGGAAAGCAGCAGGCAATGCTGCAGCAAAACTGCGCCGTTCGTTGTCCCGCCGGCACGCTGCGCATATTTTGCAGCAACAGACGGTTTCTGTCCCGGTCCGTAAAGGAAGCGTCGCCGCCATATCTTGCAGAATGCACTCCCGGTGCGCCGCCAAGCGCAGACACGCACAAGCCGGAATCGTCCGCAATCGCGGCAAGCCCCGTGCGTTCCATCACAGTTTTTGCTTTCATCCGGGCATTTTCCGCAAAGGTGGCCCCGGTTTCCGAAATGTCGCCGCCGATGTCTGCCGAAACCAACTGGATACCCAGCGCGGCGAGAATGGCCGCCACTTCCTCTATTTTTTTCTGGTTGTGGGACGCAAGTACAAATTTCATAAATCTTCTCCCATAAATTTCCGCAGCGCGCGGCACAGCCGGGCGTTGCCTTTTCTGCCCAGAGCCAGCAGCCGGCGCAGTTCGTCCTGCCGAAAGGGGCGGCCTTCTCCGGTTCCCTGGATTTCCACAATGTCTCCCTCTCCGGTCATTACAATGTTGCAGTCCACCTCTGCCGAAGAATCCTCCGCATAGTTCAGATCCAGCACCGGTTCCCCGTTCACAATGCCGGCGCTTACCGCCGTTACAACCGTTGTGAGCGGCATCTCCCGGATGCTTCCCTCCGCCAGCAGCTTCTTCATTGCAAGATACAGCGCCGCATACCCGCCGGTAATGGACGCACACCGGGTTCCGCCGTCCGCCTGGATCACGTCGCAGTCAAGAATCACACTGCGCTCTCCCAGCTTGGAAAGATCTGCGGCGGCCCGCAGGCTCCGTCCCACCAGCCGCTGGATTTCCGCGCTGCGGGGAGAAAGTTTCAGCTTTGCCACATCCCGTTTGTTTCTGGTGTTGGTTGCCCGGGGCAGCATCGAATATTCCGCAGTGATCCAGCCCCTGCCCTTTCCCTCCAGAAAGGGCGGCACGCCGTCTTCCACCGTCGCGGTGCAGAGCACCTTGGTATTCCCCAGTTCGATCAGGACCGAACCTTCCGCATGCATGGTATAACCTGGAATAAGGCGCATGCGCCGCAGTCCGTCAGGTCTTCGCAAATCCGGACGTTCCATCATGCTTCTGCTCCTTCCTCGTTATCTCCCGGCAAAATTGCTTCCACAAATGCCGCCTTATCGAAAGGCATCAGGTCGTCCAGTCCTTCTCCTACGCCGACAAATTTCACAGGAATTTTCAATCCGCCGGAAATGGCAATGACAATGCCGCCTTTGGCGGTGCCGTCCAGTTTTGTCAGCACAATGCCGGTCAGCCTGGCGGATTTATGAAACTGCTCTGCCTGGGACACCGCGTTCTGTCCGGTCGTAGCGTCCAGCACCAACAGGGTTTCCCGCGCCGCATCCGGCAACTCCTTGGCAATCACCCGGTCAATTTTGGAAAGCTCGTTCATAAGGTTGGCCTTGTTGTGCAGACGTCCGGCGGTATCGATGAGAATCACTTCGCTGCCTCTCGCTTTTGCCGCCTGAATGGTGTCGTATACCACCGCCGCCGGATCTGCGCCCTCTCCATGGCGGACGATGTCCACTTCCGCCCGCTTGGCCCAGATTTCAAGCTGGCCGGCAGCGGCAGCGCGGAACGTATCCGCAGCGCCCAGAATCACCTTTTTTCCTTCCTGCCGGAACGCATTGGCAAGCTTTCCAATGGTGGTGGTTTTTCCAACGCCGTTAACGCCAATCATCAAAATGACAGACGGTTTTGTAGAAAGGTCCAGCCCATCGCCGTCCTCCATCATCCCCCCCAGGATGTCCTTTAAAACAGCTTTCAGCTCTGCCTGGGTTTCAATTTTCTGGCGCTTGGCCCGCTTCCGCAATTCATCCACCGCCTGCACCGCGGTACCCGCGCCAAGATCCGCCAGAATCATCGCTTCCTCCAGTTCTTCCAAAAAGTCCTCGTCCACCTTTTGGAACACCGACATAACGGAGCCAAGCTGATGGTTCACCGCTTCGGAGGTTCGCTTCAGTCCCGCTTTGATTTTATCAAAAAATCCCATATTTTTGCTCCTTATTTCAGTTTCATGTGCAGTTTTTGTTCAATTTCTGCCACATTTATCATCAGCAGCTTGGATACGCCCTGTTCCTGCATCGTCACACCGTAAAGCATGTCTGCCGCCTCCATCGTACCCCGCCGGTGCGTAATAACGATGAACTGCGTCTTGTCCGACAATTTCCGCAGGTATTGGGCAAAGCGCACCACGTTCACATCGTCCAACGCCGCCTCAATCTCATCCAGCACGCAAAATGGCGTGGGACGCAGCTTTAAAATGGCAAAATACAGCGCAATGGCAACAAACGCCTTTTCTCCGCCGGACAAAAGGGATATGGTCCGCAGCTTTTTCCCTGGCAGACTAACCCGGATTTCGATGCCGCAGTTTAAAATATCCGAAGCGTCTTCCAAGGCAAGTTCTCCGCTTCCGCCGCCAAAAATTTCCCGGAATGTTTGATCAAAAAAGCCGTTCAGCGTTTCAAACTGCTGGGCAAAGGTATCTTTCATGTGGACGGCCAGCCGGCCGATCACCTGATACAAGTCTTCCCGCGCCGTTTCCAAATCATCCTTCTGCGCGGTAAGAAAGGTCAGCCGCTCTGACAATTTTTCATATTCTTCTACCGCGTCCAAATTAATATTCCCCAGGGACTTCATAGTATGTTTCAGGGCAGCCGCCTGCTTTTGTGCCGCCGACCGGTCTTCAACCGCCTGCCGCAGTTTGTCCGCCGAAGCCGGCGTAAGCTCATAGGTTTCCCATAGGCGGTCAAGAATTTGCCCCTCTTCCGTTTTTAACTGAATCACCTTGTTGTCAAACGATGCCTTTTCTCTCTCCAGCAGCAGAATCCGTTCATTTTTCTCCTGGGCCTCCCGGTCCGTTTTGGTTCGGTCCGCTTCCAGAGCAAGCCGGTGCTGCACCGCATTTTGTATCAGCTGTTCCACATTGCCGCAGCGCTGTTCCAAAGCCCTGGCGTCCGCCGCGTTGTTTTCCATGGCTCGTTCCAGCGCTTCCGCTTCCCGCCCCAGCTGGGCGATGCGCTCTTCCGCGCTTTCAATCCCCTGAGTCATATCCGCGCGCAGCCGCAAAAGTTCCTCGGAGAACTGCTGCGCTTCTTCCATCTGGGACTGCAGCGCAGACAGCTCCAGCTGTACTTCCTGCCGCGCCGACGAAGCCGCCGCAATTTTTTCGTCCAGTTCCTGCAAAGCGCTTTCAAATGCCCGGCCGTCGCCGGCAAACGCATCCCGCGCCTCTGTTGCCGCCCGAAGCTTGTCCTGTGCATGCCGGATGCTTTCCCGGGCCTGCTGTTTTGCGCCGTCCAGATTTTCCTTTTCCTGTTCCAGCCGCCGCACCCGGGCCGCCTTTTCCTCCAGCAGCGCCGCATGCTGCGCTGACGAAGCCTGGCATGCCGCACGGTCCTCTCGAAGCTTCTGCAAACGTTCTTCCGCGCTTTCCAGCTGAAATGCCAGATCGGACCGTTCCCGCGTCAGCGTTTCCTGCCGGGCTTCCAGATCTGCGGTATGGTTCTGCAGGGTTTTCTGTGTTTCTGACAGTTCTCGAATCTGGTTTGCCCGGGACAAAACGCCTGTCTGCTTTCGCACCGAACCGCCCGTCATAGAGCCGCCCGCATGCATCAGCTGGCCATCCAGTGTCACAATGCGGAATCGTCCGCCATATTTTTTGGACAGCCGCACCGCGCCGTTCAGATCCTCTGTGATTACCGTCCTGCCAAGGAGATTGGAAACAATGTTCTCATATTCCCTGCCGCATGTCACCACCTGTGATGCAATGCCTAAAAAGCCGTCCTCCGACTGCAGGCCTTTTTCATGCAAAACCGCAGGCTGGATGGCGTCAATGGGCAGAAACGTAGCCCTTCCGCCGTCCACCCGCTTTAAATAGGCAATGGCGTCCTTGCCCCGCTCCCGGTTGTCCACAATGATGTTGGACAGCGCGCCGCCAAGAACCGTTTCCACCGCGGTCACATACCGGGACGGTACAGAAATCACCTGGGACACCGGACCATGAATTCCCCGGAGCATCCCCCGGTCCTTCTGCTGCATTACAAGCTTGACGCTTTTGGAAAATCCTTCATAATCCCGTTCCATTTCCCGGAGCATATGCAGCCGGTTCTGGCAATCGGCAAGTTCCACTCCCGCCTGATACGCCTGCCGCCGCAGTTCTTCCTCTTTTTTCCCCCGGTCCTGCTGTTTCATCGCAAGCCCTCGTTGGATATTTTCCTGCGTCCGCAGTTCCTCATCCAGCTGCTGGCGCTGCTTTACAAACGACGCCTGCACAGTCCGTTCTTCCGCATACAGCGCCTTGGCGCTGGCAATTTCCTCGTCAATGCTGCTTTTCCGGCCTTCCATCGACGCGTATTCCGCCTGACGGCCGGCAAGTTCCGCCGCAAGGCGGTTGACTTCCCCGGCTCCCAGTGCCTCTTTTTCCGCAATTTCCTGTCTTGTTGCGGCTTTTTTTCCCTTTTCGGCCGTATAGGACGCGATCTGGCTGTCCAGGACCGACAGCTTTTCGGCAAGTTCCCGGCGTTCCGCCTCCTTTTGCAGCCGCTGGGTCTCCCGCCGGGCAATCTGTCCGTCAAGTTCCTGCTCCCGTATCGCCTGTGTGGTGGTTTCCTGCCGCAAAGCGGCGGCGTTTTCCTGGTGATTGCGCAGTTTGGTCTTCAGCACCGCCCCTTCGCTCTGCCGGTCTGAAAGCTGCTGCTTGCAGCCGGTTAGTTCTCCCCGCAGACTCTCGGTATTCAATTCCGCCTGCCGAATGTTTTCCAGCAGCTGGTCGCTGCGGGAAAACAGTTCGTCCCGTTCCTCTGCCAAAGCGTTCCGTTCCGTCTCCGCCTGAGACCTCTTTTCTTCCGCCGCGGAAACATCCGCCTGAATTTCCTCCAGGCGCAGCATGCTGAGAGAAACCTCCAGCCCCCGAAGTTCATCCCGCAGCAGAAGATATCTTTTGGCTTTCTCCGCCTGCTTTTCCAGCGGCTCCGCCTGCAGCGTCAGTTCGTTCCAGATATCCTGAATACGGACAAGGTTCTCCTCCGTTGCCCGCAGGCGGCGTTCTGCCTCTTCCTTCCGGTAACGGAATTTTGTGATGCCGGCCGCTTCTTCAAACACCTCCCGGCGTTCCTCGCTTTTTACCGACAAAATCTCGTCAATCTTGCCCTGCCCGATAATGGAATATCCATCCCGGCCCAAGCCGGTGTCCATAAACAACTCATGAATGTCCCGCAGACGCACATGTTTTTTATTGATATAATATTCACTTTCTCCCGACCGGTAATACCGGCGCGTTACCATAATTTCCCCATATTCCAAAGGAAATACGCCGGTGGTATTGTCCAGAATCAAAGAGACCTCGGCAAATCCCACCGGATTGCGCCGGGCAGTGCCGCCGAAAATAACATCTTCCATCCGGCCGCCCCGCAGGCTTTTGGTGGACTGTTCCCCCAGCACCCACCGGATGGCGTCAGAAATGTTGGACTTTCCGCTTCCGTTGGGGCCTACGATCGCCGTCAGTCCGCCGTCAAACCGAATTTCGGTTTTGTCGGGGAAAGATTTAAAGCCCTGTATTCTCAAGGATTTCAGGTACATACAAAAACCTCTGCTTATAAATTTGCCAAACAAGTATAATTATAGCCATTTTATCACTTCTGCCTTACTTTTTCAATAAATCCCAACAGAAAACCCTGTGCAAATTCAAAAAATCTGCACAGGGTTCTTTCTTTTAGCAAATTTCCGCTTCCACCCTCCCTTTGGGAAGCGATCCCTTTCTCACGGCAAAGGAAACGCCCGGGTATTCTGCCGCCAGCCGACGCAGGTTGTCCCGCCTTTGGCCTACGGCTTTTGACACCTCCGAAAAATGCACAAAAAAAACAACTGTTTTTCCCGGAGACAGGGCTGCAGGCAGCAAAGCCCGCATTTTTTTCAAATACATCGCGCTGTAGCTCCGTTCTCCCATTGCGGGATGGTACGCTCCCGCAATCACCGCCGCCGCAAGCGCCTCGGTGGGATGCAGCCCAACCCGAAATACCGGAATCTGCTCTTCCAGAAACACCTCCAGCATGTCCCCGCACACGTCTGCCGCCGCTTCCACCGTAAGCGGGGTGTAGGCGCCGCTGCGGTACATTGCCGCAAGCTCTGTGTCCGGCAGCACCGCTACCGGATAAATCCGCACGCCGTCCGGACGAAGGGCCGCCGCTTCCCGGGCACTCCGGACGCACCGTTCCCGGCTGTCTTCCGGCAGACCTGCCATTAGCTGCAATCCCAGGGCAATCCCCTGTTCCCGTATCTGCCGGGCTGCGTTCCGGATGTCCTCCGCCGTGTGTCCCCGTTTGGCTGCAAGCAGCACCTCGTCGCAAAAAGACTGGGCGCCAAGCTCCACCATTCCAACCTGATACGCCGCAAGCCGCGCAAGAATTTCCCCGTCAATGGCGTCCGGCCGGGTGGACACACGGATGCCGGATACCAGGCCGGCCCGGAGAAACGGCTGCACTGCCTCCAAAAGTTCCCGCTGGGTGGCCCAATCCACCGCCGTAAAACTGCCACCGTAAAACGCCACCTCCAAAGGGCTCCCGCAGGCCGCAGCGCCTTCTGCAATCCGCCGCGCGACCTCCTGCCCGGAGGGTACGGCCGTCTGTCCCGCAATGGTTCCCTGGCTGCAAAAAACACAGCGGCAAGGACAACCCAAATGGGGCACAAACACCGGCAGGATGCGCCGGTTCATTCCTGTCCCATCAGTTGCAGCGCCTTGTGCGCCGCATCCTGCTCCGCGTCCTTTTTACTGCGGCCTACGCCTTCGGCGAAGACGTTGCTGTTGAGGAGCACCTCCACATAAAAACGTTTGTCATGATCCGGCCCGGTCTCCCGGCTCAGCCGGTAAGACAGCACCTCCTGCCGGTTCTTCTGGACAATTTCCTGCAGCATGGTTTTATAATCCTGGAACGCCGCCCCTTTTTCCGCCAGAGAAATCTTGGGCACCAGCGCCTTAAGCACAAACTCCCGGGCCGCGGCAATGCCGCCGTCCAGATAAATGGCGGCGATCAGCGCTTCCGTTGCGTCCGCCAGGATCGACGGCCGCTGCCGGCCGCCGCCGCATTCCTCGCCCTTTCCCAGCAGGATTTCCTGGTCAATGCCGAATTCCTTCGCGATTTCGCACAGTGTCTGCTCGCATACCACTGCCGCGCGCAGCTTGGTCAGTTCGCCTTCCGGCTCGTTTCGATAATGGTGGTACATATAGTCCGCCGTTATCATCCCCAATACGGAATCGCCAAGGAATTCCAGCCGTTCGTTGTTCTGCAAATGCTGCTCCCGGTGCTCGTTGGCATAGGAACTGTGGGTCATCGCAGTTTTCAGGAGCTTTCGGTTTTTGAACTGGTATCCTATTTTGTTCATCTTCTCACATCCTTTTCCTCCAATAACAGCAAAAGCCCCGAAATCTGGGGCTTTTGAACGCTATGTATTCCATGGTTATTCGCCGATCAGGTCAACCACATCCCCTACGGTCTTGATTTTCGCAGTGGTTTCTTCGTCAATCTCGCCCACGTCAAATTCTTCCTCAATAGCCATGACAAGTTCCACCATGCCGAGCGAATCCATATCCAAATCCTCAACAAAAGCGGTATCCATCGTGATAGTTGACGAGTCTACGCCAAGCTGTTCGGAAATAATTTCACACAATTTTTCAAATACCATTTCAGACACCCTCTCTTTCTGCATCTACTTAAGATAATATGCATCCTGTCTCCACATGTCAATAACTATTTTTTATTTTCCTCATTTTCCTCCGTCATATCCTGGATATTCCTGGAAATTTCCTCTATGACGCCGGAGCCGCAAAACTGTATGGCCTGCCGCACGGCATTTTTGACGGCGTTTGCATCTGCTGCACCATGCGCCTTGATAATCCCCTTGGAAATACCGATAAACGGTGCGCCGCCGGTCTCTTCATAGCTCAGCCGGCGTTTAAAATCCTTCATAAAAGGCTTTACCAGCAGATAGGCAAGCTTCGTCCTGCCGTTTGTCAAAAATAAATTTTTAAACAGACCGCCGATGTACATCGCCGTGCCTTCCACGGATTTGAGAAAAATATTGCCGGAAAATCCGTCCGCCACCAACACATCGCATATGCCCATAGGCACATCCCGGGCTTCCACATTGCCGATGAAATGAAGCAGCCCCCGTTCCCCTGCATCCTGCAGCAGGCGATACGCCTCTTTTTGCAGCGCGCAGCCCTTGGTATCCTCCGTGCCGTTGTTTAACAGCGCGACCCGCGGCGCCGCAATTCCCTGAACCTTTTTCATATAAATGCTGCCCATACAGCCAAATTGCAGCAGGTATTCCGGCGTGCATTCCGTATTGGCGCCGCCGTCTACCAGAAGCACATTGCCGGTCTTGGTAGGCATCAGCGGGGCCAGCGCCCCGCGCTTTACGCCGGGAATCCGCTTTGCAAACAGCGTCGCGCCGGTCAGGAGCGCCCCGGAAGAGCCGGCGGACACCAAGGCGTCCCCCTCGTTGTTCCGGAGCATGGTCAATGCCACGGCCATAGAAGAATGCTTTTTCGTCCGTAGCACCCTTGTCGGGTCGTCGTGCATATCCACCGCTTCGTCGGCATGCACCACCGAAACATTTTCCGGTGCGCCGGCCAGATAGCGCCGGATTTCTTCCTCCCGGCCCACCAATACAATGTCTTCCCGGTATTCCTTCGCAGCCAGCACCGCGCCTTCTACCACAGCCTTCGGCGCATTGTCGCCGCCCATAGCGTCCACAAGAATTCTCATTGCCCATCCTCCTCTTCCATTTGCCGGAGACAATCCTCCAACTCGTTCAGCGCCCGTGCGGAAATTGCCAGATTTTTTTCTTTTTTTCCTTTTACCCGATAGCCCAGTGGCTGGATGATTCCAAAATTAATGTTCATCGGTTGAAATTTTGTCACCGTTTCGTTGGAAATATACCGTCCCAGACTGCCGATGGCTGTGGTCGCGGGAAAGTCCGGTGCCGGCCTCCCCAAAAGCGCTGCGGCAAGGTGCACACCGGCTGCAAGTCCGGAGGCAGCCGATTCTACATAGCCTTCCACGCCGGTCATCTGCCCCGCAAAATAAATCCGCGGCTCGCTCTTCAGTCGAAAATGTCGGTCCAAAAGTCTGGGAGAATCCAGGAATGTATTCCGGTGCATCACACCGTACCGAACAAATTCCGCCCGGGAAAGGGCGGGTATCATAGAAAACACCCGTTTTTGCTCACCGAATTTCAAATGCGTCTGAAATCCTACCAGATTATACAGCGTCCCCGCGCCGTTATCCCGGCGGAGCTGCACCACAGCATACGGTGTGTTCCCGGTTTTCGGATCCGGAAGCCCCACCGGCTTTAACGGGCCGAACAACAGGGTGTCCCGGCCCCGCCGGCCCATCACTTCCACCGGCATGCAGCCCTCAAACACCTTCTTGTCTTCAAACCCATGCACCGGCGCTTCTTCCGCCGTGCACAAAGCGCTCCAAAACGCCTGGTACTCCGCTTCGGTCATAGGGCAGTTGATATAATCCGGCGTTCCCTTATTGTAGCGGGACGCAAAATACGCCTGGTCCATATCCACGCTGTCAAAGGTCACAATGGGCGCCGCAGCGTCGTAAAAATGGAGGTATTCCCGTTCTCCCAATTTACGGGAAATGGCGGAAAACAAAGCGTCGGACGTCAGCGGCCCCGTGGCAACAATCACCGGGCCGTCTGGAATTTCCGTTACCTCGCCGTCATACACCCGAATGTTGGGATGGCGCTGGATGGTTTCCGTAACGCGGGCGGAAAACGCCTCCCGGTCCACAGCCAGGGCGCCGCCGGCCTCTACCCTTGTCGCATCGGCGCAGGATACGATCAGGCCGGACATCCGGCGCATTTCTTCCTTCAAAAGCCCCGCCGCGTTGGCAAGGTCGTTGGCCCGCAGGGAATTGGAGCACACGAGTTCTCCAAACTGTTTCGAACGATGCGCAGGCGTCATTTTTTCCGGTTTCATTTCATACAAGGAAACCCGGATGCCGCGCTGCGCCAGCTGATAGGCCGCTTCGCAGCCCGCAAGGCCCGCACCAATTACTTTTGCTTCGTTTCTCATCTATTCTTCTGCCTTTTTCCTGGATGTTTTCGCGGATTTTCCAGCTGTTTTTCCGGTCTTCGCCTTTTTTGCAGCCGCTTTCTCTTCCGCCTTGGCTTTTTTTGCTTTTTCCCGTTCTTCCTTTTTCCGGGCCTTTTCCGCTTCCTTGGCCGCAAGCTTCTCCGCTTCTTTTTTGGCGCGGGTTTCCGCCATTTTCTGCGCGCGGGCTTCCCGCCGTTCTCTGACCTTTTGTGCTTCTTCCGGCGGCAGCCCTTCTTTTAAAATCTCCTTATAGCCGCAGCCTTCCTTCAGGCAGACGTTCGCCACTTCTTTGCTGTCCCGGTCTGTGTGTTTGAAAATGGAGCCGCCGCACTTTGGGCAGAATTCTTTTGTAGGAACGTCCCAGGTCATAAAGGTGCAGGCGGGATGCTTTTCGCAGCCGTAATAGGCAAATCCCCGCTGTGATTTTTTCTTTAGAATTTTTCCGCCGCACAGAGGGCATACCCCCGGCGTTTCTTCCGCGATGGGCTTGGTGTTTTTGCACTCTGGAAAGCCAGGGCACGCCAAAAATTTGCCGAATCTTCCGCTTTTTATCACCATCTTTCTGCCGCACAGCTCGCACACCACGTCCGTTTCTTCATCTTTGATTTTGATCCTGGTTTTTTCCAGATCCTTCTCCGCCTGATTGAGGGCCGTTTCAAAGTCGTCATAAAAATCCTGCAGAACCCGGATATAATCCACCTTGCCCTGTTCCACCTCGTCCAGCTTATCTTCCATATTGGCAGTAAATTTCAAATCCGATACCGATTTGAATTTGTCCACCATCAAATCTGTGACACCCTCGCCAAGGGGAGTGGGCCGAAGGGCTTTTTTGTCCTTTTCCACATAATCCCGGTCCAAAATCGTAGAAATGGTCGGCGCGTAGGTGGACGGCCTGCCAATTCCCTTTTCTTCCATCGCTTTGATAAGAGATGCTTCCGTATACCGGGCGGGAGGCTGGGTAAAGTGCTGGTTTGGGGTAATGCTTTCCGTAGTTACCGTTTCCCCTTCTGCAAGAGCCGGCAAAGGCTTTTCTCCGGTGCCGGCCTTCTCCTCGTCCGAGGTTTCTTCATACACAGCGGTAAAGCCTGCAAACCGCATCACAAATCCCGTGGCGCGGAAAAGATAGCCCTCGGCAGAAAGATCCGCCGTTACCGTATCCATCACAGCTTCTGCCATCTGGCAGGCAACAAACCGGGACCAAATCAGTTTGTACAGCCGCAGCTGATCCCGGGACAGACTGTTTTTGACATCCTCCGGAGACAGCCTTGCCTGGGCCGGACGAATGGCTTCATGCGCATCCTGCGCCCCTTTCTTGGTGCGGAACACCCGGGCTTTCTGCGGATAATATTCGGCGCCATACCGCCGGATGATTTCCTCCTTGGCGTCCGCCAGCGCTTCTGCAGACAGCCGCAGGGAATCCGTTCGCATATAGGTGATAAGACCGGTCAGCCCAAGGCCCTCGATTTCCACCCCTTCGTACAGTTCCTGCGCCACGCTCATCGTGCGTTTTGGTGTCATGCCAAGCTTCCGGGAGGCTTCCTGCTGCAGCGTGGAGGTGGTAAACGGCGGCGGCGGGCTTTTTTTCTTCTGTCCCTTTTTCAGCCGGCTCACCGCAAACACGCTGTCTTTTACCGCATCCAGCACCTGATTGGTTTCTTCCTCGTTGTGCAGTTCCCGCTTTCCCGTTTCATCCCCATAGAAATACGCGGAAAATTTATGTTTACCGCTTTTGGAAAACACTGCGTCAATGGACCAGTATTCCTCCGGTACAAATGCCCGGATTTCCCGTTCCCGGTCTACCACCATCCGGGTGGCGACAGACTGCACCCGTCCCGCAGACAGGCCCCGTTTGATTTTACGCCACAAAAACGGCGACAGTTTATAGCCCACAATGCGATCCAGTATCCGGCGGGCCTGCTGCGCGTTCACCAGATCCTCGTCAATGTTTCTCGGATGCTCAATGCCATACGTGACGCCTTTTTTGGTAATCTCGTTAAAGGTCACCCGCTTGGAGTTTTCATCGTTCAGTCCCAAAAGGGTTTTTAAATGCCAGGAAATGGCCTCGCCTTCCCGGTCCGGGTCCGTCGCAAGATAGACAAACTCACTGTCTTTTGCGGCGCCCCGCAGTTCTTTGATGATTTTATCCTTGCCCTCAATGGCCTTATACTCCGGTTTGAAATTATTCTCTATATCAACGCTCATCTTCTGTTTCGGCAAATCCCGCAAATGTCCCATAGACGCTTTTACCACATAGTCTTTGCCCAGGTATTTGCTGATGGTTTTTGCCTTGGCGGGAGATTCCACGATTACAAGTTTCGACATTCTCTTCCTCCACGTTTAATGTTTGATGATATTCCCATGCTCTCTTCGTATGGTTCCGGACAGTTCCAGCATCGTAATGGCCGCCATTACCTCCGGTGTAGACAGGCCGGTCTGTTCTATCACTGCGTCAGGGCTTGCCGCCCCTGCCTCCACCGCGGCAAGCACGGCGGCTTCCGGTTCGGACAACGGCGGCTTTTCTGCCGGTTCCCCGGCCGGTTCTCTGCGCTCCGTCAAAATCTGCGGGCCTTCCATCGGTTTTGCGGCCAGTCCGTACACCTCTAAAATATGTTCCGGCTTCGCCGCCAGCATCGCGCCGTCCCGGATCAGCGCATGGCAGCCATCTGCATTCCGCACGCCGATATTTCCCGGCACGGCGAACACATCCCGCCCGGCTTCCAGCGCATAGTTTGCCGTAATCAGCGCCCCTGAACCATAGGGCGCCTCCACTACAAGCGTGGCGGCCGACAAACCGCTGATGATTCGGTTGCGTTCCGGAAAGTGATACGGTGCAGGCTCCGTTCCCGGCGGGTATTCGCTGACCACCGCGCCGACGGCGATAATGTCATCCATCAGGCGGCGGTTCGACGGCGGATAGCACACGTCCACGCCGCAGCCAAGGACAGCGACGGTGCTGCCGCCCGCTTTTAACGCGCTGCGGTTTGCAGCGCTGTCAATTCCCAGCGCCATGCCGGATATCACGGTGCAGCCGGCGCCTGCCAGCGCGCCGGCAAAGGATTCCGCCGCCGCAATGCCATAGGCTGTCGGCCGCCTGGTTCCCACAACGGATACGCATACGGTGCCGTCAATGTCCGGCAGCCTGCCCTTGACATACAGTACCAGAGGCGGCCGGTCTATGCTGATGAGCCGCTGAGGATAATCTGCGTCCTCCAGCGTGATAATATGCACATCCTGTGTCCGGCACTGTTCCACCACCTGTTCCGCTTCTTTCAGCTCCTTCCCGGCAAGGCTGCGAGCCGCTTTTTCCGGCAAGCCAAATTCCAGGAGACTTTTTTCATCCGCGCTGTACAGCCGACGAATGTCGCCGAACTTCTCCAGCAGAACATACCAATATTTTCTTGCATCCCGTTTCAAACTGAGCCAAATCCAATATTTTTGTGTGGACATCAAACCGCCTCCCGGTTATCAAATTTCCCGTTGTTTTGCCATTTCCCACATAAGAATCGTAGCGGCCATCGCGGCGTTTAAGGACTCCGCCTGCCCCCGCATCGGTATCATAACCGCTCCGCTGCACTGCCGCGCCACCCGGTCCGACACGCCCCGCCCTTCGTTGCCGATTACAACCGCACAGCGGGTTAAATCCGTCCGGGCAATGCTTTGGCTGCGCTCCGACAGCACTGCGCCATATACTGGCAGCCCCCGCCGCGTGCAAAAAGCAAACAAGGCCTTCTCTGTCATGCGATACACCGGCACCCGAAACACAGCCCCCATCGTCGACCGGACGGTTTTTGGGCTGTATGGGTCGGCGCAGCCCTCCAGCAAAAGAACGCCGGAGATCGCAAAGGCGTCGGCGCACCGCAGTATGGTCCCCAGATTTCCTGGGTCCTGCAGGCCGTCCAGCACCACAAACGTTTCGCCGCGTTCCAGCGGCGCGGCTCCCCAGCAGGGCCGCCTGCATACCAGAAACGGAGCCTGAGGCGTCTCCACATTGGAAATTTTTCCAAACAGTTCGTCGCTCACCAGATAAATCTCCGTGTCCCGGTCCGAAAGCAGGGAGGCAAGCTCTTGGTACGCCGTTTCCGGACACACCGCTGCCAGAATGGCTGTTCCGCTTGCCAGAGCCTCTTCCAGCAGCTTTCTTCCCTCGCACACAAAGACGCCCTTTTCCTCCCGAAGCCGTTTGTCTTTGGAAAGCTTGCAGAAATATTTCATTTTTTCATTCTGCCGACTGGTAATGGTATGCATCATACTTGTGTGATTTCTCCAATCTTTCGGCTTTCTCCCAGAAGTATTACCATCTGCCCCTGCAAAATCCGGTGATCCGGTCCCGGAGAAATGGTCATTTTAGCGCCGTCGTCTTCCTTAATTGCAAGGATATTCACTCCATATTTGGTACGGATCTGCAGTTCCAGAATGGTTTTGCCCCACCATGCCCTGGGCGCCTGAGCCTCCACAATGCTGTAGTGATCCGACAGTTCGATATAGTCGATGATGCTGTTGGAAATCATCCGCTGCGCCAGCTTCTGCGCCGCCTGCGTTTCCGGATAAATCACCTTATCCGCCCCGACCTTTTCCAGGATTTTTCCATGCATCGGACTTTTGGCCTTGGCAATAATATGCCGCGCGCCCATCTCCTTCGCCAGCACGGTTGTCATAATGCTGTCCTGAATATTTTCCCCGATGGATACCACCACACAATCAAAATTGCGCACGCCAACGGACTGGAGCACTGCCTCGTCCTTAGCGTCTCCCACCATAGCGTAGGTCACGCTTTCCGCAATTTTCTGCACGCGCTCCGCATCCGTATCCATAGCGAGCACTTCCTGCCCCAGCCGGAACAATTCCTCTGCAATGGCTGTGCCAAACCGGCCCAGCCCCACAACTAAAAATGATTTCATATGCTTCATCCTCTGTCTATCCGATCATAACCGCCTCTTCCGGGTATGATATGCGGGGTTCCCCGCCTTTTCTGCTCATAATTCCAATGCTTAGAGTTAATATCCCTACTCTGCCTACATACATCAGCGCCATAAGTATAATTTGAGACACCGTGGAAAGAGACGGTGTAATACCGGTCGTCGTCCCCACCGTGGCAAAGGCCGATACCGCCTCATACAGTGCCCGGGTATAGGATACCCCGTCCACAAGACAGATGGCAAACGAGCCTGCCGCCACGGCCAAAATCCCCACCATAAACAGCGCTATAGCATTCAGCACGCCTTTGGCCGGTATCATGCGATGGAACAGAAATACCCGGCTTTTTCCGCGGCATACGGCAGCCGCTGCCACCAGCAGCACCCCCACGGTCACCACCTTGACGCCGCCTGCGGTAGAGCCGGGACAACCGCCGATAAACATCAGCAGTATGCTCACCGCCTTGCCCGCGCCCGTCAGCGCATCCTGGTTCAGGGTGTTAAAGCCTGCCGTCCGCAGCGTAACAGACTGAAAGGCGGCGTTCCATACCGTCTCTCCTTCCGGCACCCCGCCAAGGGTGGCGGGATTGTTCCGTTCTGCCACAAAGATAAGCAGCGCGCCGCCGAAAATCAACACTGCCGTCATAATAAGCACCAGTTTGGAATGTACGGTAAGCCGACGGTTTTTGCGCCGGTTCCAGGCAATATCGTTCCATACAAAAAAGCCCAGGCCGCCAAGGACAATCAGCGCCATAATCGTAAAGAGTACCACCGGGTTATCCAGATACCGCGTCAGGCTGGAATATGGGCCGTATACGCCCATAAGATCAAACCCGGCATTGCAAAAAGCAGACACCGAATGGAAAATCCCCCGCCAAATCCCGCCGGTCACGCCAAACTCCGGGATAAAACAGGCCGATAAAACCACTGCGCCCACCCCCTCAAAGAGCAGCGTGCCCAGCAAAATCCGGCGTGTCATACCAACAATGCCCGCCATATGCTGCACATTGAGGGAGGCTGTCATCACCATTCGTTCCTTGAGCGTAATGGTACGGCGCAGGGCAAAAGACACCATGGACGCAATGGTCATAAAGCCCAAGCCGCCAATCTGGATCAGGCACAGGATGACAGCCTGTCCAAACGCACTCCAGTGGGTATAGGTGTCCACCAGTACCAATCCGGTCACGCAGGTAGCGGACGTGGCGGTAAACAATCCCGTCATCGGATCGCCCCACTGGCCGTCTCTTGCCGCCAGCGGCGTGGACAGGAGAACCGCGCCAATGCCAATTAACAGGGCAAACGCCGCCATAATCCATACGGAGGTCCCGATCTTTTGATGCAGTTTCTTTCGATACGGCAGAAATCCAGTGTCCACCCAACTTCCCCTTTTCCTGCAAAATAAAATATTTTTTAATACGCCGAAAGCCTGAGCACTATAGTGTTCAGGCTTTTTTATCGTCTACTCTGCGATAGGTTTCATGGTGGGGAAGAGCAAAACATCCCGGATGGAAGAGCTGTCTGTCAGCAGCATGCAAAGCCGGTCGATGCCCATTCCCATACCGCCGGTAGGCGGCATGCCATATTCCAATGCGTTGATGAAATCGTCATCCATCATGCTCGCTTCGTCATCTCCTGCGGCGCGCAGCGCTACCTGGCGCTCGAACCGCGCCTTCTGGTCAATGGGATCGTTCAATTCGGAAAACGCGTTTGCAAGCTCTCTGCCAAAGACAAACAGTTCAAACCGTTCTGTGAGCCGCGGCTGCTCCGGTTTGCGCTTTGCAAGCGGAGATACCTCCACCGGATAATCCATAATAAAGGTGGGCTGTATCAGCTTTTCCTCTACATAGGTTTCAAACATCAGGTTCAAAAGATCGCCCCAGCTCTGCAGGCCCTCTCGGTCTACGCCCAAATTATCCACCGCGCGCGCAGCTTCCTCCGCAGAGGTCATCGCAGAAAAATCGACGCCGGAATATTCCTTCACAGCCTCCGCCATCGTCATCCGCTTCCAGCCCTTTGCAAAATCAAGTTCCACACCCTGGTAGAGAACCTTCGTGGTGCCCAGCACCTTTTCCGCCACATAGGAAACCATATCCTCTGTAATATCCATCATTCCATGATAATCAGTAAACGCCTGATAAAGTTCAATCGTGGTAAATTCCGGGTTGTGCTTGGTGTCCATTCCCTCATTCCGAAAAATTCGCCCAATCTCATACACCCGTTCCAATCCGCCGACAATCAGGCGCTTCAAGTGCAGCTCCGTCGCGATGCGGAGATACATATCAAGGTCCAGCGTATTATGATGGGTGATGAAGGGCCGGGCGGCTGCGCCGCCTGGAATGGTATTCAACACCGGGGTTTCCACTTCCATAAAGCCCCGCTCATCCATAAAATTGCGGATTTCTCTCACAATTTTGCTGCGGTTTTCAAAGGTTTTCCGCACTTCGGGGTTAACGATCAAATCTACATACCGCTGCCGGTATCTGGTGTCGGTGTCCTTCAAGCCATGCCATTTTTCCGGCAGCGGCTGCAGGGACTTGGCCAACAGCGTCAGTTCTGTCACCGAAACGGAAATTTCTCCCTTGTGGGTACGGAAGACCTCGCCTTCTATACCGATGATATCGCCGATATCCATTTTCTTATAGCCTTGGTATGCTTCCGTCCCGATCACATCCCGCTTTACATAAAGCTGGATCCTGCCATAGCGGTCGGACATGTCGGAAAAAGACGCTTTTCCCATAATGCGTTTGGACATCATACGGCCGGCAATCCGCACGGTTTTCCCTTCCATTTCCTCAAAATGCTCCAGGATGTCCGTGGTATAGTTCGTCCGTTCAAATTTCACCTGTGTAAACGGGTCACAGCCAGCCTCCTGCAGTTCTTTCAGCTTATCCCGCCTGATTTTTAAAATTTCACGAAGATCCTGCGCGCTCTGTTCCTGATTCTTTTCCTGCCCGGCCATTTTGTTCCCTCCTGATTTTGTCAAACTTCCCCCGATAGTCGAAGACAAACTGCCGTATATGGATACGGCAGCGCCTCTCTTTATTTTATAATCTCAAGAATTTTATACTGAATGGTGCCTGACGGTGCCTCCACATTGACCGTTTCTCCGATTTTTCGTCCAAGAAGCGCCTTTCCAAAGGGAGATTCGTCGGAGATCTTTCCCTCCATAGGGTTGGCTTCCTGGGAACCGACAAAGTGGTATTCCTCCTCTTCTTCCAGTTCCACATCCAGCACCCGGAACCGGCAGCCCGGAGACACTTCGTCCGATTTATACATATCGTCTGTGATAACTACCGCGTTGGCAATCACGTTTTCCAGCTCTGCCATCCGGGAAAATACCTTTCCCTGCTCATTTTTTGCTTCGTCATATTCACTGTTTTCCGAAAGGTCGCCAAAACTGCGGGCCTCTTTGATCTGCTCCGCCACTTCCTTTTCCCGGACTGTTTTCAAATATTCCAGCTCCTCCTTGAGCTTATCAAGGCTTTCCTGGGTGAGCTTAAACTCTTTTTTCATAAACTTTTACCTCTTTTTCATCCCACATACGGGAATAAAATCAAAATGTATCAACCACCATTATATAAACCAATATTTGCGATGTCAAGAAAACTTTACGGCAATAACCGGATTGTTTTCAATTTTTTTAAAAACATCGGGTCCGTTTCCCACAATACCGTGCAGATATCCGTGGAAAATTCCTGCGGATAGGGAAGTTCCTCCATGCTTTCTACAAACACATCCCCATACTCCCCGGGAAGAATCGGACCTTTTCCAGACAGGTTCACGCTGATCCCCGGACTTTCTCTGTCATACGCCCCGGTTTTGCAAAACATCAGCCGCAGCCGTCCCTTGCATGGCCGTTCAAACAGCGCCGGAGCGTTTCCCACGTCCGAAAGGATCTCCCGCATCGTCTGTCCGCAAACGGCATTGACCTCCACGCTGTCATACAGGCCGCACAGCTGCCGAATCAGTTCCCCGCAGCTGCCGGCACGGCACCACACAGAAAGGTGCCAGCCCTCCTGCATATATTGCGCGGCAATGGGAAGTGCCAGCGCCCGCATCAACTTGCCATGCGATACGGGCAGAAACCCCCGGGCCAGCACCGTCTGGTCAATTTGTGCCGTCCTGTCCCAAATCAGACGATATACGCCGTCCTTTTTTAATGCATCCAGGGCGCGGCACAGGTTCCGGCGGTCCCGCCATTGCCGGCCGCACTGGCTTACTGTCGCCTCTCTGAAATACACTTTCCCGATTTTCACGGTTTTTATCATATTTTTTTCCCGACCGGGTTTTAACAAAAGAATTCCTGTCATAATCATCTCATCCCCCATAGTAACGTATGTGGGTATGCAGGAAAAAATCACACCGCAGGGACAAATTCTCCCCTGCGGTGCCGCTTTGTCGGGTTGTTAGCTGAAATAATTCATCGGATTTACAAAACTGCCGTTAATAATCACTTCAAAATGCAGATGCGGCCCAGTGGCATACCCGGTGGAACCGACAGAACCGACTTTCTGGCCGGCAGATACCGAATCTCCCACGGAAACATTCCGCGCGGTCATATGGGCATACGCCGTCATCACGCCGCTGCCATGGTCAATTACCACATAGTTGCCGTATGCCGATGTATAGCAGGATTTCACCACCGTGCCGGACGCCGCAGCCTGTACCGTCGCCCCGCTGGGAGCGCCTACGTCTGTGCCGGTATGCAGCTTATACACACCGGTCACCGGATGGGTGCGCATACCGAAGGGACTGGTAATCCTTGTATAGCCCGGTGCAGGCCACACAAACTGGCTGCTCACATAGGACGCGCCGCTGGCGTCGTAGCTGCTGCCGCCTTTGGAAGCAGATGCCTGGGAGAGTTTCTGCACTTCCGCCGCGATATCATCCTTCTCTGCCTCCAGCTTTTCCACTTCGGATTTCTTCAGATCCAAATCCGAGTTTAATTCATCGATAATGGCCTGGCTCTGCTCCTTTTGACGGTCAAGCTCCGCCTTTTTCCCATCCAGACTCTCTTTATAAGTGACCTGATCCGCCCGGTCCGCTTCCAGGGAGGCCTTCTTTGCCTCTACGTCCTCTTTCATCCCAGTCAGCTTGTCCACAAGATTTGTGTCATATTCCATAATCTGACTGATAATCTCCAGGTTGGACAGCATTTCGGAAAAGTCTTCCGAACTTAGCAACACGTCAAGATATGTGGTCTCACCATTTTCATACATAGCGCGCACCCGCTTTGCAAACAATTCATTTTGCGCGTCCAGGTCCGCAATGGCCTGGGTAAGTTCCACTTCTTTCTGGGCAATCTGTCCGTCGTATTCTTCAATAATGGCCTCTGTGGTCTCAATTTCCGCCTGCGTGTTGGCAATCTGCCCGTCAATCGCTTCCTTTTTCTCCATAGCATTGGAAATATCGTCCTCAATGGATTCCATCTCGGTTTCCAGGTCCTTCTTCTTTTGCTCAATGTCCGACAGCTGGGATTTCAGCGAAGAAATGCTGCTTACGCCATAGCTGTTTACGGTCCATATGGTAGAAAACAAAGAAATGATCAAAATCGCCGACAGCACGCCGGCAAGGAGGATAATTCCTGTTTTTCGAATTGTATTCCGTTTCATATTCTGCAAACACCGCTCCTTTGTCACACATCAAGAAATTTCCGTATGGTAAGCGCCGACCCCAAAACGCCGATCAAAGCGCCGGCCAGCACGATAATGCCCAGCACCGGCGTCAAAATCGTCCGGAACTCCACCAGACTGAATACGCCAATGGTGGTGCTTACCACATCGCTTAGCTTATAGTAGATGCCCCACTGGGCAAAAAACGCGATAATGCTGCCCATTACCCCGATTACAAAGCCCTCGATAATAAACGGCCATCGAATGAACCAGTTTGTGGCTCCCACCATTTTCATAATGGCGATTTCTTCCCGCCGGGCAAACAGCGCAAGTTTTACCGTGTTGGAAATGATAAACAGGGAAATGCCCCCTAAGGCCGCCACCAGCACCAGAGAAACAATTTCAAACACTTTGCGGATTTTTACCAGCATAGATACCGTATCTTCATCCACCCGGATGTTTTTGATTTCCTGAATCTGCCGGATTTCGTCCACGGTGGATTCCATTTGTTCAATATTTTTGAGCCGGATGTGATAACTGTCCCGCAAAGGATTGTTGGTGTCGTCAAACCCGTCCAAAAGAGAGGCATTTTCATCCAACTGCTCCCGGTACTGATCCAGTTCCTCTTCTTTTGTCAGAAATTCCGCGGAATGAATATTGTCAATTTCCAAAAGCCGGGATTCCAGCGCCTGCGCCGCGCTGCGCGGCACATTTTCGTCAATAAATACTACAATTTCGCTTTCCGCCTGCAAATCCTTGATTTTTATGTCAATATTTACGGCAATCAGCGTAACGCACGAGGTAATCAGGAGGCATGCCGCAATAATGCTCACCGCGGCAAAACTCATAAACCCATGAAGGAAGATGTTCCCGAATCCCTCTTTGATAAAATACTTAAAGTTCATTCGACTCTTCTTCATAGTCATAATACCCGCCTGTCTGGTCGCTGATGATGTTGCCCTGCTCAATCACAACGACTCGTTTTCCAAATTGGTTTACTAATTCTTTTTCATGGGTGACAACAAGCACCGTCGTTCCCAATTCATTGATCTTCTCAAGGAGCGTCATAATTTCCAGGCTGCGCCCGGGATCCAGATTGCCCGTCGGCTCGTCGGCAATGATCATGCTGGGGTTGTTCACCAGCGCCCTGGCGATTGCCACCCTCTGCTGTTCGCCGCCGGACAGCTCGCTGGGCTTTGACTGCATCTTATGTAACACGCCCACCAGTTCCAACACATAGGGAACCCGTTTTTGGATCTGCCGGTTTGTCGCGCCGACAGCCCGCATTGCAAACGCCACGTTTTCATAAACCGACTTTTTTTCAATCAGCCGAAAATCCTGAAATACCGCGCCCAGCGTCCGGCGCAGGTATGGGATATGCCGCCGTTTCAACGTGCCAATGTTATAATTGTTTACCACCACCCGACCGGAGGTCGGACGGATTTCCCCCGTAAATAACTTGAGAATAGTTGACTTTCCCGAGCCGGACGGCCCGACGAGAAAGACAAACTCCCCATCGTCAATCCGCAATGTTGCGTTTTTGAGCGCACAGGTCCCATTCCCGTACACCAAACCCGCGTCAATCATCCTGATCAACTGAATTTGCCTCCTTTATCTCTTTTACCCTTTTGTTTAAAACTGGCCGCCCTCTCTGGACGCCAGATATTTCCGCACCATAAGCGCCACCTTAAAGACAATGGCATGATCGAACTCCCGCAAGTCCAGCCCGGTAAGCTTTTTGATTTTTTCCAGGCGGTATACCAGCGTATTTCGGTGTACAAACAGTTTTCGGGAGGTTTCCGATACATTCAGGTTGTTTTCAAAGAACTTCTGAATCGTAAACAGCGTTTCCTGATCCAGCGCGTCAATCGAACCTTTTTTAAACACCTCCGCAAGGAACATTTCACACAGGGTGGTCGGCAGCTGATAAATGAGCCTGCCAATCCCCAGGCTGTCATAACTGCTGATGGATTTATCCGGATCAAACACCCGGCCGATTTCCAGCGCCACCTGGGCTTCCTTAAAGGATTTGGCAATGTCCTTCAGATAAATGGAAACCGAACCAATGCCGATCATCGCCTTCACGGTGGCTTCCTTCAGCAGCGTTTCCTCGATGCCCACGGCAATTTTGGTAAGTTCCGCCACGTCACAGTTGCTTTTCACTTCTTTTACAAGGACAATGTCCCGTTCGCTGATATGGATGACAAAATCCTTCTGCTTGTCCGGAAACATATTGTTTATCACATCAATTGCCGCCACATTCACCTGGTCATACTGGCGGATCAGGAACACCACCCGTTCCACATCCACGCCAAAGTGCATTTCCCGGGATTTAATATAAATATCTCCCGGCAGAATATTGTCCAGAATAATGTTTTTGATAAATGTGCTTTTGTCATGCTTTTCGTCATAAAGGGACTTGATGTTGCCAATGGCGATTGCTGCAAGGGAACAAATGCTTTTGGCTGTTTCATCTTCTCCCTGCACAAACACCGCGTTTTCAAAATGGGTATTGCGGCCGGACGTCGGGAAATAGGTATATCCACCCAGGCGGATTACGTCACCCACATATCCCATCTCCACAACGGCCTCTTCCCTGTTTTCTCCAATCCGCGAAAGATCGGTACATGCAATCACAATGCCGGCAGCGTCTATGATGCCGATGGTACGATCCACTGAATCTTTCATCTGAAGTATCATAGATTGAAACAACCTCGATGCCATATTACACCCTTCTCTCCAACCAAAAATTTTCCCGTTTGTTTGAAAACCCCTATTTGTCTATTTTGACAGTCCGTATCCGACGCCAAAACCGACAACCTAACCAATTAAACGCATCTATACTATGCATCATTTACACAATTATATCACATGCATTTCATTTTTTATAGAAAAATTTTTAATTTTCAACAAATTTTTTCGTTTTTTTTGATTTTTTTGTGGAATTTTTTCTCTACATTTTAACCAATTGTTTTACTGTCTGTATTATTTATTTGAGTTTTTACCCATGTATAATCAACATACCGCCAATCGCCGGGAGACAATTCCTCTGGCAAAGTGAGTCCGCCGATGGACAGCCTCTTAAGATACCGTACCCGGCCGCCGCATTGCTCCACCATGCGCTTGACCTGGTGATATTTCCCTTCGCAAATGGTAACCAGGATTTCGTCCGGCGCTGCAAGGCGCCGCAGCCCGGCTGGCAGGCAAACCGTGCCGTCTTCCAGCTGCAGTCCCGCGGCGAACCGTTCCTCCGCGTCCTTGGCCAGAGTTCCCTCCACTCTGGCCAAGTAGCTCTTTTCCACCCGATGCTTTGGCGACATAATGCTGTGCGCAAACGCGCCGTCGTTTGTAAGCAGCAACAGCCCTTCGGTGTCCTTGTCCAGCCGGCCGGCGGCAAACAGGCCCATCTTCTGTTCCCGTTCTCCCAGCAGCGCAAGCACCGTGGGCTGGCGGCGGTCTTCCGTCGCCGTAATATAGCCTGCCGCTTTGTTCATCAAAATATAAACATGCGCTTTGTAACAGATGGTCTCACCGTCCACTGCAATGTCGTCCGCCGCCGGATCCACCTTGCAGCCGCTGTCCCGGCATATGCCGCCGTTGATTCGTATGGCGCCGCTTTTTGCCAGCTTTGCGGCTTCGCGGCGGGAGCAAATTCCCATATGCGATAAAATTTTATCCAACCGTTCCAGTCCCATAACCGCCCCCGCATTCCAAATAATCGTTTTATTTTACCATTTTTTCGTCCAAAAAACAACCGGCCTCTTCACGCCTTCCTATTCCCTCCGGAACGGAGGAAGGCGAACTTGTAATTCCCTTTCATCCGATTGACAAAGGGGATGTGTCTCCGGCGGACACAGTTTTGTAAGCTGAACTTTGGCTGCGTCATTTCTTTTTTTAATCGAAAGAACTCATTATTTTCTTCCGGAATATTCCCTGTGCTATTCTCTGTCTGATGCGGGTCTTTGTGCTTCGGATTAAAAAACTCTACAATCTTGAATCCGCAACGATTTACATAAAAATGAATATTTCTTTTATCGAAATACGGAGTATGTGTTTCCCACACTTTTGTTTCGGGGTGCAACGCTTCGATTGCTTTCCATATCTTCAATCCGTATCCGGCATTTTGTAAATCGGATTTCACATATAAAAAATGAAGTGAATTGCAACCGGTTCTATCCTCTATGACGATGATCGCACCGCCAACTCTTTCTCCACCCATTTCCGCAACATAAGTCTCGGAACCTTTTTCCTTAAAAGAACCTTCTATGTCTTCTGCAGGAAGAATTGTTTCTTCCGACGTTCCAAACGCTTTTATATAAGCATTTTGAAAGGCTTCTTGAATTTCGCGAAGAAATGTGTTCTTATCTTCGGCAGAAATGATCGGTCTTAAAATTAATTTATCCATGCTTCATTGTTCTCCTTTAATTTTTGTTCTTTGTCTAAGCAATAAAGCATATCTTTCTTCTCTTCCGCCCCAATCGAATAATTGCATAGTTCCCTACTCCAAATTTTTATTTATCGTTTAATTTACCATAGCATACATCAGAGCTTATT
Source organism: uncultured Eubacteriales bacterium (assembly GCA_934395135.1). Classification (GTDB taxonomy): domain Bacteria; phylum Bacillota; class Clostridia; order Oscillospirales; family Butyricicoccaceae; genus CAKRRK01. The sequence goes on along the minus strand of CAKRRK010000009.1, from coordinate 21,412 downwards.
GCAATGTATGCGCAACCCAAAAGCAAAAAGGAACCCCGCGCCGGAAATGCCGGTGCCAAGACAATCTTTTTGCAGCATCAAACAGCCGCAGCGGACGCTCCGGTTTCCCCGGTTTTTCCGCTGCGGCTGTTTTCGCGCCGCGGGCCTTATTCCAATCCCTCTACCAGGCCATGGATAAAGCCTTCTTCCGTTTCCAGACAAATGTCCCCGCCGATTACTTTGTTTTTATACAGCAGGATATTCGCCGTTACGCCCTCCGGCACATCTTTATAGTTCAGCACTTCAAAAGTGACCAGCATGACCTTTTTGCCCTTGTATTTGGAAAGGTCAAACCCCTGCTCTTTCTGGATCACATTGTATTGCTCATATTCCCCGGTAAATTCCTTTGGAATCAACACGGTTTTGCTCTGAATGTTGTCGCTGACCTGCCAGCCAATGGATTCAATATAGGCCTTCATATCCTCCGTAGTTTTCAGTCCTTTGGCCTCCAGCGACAAAACTTCCTGGGTTTCCCCTTCAAAAAACACTCCCGCATTGCCGTTGTCCCGGTCCGCCAGAGTTACCACTCCAAACACCACGCAGCAGATAATCCCCAGTCCCGCCACCAGCCTTTTTATCGACAGTTTCGCCGTGAAAATAAACATAACGCTTCCTCCATATTCCTTTTTGAAATATATATGAGGAAGCGCTGCTATTCATACCAGTTAATTTAAATCCAGGCCTTTTTTCCATGTTCCCATCCGATAAAACAACACGGAAAGCCCGGTTCCCACAAACCAGCCAATGGGCCAGGAAATCCAAATTCCCATATAGCCGAGTTTCCCTACCAGAAGGTAGGACAGCGCCACCCGGACAATGAGATCCGTGAGCGTCGCCGCCATAAACTGCTTCATAGAGCCGGCGCCTTTGATCACGCCGTCCGACACCTGTTTGATGCCCAGGACGACAAAAAACGGCGCAACGGTTTTCAAAAATCTGGCGCCGGATTCCACAATCCCCGCGCCCGCACCGGACGTATCCAGAAAGGCAATAATCAGGGGTTCCCGGCCGACAAAATACAGCACGGCCAGAAGGAGCGCCAGAACTTCCGCCATCAAAATCCCCATATGATATCCCCGGCGCACCCGTTCCCGTTCGCCGGCGCCGATGTTTTGCGCCGTAAACCCGGATACCCCGTTGCCAAACGCAAGCAGGGAGGTGGTGGCAAGATTGTTCAGCTTCATGGCCGCGGAAAAACCCGCAATCACATCCTCGCCAAAGCCGTTGACGAGATTCTGCACGAACAGGTTGCCCACCGACATAAAACTTTGCTGCAGGATCCCTGGAATGGACACATAGCTGACTTTTTTCAACATGGAAAAGGAAAACAGAGGATACTTTCCCTCGGTTGGTATGCCCCGGAGCCGCCGCAGCAAGACAAAAAACGCGGCAACCGCCGAGGCGCCCTGTGCCATCAATGTGGCAACCGCAACGCCGGCGACGCCCCAATGACAATACTTGACGAACACAACATCCAATATCACATTCCCGACGGAGGAAATAATAAGGAACATAAGCGGCGTCCTGGAATCCCCCAGGGCGGAAAAAATGCCGGTACAGATATTATAAAAAAACAGAAAAAATACGCCGCAGATATATATTTTCAAATACAGAGCAGCGTCTGCAAAAATGTTGTCGGGCGTTCCCAAAAGCGCCAGCATCTGGCGGTAAAGGCTCAGTCCCAGCACGGTAAAGACAACGCTCAGCGCCGCCACCGAAAGCATGGACGTGCTGATGGCGGTCTTCATTTTTTTATAATCCCTGGCGCCAAACAACTGAGAAATCACGATCCCGCAGCCAATGTTTGAACCAATGGCCACCGCGATAAAAATCATCGTAATGGGATAAGAGGCTCCCACTGCCGCCAAAGCGTCGTTGCCTGCATACCGTCCGGCGATCACACTGTCCGCAATGCTGTAAACCTGCTGAAAAAGGTTGCTGAAAAAAAGCGGCAGGGAATAAAGAAGCAACAAACGGCCCACCGAACCTCTCGTCAAATCTTTTACCATCCAATCGCCCCCTACCCTTGATTTCTTTTTTATTATAGCGGATGGCCCTTTGTATTACAACTAATTTAATCGCCGCATCTATTAAAAAAAACAATCTTTTAAGGAAAAAGCAGGCGGAAAACCGCCTGCTTTGTCAATCCCCTAAATATCCACCGTACACAAGTCCACAATTTCTTCCCCGGCAAACAGTTCGCCCAGCTGCGGAACAATTCTTGTAAAATGTTCCGAGGCGTTGTGGGCTTCAATCGCCGCCTGGTCTTTCCACTCTTCCACAAAAATATGGATCCGCCGATCCGTAAGCCCCTGAAGGGACTGATAATGGATGCAACCCGCTTCCCTCCGGGATTTTTCCACCAGTTCCCGGGCCAGCGCCCGGTATTGTTCTATGCATTCCTCCCGAACAACCTGTCTTGCAATGATTTTAATCATAGGCTCCTCCTTTTGTTTTGGCGCCGCCGGCTTTGCCGGTCTTTCTGTGGCCTCCGAAAAAATCAGGGGAAACTGCCGTTCCCCCTGGTTTTCTCTTATTCGTCTTCCGCTACGCTGCTCTCCGCAATGACTTTTTCCTGTACCTGCGGCGGCGCGTCATCATATCGTTCAAACTGATAAACAAAGCTGCCCCGTCCCTGCGTCATAGAACGCAGCGCAATCGCGTAATCGCTGATTTCCGACATCGGCACCTCGGCGATGATTTCCTGCTGCCCATCCACCGGGTTCATGCCCATCACCCGGCCGCGGCGCTTATTCAAATCGCCGATGACATCACCCATATAAGCGTCCGGCACATAAACCTTCATCGAGCAAATGGGTTCCATAATCACAGGACTTGCCTGAGGGATGCCATTTTTGTATGCAAGGCGAGCCGCCATTTTAAAGGACAATTCGTTGGAGTCCACATCATGGTAGGAACCATCGAGGAGGGTAGCTTTCAGCCCTACCATGGGATACCCGGCCAGCACGCCGTGCTCCATCGCTTCCCGAATGCCCTTTTCCACGGCGGGATGGAAGTTTTTCGGCACACTGCCGCCAAATATCTTTTCCTCAAATACAAATTCCTGTTCTATGCACGGCTCAAACTCCATTTTGACATGGCCGTACTGTCCATGGCCGCCGGACTGCTTCTTGTGCTTACCTTCCACGGTGACCTTTTTGCGGATTTTTTCCCGATACGGTACAATGGGTTTGGACAGCGCCACTTCCACGCCGAATTTGTTTTTCAGCTTGGAGCAGATTACATCCAGATGAATATCCCCCGCGCCGGACAGAATATGCTGATGCGTTTCATGGTTTGTCACGTTTTCAAACGACGGGTCTTCCTCCCGCAGCCTGGCAAGCCCTTGGGAAATCTTTTCTTCTCCGCCTTTTACCTTTGGCGCAATGGCCTGAGAATAGCAGGGCGGCGCAAACTGGATCGGGTCGACGCGCACCTTTCGAACCGACGCGCACAGCGTATCCCCGGTTTTGGTGGTCACAAGCTTGCCCACCGCGCCGATGTCACCGCAGGAAACTTCCTTCACTTCTGTGCTCTTTTTCCCCCGGAAAGTATACAGCTTGCCAATTTTCTCCGCTGCATCCATCCGGGTATTTACCAGCTGCATATCGTTTTTCACACTGCCTGCCAGCACCTTGAAGAATGAAATTTTTCCATACTGGTCGGCTGTGGTTTTAAACACGAACGCGCAGGCGGAGCCGTTCGGTGCACAAAGGATTTCCTCCGGCTCGCCCTTTTCGTTTTCCGCCACCTCCGACGGCGCTTCGTCCGGCGAAGGCATATAGTCACAGATCCCCTTCAGCAGGGCAAAGGTGCCGATGCCCGTTGCCGCAGAACCGCAGAATACCGGTGCGATGACAAGCGAACGCACGCCCTGGCGAATGCCTGCGATCAGTTCTTCGTCGGAGAACTCTTCTCCTTCAAAGTACCGTTCCATCAATTCCTCGGAAAGCTCTGCGACATTTTCGCACAACGCTGCCCGGTGCTGATCCACCCGTTCTTTCATTTCTTCCGGAATGGGGATCTCCACCCGTTCGCTGCCTTTCATCGTATACGCCTTGCGGATCACCACGTCAACAACGCCTACTTCCTTGCCGCCTTCAAAAATCGGCACGACAATCGGGCATACCGATACGCCGAACAGTTTTTGTAGCTTATGGAACGCGGTATAGTAACGAGCGTTTTCCTCGTCAATTTTCGAAACATAAAAAGCTCTGGGCATATTTTTGTCCGCCAGTTTCTTCCAGGCCTTTTCTGTGCCGACGGACGGGCCGTCTTTGCCGTTTACCACGATCAGCCCCGATTCGCAGACCTTCAGCGCCTGCTGGACTTCTCCGTCAAAATCAAAGTAACCCGGCGTGTCCAACACATTAATTTTGCAGTCCATAAATTCCACCGGTGCAATGGCGGTGGAGATAGAAAAACCTCTTTTTATCTCTTCCGGATCAAAATCGCATACCGTATTTCCATCGGAAACCTTCCCCAGCCGGTCCGTATTACCGTTCAGGTAAAGCATGCTTTCTACCAGGGACGTTTTTCCGTCGCCCCCATGCCCCAACAGGCAAATATTTCTGAGTTTATGCACAGAATAAGAACCCAAATCAAACAACTCCTTTATATCAACGGTACGAGCGTGTGCCCAATTGTTATTATATACTATTTTCACCTTCCCTTTCAATATTTTATTTATTAAAAATATATAAATTTTATGTGTGTATTATACAAAAAGCCACACAGCGCCTGCTGTGTGGCTTTCGTTTTTATCCAATATTAATAGGGGCGGTTGACATGTTTGGAAAACATAATCGTCGGCACATACCAAAGAAGCAGATAAATCAGCACGCTGAACGGGGAAAGATTCTCGCTGCCGACGGCGGCAAGAAAATAGGTAAGGATCATTCCCAATCCGCCGGCAATCATACCAACCACCAGATTGCTGCGCAACGCGCCGGTCAGCCGGCTTGCCGCCTGAATATACCCGGAATACGGCACAATCCCGTCCCTGGACAAAATCCCGCAGAGCACATCCCCCTTGGTATAGCCACCCTCGCCCATATCGTTTCGGACCTGAATGGCCGGATATTCGGTAATACCCCGCCGAAGATCAAATTTTTCTTCCACCAGCGGCGGCGTAATGTTGAAATCCCGCGTTGCAAGCACCGGTATTTTATGGTTGCGGAGCAGAGTCTGCATCCCTCCGTAACTCGCCGCAGACGCACTATACTTTAATGCAAAAATACCGGCAATTTCATTGTTGATAACCACGAAAACACCGCTGCGGATCTGTTTTCCTTCATGAATACGAATGCCCATCCGCATAATAAACGAAGCAGTCCCCACCAACACGCTGTCCCCCCGGATAGTAACGCTGACGCCGCCGCTTTCATAGGTAAGAGCATCCGTTGCCCGCACCGGCGCACCATAACGCTCCCGCAATGTTTCGGCAAACACCCGGTAGGTTTCCGAGCCTGCCACCGTCATCGCCGCCGTGGCATAGGCCAACACCTTGTCGCCCCGATGGCCATTGTATACCTTAAAGCCTTCCATCGATATGGTTCCCGCCGGAAACATATCGCCGTCCTTAACCACCACGCGCTTGGTTTTTCGGATTTTTTCCGCGCGTTTTACACTTGCCACCGCTGCGCCGGCGGACAACAGCTTCCTCGCAATGCTTTTAAACGGAAGGCCATAGGACGCCAGCAAGCTGAAGGACACGGATGCGGTCATCATGACCGCGAGATTGCGGACAATCTCCAGGCGTACGCCGGTTTTCCCAGAAGCCAGCACCGACAAAATCACAGATATGACAATCGCGGCGACCGCATACGCTCCATAAACCATTTCCAAACCGTCCGGAGTTTCTACCTGCACCAGAAATTCCTCCATATTCTGCACACGGTTTTTCACAATGCAGTCTTTCCCGTTTTCTTCCTTATGATAGAATACGCCCACGGGCGCAGGCGTCAGCGCCGCGACTTTGTAAATATACTGCTTTCCCGCGTATTTATCCGCTTCCGAAAGGGCGGCGATAAACAGAGCGCACAAGCTGACGGCGGTATACGGCAGTTCTCCGCCCCAAATCATTCCGACAACACAATGCGCAAGCACAGCAAGCTGCGCTATGGAAAGCGCCGACAACAAAATCGGCTTTCCCCGGAACAGAGAAATCAGGCCAAACCCCACCACGTCAATCAAAAGAAGCATTCCTGCCGCCTGCAGTCCTGTCAATACGGCCGATACAACAAACGGGCTTTTGGCAAAGTCTATGATTTCCGGCAGCGGAAGGTGCAGCATGCCGGCAAAGGACAGCAGCGCCGCGGCTATGGTAAACAGCAGCACCAGCCGGCTGCGTGCCCGCAGGGATTTTGCCCGCCTGGCATTTTTCTTTGTAGCCACTTTGGGATCCTTTGGCTGGACTGGCTCTTCCCGCACCTGGCTGATATCCCCGATTTCGTTAACGCCCCGGGGACTTCCTCCGCTTCGCCGCGGATAAGGATGTACGCTGGCCCGCAGTTTCCCGGTGTCACCCACGCCCACGGATTCCCGGACATAGGCGCCTTTTTTCTCCCGGCGGTTGACCGAAGCCCCCTGCCGTTCCGCCGGCCCTCTCTGAAACTCCGTCCCGGCTTCCCCGAATCCCCTTTCGGCCGCCTTTCGGCGCCGGGATGGTTCCTCCTCCGGAAAGCGTTCCACCGTCTGCGGCGTAAGCTCGACCGGTTCTGTCAGAGGCATATCTCTGCCCCGTCCATAACGCGCCGCCGCAGGCCGCCGGGCAGGTTCTGCCCCGCCGTCTCCTTCCGGACGGGGTTCCGCTTCCCCGATATCGTTTCGTGAATCGGCGGACTCCTTGCCCCCGCAATCCGCTGGTATCCCGCCGGAGAGCGCGCTCGGCCGAGCCGGGCGGCCGGAAGGCGCGGTCTGTTCTGTCTGCGGCCGGGCCGGCGGCGCCGATTTCCCTCCGCCGAATTCCCTTAAAATATCCTCAATGTCATAGCTTTCTCCCGCATCCCCGGCAAGCATCGTCTGGATTTCCCGGAGGTCTGCCGTGTCAAACCGCTTGTCATTCATAGGACGCCTCCATTCTTTGCCGCACCGCCTCATACAGCAGCACGGCGGCGGCCGCAGACGCATTCAAAGAATTGATGCTGCCTTTCATCGGAATGCTGACAATAAAATCACACTTTTCCCGAACGATCCGGCTGAGACCGTTTCCCTCGGAGCCAATCACAATCGCGGCGGCGCCTTTGAAATCAGCGTTATACAGCGTGCGGTCGCCGCCAGCGTCCGCGCCGAATATCCACACGCCCCGTTCTTTCAGTTCCTCGATGGCCATGGCAAGATTCGGCACCCGTGCTACCGCCATATGGGCTACCGCCCCGGCAGACGCTTTGACCGCCGCCTCGTTCAATGTGGCAGACCGTCGTTTCGGAAGAACAATCCCATGCGCTCCGGCGGTTTCCGCAGAACGGATCACCGCTCCCAGATTGTGGGGATCCGTCATGCCGTCACAAAGCACAAGAAGCGGCGCTTCCCCCCGCTGCCGCGCGGTTTCCAAAATATCCTCCAGGCTGACATACGCTTTCGGCGCACCAAAGGCGATCATTCCCTGGTGGGCGCCGGTTTGGCTCATCCCGTCCAACTTTCTGCGGCTGCACCGCACCGTCACCGCGCCCCGCTCTCTCGCCAAGGACAAAATCGCATGGGTCCTGCCGTCCGCCATATCCTCCGCCACGAACACCTTGTCCACCGGGTTGCCGGAGCGCAGCAGTTCCATCACCGCATTTTTTCCTTCCGCCATACAAGCGCTCTCCGGCGCCTGTTCCCGTTTTTTCGCTTGTTCCTTCATATGCTTTTGCTCCCCATACTCCCTTAATTCCCATGCTTCCGGAACATACTGGGCGACATTCCGGTTTTTGAAATAAACGAAGAAATAAAATTCACTTCGCTGTGATATCCTACCTTGTAGGCAATTTCTTTGACCGACAGATTTGTCGTATGCAACAGGGATTTTGCCTCGTCAATCCGCCGCAAAATGACAAATTCATGCGGGGATACGCACATCCGCCGTTTAAACAGACGGGAAAAATGCGACGTGCTCAAATTCACCACCCGCGCAATGTCTTCCACCGCCAGCGGCTCAAACAAATGATCCTTAATATAACGGATGGATTGGGTGATGGGGTCGTTGTCAGACTCTGCTTCCTGCCGGCTGTACAGCAAATCACAAAGGATTTTGTACATAATCTGTGAATATTCTGATTCCGAATACGTATCGTCACCCCGCAGCCCCACGATAATTTTCATCATCTGTTCTTCTGTGGATTTCCCCGCAGGGGAGTAAAAGGACTGCTTGCCGTTCTTGGATTCCAGAATGGCTTCATAGAACGCGTCTGCCAACGGGCCGTCAAAATGGATCCACAGCGTCTCTATGTTGTTCATTGCCCGATACCGGTGGGTCTTCCGGCAGTCCAGCAGGGCAACCTGCCCCGCATCCGTCCGAAAATGGTTTCCATCGTTTTCCATCGCCATATCTCCGGATTTCACATAAATAAGATAATAATTCCGATGGCTTTCCGCCTGCGCTCTGGCGTCTTTAAAGGAGAAATCGTAGTTGCTGTCGCAATAATAATGTCCGCATCTGGTCACATAAAAAAACAGCTTTTTTGCCACATTGGACGGCGTTTTATAATGCACCTCCGACTCCGGCAAAACTCCCCGTTCATCCAGTTTCCTCATACTCTTTCCACCTGCGGCAACGGCAGGCATCCTCCCTTTTTATTTTTCCGCCGCCGGCCACACTGGGACCTGCCGCCGGACAGTGCCGTTCGGTTCTATACAAAACCATTATAGCACGAAATATTAATTCGTCGACATAATTTTTTATTGCACCTCACTATTTTTTTGCGTATAGTATTCTCAGAACAAATGATTTGGGATCTTGGCGGTTTGAGTTCCCTGCTTTCCCTTGTACTATTTGCTGTTTTATTGCCGCCGGTGTTGTTTTTCCATATTGCCGGCGGCAACCTTTGATACATCTCACTCTCCCACGAACGAAAGAAAAGGCGAATTTTTTCGCCTTTTCTTTCGTTTTTCCCTCCTTTGAAAAAACACCCTGCCGCAAAATTGCAGCAGGGTGTTTGTGCGCCGTTTAATTATTAAAGAATTTGCTGTGAATGGCTTTGATGGCCTTTTCACTGTCTTCCCGGTCAATGAGTACCGAAATCTTAATTTCGCTGGTGGAAATCATTTTGATGTTTACCGCCGCGTTTGCCAGGGCTTCAAACATCATCGAAGCAACTCCCGCGTTTGTCGCCATACCAGCGCCTACAATGGATACCTTCGACACGCCGGTGTCCACGCTCAGCTTATCAAACTTCAAAGCCTCCTTATTGGCTTCCAGCACAGTCTTGGCGTTCTCCGCCTCCGAAAGCGGCACGGTGAAGCTGATGTCCTTCTTGTTTTCCCGCCCAATGGACTGGAGGATAATATCCACATTGATTTTCTTTTTCGCCATTAAGGAGAATACCTTAAATGCGATGCCCGGAGTGTCCTCCAGACCAACCAATGCGATTCTTGCTACATTATTATCACGGGCAACGCCGCTTACATTCATTTTTTCCATCGATAAAATCTCCTTCACCTTTGTTCCGCTGTTTCTTGTAAAGCTTGAAATAACCTCAAGATCCACGTTATACTTCTTTGCCATTTCCACCGAACGGTTGTGCAGCACCTGCGCGCCCAGAGTGGCGAGCTCCAGCATTTCATCGTATGTGATCTCCTGCAGTTTCCTGGCGTCTTTAATAATGCGGGGATCCGCCGTATACACGCCGTCCACATCGGTAAAAATCTGGCACAGGTCCGCGCCGATAGACGCTGCGATCGCGACTGCCGTGGTATCGGAGCCGCCCCGGCCCAGGGTGGTCACATCGTCATACTTGTTAATCCCCTGGAATCCTGCCACGATGACGATTTTATTGTTGTCCAGTTCCTCCCGGATGCGTTCCGCCGTTACTTTTTTAATGCGCGCATCCGAATAGTTGGCGTCGGTCTGCAGGCCGATCTGCCAGCCGGTGAGGGACACGACGGGAAACCCTAATTTCTCAATGGCCATGGCAAGCAGAGACATCGAGATCTGTTCTCCGGTTGTCAGAAGAACATCCATTTCCCGTTTGGAAGGGCTGCCGGTAATTTCCGCCGCCTTGGCGATCAAATCGTCTGTTGTATCACCCTGTGCGGAAACTACCGCCACAACACGGTTGCCTTCTTTGTAAGCAGACGTAATAATGTCGGCGACGTTAAACAGCCGTTCGGTATTTGCCACGGATGTACCGCCGAATTTCTGAACGATAAGACTCATTTTTTCCTCCTGATATCCTAAAAAATAAAGTATCCTTTGTTAACATAATTCCACCACCGCGCCCACTTCGTCGCAGTGCAGCAGCACAGGGGTCCAGTTGGGAAACTGTTCTGCAAAATACATTTGCGCCCGGGCGAGAAATGTCTTGTCGCCGGAATCCACCACCGCGATAATGCTGGGCCCCGCGCCGGAAATAAAGGTGCCCAACGCGCCCATTCCGTTGGCGGCCTGCACCACCTCCCGTCCCTGGGGGATGAGGTCAAACCGATACGGCTGATGCAGGCAATCCCCTACCGCAACGCCGATGTTTTCCAGATCCCCTGTGACAAGGGAACCTGCCAGAAGCGCCGCCCGGGACAGATTAAACACTGCGTCTTTATGGGCGATGGTTTGCGGGATAATCCCCCGCGCCTTTTCCGTCAGCAGTTCAAAATTCGGGATAAACGCGACAAAATCCACCTTATCGGCAATAGGAACCCGCACATGCCATACTTTGCCGTATTCCAGCAGCGCCACGCAGAATCCACCCAAAATCGCAGGGGTGGAGTTGTCCGGGTGACCTTCGATAGACGCCGCAAGGTCAATGATATTCTGCTGGGAGAGTGGATCGCCCAGCAGGGCGTTTGCGCCCATAATGCCCGCTATGGTGCAGGCGGAAGACGAACCTAGTCCCCTTGCCTGGGGAATGGTGCATTCCTCCGCAATCCGAAGTCCCGGAAACGGGGCGCCGCAGATAGTATACACTTTCTTCGCGCACTGATAGATCAGATTGCTTTCATCCCTTGGCACGTCTGTGTCAGAAATGATTTCCACGCCGTCGTATTCTTCCATTTGAATGCGGTTATACAAATCCAGCGCGATGCCAATGCTGTCGTATCCGGAGCCCATATTGGCACTGGTCGCCGGAACTTTGATTGTAACCATGCCTGCCTCTTATAATACAAAATATTCCGAAACGATCCGGCTGTCGGCAGCCAGCCCGCGGATTTTTTCTTTCAGGGTTTTTACCTGCATTTTTTCGGTGATGACAGCGGTCACACCGCCCTTGCATACGGCTTTGCGCACCGGCAGCGTCGCTCTCGCGTCCGCTTCCGTCCCGCGAATTGCCACAAAAAACGACGACGAATAGGTTTCCATCGATGCAATCTGACCGTCCCGGCCATCCTCCCACTTTCTGGAAAGGTGCATGCCCCGATGTTTGACGCAGTCAATGATATCTGCGACCATAGCGGAGGCTGTCGGCAGTTTGCCCGCTCCCTTTCCGTAAAAAAGCACTTCGTCCACCATATTGCCTTTTACCATTACCGCGTTAAATACATCCTGTACCCCAGCCAGCATATTGGTCTTTGGCACCATATGCGGCGCCACATACGCATAGATGCTGCCGTCTTCCCGGCAGGTGTGGCCAATGAGCTTGATGACATATCCAAGCTGTTCTGCAAGCGCTACATCCTCCAGCGTAATCTTTGTAATGCCTTCGGCATACACCGCCTCCGGATAGACATGTTCGCCATAGGCAACCGTGGTCAAAATGGACAGCTTCCGCTGGGCGTCAATGCCGTCTACATCCGCCGACGGATCGCTTTCCGCATAGCCCAGTTCCTGCGCCTCCTTGAGTGCATCGGCAAACGATACGCTTTCGTTAATCATCTTGGTTAATATATAGTTTGTGGTGCCGTTTAAAATACCACTGATCTCATCAATTTCATTGCCGGCAAGGCAGGTAAACATCGGACGGATCACCGGGATTCCTCCGCCGACAGAGGCCTCGAACATATAATTTACACCGTTTTCCCGGGCAAGCTGCATCAGCTCATATCCATGGGTTGCCACCAGTTCCTTGTTGGAGGTAACCACGCTTTTTCCTGCTTTGAGAGCCCGCACCGTGTATTCATAGGCCGCGCCCACGCCGCCGATGGATTCAGACACCACGGAGACCTCCGGATCCATCTCAATCACCGCAAAGTCATGTACCACCCGCTTCTCAAAGGGTGTGCCGGCATACTCTTTCCGCGCAAGGATATATTTGATTTCGATCTCATCCCCCGCTTTTCCTCTGACTGTGCCGCTGTTTTTGTTTATCACATCATAAACGCCGGAGCCGACTACCCCAAAGCCTAAAATCGCTATCTTTGCCATTGTTTCCATTTCCTCCTCTATGCTTCAATTGCCAACACTTCAAATTTTACAACCCCAGGCATTTCCCGGGCCTGCTTCAGCAGGGTTTCCACCTCCACGGCCAAATCCCCCGTGTTGGCGGATATGGTGACTGCCGCCTGCCCGTTGATGGGGATACTCTGATTGATGGTTAAGATGTTTGCCCCGTTTTTCGCCAAAAGAGTCAAAATATTCGACAGAACTCCCGTTTCATCATGCAGTATCATATGGAACGTGACAATCCTGTCGTTGGCCAATTCATAAAACGGCTTAATCCCATTGCGGTATTTGTAGTACGCGCTCCGGCTGATGCCTACTTTTTTTACTGCCTCATGGATGGTCTTGACCTTTCCCAGTTGCAGCATCTGATTGACTTCCAGGGTCTTCTTACAGATCTCCGGCAAACAATCCGCTTCAATCATATAATACCGCGGCTTTGTCGTCATAAGAAATGTCCTTTCCCAAAATACATTTGTTTTTTTAAGCAAATCTATTGTATCATTTCCTTTGACACATTGCAACCTTTTTTCAATTTTTTTGCTTTGATTCACAGTTTTCTATACTTTGCCGAATCATTTTCGCCCCGGCGTACTGTTGCAGCAAATAAAAAAACCGGCGTCCCGCAGCCGCCGGTTTTGCATCGTTTTTCTGTCCTTCGAACCCGCGCATGCTACGCGCCCCATTCCCTCTCTACCCAGTGGGAATCCTGCAGCATAGCCCGGCCCACGCCAATCAAATCCCCGGCGCCGGAGCGAAGCAGCGTCTCGCCGTCTGCCTTTTTCCGCACACCGCCAGTGACAAGCACAGGAATGGAAACCGCCTTTTTAATGGCCGTGCTGGCATCCGCAAAAAAGCCAGGCGCCGTGCTTTGGGGGTTCGTATACCCACCGATGCCGCCGGTAATGTCCAATAGATCTACGCCAGCCCGTTCCAGTGCCTTTGCGGCAAAAACGCCGTCTTCGACGGTGCTTCCTTCGACTACATAGTCCTTTGCCCCCAGGCGCAGGAAAATCGGATAGGCTTCCCCGACCGCCTTTCGCACCGCGCGAACCACCTCCAAATGCAGGCGGATACGCCCGGCAATATCGCCGCCATAGGCGTCGGTCCGCCGGTTGGTATAGGGAGAATAAAACTGATTCAGAAGATACCCATGCGCAGAATGAATCTCCACCGCGTCGCAGCCCGCCGCCCGGACTCTGGCGGCGGCGGCGGCAAAAGCATCCACCACTTCTCGGATCTGTTCTTCAGTCATCGCCGCCGGCACCGTGCCGGAACGCACGTCCGCCACATCCGACGGCCCTACCACCGGCATATGGGAAGCCGCGGCATCCGCAGAGGAACCGGCATGGTTTATCTGCATACAGCACAGCGTACCGTTTTTGTGCAGAATATCGCACAGTCTTTTTGCCCCGGCTATTTTATCATCTTCCGCCATAGAAATCTGTTTTTGTCTGGCTCTGCCCTGGTTCAGCACAAAGGCATGCTCCACAATCACCAGAGCAATCTTTCCGTTTGCGGTCTTTTCGTCATAGTATTGCAGAATTTCCTCATTGATGCTGCCGTCGTCTTCGCATTTGGCCGTTGCCATTGGCGGCATCACCAAGCGGTTTTTAAACAACAGCTTATTGGTTTGCAGCGGTGTATCAAAAAGTTCCATCTTCGTTTCCCTCCCGAAAAAATGCAAGCCCCCAACCTAAGCCGGGGGCTGTTTTTGGTGTGTTAAGACGGCCGGCCATCGTCCTCCGGCATATCTTTTGTTTCCGGTATCGAGGGCGGTTTTATATCGCCCTGCGGTGCCGGCGTAACCGGCTGAGTGCCGGCATCCTCCGTTTTTATCGGCTCCGGCGTTGTCTGCACAGAAGAAATTCCATGTTCTTCGGTGTGCTGCGCCTTTTCCTTGGCCTCCAGCTCCGCGGTAAGCTCTGCCCTGGCTTCCGCTACCAGCGCCGCATCATGGTTTGGATCCACCGGCGCCTCTCCGCGAAACAGCCTTGCAAAGTTCTCCCCGTCCAGAGTTTCGTGTTCGATAAGATACTCTGCAATGGTACGCAGCTTATCCAGGTTCTCCGTCAGAATCGTTTCGCACTGGCTGTACGCTTCGGAAATCAGTTTGTGTACTTCGCTGTCAATCTGCGCCGCGGTTTTGTCGGAATATGCCTTGCTCATCGCAATGTCGCGGCCCAGTACCATATGGTCGTTATCGCTGCTGTAATCCACCGGACCTACCACATCGCTCATGCCGTAGGTTGTGACCATCAGCCGGGCGAACGAGGTCGCCTGCTTAATATCGTTGGACGCGCCGGTGGAAATATCCCCCAGCACCAGTTTTTCCGCAATCCGTCCCGCAAGGCACACAATAATATGTTCCTGCATAAAGGTTTTGGAGTAGTAGTGCTTTTCCTCCGTTGGGATGGGCATTGTAAATCCGCCCGCGCCGTTGGAACGGGGAATAATCGTGACATGGTGCACCGGATCCTGGGTTGGCAGCACATGGAATGCAATGGCATGCCCTGCTTCATGGTACGCAGTCAACCGTTTTTCGTCGTCGGAAATCACTCTGGTCTTCTTTTCCGCGCCCATCTGCACCTTCAGGATGGCTTCCTCGATTTCGTCCATTGTAATAAACTTTTTGCTGCGGCGTGCGGCAAGCAGCGCCGCTTCGTTGAGCAGATTCTCCAAATCCGCGCCGGTAAAGCCGGCAGTGCTTCTGGCAATCTTGGAAAAATCCACATCGGGATCAAACTGTTTATTTCTGGCATGCACCTGCAGAATGGCTTCTCTGCCCTTCACGTCCGGCGCGCCCACATAAACCTGCCGGTCAAACCGTCCGGGACGAAGAAGCGCCTTATCCAGAATATCCGGCCGGTTGGTAGCCGCAATCACCACAACGCCTTCGTTCACGCCAAAGCCGTCCATCTCCACCAGCAACTGGTTCAGTGTCTGTTCCCGTTCGTCGTGGCCGCCGCCGAGGCCTGCACCTCTCTGCCGGCCTACCGCGTCGATTTCATCAATAAAGATAATGGCGGGGGATCGTTTTTTCGCCTGTTCAAACAGATCGCGCACACGGGACGCGCCCACGCCCACATAAAGCTCCACAAAATCCGAACCGGAAATGCTGAGAAACGGGACCCCCGCTTCCCCGGCCACTGCCTTTGCAAGAAGGGTTTTTCCGGTGCCCGGCGGGCCAACCAGCAACACGCCCTTTGGAATGCGGGCGCCAAGCTGGGTAAATTTGGCGGAATCCTTTAAAAACTCTACAATTTCCTGCAGTTCCGCCTTTTCCTCGTCCGCGCCGGCAACGTCTCGAAACGTCACCTTTTTGTTGGCGTCGGTGGCAATTTTTGCCTTGGATTTTCCAAACTGCATTGCGCCCGGCGCGCCGCCGTCACCCCGCTTCATCATAAAGAACCAGAACAGCACCAGGATCCCGATGAGAATCAGATACGGCAAAAAGCTTGCATACCATGGCATGGTGCGCACCTGATAATCATAATCCTCTAAAATTCCGGCTTCATGCTGCTGCAAAATCGTTTCGCCCAGATCGTTGTAAAAAATGCTTTCGCTGGCAAGTTCATACGTGATGACAGAATCGTCGGACAGCTTCATCGTCAGCACGCCATCGTTTACCGTAAATTCCCGCACCTGCTCATTGTGAAAATAATCCACCACGTCCGCATAGGTCACCGCCGGCGCATTGGTTTGCGTCAGCAAGCGGCTTACTATAATTAAAAGGACAAGCAACACAATAATGTATATGCCCATACCCCGAATGGGTTTCTTTTTATTCAAACAGCCTCAACACCTTTCCTCTGATATGTTATTTATTATAAATTTCCGGCTTTAACACGCCGATATATGGAAGATTCCGATACCGTTCCGCGTAGTCGAGGCCATATCCCACAATAAATTCGTCCGGCACTTCAAACCCCTTATACTGCACGCAGATCTCTCTCTTTCTCCTGGCGGGCTTATCCAGCAGAGTACAAAGCGCCAGGGATTCCGGATCCCGCGCCTTTAACAGCTCCATCAAATAGGAAAGTGTCACACCGCTGTCCAGAATATCCTCTACGAGGATCAGATGCCGGCCGGACAATTCCTTATCCAGGTCCTTGATGATTTTTACCTCTCCCGAGGTCTTTGTGCCGGCACCATAACTGGAAACCGCCATAAAGTCGAAGGCGCATGGTATGGTGATGCTCCTGGCAAGATCCGCCATAAAAATAAAAGAACCCTTCAAAACGCTTACAATCAATGGGTTTTTCCCGGCGTAATCCCTGGAGATTGCCGCGCCAAGTTCACGAACCTTGCTCTGGATTTCCTGTTCGGAAAAATACACTTTCAAGATGTCATGTTCCATGTGTCAAATCCTCAAATTTTATTTTTATTTTATCCCCGGTGTCCGAGATCCTGTCCCAATTTACGCCGACGCCATATACACAAATAACGCCATCCTTGTCCGCAATCACTGGGATGAGGCTCCGTTTCTGCCGGGGTATTTTCCGATCTATCAAAATATCCTTCAATTTCCTGTGGCCGGAATGCGCGGAAACCGCCATACGATCTCCGGGTTTTCTGGCCCGGACACACAATGTGTCAAAATTTATTTTATCATATGCAGGAAAAAAAGTATTGAACGAATTGTTAAAAACGCCATATGCCTGCGCTGCGCCGCAGAAAATACGCAGGCCGCTTTCGGGAAGTTCTACCGTTTCTCCCAGTCTCAGCGGTCTTGTCTGCAGTACCCCATCCGGCAATGCCGGACAAAAACGCAGCGTATCATATTCCCGGACGGCCTGAATTCCCAGAGGAAGGCTGCACCGGCCGGACGGAAACGGCGACTGCAGCAGTGTCTCCACACTGTCTGCCTGCCGCTGGGTAAGTCCTCCGGCTCCTCCGCCGGCAGCAAGATAGCCCAGCCGCAGCACCCGTACCCGCAGCGCAGGGTGCAGGTCCAAAAGTGCTTCCTTATTAAAGGATACACCATCTGTACTATTTGATACAAGTTTTTTGAATTTTTTCTCTGCTTCCTTCCGCAGATAGTCCCTGTCCTGGTCCAAAAGCCGGAGGGTGCGAGTCATATTTTCCACCGCGTTCCCATGAATCTCCCGAAAGGACGGCATCAGCTTGTTGCGAATGCGGTTGCGGGTATACTGGTCGCTGAAATTGGAGGAATCCGTCACATAGGCCTGCCCCCAAATTTTGAGCTGCCCTTCAATCTGCTCCCGGGTTGCAAACAGCAGCGGCCTTATTATTTTATCCTCCCGGCTTTGTGGAATTCCGCACAATCCGTCGAGGCCGGTGCCCCGCGCCATGCGGAACAGAGCGGTTTCGCAGTTATCGTCGGCATTGTGCGCCGTTGCAATCCGCCGGGCGCCCCAATGGGCAAGGGCTTCGTCATAAAAGGCATACCGCAGCTGCCGTGCGCACTCCTCCAACCCCACCCGCCGCAGTTTCGCTTCTTTGGCGGCATCCATCCGCCGCACATACAGCGGGATATTTTGCTGCGCGCAAAACCCCCGGACAAACGCTTCGTCCCGAAAGCTTTCCGCGCCCCGGAGCAAATGGTTCAAATGGCATGCATACAGCCGGATCTCCCATTCTTCCCGAAGCAGACACAGCACCCGGGCAAGGCAGACGGAATCTGCCCCGCCGGACAGCGCGCACACCACGCTGTCTCCCTTTTCCAAAAGCCGGCCCTCTTTCAGCGCCTGTTTCACAAGGTTCAGCATCACGCATGCACCTTATCCCGGTTGGCAAACGTCGTATACTGTCCGATCCACTGCAGCTCGATCGTGCTGGTCGCACCGTGCCGGTTCTTGGCAATAATGATCTCCGCGATGTTTTTCTTCTCCGATTCTTCGTTGTAGTAATCGTCCCGATAGATAAACAGGACCACGTCCGCATCCTGCTCAATCGCGCCGGATTCCCGCAGGTCGGACAGAATCGGCCGCTTTTCTCCGCCCCGCTGCTCCACCGCGCGGGACAGCTGGGACAGGCAGACCACCGGCACGTTCAGCTCTTTTGCCATAATCTTCAGCCCCCGGGAAATCTCCGCAATTTCCTGCACCCGGTTATCTGACCGCCGGCCGGACTGCATCAGCTGGATATAGTCGATGACGATCAACCCCAAGTCTTCCACCCGGCGGCATTTCGCCTTGATTTCCGCCACCGTAATGGCAGGGTTGTCATCAATGTAAAGTTTTGTCTTGGAAAGCACCGACGAAGCCCTGGCAATCTTTACCCAGTCGTCCTCGTCCAGATTCCCGGTCTTGATCTTTTGAGAATCCAGCAGGGCCTCGCTGGCAAGAAACCGTTCTGCCAGCTGGTCCCTGGACATTTCCAGCTGAAACACCGCAACGGCTTTTTCGCTTTTCTTCGCCGCATTCAAGGCAATATTCAGGGCAAACGCGGTTTTTCCCATGCCGGGACGCGCCGCAATGAGCAAAAGATCGGATTTATTCAGCCCAGTGAGCGCCCGGTCCAGGTCATGGAACCC
Source organism: uncultured Eubacteriales bacterium (assembly GCA_934395135.1). Classification (GTDB taxonomy): domain Bacteria; phylum Bacillota; class Clostridia; order Oscillospirales; family Butyricicoccaceae; genus CAKRRK01. Next base: position 2,363 of record CAKRRK010000009.1, on the reverse strand, counting down.
CGTGCTGAGACCGGGCAGTTTCCCCGGGTTTTTGGACATCTCATCCAGCTTGGGATAAATATCCATAATCACATCTTTAATATGGGCAAGGCCGCGGATTTCCCGGCCATGGCGGATGGCATACACCTTCTGCTCGGCAATCTCGGCGATTTCCGCCGCTTCCCCGCCGCCGGCAAACGCAAGACCGCGGATTTCCTCCCCGGCGGCGGCCACATCCCGCAGCATGGCTTTATCCCGCACAATCGCCGCGTATTCCAGCACATTCGCCGCCGTAGGCGTTACGTCCATCAGCTGGGCAAGATACGCGCTGCCGCCGGCCTCGTCATAATAGCCCTTGACCTTCAGCTGCTCCAGCACCGTAACCGCGTCCGTCGTCAGCCCATTGGTAAACATAGAATAAATGGTTTCAAAAATCCTACGGTTTTCTTCAAAATAAAAATCTTCCGGTTTCAGCACCTCAATGACCTGGGGCACACAGGCAGGATCAATGAGCATTGCGCCAATCACCGCCTGTTCCGCTTCTGTCGCATGAGGCATCTGCCTTGCAAGCAACTCATCCATAGGAGAAATCCTTCCTGTTTGTTATGCTTCCGTTACCAACACCTGAATGGTGCCGGAAATGCCGGTATACAGCTTGGCCTTGATCTGGTACGCACCGAATGTTTTAATGGTTTCTTCCATTACAATTTTATTTTTTCCGATTTCAATGGCATGCTGTGCTTTCAGCGCCTCGGAAATTTCCTTTGCTGTAACCGCGCCGAACAGTTTGCCGCCGCTGCCGCCTTTTGCTGTGATTCTTACGGTAATGCCCTGGAGCTTTTCTGCAATTTCCGCCGCGGCGGCCCGCTCCAGTTCCACTTTTCTTTCATGTGCGGCATCCGCTTGTTTTTTCAGATTCACCGCGTCCGCCGTCGCCAAAACTGCCAGTTTTTTCGGCAGCAAAAAGTTTCGGCCGTATCCTTCGGATACCTCTATCAAATCTCCCTTTTTTCCTTTTCCTTTTACATCCGCCTGTAAAATCACTTTCATATCCAATCCTCCGGTTCTATTGTTCCTTTTGCTTCGCGTCTTCAAAATAATCGTCGATGGCTTTCACAATCATATCATACACCGTCTGCGCCGGCAGATAACCGCTGAGCCGCGCGCCCGCCGAAGTGACATTGCCGCCGCCGCCCAGTTTTTCCATAATCACCTGCACGTTCACATCGCCCATCGACCGGGCAGAAACCACCATATCCTCCTGGTTCTTAAAGGCCACGATGCTGGCCGACACCCCAATGATGCCCAACAGCTCATCCGCCGCCTGGGCCGCGATATCTCTTCCGGTTTCTTTGTCGGTGACCGCCAAAACCACGCCGTGTTCCAGGGATTTTGCTTCTTTGATGATGTTTTGACGGATCATATACCCCTCAAAGGTACTCTGAAACATCTTTTTCACTTCCGTCATATCCGCACCGGCCCGTTTCAGGTAGGCAGAGGCTTCAAAGGTCTTAACGCCGGTTTTAATGGTAAAGCCCTTGGTGTCGAGGAAAATACCCGCCAGCAGGCATTCCGCCTCCCGGCTTGTAATGGTCTTGTTCGGCACCATATACTGCAGCAGCTCCGTCACCAATTCACTGGCAGAGGAAGCATACGGCTCCAACAGGTTCACCGTAGCGTTTTCAATGTAGCTTGCCGCCCGCCGGTGGTGGTCAATGACCGCCAGTTTGTTGACGGACTCCAGCAGCGACTCCGATTCCACAATGTCCGGGCGGTTGGTATCCACCACAATCAGCAGGGTGTCAATATCCGCCTGAATTACCGCGTCCTCCGGGGAAATGAACATTTCGGCATATTCTTCCAAATCGGAGACCTTGCGGAACAGCACCTCCGCCAGGGAATGCTCCCGGTCAATGACAATGTTCACCGGTTTGCCCTGGATCCGTACAGCACATGCCATGCCAATGGCCGCGCCCACACAGTCGATATCGGCGTTTTTGTGGCCCATAATATAGACTTGGGACGAATCGCTGATCAGTTTGTTCAAGGCGTTTGCCATCACTCTGGATTTGACCTTGGTGCGCTTTTCAAATTCCTTGGAGATTCCGCCGAAAAAGTCAAACGTAAATTTATTTTTGATGACGACCTGGTCGCCCCCCCGGGACAATGCCATTTCCAGGGCCAGGGATGCGTAAGCGTATTTTTCTTTCAGGCTGTCCCCGTCCTTGCCAATGCCAATGCTAAGGGTGGCATGCACGCCTTCCACGTTCTGAATCTCCCGAACTGCATCCAGTACGGCGAATTTATCATCCACCAGCGATTTTAAATCCCGTTCCTCAAAAATAAAGAAATATTTATCCCGGTCATACTTCCGGAGCACCCCA
>CAKRRK010000008.1 GCA_934395135.1 uncultured Eubacteriales bacterium | reverse complement strand
CGCCCGGCCCATTTCGCCCCCGAGCGCATCAATTTCCCGCACCAGGTGCCCTTTTGCCGTCCCTCCGATGGCGGGATTGCAGGGCATATTCCCTACTGCATCCAGGTTGATGGTAAAACAAAGGGTGGACAGGCCCAGACGGGCACAGGCCAGCGCTGCTTCAATTCCCGCATGCCCCGCGCCTACAACCGCCACGTCAAATTTTCCCCCGTCAAACTGCAAAAAAGTTCCCCTCCCTTTCTCTGTTTTGGACAAAAAATGTATTGCTTTTTGGTTTCCCCCACCGCATAGTTTCTGCACAAGCCTGTGGAAAACTCTGTGTATACCGTGGATAACTCCACACAAAATCGATCTTTTTAAATTACTTTTTGCAATAAAATTTTGAAATAATACTATTTGTATAAAAATTAAGTTGTATTCTTTTGCGGTACTGCCGCAAACACAGTCGGCAGAAATGCTCTCCAGACTTCCAGCATGAAGAGAATAGGAGTGCCTCTTTGAAACACTCCTATCCCATTATTTTCCGACGCAGAATTGCTCAAAAATTTTCTGAACGATGTCATCCGTCACCGTCTGTCCGGTGATTTCTCCCAGAGCGGCAATCGCGCCCTCTGTGTCCATCACCACAGCATCCGCCGTCATCCCGGACTGAGCGGAAAAAAACGCCTCTTCGCACCGGCGGGCGGCTCTTGTAAGCGCCGCTGCCTGCCGGGCGTTTGTAATCAGGCTGCCGTCAAAGGCCACGTCCGACAGGCCGGCCATCTCACAGATGGTTTGCGTTAAAACCTGCAGATTGTCCCCGTTTTTGGCGCTGATTTTCACAATCTTTTGAAAATGCCTGCGAAGAAAGTCCTCGTCCGCGGCGGCCGGCAAATCGCATTTGTTCCAGACGGCAATCGCTCGCTTGCCCTCCGTTCGGGCCACCACCATTTTATCCTCATAAGACAGCGGAGCGCTCCCGTCAAAGACTGCCAGAATAAGGCTGGCTCTGTCCGCGCGGCGAATCGCCCGTTCGATGCCGATTTTTTCCACGGCATCTTCCGTGTCCCGCAGGCCTGCGGTATCGGAAACCCGAAGCAGCACCGGCCCCAGGCGGATGGTTTCTTCCACAATGTCCCGGGTCGTGCCGGCAATGGCCGTGACAATGGCAGAGTCTTCTCCGGTTAAGGCGTTAAGCAGCGAAGATTTTCCCACGTTTGGCTTTCCCAAAATGGCACAGGCAATTCCTTCTTTTGCAACCTTGCCTTTTTCATAGCTTTCCGCCAGGGCATACAGTTCCCCGGTGGTTTGCTGCAAAATCTCCTCTGCATGCTCAAACAGGCTGAGATCAATCTCCTCATCCGGATAGTCCACATACGCGTAAAATGTAGCGGCCAGGGTAACCAGACGCTCCCGAATATCCCGGATGCGGTTTCCCACTGCGCCGGTAAGCTGCGCCGCGGCGTTGCGCGCCGCCTGCACGGTCTGGGCGGTCACCATATCATGCACGGCTTCCGCCCCGGAAAGATCCAACCTGCCGTTTAAAAACGCCCGTTTGGTAAATTCCCCCGGTTCCGCCTGCACCGCGCCGGCAGAAAACACTGCCGACAAGGCGGCGTTGATCACCGTCATCGAACCATGGCATTGAATTTCCGCCATATCTTCCCCGGTATAGCTGTGCGGCCCTTCCATCACGCAGGCAAGGCACTGATCCAGGAGCAGACCATGCCGGTCCAGCAGACTGCCGTAAATCAGTTTATGCCGATCCCGTTTGCTGAGGGGCTTCCCCCTTTCGGGACGAAACACCTGGTCAACGATGGAAAAGGCGTCCTCTCCCGAGATCCGGACAATGCCCACCGGGCCGCTGGCCATGGCTGTGGAAACTGCCGCAATCGTTCTTCCCATGGTTACTGATCCTGCTGCTTTCCCGACCGATGAGGTCTGCGGCCCGCCAAAGCGATGACCACCCGGCGGTTTGGCTCGTTGCCGGTGGAAAAGGTAGTGATGCCGCTGTAATTTTGCAGTGCAGAGTGGATGATGCGGCGCTCATATGGATTCATTGGCTCCAGCGTCATATTTTTTCTGTATTTCTGTACTTTTCCCGCCATTTTCCGGGCCAGACGTTCCAGAGACTCCTGCCGTTTGCTTCTGTAATTTTCGGTGTCAATGGTAATGCGGGTGTGGTCGTCGCTGCCCGCGTTGACACACAGGGAGGTAAGGTACTGGATGGCGTCCAGGGTATCCCCCCGCCGCCCGATGACCGCGCCCATATTGGCGCCTCGGATATCCAGGAAAATATTTTCTTCCCCGGAGCCTTCCATCTCGTATGCCTTGCCGTCAATGTTCATTTTTTCCAGCAGGCCGTTGATAAACTCTATGGCTTTGGCGGATTTTTCACAGGAGGGTGCCGACCGCACGGCAGCGGGCGCCGCCGCTGCCTGGGGTTCTTCCTTTTTAGAAAAATTGTTGTTTTTTACAACTTTTTCTTTGTTTTCCGGTTCTTTTTTTGCAAAAGAAGCCGTTTCCTTCTCTATGGGTTTGTAGGATTGCTGCACTGGTTCGTCCGGCACCTCATAGGTGACTTTTACCTTCGCAGGCACGCTGCCGATGCCAAGAAACCCTTTTTTCCCTTTCTCCAAAACCTCCAAAGAAACGCTGTCCCGGTCCAGTCCCAGCTGCCGCAGGGCCTTTTCCGTTGCGTCGTCAATATTCACTCCGGTTACTTCAATATATTTTTCCATACATTACTTCTCCTTTTGTGTTTGTGCCAGAGATTGGACCTGCGCAGCCTGCTTCTTTCGTTCCCATGCAAAATATTTGCTTAGTATCAGCTCCTGGACAATGACCAGGATGTTGCCGGTGATCCAGTAAACTGCAAGGCATGCGGGAAGCATAAAGCCGAAGTATACCGACATCAGAGGCATTACGACCATCATGGCCTTCATCGAAGAACTCTGAGGATCCTTGGGCGGCTGCTGCTGTTTTTTCTTCTTTTTCTTTTTTCCATCGTCCGGTTCCGGTTCCGGCTTTGGCTTCTGCAGTTTTTGCATAATAAAGCTGGACAAAAAGGCTGTAAGGCCGGAAAGGATGGGCAGAATCCAAAGCATGCTGGGGTGAGAAATGCTTGGCGTCGCCGTGAGATCAAATCCAAGGAAGTGGAAATCCACCGGTACAAGATTTGCGGCAATTTCGTTGGATAAATGAGCGACCTTTTCAAAATTTTCATAAATAAGACCTGCCAGGGTAATTTCTGCCTGGGCATTATTGGCGGCGTATTCCACACCCAGCTTGTTGGCAATCAGCTGAATGTTGGATGTGTTCAGCCCCATCATAAACGTCAGGGGTTTCTGGATACAGCCATACAGACCGATGAGGATGGGCAGCTGGATCAGGGTAGGCAGACAGCCGCTCATCGGGCTGATGTTATTTTCCTGATAAAGCTTCTGCATTTCCTCGTTCAGCTTCATTTTGTCATTTCTGTACTTTGCCTGCAGTTCCAGCAGCTTGGGCTGAATTTTGCTCATCGCCATGGTACTCCGGCGGCTCTTGACGTTCAGCGGCAAAAGCAGCAGCCTGACAATAAACGTAAAGGCGATGATGGAAAGGCCGTAGGAGCCAATGAGGTTATAAAGAAACATCAGCAGCAGCCCAAAAGGCCTTGTGATCAGAATGTATATGATTGTCATGTAGGGTTATTTCCTCCGATACTGTTTTGTGAATTCAAGGAACGGGGTCATACAGGTCATGCTTGGAAAAAGGGTGGCAGCGCAAAATTCGTTTCAGCGCCAAAAAGCCGCCTTTGAGCGCGCCGTATTTGGTCACCGCCTCCAGCGCATACTGGGAGCAGGTGGGGGTATATCGACAGGTGCGCGGGGTATACGGCGAGATACATGTCCTGTAAAATTGAATCAGAAGCAATACAATACGCTTCATATGGTCTCCTTCTTTTCCCTGTCCCAAAGGCCCAGTTTGCGAAGAGCGGTATCAAATGCCTTTTCCAGCGTCTGATACGAAGCCTCCGCGCCTTTGGTCCGGGCGACAATGACGAGATGTATGCCGGTTTTCACACGGTCTTCCCGCAGCCGGTATATCTCCCGCAGTCTTCGCTTGATTTTGTTGCGCACAACCGCTTTGCCGAGCTTTGTGCCCACTGTAATGCCGAGTTTGTTCCCACCCGGCGCGGCCCGCCGGAAATATACCACAAGGTATGGCGTGGCATAAAATTTACCTTTCCGGTAAAGCCGCAGAAATTCCCTGTTTTCTTTGATGGAAACAGTGTGTTTCATAGTGAAAAATCCATTCTTTTCCAGAATAGGACGCGCTGTTTCGTGCCCGGAAAACAAACGTCCATCGGCAGCCCGATTCTGCTTATATTGCTGCCGCCGGCCTTATCTTGCGATAACGGCCCAAATTAGGTTGCGTGAAAAAACAAAGAAAAGGATCGCAGAAAGCGATCCTTTTGGCCTTTTCTTAGTGGGTTAATCTTTTTCTGCCTTTTGCTCTGCGGCTTGCAAGAACCTTTCTTCCATTTGCAGTTCTCATTCTCTTGCGGAAGCCATGCACCTTGCTTCTCTGGCGCTTTTTCGGCTGGTATGTTCTAAGCATGTTTTGCACCTCCATTTAAACAATTTCTTAAATACGGGCACCGGCACAGGTCCGAAACCGTCGGGCGTATGCCGCTGCCTGTCCCAAGTCCATAGAATCTTATTTATTATAAGGCACAGCATCTTCTTTTGTCAATCTTTTTTTCCGCTGCAAATCCCCGGATTTTTCACAAATTTGTTCGTCCTTTTCCTGTTTTTCTCCATATTTTCTGTTCTGGTTTTTCACGGCACACAAGAAATGGTGGACGCCTTCTCTTTCATGGAAAAAAATTTTTTCCATGAAACATTATTTTTTTCCGGAAAAAGACAAAAATTTTAAAGAACTTTGTTTCCTCAATTGTTGTTTTGACAAAAATGTGCTATTATTGTAAACAGAGTTATTTTACTTTTAACCCAAGATTTAAAGGAGCACACCAAACTATGACTTCAGTCGAAAGTATCTGGAAAACGGTGCTTACCTATTTAGAGGAATCTATCAAAACCATTGCCATCAAAACATGGTTTGACGATATTACGCCGATTTCCTTTGACGGCAAAACCCTTGTCATACATACACCGTTGCAGTTTAAAAAAGAAACCATTGACGACAAATATCTCGGCATCCTGGAACGCATTTTGTGCGATCTTTTTACCGACGACATTCACTGCGCTGTCATCACCGGGGACAAGGATCACATCCGAAAGCTCCGGGAGGAGCATTCCCCTTATGACGAATATACCTTTCAGCAGTTTATTGTGGGTTCTTCCAACAAATTCGCCCATGCCGCAGCCATTGCGGTATCGAAAAATCCGGCAAAAAACTACAACCCGCTGTTTATATACGGCCAGTCCGGTCTGGGAAAAACCCATCTGCTGTACGCCATCGCGGCCGTCATCAGCAACAACCATCCGGAATTCAAAATTGTTTATATCAAAGGAGAGGATTTTACCAACGAACTGATCTCCTGCATTCAGGAAGGAGACGTCCAGTCTTTCCGCAACAAATACCGAATGGCGGACCTTCTCCTGGTAGATGATATTCAGTTCATCGCCGGCAAGGTACAGACACAGGAAGAATTTTTCCACACCTTTAACGCCTTATACGAATCCAAAAAACAGATTGTTCTCACCTCTGACCGGCCGCCCAAGGAAATTATGACGCTGGAAGACCGGCTCAAAACCCGGTTTGAATGGGGACTTCTGGCGGACATTCAGCCGCCGGATTATGAAACCCGCCTTGCTATCATCCGGGCCAAGGCAGAAAATCTGGAATTTGACATCTCGCTGGACATTGCAGACTATATCGCCAAAACCATTACGTCCAACATCCGGCAGCTGGAAGGCACGGTCAAAAAAATGGTAGCCCTTCACGAACTGATGGAACGGCCCATTGATCTTTCTCTCGCAGAGGATGCTATCAAAGACGTTTTCCGGGAAAACCCCGGTCTCAACCCTACGCCGGATCTTATTATCAAGGAAGTGGCCAAATACTACAATATTTCTGCAGAAAAGCTTCTTTCCAACACCCGATCCAAAGAAATGGTGCTGCCCAGACAGGTTTCCATGTACCTTGTGCGAAATCTTACCAAATGCACCCTTCCGGAAATGGGACGTATTTTTTCCAGGGATCATACCACTGTCCTGCATTCCATCAACAAAATCGAAGATTTTGTCAAATCTTCCCCGGATATGACAAACGTCATCAACACGCTGACCTCCAACATTCGGGGGCAGTAATCCACAAACTTTTGTGGAAACAGCTTGCGTTTGCTGTGGACAACCAAAACACTGCACAGGCCTCCCAAAAAACGACGGCGTTTTCCACAGCCGGCTGGGTATGAAAAACCCCTTGTCCCTCTAAGGAAACTTCCGGTTTTCCCCAAAATCCCCTTTACTACGACTACTACGAAATACATCATTATTACATTTTTATTTCTTATTTTTCCGGCAAGAGCGGATTGTCTGCCGCTTTGTGCCGCAGGAGGAAGGCTTCTATGAAATTTTCTTGTGAAAAAACTCTGTTACAAGACGCCATTGCTCTGGCGTCCAAAGCATCCAGCACCAAAAGCTCCATTGCCCTGCTGGAAGGATTGTATATTCATGCGGATCACGGCCTGGAAATTTCCGGCTACGACCTGTCCATCGGCATCCGGGCCTTTTGCGACGCGGATGTAACAGAAACCGGCGAAATTGTATTAAATGCAAAAATATTCGGTGATATTGTACGAAAACTGCCGGAGGATACGGTATGGATTGAAACGGATGAAAAACTTATCACCACCATCCGCGGCGGAAAATCGGTATTCCAGATTATTGGCAACGAAGCCGTTGATTTTCCAAAACTTCCGGAAGTTTCTCTGGATACCGTGATAGCGCTGCCGCAATCCGTATTGAAATCCATCATTTCTCAGACCATTTATGCGGTCTCCGACAACGAGAGCAAACCCATTCATACTGGCTGCCTGTTTGAAACCGAGGCAGGAAAACTGACGGTCGTGGCGGTGGACGGGTACCGCCTGAGCGTCCGAAGGGAAGAACTGGCGTGCGACGGCAGCCTGAAATTTGTCGTCCCCGGTGCGGCGCTGCGAGAAATTGAGCGCATTCTGGGGGACGGAGAAGACCTGGTCCGGATATATCCGGATGAAAAGCATATTATGTTCCAAATTGGAGAAACGGTGCTGATTTCCAGGCTGCTGGAAGGGGAATTTTTAAATTATAAAACCGCTATTCCGGCGAGCTATGATCATGAGTGTATGGTTGACGTGCGGGCTTTCACCCAGGCGGTGGAACGCGTTTCTCTGATTGTCAGCGAACGGCTGAAAAATCCGATCCGTATTCGCTTTGAGGGGAACGTAATGCAGATGTCCTGCATTACTGCCATTGGAAAATCCTACGACGAGTGTCTCCTGGAAGGAGATGTCAATGATTTGGAAATTGGATTTAACAACCGGTATCTTTTGGACGCTCTCCGTGCGTGCCCGGACGGCAAGGTAAAGGTGTCGTTGAAAGGAAGCCTGAATCCCATTGTTTTTACGCCGGAAGAAGGGGATTGTTTTACCTATCTTGTGCTTCCCGTTCGGTTAAAAGGCAATGAATAAACCGGTTGCGATCCGCGGAGAGTTTGTAAAGCTGTCCGCGCTGTTGAAGTTTACAAATTTATGCGCTTCCGGCGGTGAAGCCGGCATCCGCATCGCAAACGGCGAGGTTCTGGTAAACGGCGAAATCTGCCGAATGCGGGGCAAAAAAATAAAACCCGGAGACGAGGTCCGGATGGGGGACGTTACCCTCCTGATCCGGCTGGAACCATAAGTTATGATAGCAACGTCGTTGACACTTACGGAATTTCGCAATTACGCCGACTGCTCCCTGGAGTTCGATCCGGGAGTGAATATCATCTGCGGCGCAAACGCACAGGGAAAAACCAATCTGCTGGAGGGGCTGTTTTTTGCCTCCAATCTGAAATCTTTCCGGTCTGCCAACAAAAAGGATGTGATACGGATGGATCGGGAACGGATGCGCCTTGATCTTTGTTTTGACGCGTTTCAGCGGGAACACACCGTAGAACTTGCCCTGCCACGGCAGGGCAGCCTGCAGATGGCGGCAGACGGTGTGAAAAAAAAGCGTCAGTATGATTTGATCGGATTTTTTCGCACGGTTTTATTTTGCCCGGAGGATCTGTATCTGGTCCGGGAAGGCGCGGCGGCGCGGCGGCGTTTTTTGGACGTCGCGTTGTGCCAGCTGCGGCCGAACTATGCAAAATATCTGGAAGAATACCAGAGGCTGCTGCAGCACAAAAGCAAAATTCTCAAACATGCAGAAGAAAAGCCGTCTCTGCTGCTGACGTTGGACGATTTTACCAGGCGAATGGCCTATATCGGCAGCTTTCTGGTGCGCTATCGGGCGTATTTCATTCGAAAGCTGGAGGCGTATGCTGCAGAAATGCAGCTGTTGATGTCTGGGAAAAACGAAACCCTTTCTCTGGAATATCAAACGGTAAGCACCATAGCCGATCCCCTGGGCAGCGTGAAGGAGATTGAAGCGGCGCTGCTGTGCCATGGGGAAAGCCATCGGGCGGCGGAGATTGCGGCCAAAAGCTGTTTGTCCGGTCCGCACAAAGACGATATGGCAGTGCTGCTCAATGGAGTTTCTGCCAGGGGATTCGGCTCTCAGGGGCAGATCCGTACGGCAGTGCTGGCGCTGAAGCTGTCGGAACGGGAAATGTTTTATCAGGACAGCGGAGAATATCCGGTGCTTCTTCTGGACGATGTGCTGTCAGAGCTGGATGGCCGGCGGCAGGATTTTGTGCTCAATCAGATCCAGGGAGGGCAGGTATTTATTACCTGCTGCGAGGAAGAAAAGTTTGGAGATATCCGGTCCGGCAAACGATTCTTTGTGGAAAGCGGACAAGTTTTTCCAGGAAAATCATAAAAGAAAAGGCTCCCGAGGAGTCTTTTCTTTTTTGTTCCGATTTTTTTCGGTGTTTTGGCGGAAAAAAATTTTTTTGCCCGACCAATTGCCGGTCCAGAAACTGACGTTGCCAAACGATGCGGAGAAAAAACGGCAGAAAATTACGATTCTCTGCAAAATTCGCGGGAGTTTGCATGGAGATTCGGATAAAAAATGAAAAAAGAAAAAGATTTTGTATAAAATGCAATGGAAATTTTATGCCATTGGTGCTATAATACTATTTGTAGAAGTATCGCCTTTAAAATGGATTTAAAGGCGCATTTTTAAGTCATATTTACAAAGAGGGTCGGTAGGATGTATCTCCACATAGGGCAGGACGTAATTTTAAGGACAGAGGATATTATCGGGATTTTTGATATGGACACTGCCACAGCATCCAAGCACACCCGCGCCCTCATCGGCAGGATGGAACAGACAGGAAACGTGATTTCAGTGTTTGATGATTTGCCCAAGTCTTTTATCGTATGCGGCGGGGAAACACCGAAGGTTTATATTTCCCAGATATCCACCGGCACGCTGCTGAAGCGGGCGGAAAACAGCCTTGCCGCACTGACGGAAAAATAAAAACAGGAAATAAACATCTTAGAGAGGAATATGTATGGACAATTTTGAGATGGAAATGCCGGATTTAAAGGTGACGGAAACCTATGATGAAACAAAAATACAGGTGCTGGAAGGATTGGAAGCGGTGCGCAAGCGCCCCGGTATGTATATCGGTTCCACTTCTGCCAGGGGGCTGCACCATCTGGTGTATGAAATCGTAGACAACTCCATCGACGAGGCTCTGGCAGGCTACTGTACGCACATTGAGGTTACCATTGAAAAGGATAACGTCATTCGGGTTTCGGACAACGGCCGCGGGATCCCCGTGGGCATCCATCCCCAGATGGGCATCCCTACGCTGGAGGTGGTGCTGACGGTGCTGCATGCCGGGGGTAAGTTCGGCGGCGACGGCTACAAAGTCTCCGGCGGCCTTCACGGCGTAGGTTCTTCGGTGGTAAACGCCTTGTCCGAATGGATGGAGGCCACGGTGTACGACGGGGAAACCAAACATACTATGAAATTTGAGCGGGGCAATACGGTGCAGCGTATGCAGTCTCAGCCATGCGCCCGGGAAACCGGCACCACCATCCGCTTCCGGCCGGATGCAGAGATTTTTGAAGAAGTAAAATTTGATTATGAGACGCTTCTCACCCGTATGCGGGAACAGGCGTTTTTAAACGCCGGCATCCGCATCACATTGAAAGACGAGCGGCCGGAGGCGCAGAGCCGGGAAGAAGAGGACCGCTGCGCCGTGCTGCATTATGAAGGCGGCATTCGATCCTTTGTAGAATATTTAAACCGCAACAAAACGCCTCTGCATTCGGAAGTGATCTATGTGGAGGGATCCAGAGACACGTCCCTTGCGGAGGTGGCGATGCAGTACACCGACAGCTATAACGAAACTCTGATTTCCTTCGCCAACAATATCAATACGACGGAAGGCGGCATGCATGAAACCGGCTTTAAATCCGCCTTGACCAAGGTATTGAATGATTACGGCCGCAAGTTCAAGCTCATCAAAGAAAATGAAAAGAATTTTTCCGGCGAGGATGTGCGGGAAGGGCTGACCGTTATCATTTCCGTCAAGCTGCAGGAGGCGCAGTTTGAAGGCCAGACCAAAACCAAGCTGGGAAATTCTGAAATGCGCACTTTGGTGGAATCGATGGTGGGAGAAAAACTGATGGTATTTTTTGAGGAAAATCCATCGGTTGCCCGGACCATTATTGAAAAAGCCCAAACCGCTTCCCGGGCCAGGGAGGCCGCCCGCAAGGCCAGAGAACTGACCCGGCGCAAATCTGCTCTGGATGGGGCGACGATGCCGGGAAAGCTATCCGACTGCAACGAACGGGATCCCAGCCTGACGGAACTGTATATTGTCGAAGGCGATTCCGCCGGCGGCTCTGCCAAAGGCGGCCGGGATTCCCGGTTCCAGGCCATTCTGCCTTTGTGGGGCAAAATGCTCAATGTGGAAAAAGCCCGGGTGGACAAGGTTTACGGCAACGACAAGCTGACTCCGGTCATTACGGCCCTTGGCACCGGCCTGGGAGAGGAATTTGATCTGGAAAAGCTCCGGTATCACAAGATTATTATTATGGCGGATGCCGATGTGGACGGTTCCCACATCCGCACCCTGCTTTTGACCTTTTTCTTCCGTTTTATGCGCCCTCTGATCGAAAACGGCAATGTGTACGCCGCGGTGCCGCCCCTATACAAACTGGTGCGGGGCAAACAGACAAGAGTGGCGTTTTCCGACGAACAGCGGGATCAGATTTCCGAGGAAATGCGGGGCGGAAACCCCAATGTGAAGGTGGATATCTCCCGATTCAAAGGTTTGGGCGAGATGGACCCTCATGAATTGTGGGAAACCACAATGGATCCTACCACCCGTACCCTCAAGCAGATTACACTGGACGATGCCGTCCGGGCGGACGGGGTGTTTACGGTGCTGATGGGCGAGAAGGTAGAACCGAGAAAAGAATTTATTGAGAAAAACGCAAAATATGCGGTGAACCTGGACTTTTAAGGAGGAATTGGACACATGGCAAAGAAAATTCGGGATTATACCCCCGACGAAATCCGGTATCCGGATCAAAAAATCGTCCAGTCCGAGCTGGTTCAGGAAATGGAAACGTCGTACATTGAGTATGCGATGTCAGTTATTGTGGGCCGTGCCCTGCCGGATGTGCGGGATGGGCTGAAGCCGGTGCACCGCCGCATTTTATATGCGATGTATGAGGACAATCTGACAAGCGACCGGCCCTTTAAAAAGTCCGCCACATGCGTGGGCGACGTGCTGGGACGGTATCATCCCCATGGGGATGCTTCCGTTTATGACGCGCTGGTGCGCCTGGCACAGGATTTTTCCATGCGTTACCCGTTGATCGACGGTCATGGAAATTTTGGATCCATCGACGGCGACCCGCCGGCGGCTTACCGTTATACAGAAGCGAGGATGGCCCGGATTTCCGACGAAATGCTTCGGGACATTCAGAAAGAAACGGTGGACTGGGACCCGAACTTTGACGAAAGCCGCAAGGAACCAAGGGTGCTTCCTTCCAGGTTCCCCAATCTCCTGGTCAACGGTTCCAGCGGTATCGCTGTGGGAATGGCGACCAACATCCCGCCCCACAATCTGCGGGAAGTTATTGACGCCTGCGTGTGCATTTTAGACAATCCGGAAGCGGAACTTGCCGATCTGATGCAATATGTTAAGGGACCGGATTTTCCCACCAAGGGATTGATTATGGGCCGCAGCGGCATCCGTGCCGCCTATGCCACCGGCCGGGGCCGGATTGTGATGCGTGCCCGGACAGAGCTGGAGGAATTCGGCAACGGCCGCACCCGCATCATCGTTACCGAACTGCCGTATCAGGTTAACAAAAAAATGCTGGTGGAAAACATCGCAAACCAGGTGCGGGAAAAACGGCTGGAGGGCATTTCCGGCCTGCGGGACGAATCCGACCGGAACGGCATGCGCATCGTCATTGAAGTGAAAAAAGACGTAAACGCCCAGGTGGTGTTAAACCGCCTGTTCAGCCAGACGGCGCTGCAGAGCAATTTTTCGGTGAATATGCTGGCGCTGACGCATAACCAGACGCAGCCTAAAATTTTTTCCCTGCGGCATATGCTGGACGAATATCTGGAATTCCAGGAGGAAATCATTACACGCCGCACCATATATGACCGGCGGAAGGCACAGGAACGGGCGCATCTGCTGGAGGGCTTGCTGATTGCGGAGGCAAACATTGACGAGGTCATCCGCATCATTCGGGAAAGCTACGACGACGCCCGGGAAAACCTGATGGCCCGGTTTGGGCTGGACGAAATCCAGGCCCAGGCCATTTTGGATATGCAGCTCAAGCGGCTGCAGGGCCTGGAACGGGAAAAACTGCAAAAGGAATATGACGATCTGGAAGCGCGGATTGCTTACTACAATCAACTGCTTTCCGACCCGGCGCTGATCAAAAACGTCCTCAAAGAGGAATTGATTGCCATCCGGGACAAATTCGGCGACGAGCGGGCCACGGAAATCCAGGATGTGGAAGACGAGGTGGACATTGAGGACCTTATCGAAGAGGAGGAATGTGTCTACACCCTCACCCATTTTGGGTATATCAAGCGGCAGCCCACCTCCGCCTACCGGGCACAGCGGCGGGGCGGCCGCGGTGTGACGGCGATGGCAACCCGGGAGGAGGATTTTGCGGAAATTCTGTTTACCGCGTCCACCCACGACTATATTTTGTTCTTTACGTCTCTGGGCAAGGTTTACAAGCTCAAGGGCTATCAGATTCCGGAAACCGGGCGGACGGCCAAGGGGATGAATCTGGTGAATCTGCTGGAAATTGAGCCGAATGAAAAAATTACAGCCATGTTTCCCATTCCGGATTTTGATGAGGACAAATTCCTGTTCTTTGTCACAAAACAGGGAACGGTCAAGCGCATTTCTCTTGCCAGTCTGCTGAACATCCGGCGGGGCGGCATCCGGGCGCTGAACTTAAACGAAGAGGACAGTTTGGTCAAGGTGCTGCTGACCGATGGGAAGCAAACGGTTCTTATTGCCAGCCACAACGGCAAGGCCGCCACCTTTTTGGAAGAGGAGGCGCGGGAAATGGGCCGGATGGCGGCCGGTGTCCGGGGCATTAAGCTCGCGGCGGGGGACTATGTGGTAGGCGCTGGTCTGGTGTCAGAGGACACACAGGTTCTGTCGATTACGGAGAATGGCTATGGCAAACGAACGCCGGCTTCGGAATACGCCGTGCGCCACAGAGGGGGCAGCGGCGTGACGCTGCACGGCGTGACGGAAAAAACCGGGTTTGTAGCCGGGGTTGCGATGGTAAATGACGACAACGATATTATGATCATCACCGACGACGGGGTTATTATCCGCACCGCGGCAGAGGACATCCGTCTTTGCGGCCGGGCGTCCCAGGGCGTAATTGTGATGCGCACCGGCGAAGACGGAAAGGTGATTTCTGTCACCCCCACGGAGAAGGAAGAGCCGGAGGCAGACGAAGCTTCGGACGGCAGCGGGGCGGCAGCGGAGAACGGACATGGCTAAAAAGCAGGTGGAAATTTATACCGACGGCGCATGTTCCGGCAATCCGGGGCCGGGCGGCTACGGTGTGATCCTGAAATACGGACAACAGATAAAGGAGTTGTCGGAAGGCTTTGCAGATACCACCAACAACCGGATGGAACTGCTGGGCGTGATTGCCGCCCTGAAGGCGCTTCGGGAGCCATGCCGGGTGGAATTGTATTCGGACAGCAAATATGTAGTGGACGGCATTACCAAGGGCTGGGCTGCGGGCTGGAGAAAGAACAACTGGCGAAAGTCCGACAAAAGTCCTGCGAAGAATCCGGATTTGTGGGAAGAGCTTCTGGAGCTTTTAGAGCGCCATACCGTGACCTTTCACTGGGTGAAAGGGCATGCGGAAAATGAATACAACAACCGCTGCGATAAGCTGGCGGTGGAAGCTTACGGAAAGTTCAAATAAACAACGAAAACCCGGCGCGGCGGCAAACTATGGTTGTGCCGCCGCGCGTTTCGCCGGACGTTCGGTGAGGCAGGAAAAACAACGGGCTGCGGGAAAAGGTTTTTCCACAGCCTGTGGAAAAACCAGGAGGATCGGATGGAGGATTATCTGCCCTGCGGCTACCGGCTGTTTCAGGACGACCGGTTTTTTAAACTGGGACAGGACAGCGTTCGGCTTGCAGCCTTTGCGGCGCCGCCCAAAGGCGCGGCTGTGTGCGACCTTGGCTGCGGCACCGGCGTGCTGTCCCTGCTGCTCCTTGGCAAAGACCCTGGCTGCCATGTCACCGGAGTAGAACTGCAGAAAGAGGTGTTGGAGCTTGCGGAGCAAAACCGGACGGTGAACGGCCTTTCCCACCGATTTCGGCTGGTGTTGGGGGATGTTCGGAATATCCGGGAACTGCTGCCCGGCAATTCCTTCGACTATGTGATCGCAAACCCACCGTATTTTGCGGAGGGCAGCGGGCATTCTGCGCAAAATCCCCATAAAAAGATTGCCCGGCAGGAGAATTGTCTGACACTGTCGGAGCTTGCGGCGGCTGCGGCGTACTTGCTGCGGTTCGGCGGCAAATTTGCCATGGTATACCGGCCGGAGCGGCTGTGCGACGTGACAGCCGCCCTGCGGGAACAACGCTTGGAGCCAAAGCGGCTGCAGTTTCTGCACGGCAGTCCGAACAAAGAGCCGTCGGCGGTGCTGGTGGAAAGCCGCTATGGTTCTGCACCGGGCTGCCGGGTGCTGCCGCCGCTGTTTACAGACGGGAGGAATGGGTAAATGGGAATCTTATATGTAGTGGCCACTCCCATCGGCAATTTGTCGGATTTGTCCCAGCGGGCGATGGAAACCCTGCGTGCCGTAGATTTTATTGCCGCGGAGGACACCCGGGTATCGATAAAAATTCTAAACCATCTGGGGATTGCAAAGCCGCAAGTCAGCTATTTTGAGCACAATAAGCGGGCCAAGGGGGAAGAAATCGCGGCGAGGATTCTGGCAGGCGAGGACTGCGCCCTGGTGACGGATGCCGGCACGCCGGCGATTTCCGACCCAGGGGAAGATCTGGTGGCTCTGTGCGGAGAAAAGGGCGTGGAAGTCGTTCCGGTGCCTGGCGCCTGTGCTGCGGTGGCCGCCTTGTCGGTCAGCGGGCTGCCCGCCGGCCGGTGGTGTTTCGAGGGATTTTTGTCCACGGCGAAAAAAAACCGCCGGGAGCATCTGGAGAGCCTGCGGGAAGAACGGCGCACGATGATTTTTTACGAAGCACCCCATAAGCTGCGGGCGACTTTGGCGGATTTGTGCGCGGCGTTTGGGGAAACCCGGCGTGTGGCGCTGTGCCGGGAGCTGACCAAGGTCCACGAGGAGGTGCGCCGCACGACCCTTGGAGAGGCGGCGGCTTCTTTTGATACGGCGGCCCCCAAGGGGGAATTTGTTCTGGTGGTAGAGGGCGCGAAGGTTGTGCCGGCGGACTATACGGCGGCGCTTTCTCAGGCTCTTGCAAAGGTGCGGGAACAGATGGGGCATATGACTCTGAAAGACGCGGTAAAAAAGGTTTCCGCGGAAGAAGGCGTAAAGAAAAACGCCTTGTACCAGGAAGCGTTGAAGATTGTGGAAGGAGAAACGGAATGATTAAGCACATCGTTTGTTTTAAGCTGAAAGACAACAGCCCGGCGGCTTGCGAACAGGCCAAAGAGGTACTGATGGGGATGAAGGACAATGTCCCCCTGCTTCGGGATATCCGGGTAGGGATCGACGTACTGCATTCGGAGCGATCCTACGATATAATTCTGGAAACCATGCTGGACAGCCTGGCAGATTTGGAGGAGTATCAGAACGATCCGTATCATGTAACCGTGGTAAAGACCTATATGCATGCCGTGCGGGAAAGCAGTATCGCCATAGATTACGAGATCTGATCCTCCGGATGGTGCGGCGCGTTCCGCTATTGACAAAACGGAGAAGGCATAGTATAGTAAAGATAAAGTAAAAACTGTATGCAAAAAGACAGGGACGTCTGTGTTTCCTGTCTTTTTGTTTTTTTTTCTGGATTTTTTCAAAGGAGGAGGCGTTTTGATGGCGGCGTTTGATAAAGTAAAAAGCGGCATTCCAGGGGTGGACCGGGTGCTGGATCATATCCGAATGGGAGACAATGTTGTGTGGCAGGTGTCCAGGCTGGAAGAGTATCAGTATTTTGTAAAGCCTTTTGTGGAACAGGCGAAACGGGACGGACGCAATTTGATTTATATTCGGTTTGCCCTGCATCCGCCGATGGTGGAAGAAACCGAGGGAGTAAAAGTATGCCGATTTGACCCAGACCAGGGATTTGAGGCGTTTACCGTGGCCATCCATGAGGTTATTACCAGGGAAGGCCGGGGCGCGTTCTATGTGTTTGACAGTCTGTCGGAACTGCAGTCTGCCTGGTATACGGATCTTATGATGGGAAATTTTTTCCGGGTTACCTGCCCATATCTCTTCGAACTGGACACCGTGGCGTATTTCCCCCTGCTGCGGGGAAAGCATTCCTTTGACGCAGTGGCCCGCATTCGGGAAACCACCCAGCTTTTGCTGGATGTCTACGCCGACGGGAAGAAACGGTATCTGCACCCTCTGAAGGTATGGAACCGGTATTCCGCCACCATGTTTTTGCCCCATGTTGCCGGAGAAGACGGCGGATTCGAACCCATTCAGGACGGTCTTGGAATGAGCCGGTATTACAGGCTGCTGGAAGAGGTCAACAAAGGGACGCCGGATCAGAGCTTTGACAGCTACGACCGGTTTTTTACCGCCGCGAAATTTGAATACGAGGCGGGACGGTTTCAGGAATGCACGGCAGATCTCATTGTGGAAAGCACGATGACACGGGATAAAAAGCTGGGACGGCTTCTCAAGCAATATTTTGTACCGGAGGATTATTTCACCCTGCGCAGCCGGATGATTGGCAGCGGGGCCATCGGCGGCAAGGCCTGCGGAATGCTGCTGGCCCGGAAAATTGTGGAGAAGCGCCTGCCGGAGGAGCGGCTGCATACAGAGCCGCATGACTCATTTTATATTGGTTCCGATGTGTTTTATACCTATATTGTGTCCAACAACTGTTGGAAAACAAGAATCCGCCAGCGCACCAAGGAAGGCTATTTTCAAAAGGCAGGGGAACTGCGGGAATGCCTCCTTCGGGGGGTATTTCCTTCCAATCTCCGGGAACAGTTTCAGCACATGCTGGAATATTTCGGGCAGAACCCGATTATCGTCCGATCCTCCAGCTTTTTGGAGGATGGTTTTGGCAATGCATTTGCCGGAAAATACGAATCCGTGTTCTGTTCCAACCAGGGGAATCTGGAGGAGCGGCTGCTGGAGTTTGAGCAGGCGGTGCGGACAGTGTATGCCAGCACCATGGACCTTTCTGCGCTGGAATATCGGAAAAGCCGGGGCCTGGAGCAAAAGGACGAACAGATGGCGGTGCTGGTGCAGCGGGTGTCCGGCTCCCGGTACGGCGATTATTTTATGCCATGCGCCGCAGGCGTGGGATATAGCCACAGCGCTTATCAGTGGCACCGGGATATGGATCCTTCGGCTGGCATGCTGCGTATCGTTATGGGACTTGGTACCCGGGCGGTGGATCGGACGGAAAACGATTACCCCCGGCTTGTGAACCTGGACCGGCCGGCGGCGTCTTCGGTCACGACAGATGCAGAAAAACATCGGTTTTCCCAGCACAACATCGACGTGGTAGACTTGTCGGAACGGCGGCTGCGGCCGGTAGAGCTTTCGTCTCTGCTGCCGCTGCTGCCGGCATGGTATAGAGACACCGTGCTGGAACACGACAGGGAAGCGGAGGAGCATCTGCGCCGCATGGGAAAGCGGGATATGGTGTATTTTATCAGCTGCCAAAACCTGCTGGAAAACCGCAGGTTTACCGGAATGATGCAGAACATTCTTCGCCAGCTGCAAGAGGTGTACGGCAGTCCGGTGGACATTGAATATACCGTCAACCTGTCTCCGGAGGGAGATTTTGTCGTCAATCTGCTGCAATGCCGCCCGCTGTATGTGGGGCCGGCGGGCAAAGCGGAGAGCGTTCCGTCTCTGCCGGCGGAGGATGTGCTGTTTCACCTCCAGAATTCTTCGATGGGACAGTCAAAGGTCCGGAACATTGATGTGGTGGTAAGCATTGATCCAAAGGGTTATTATGCTTATCCGTATCCGAAAAAAAGCCAGGTGGCGGCAGCGGTGGGAGAAATCAACCGGCATTATAAGGGAGCAGGCCGGAGCATCCTGCTCCTTGCGCCCGGCCGCATCGGCACTTCGTCGCCGGAACTGGGCGTGCCGGTGACGTTTGCAGACATTTCCGGCGTTTCCGCCATTTGCGAGGTGTCGGACAAAAGCGCAGGCTATATGCCGGAACTTAGCTATGGCAGTCATATGTTCCAGGATCTTGTGGAGGCGGAAATTTATTACGGTGCGGTGTTTGGCGATGAGCGTACGGTGCAGTACCGGCCCGGTCTGCTGGAAGACCTGCCGAATCGATTTTCAGAAATCTGTCCGGGAACCGGTTCGGAAATGGAGCGCCTGATTCGGGTATGGGAACCGCAGAACCTTCGGCTGTGGATGGACGCCGTGAAAAACGAGGCGCTGTGCGGCATCGTCCGCATGGCGTAGCAAAGCATAAAAAAGGCAGGAGACGTTCTCCTGCCTTTTTCTTGGGTGTTATAAACGAACCTCCCGGTTATAGTACGACACATAAATGGGATAAAAGGAGACTGTACCGCCGCCGGGGTCTGGTATGCCGGAAAGCACTTCCCAAAAGGACGCGTCCTTTTTGTCACAAAGGAAATATGCCGTCCCGCCGGAAAGCGAAGGGAAAAGGGCGGGGGCGGAAAAATCATCTGTGATCAAATGGGGATATTGCCGGGAAACAAGGCTGCCGTCCTGATAAAAGGAAACCGTATACAGCGTCTCGGCAAAGGAAAGGTCGGCCACGGACAGAGACGCATTGGAAACGCCGCGCGCGGCACAAAGATCCAACCCATGGCCGCCGTGATCCGGCGCCGCATAGGTTACAATGCGGAGGAACGCGGGCTCTCCGGCTTCCGCCCGGGACAGAAACAGCAGAAAAGCATCCAGCCCAGACGCAACGACGCCGTTTTTCAGCACAAAGCAGCCCTCTTTTTTTGCCTCTTCCAGTGTATAGGTCTGCGCCGCCTCTTCCAGAGGGCGCAGAGCGTTTGCTGTTCCGTCCCATGCCGGCGCGCCGGTGCATGCCGCAAGGGTTAAAATGCAGAAAATGGACAAGAACAAAGCGGCGCATCGTTTCATACTACATACCTCCTGGGACACTGACGGCTGCCTGACCGCGGCTTAGGATTCGTAGGAATCCATTTTCCGCAGCTTGATTTCCTGCCAGTCATCTTTGGTAATGAGCACCTGCCGGGGCTTGGAGCCTTCGAAGGGACCGACAATGCCCCGTTCCTCCATCTGGTCTACCAGACGGGCGGCCCGGGCATAGCCCAGTTTCAGCTTACGCTGGAGCATAGAGACCGAAGCCTGTCCCGTGCCCACCACAATGTCTATGGCATCGTCGATGAGAGGGTCGTAATCTCCGCTGCCGTCTTCTCCAGCGGCGGGCGCGCTGTTCTTTTCCGCTTCCCGTTCAATGTGCTGGATAATTTCCTCCGAATAATCTGCGTTGCCGGTTTTTTTCACAAAATCCGTCACTTCTTCCACTTCCCTGGAGGAAAGGAAGCAGCCCTGGATACGCAGGGGCTTGGAAGCGCCCAGGGGATTAAAGAGCATGTCGCCCTTGCCGATGAGCTTTTCCGCGCCGGTCTGATCCAGGATAATGCGGGATTCGATCTGAGAGGCCACGGCAAAGGCAATCCGGGAGGGGATGTTGGCCTTCATAATGCCGGTAATAACGTCTGCGGAGGGGCGCTGGGTGGCAATGACCAGATGCATGCCAGCCGCCCGGGCCATTTGGGCAATGCGGCAGATGGCGTCCTCCACTTCGTTGGCGGATACCATCATAAGATCCGCCAGCTCGTCAATGACAATGACCACCTGGGGCAGGGTATGGAACTCTCCCTCTTCCCCGCTTGCCATATTCCGGCGCATAATGTCGTTATATTCCGAAAGCTTTTTGGCGCCGGCGTCGGCAAACAGCTTGTACCGCCGCATCATTTCCCCTACCGCCCAGTTCAAGGCGCCGGCGGCTTTTTTCGGGTCGGTCACCACGGGGATGAGCAAGTGGGGAATGCCGTTATAGGCGGACAGCTCGATCATTTTCGGGTCCACCATAATAAGCCGCACATCTTCCGGAGAGGATTTGTACAGCAAGCTGACGAGCAGAGAATTGATGCACACGGATTTGCCTGAGCCGGTGGTGCCGGCGATGAGCATATGGGGCATTTTGGCAATGTCCCCCACAATGGCGTTGCCGGTGATGTCCTTGCCCAGGGCAAAGGACAGCTTGCTGTCTGCCTTTTGAAACGCAGGGGAAGCAATAATTTCCCGGAGAAAAACCGTGTTTACATCTTTGTTGGGCACCTCAATGCCGATGGCAAGTTTGTCCGGAATCGGGGCGATGCGCACATTGGATGCGCCCAGGGACAGGGCGATGTCATCGGACAGAGCGGTAACTTTGGAAAATTTGGTGCCCCGGGAGATGGTAAGTTCAAATCGGGTAACCGACGGACCGCGGACAATGTTGATGAGCTGGGCGTCGACATTAAAACTTTTTAGAGTATCAAGGAGACGTTCGGAGTTCAGTTTCAGCTCGTCTGCTGCGGCCGCCGCCTTTTTGCCCTGGGGCTTTGCCAACAGGCTGAGGGATGGATATACATAATGGGAAACCGGGGTTTTCTGGCTGTTGTCAATGTCCTCGGACAGTTTTTTGGCCTCCTCCGGAGAGAGCCGTTCCGGCGGATCCGCCCGCTTGACCGGTTCGATGACTTCCGCTTCCAGCGGTTCGGCCGCGGCCTTTCCCGCGGGTTGCAGGGCCTGGTCGATGAGCAGCTGGTCCACCGTCTTCGCCACCTTTTCCTTTGGCCCGTCGTCCAGGTGCTCCAGATAGTCTGCCGGGGAAATCACATCGTTTGCCGGTGGTTTGGAAACCGGCGCCGGCTCGTCGTCCAGGGGGATGTCGATGCGGGGCTTTGCCTTGCGGGCGGAGCGAGCCGCCCGATATTCGGCCGCCCGTTCCGCCGCTTTGGTTACCACCGGATTGGGCGCGGTATATTTTTCTTCCTCTTCCGGGGAATCGTATGCATACTCCTGGGGACGGAAGAAGGCCGCCAGGGAGGAAATCGTAATATGAAAGGAAATGCACAGAGCAAGAATCAGAAGGAGAAGGAGGACAATGACCGTGCCTGCCGTAGAAATGGCAGAGACAAGACCATAGGCCAGCCCGCCGCCCAGCAGCCCGCCGGACTGGTGGGCAACGCCGGAGACATACAGCCCGACAAGAAGGGGCTTGTCCGGCGGGACAGCGCCTGCCAGGGCATGGGAAATGCCGCTGAACAGGACGGGCACCAAAAGTATGCAAAACAGCCGCAGCCGGATGGGACCCTTGCGGCGGATAATGCAGAGGACCATCGCTCCGAGAAAACAGAAGGGCATTACATATACGCCGATGCCGGTCAGACCCGACAGAAATGCGTACAGCCATTTCAGGAGAAAGCCGTCAAACCCCAAAAGAGATAAAAAAGTAATAATCGTTAGGATCGCGAAGATGACAATGCCGTGCCGCCGGTTTAAGTGGGTCTCCTGCTTTTTTTTGCCGGAGGACTTTGGCGGTCTGCCCCGTTTTTTGGTGGTAGTTGCCACGTTTGGTTCACCTGCCTGAAGAATTTTTACAATCGAAATCCCCGCCGGCCGCGGAGAAAGAACTGCGGGATGTTTTTTTCACACAGAGAGACGCCGCCCGCCGGCAAACGTGCCGGGGCTGCGCCGTTTCCGGCGGTAGGGAAAGGGGAGCCTGCGCCGCCGGTCGGCCGGAAACATGCGGATATAATATCATCTTACCACAGCCTGCAAAAAAATTCCACAGAAAACCGGCGAATCCCCGGGGGAGATTGTCGCAGCGCCTGAAAACAGATGCGGAAAACGCGTTAAAAAGCCGTCCTGCCCGGATTCCGGCAAATGCGGTGCCCTGGCGTGCCGGATGTCAGGGTTATCCGGCGGTGCACCATATGCCGCCTTGCAATTCTCTGCCAATTGCGGGCAGGATTAGACAAATATCGAATGATTTGGTATAATATTTTTCAAAGCGACATTTTTGCGGGAGGATATTATGGAAACTCTGTTTATTGGCGTATTTTTGGTGCTGCTGGATATTTCGGTGAACATCGGCGGTTATCCGGTGGGGATTTTGCCGGACTTTTTGGGATATATGATGATTGGCCGGGGACTTTCCGAGCTGGCCGGGCTGCAAAGCCCGCACTTTGACAGGCTCCGGGGAAAGGCCCGGGTTTTCACGGTGTATTCCCTGGTACTGTATGTGCTGAGCATTTTCCGGGTTACGGAGAAATTGGGCGGCCTGGGGCTTGTGATCAGCCTGGTCACCTTTGTATTTGCGGTGTATACGGTGCTGAAAATTATCAAGGGGATCCGGGACGCGGAACTTGCTCTGGAGTCGGATTTTCAAGTCAAAACCCTGACCAAAGCCTTTTGTGTTTGGACAGTGGTAGGGCTTGCGGCAGTGATCCTGTGTGAAACCAGGTTTGCGTCCCAGGGCGTGATTTTGAATCTTGCGATTTCTGCGCTGTATCTTTATGTATTCAATAAATCCGTGAATTTATATATGGCAAAAACAAAGTAGGCGGGATGTATGAGAAAAGAAGAGTATCTTGCCCGGTTCCAGGCGGGGCTTTCCCAGCTGCCGGATCGGGAACGGGATCTGCTGGTGTTAAAGTGCGCGTCGTTTTTTGACGGAGAAGATTCCCGGGAGGTTGCAGAGCGGCTTGGCGCGCCGGAAATGCTGGCGGCTGCCATGACGCGAAAGTATCTGGAACGCGCCGCCGCGCCGTCTCCCGGCGAAGGGAAAAGTTTCCTGGACATGGTTTCTCAACGGAACGTGACGGTGGACCGCACGCTCCGGCTTTCTCCGGAGGAAGTGGAGCGAATGCGCCAGATCAATGAAATGGCGGCGGCAGTGGAAGCGCCGGCGCACAAGCGGCGGCAGGCCGCGCCGCGCGCTTTTTTTGACATTCCCCTGGATGGGGAAACGGTCCGTCCGGCGGAGGATGCCGGGGCGGACGCATACGATGGGGAGGAGGAAGAATCCAGCGGCTTTTCCAGACAGGCCGCGGCGGAAGCGCTGAAAAAAGGCGCGGCCAGGGTGGCGGGGATCCAAAACAAGCGGCCGCTGGTTTTTGTCCTTGTACTGATTGCCGTGTGCATTGTAGTGTCCACCCTGTTCAGCGGGGTTAAGACTGCCCTTGCCGGCGCGGCGTTTTGTATTTTTATGGGCGTTGCCGGGGGGATTACCCTGGCCCTCAACGGCATTATGGTGTTTTTGGACGGATTTTCCGTGTTTTCCGAATCCATTGGCAGCGGGATCGTCAATCTGGGCGGCGGCCTGCTGCTGCTGGGGATTGGTGTGCTGCTGTTTGCGCTGGCGGCCGGCGTGCTGCGGGTGCTGGTACCCCTTGCCGTCAAAGGACTGAGAGCGCTGGTGTTGTGGCTGCTGGGGAAAAAGAAGCTGGAAAAAAAGGGAGGTGCGCCGGATGAAATGGATTAAGCGTCTGTTGTCCGCCGGCGGCCTGCTCTTTGGCGTGGGACTCATAGTGCTGCTCCTGGGGATTCTTCTGGGCGGCAGTGTATCGGACGTCCGGTTTGGCGGCGCGTTAACCTTCAGCGGGGAGTATCGCGGCGCGGTGGGCGTCGATATCGACCTGCCCGCGGCAAACGTTACGGTGACGCAGGGCGATGTGTTTGAGGTGCGCTGCTATAATCTGCCCCAGGATTTTTTTTCCGTGTCAGTCAAAAATAACATAGTGCGGGTACGGCAGGAAGAGGTCCGGTGGAGAGAGTATTTGTCGGTGAAGGGAGTTCCCCGACTGGAGATCACCTGTCCCGCCTCTACCACTCTGGACCGGATCCGGGTGCGGACGGCAGTGGGAAAAACCAGCGTCGACGGGGTTTATGTAAAACAGATTACGGTAAAAACCGGGGTAGGCGCCATTGCGGCGGAAAATGTAGTTTCCCTTGGCACAAAACTGGACATTGGGCTGGGCGGCATTGTGGCCGCGGGCAGCCTGTCTGGAGAAAATGTGCTGCACTGCGGTGCAGGCTATATTCATGCGGTGGTATTGGGTGATCCTGCGGCCTATGGGGTGCAAATGGACAATGCCCTGGGAATGCTCCGGTTCAACGAGGACGGATATTCCGGCTTTGGCAACGATTTGGCTCTGCCGGGCAGCGGTACGGATCGTTTTGACATACAGTGCACGGTGGGAAAAGGCGTGCTGGAACTTTATCCGCCGGATGATTTGGAGGAACTTGCCGGGCAGTATGGGGCGGCCCTTTGACCGGGTACCGGTTATAAAACAGCATAGGCTGCGGAAGAAAGCTTTTGCGCACACGAGGCGCAAAAGCTTTTTTGTTTTGCATGGAGCTATTCACAAAAAATTTACATTTTTACGGCAATCTTGGGTGCAAAGCTATATATTGATTCTTATTACAAAACGGTTACAAGATATGGTTGATGGATAAAATTTCCAAAAAAGAGACGTTGGAAGAAATTGTATAAAAATAGTCAAAAATCATAGAAAATCAAGGAATTTATGCAAAAAGATATGGAAAAGACACAAAAAAATCAAAGACAACAGTTGCAATTTGCGAAAGATGTGGTTATAATATAGCCATAGTGGTGAAAAGTGGGGGGAAGTGTTGGAAATACCCTTGAAAGGAAAGGCAGGTGCCACGGAATGAAAGGTGAATTTAAGCATACCATTGACGCCAAAGGGCGTCTCATCATTCCGGCAAAGTTCCGTGAAGAACTGGGCGCCACCTTTATCGTGACAAAAGGGTTGGACAACTGTCTCTTCATTTATCCCGAAGAAGCGTGGCATATCCTGGAAGACAAAATAAACCAGCTTCCCATTTCAAAAGCCAGAAACCTGCAGCGTTTTTTCTTTTCCTCGGCGGCGGATGTGGAAACCGACAGCCAGGGAAGAATCCTGCTTCCGCAGAATCTCCGGCAGTATGCCGGCCTGGAGAAAGAAGTCACCGTAATTGGGGTATCGGGGCATGCGGAAATTTGGGATACGGACCGGTGGAACGCGTACAACGACGCGCTTACCTCGGACTGCATTGAAGACGCGATGGAGGATATCGGATTTTAATGGAAGGGTTTGTGCATGTTTCGATTTTGCTGGATGAGTGTATCCGGCAGCTCGAAATCAAGCCTTGCGGGATCTATGTGGACGCAACTTTGGGCGGCGCCGGCCATTCCGGAGAGATTTTAAAGCGGCTTTCCGATGGCGGCAGGCTGATTTGCCTGGACAAGGACGATATGGCCCTTGAAAACGGCAGGCAAACGCTTTGCGACCGGCGGGTCACCCTGATAAAGAGTGATTTTAGAGAAATTGACAAAGCGCTGCAGGCGGCGGAAATACCGGCGGTGGATGGGATACTGTTCGACCTCGGCGTATCTTCTCCGCAGCTGGATATGGCGGAACGGGGGTTTTCCTATCAGAAAGACGCCCCTCTCGACATGCGGATGGACCGGCAGCAGAGTCTTACGGCGTATGATGTGGTGAACACCTACGACCGGGACCGTCTGCGGGATATCCTGTACCAGTACGGCGAGGAGAAATTCGCGCCGCGGATTGCAGACGCAATTGTCCGGAACAGAGAAACAAAACCCGTTGAAACGACCGCGGAACTTTCCGATTTGATTCGGGCGGCAATGCCGCAGAAGGCGCTCCGGGAGAAGCAGCATCCTGCCAAACGGAGCTTCCAGGCCATCCGCATTGCCGTCAACGACGAACTAAAGGCGGTGGAAGAAGCGATGGACAAGTCCATCGATCTGCTAAAACCGGGAGGAAAACTGTGCGTTATCACGTTTCATTCCCTGGAAGACCGCATTGTAAAGCAGGCGTTTGCCAAAGCGGCCAGGGGCTGCGAATGCCCCCGAGACTTTCCGGTGTGCGTTTGCGGGAAAACACCCCGGGTGGAGGTTTTGCGAAAACCTGTTTTACCGGGAGAATCGGAAATTGAAGCGAATCCGAGAGCCCGGAGCGCAAAGCTCCGGGTTTGCCGGAAATTATAAGCAGGAGGAAGCGCTATGATACAGGCGACAAGACAGAGTGTAGCGTATAAAGACCATGAGAGCGCGTATCGCCTTTCCCAGCCGGCGCGGCAGCTGAGAGAAGTCCGAACGCCCCGGCGGCAAAGCATCAGCCCAAAGCATGTGGCGGTATTCCTTGTCGTGTCTGCTCTTGCCCTGCTCATTGTTTACAACTATATGACGCTTACCCAACTGACGGAAACGGCCAGCCAAAAGGCAACGGAATTAAACGACCTCAACAGCGAATATACCTACTTGAAAAGCCAGCAGGAAAATATGCTCAGCCTTTCTTATGTGGAGGAATACGCAGAGGATAACCTGAATATGATAAAAATGGATGCAAGCCAGGTTGAATATATTGAACTTTCAAACCCCGATCAAATCGAAGTTTCAGGTACTTCTTCGGAAATCCGTGAAAAGGCGTCCGGTTTTACGGAAGCGATAAATAAGTTATTGGATTTCATCAAATAAACAATATTGCTGAGGAGCTTGGAGTTTAAAATGCATGATTCATTTTAAACTCCTTTTTTATCAAAACAGCTCCCGGATGCGCAGAGGACAGGGAAGCGGGAGGTGGAGCTTTTTGGCAACAGGTCCGGATAAAAGCCCAGACAGGCGGATGATAAAGCGGTTGAGGTTTCTTATGGTAGTGTTCTGCGTTGTCGGATTTTGCGCCGTCGGCGTCCGGCTGTTTTATATGCAGATCATACAGAATGATTTTTACCAGGACAAGGCGATTAACAACCAGACGCGGGACACCGTGGTGTCTCCGAAACGCGGCACCATTTACGACCGGAATATGAAAGTGCTGGCGGTAAGCGCTTCTACGGAAATGGTAATTGTGGATCCGCGGAATGTGGAAGAGGGGAACGCGGAAAAAATATCCCGGTTCCTTGCGGAACTGCTGGAGGAGGATTACGATTCGGTTTATGAAAAAGTGACCAAGGATTCCGCCTACCAGATCATTAAGCGGCGGGTGGAACGGGACGTCACCGATCAGATCCGCGCCTATATTTCGGAAGAAAGCGTAAAGGGCATTTCCTTTTCGGACGACAGCAAGCGGTATTATCCCTACGGTAATTTTGCCGCTCAGGTTATCGGCTTTACCGGGGCGGAGGGCACGGGGCTGTATGGTGTGGAGGCCAGATACAACGATGTGCTGGAAGGCACAGCCGGCCGGATCGTATCCGCGAAAAACGCCGGCGGAAAAGAAATGACCTTTGAATACGAACAATATATCGCCCCTCAGGACGGGGACGGCGTGGTGCTGACGATTGACGAGGGCGTGCAGCATTTTCTGGAAAAACATCTGGAAACCGCTTACGCGGAACATGAGGCGGCGGGAGTTGCCGGGATTGTAATGAATGTCAAGACCGGAGAAATTCTCGGCATGGCTTCTAAGCCGGATTTTGATCTGAACGAGCCGTACACCGTCAGCGCCGAACCGCTGACCGCAGAACTGCGGGACAGCGTAAACGTCCTTCTGGAAGAACACGGCTATGCCGCGGGCGACGTGAGCAACGATTATCTGACAGAGGGCAAAAGCGCCGGCCTGTCCGACGCCCTCACGGAAGAGGTGCGGGAACTGGTATCCGGCGCCCGCAAGGATACGCTGGAAACCATGTGGAAAAATAAGACCATTTCCGATCTGTATGAGCCGGGATCCACGTTCAAGCTGTTTACTATGGCTTCTGCCTATGAAGAGGGAACTGTGAATGAAAATTCCACATTTTCCTGTTCCGGCTCCAAAACTGTCATTGATACCCGCATCGGCTGCTGGAAAAAAGCGGGCCATGGACATCAGGTGCTGATGCAGGCCCTGCAAAATTCCTGCAACCCTGCCTTGATGGACATCGGCCTGGGGCTTGGCGGAGAACGGTTTTTGGAATATTTCAAGGCGTTCGGCATGATGGAAAAAACCGGCGTGGATCTGCCGGGGGAAACCAACAGCATTTTCCATGCGGCGGATAATTTCGGAAAGGTGGACCTTGCCATTTCGTCCTTTGGACAGAGTTTTTCCGTGACGCCGATTCAGATGATTTCTATGGTGTCTGCCATTGTGGACGACGGCAAGCTGAAAACGCCGCACATTGTCAAAGAGATTGTAGACAGTGAGGGCAACGTAAAGGAAACGGTGGAGCCGGAGATCATCCGGCAGGTGATTTCCGAAGAAACCAGCGATTTTATGTGCAAAGCGATGGAATCGGTGGTATCCATCGGCACCGGGAAAAAGGCGTATGTGGCAGGCTACCGGGTAGGGGGAAAAACCGGCACATCGGAAAAGTATCCCCGCGGCAACAATAAATATGTGGCGTCGTTCATTGGCGTGGCACCGATGGACGATCCCCAGTACGCAGTGCTCATTATGATTGACGAATCGGTGTATGGTTCTGTTGCCGGCGGCGGCGCAGCCGCAGCGCCTATTTGTGCCAGAGTGTTTGAGGACATTTTGCCGTATCTGGGCGTGGAAGCGGAATATTCGGAAGAGGAGCTTTCCAGACGGGATATCACCGTGCCGAACCTTGTAGGGCTGACGGCCGAACAGGCCGGAGAAGTGCTCAAGAGCAAGGGCCTTTCCTGCCGGACGGTGGGCGACGGGGATACAGTCACCGATCAGATCCCGGCAAACGGCGTAAAGGTTCCGGCGACGGCAGAACTCATCCTCTATATGGGAGAGGAAAAGCCGGCCGAACTTGTCACCGTGCCGGACGTCAAGGGATGCAGCATGAAGGAAGCGAACCGGATTATGACGGAAGCCGGCCTTTACATGAAGGTGACGGGCGTCGCCACCACTTCCGGTGCCGCCACGGTGGTGGATAGCCAGTCCATCGCCTATGGAACAAAGGTTAGCCTTGGCACGGTGGTTACGGTGATTTTGTCCAACAATACAGACTTAGGAGAATAGAGATGGAAAGGGGTTTTTCCCAGTGAAACTATCGGAACTGTTAAACGGCATTGCAATCCTGGAGAGCAACGCGGATCTGGATACAGAAATCGCAGAGGTGCGGTATGACTCCCGGCAGGTAAAAGAAGGAGACGCTTTTGTGGCGGTCTGCGGCTTTGAAACCGACGGACACCAGTATATGGAGGCCGCGGCGGCAAACGGCGCGGCGGTGGTCATCTGCGAAAAAGCGCCGGAATGCCCCTGTTCTTTCGTGCGCATTGAAAATACCCGCCGGGGGCTTGCCGTCATCGGAGCAAACCGGTTCGGGAACCCGGCCGCCGCGCTCAAGCTCATCGGCGTGACCGGCACCAACGGAAAAACCACCACCACATATCTGATGAAACAGATTTTGGAGGATTGCGGACACAAGGTTGGGCTTATCGGGACGAATCAAAACCTAATCGGCCAGGAAGTATTGGAAACCGAACGGACCACGCCGGAATCGTTTGAACTGCATCGTCTGTTCCGTACCATGGCAGATAAGGGCTGCGATTATGTGATTATGGAGGTTTCCTCCCACTCCCTGGTGCTGGACCGGGTATACGGTCTGCGGTTTGCGGTGGGCGCGTTTACAAACCTGACCCAGGACCATCTGGATTTTCACAAAACCATGGAGGCGTATGCCGCCGCCAAGGCAATGCTGTTTGCCATCTGTGAAACCGGGGTGGTAAACCTTGACGATCCGGCGGCGCCGGTGATGCTGGAGGCTGCGGCCTGTCCTGTTATCACATATTCGGCCAAACAGGATGCAGGGGATATTGTGGCGAAGAATATTGTGCTCAAAAGCGACGGCGTTCGCTTTGCGGCGGTGTCCAAAGGGGAAATCGCCCGGGTGCGCCTGGGAATTCCCGGAGAATTTTCCGTGTATAACGCGCTGACGGCGCTGGGCTGCGCCCACGCCCTTGGCATTCCCCTGGAACAGTCCGCTCAGGCGCTGTCCGAGGCCGCCGGTGTGAAAGGCCGTGTGGAAGTTGTGCCCACGGACACGGATTACACCGTACTCATCGATTATGCCCATTCCCCGGATGGGGTGGAGAACGTACTTCGGGCCGTAAAGGGCTATACACAGGGCCGGGTGATCGCGGTCTTTGGCTGCGGCGGAGACCGGGATAAAACCAAACGGCCCAAGATGGGCGCCATCGCCGCCCGTCTGGCGGATTATTGCGTGGTCACTTCCGACAATCCCCGGACAGAAGATCCCGCCGCCATCGTCGCGGATATTTTACGTGGCATGGAGCAGGCGGCATGTCCGGTAGAGGCCATTGTGGATCGGCGGGAGGCTATTTATCATGCGATGGATATCGCGGGGCAGGGAGACACCGTGCTGTTGATGGGCAAGGGGCATGAAACCTATCAGGAAGTAAACCATGTGAAGCACCATATGGATGAACGGGAAATTGTCGCGGATTATTTTCAGAAATAAACGGATGGCCGGAACCGGCGAAACAATACACGCGGAGAGGGAATATGAAACCAATTAGTTTAAAAAAAATTCAGCACTACACCGGCGGCAGGCTGTCGGTGGTGACGGATGAAACCATAGAAGCCATCTCGACCTCCTCCCGGGAGATTCCGGAGGGCTGCCTGTTTGTGGCCATTAAAGGCGAACGGTTTGACGGCCATGACTTCATCGGCGATGCGGTGGCAAACGGCGCCCGGGCAGTGGTGTCCCATGGCGGAGACCTGGATATCCCGGTGCCGGCAGTGTATGTGGAGGATACCAGGCAGGCGCTGCTGGACATTGCGGCAGGCTATCGGGGAAACTTTTCCTTCCCGGTGGTGGGCCTTACGGGCAGCGTGGGAAAAACCACCACAAAGGAAATGATCTGGTCTGTTCTGAGCCAGCGGTGGCATACGCTGAAAACCGAAGGAAACTTCAACAACCAGATTGGCTTGCCAAAAACCATTTTCCGCTTTTCCGACGAGTATCAGTGCGCGGTACTGGAAATGGGGATGTCAGACTTTGGGGAAATTGCCTCTATGACGGCGGCGGCCCGGCCGGATGTGGCGGTTATTACCAACATCGGCGTGTCCCACATTGAGTTTTTAGGATCAAGAGAGGGCATCTGCCGGGCAAAACTGGAATTGTTGGAAGGATTGTCTCCCAATGGGACGGCGGTATTAAATGGTGACGAGCCGCTGCTGTTTGACAAAAAAGAGGAGATTCCTTTCCGTACCCTATATTTTGGCATAGAGAATCCGGCTTGCGATATCCGGGCGGAGAGGATTGCCCTGCGGGACGGCTGTGTGCGCTTTGAGATTGTCTGCCGGGACAGCCGGTTCCCCTGTGTGCTCCGGACGCCGGGCCGCCATAATGTGATGAATGCCTTGGCGGCTGCCGGTGCGGCGCTGGCCCTGGGGCTTACGCCGGAGGAAATTTCTGCCGGCCTTGCCCGGTATGAAACCGTGGGAATGCGGCAGAGGCTGTATGAAAAAAACGGTTTTTTTGTTTATGAGGACTGCTATAACGCCAGCCCGGATTCTATGCTGGCAGCGCTGGCGGTGCTTTCTGAGCTTGCCGTTCCAGGGCGCAAAATTGGCGTGCTGGGCGGCATGATGGAGCTGGGCGCGTATCGGATCCAGGGACACCGGAGCGTGGGCAGAAAAGCAGCGGCATGCTGCGATGCTCTGTATCTTTACGGCGAAGGGGCAGAGGAATATAAGGAAGGCGCTCTTGCAGGGGGTATGGCGGAGGAAGCGATTTTTCTCTGCAAAAGCCATGACGGGCTGGCGGCGGCGCTGCGGCGGGACTGCCGGCCGGGAGACGCCCTGCTGTTTAAAGGAAGCCGCGGAATGCGGATGGAAGTGTCGTTAAAGCTGTTTTTAGGAGAGGAAGTAGAATGAAGGGCATAATTCTGGCGGTTGTGCTGACGTTTTTGATTACGGCGGCGATCGGGCCGATGGTGATCAAAAAGCTGCAAAAAATGAAATTTGGGCAAAAAATATTGGAAATCGGGCCAAAGTGGCATATGGCGAAGCAATATACCCCGACGATGGGGGGATTTATGTTTATTGTTCCCATTGCCGTGATTTCCATTGTCCTGCTGGCGACAGGCAGCACAACGGCGAGCATTCTGCCAATGGTGGGCATTTCCGTGGTGTTCGGGCTGATTGGCTTTGTGGACGATTATGCCAAGGTAAAGAAAAAGCAGAATATGGGGCTGACACCCAAGCAGAAGCTGGCGCTGCAAATTTTGGCGGCGGTGATTTTTGTCACGGTGCTGCGGATGCAGGGATCTTTGTCCACGGATTTGTACATCCCCTTTGTCAATACGACGCTCCATCTCCATTGGCTGGTGTATATGATTTTTGCCGCATTTGTCATCGTTGGCACGGTGAATGCGGTCAATTTGACGGACGGCATCGACGGGCTGGCGGCCGGCGTTACGCTGCCGGTTGCGGTATTTTTTATTGTTTACGGCATCGTGGCGCGGATTTCTTCCGTCAGTGTTTTTGCGGCGGCGCTTGCGGGAGGGCTGGCGGCATTTCTGATCTATAATTTCAATCCCGCCAAAGTGTTTATGGGCGATACCGGCTCCCTGTTTCTGGGCGGCTGCGTGGCCGGACTGGCATTTGCATGCGATATGCCTTTGATTTTGATTCTGGTCGGCCTTGTTTATATTATCGAAACGGTTTCCGATATCCTCCAGGTGCTGTATTTTAAGGCTACCGGAGGGAAGCGGCTGTTTAAAATGGCGCCTATCCACCATCATTTTGAGATGTGCGGCTGGAGCGAAAAAGAAATTGTTGTGACATTTTCCCTGCTTACGGTGGGAATGTGTGTGTTAGCTTATTTCGGGGTTCTGCCCCGGATCCGGTAATTTTGTTTGAAAGCACGGAGGTGGCGTCTTGCCAGTCGTATCCCGGAGAATTGTGGAAGAAGAAAGACAAACCAGACGAAAATTGCCCATTGATGGTCCGTTCCTGTTGATTTTGTTTGCCATTATCATCACGGGCCTTATTGCGCTGTTTACGGCCAGCTATCCGGATGCGCTGTACGACCCGGATATTGACTCCCCGGCCTTCTATGTCATCCGGCAGGGAGGCTTTGCTTTGGCAGGCGTTGGGATGATGTTTATCATATCCAAGATTGATTACCATATTCTGCATAAATGGCAGATTCCTGTGTTTGTCCTGGCCATTTTTCTGCTGGCGGTCACGCCGTTTATCGGCGTCACAAGAAACGAGGCCACCCGGTGGATCGAAGTGGGCGGCGTGTCGTTTCAAACCTCGGAGCTGATGAAAACGGCGGTTATTTTATCGTTTTCCAGCTTTGCTACGATCTATCAAAAGAAAATGCGAACGTTCCGATATGGTGTGCTGCCGTATATTCTGGTGCTGGGCGTGATTGCCCTGCTGCTGAGCCGCCAGCCCCATTTGTCCGCCACCATTATCATTGGTATGACGGGGGTTAGCATTCTGTTTGTGGCGGGCATCAAAATCTGGTACATTATCCCGGTGGTGGCAGTGGCGGTGCCGTCGATGTACTGGTATGTGCAGCACAACGAATACGCTATGACCCGGTTCCGGGTATGGCTGGATCCGTTTATCGATTATCTGAATAAAGGGTGGCAGGCCTGTCAGTCCTTCATTGCCATCGGTTCCGGCGGTCTTTGGGGGCTGGGACTGGGACAGGGGCGGCAAAAGCACCTGTATCTGCCGGAGCCTGCCAATGACTTTGTGTTTTCCGCCTGGTGCGAGGAAATGGGATTTATCGGCGCGGTGCTGGTGATGATTATGTTCGCCTATCTGATATACCGGGGGCTGTACATCGCAAGAAACGCCAAGGACCGGTTTGGCTGTTTGCTTGCCGTGGGCATTATCAGCAAGATTGCCATTCAGACTTTGGTGAATCTGTTTGTGGTTTCCGGAATTATGCCTGTGACCGGCGCGGCACTGCCGTTTTTCAGTTATGGCGGCACGGCGCTGCTGCTGCAGCTGATGGAAATCGGTGTGCTGCTGAACATATCCAGACAGACCAAGCTGGGGAGACTTGAGTAAAGGGAGACATAGAATGAAGCTGTTTATTGCAGGCGGCGGTACCGGCGGGCATGTAAATCCAGGCCTGGCCATCGCCAAATATGTGCGGGAGCGGCGGCCCGACACCAAGGTCCGCTTTGGCGGCACGGAGAAAGGGATTGAAAAAAAGCTGGTGCCGCGGGAAGGGTATAAACTGGAGACCATTGATGTGGAAGGGTTTCGGCGGAGCATACGGCCCAGGGACTGCCTGTATAATCTGGGCGCCGCGGCCAAAGCGGCGACGGCGGTGACAAAGGCCAAAAAAGCACTGCAGGGATACGGACCGGACTGTGTTGTGGGCTGCGGCGGTTATGCCAGCTATCCCTTTGTACAGGCAGCGCAGAAGATGGGAATTCCCACCGTGTTGCTGGAAGTCAATGCCCTGCCCGGCGTTGTCACAAAAAAAATGGCGCCAAAGGCCAGTGCCGTGCTGGTTTCTTTCGAAGAAACCCGGGCGCGGCTGGACAACCGGAGCAACATTCATCGCACCGGCGCGCCGGTGCGGCCGGAAATTGTGTTTGCAAACAAAGAAGAGGCCCGCAGCCGTTTGGGCATTCCACCGGCGCAAAAGCTGGTGGTGTCGTTCTGGGGCTCTATGGGCGCGTTGTATATGAACCGCCATATGGCAGGGTTTGTGGCGTTGGAAAGCCGGGAGGACCGGTTTTCCCATATCCATGCCACCGGGACGGCGGCCGCCAAATGGCTGCCGGAACTGATCGCAGAGAAAGGCGTGGACTTAAAAGCCCACCCGAACATTGAGCTGCGGGAATATATTTATAATATGGCGGATGTGATGGCGGCGGCAGATGTTGTCATTTGCCGGGGCGGTGCGGCTACCATCGGGGAGTTGTGCGTGCTGGGAAAGCCGGCGATCATCGTCCCGTCTCCCTATGTGGCGGAGAACCATCAGGAGAAAAATGCCAGGGCACTGGAAAAAAATAACGCCTGCGTGGTAATCACCGAAGCGGAATGTACGCCGGAGCTGTTATACCAGACGACAACACAGCTGCTGTTTGATGAAGCGCGGCTGGCGGCGATGGGAAAAAGTGCGGCGAAGATGGCGGTGTTTGACAGTTCGGAAAAAATATACCAGTATATTTTGCAGGCTGTGGGCCGGTAACGAAACAACAAACGCCTTCATAGTATGGGATATCAATATCTTACTGTGGAGGTTTGTTTATGACGGCTTATCAGGTGACAGGCGGCCGGCGGCTGACTGGGGAGATTCCGGTGCAGGGCGCCAAAAACAGTGTGCTGCCAATTCTGGCGGCAGCCCTCCTTGTCCGGGGAGAAAACGAGATTGCAAACTGCCCGGCGCTGTTGGATACCCAGGCGTCTCTTGCAATTTTAAACCACATCGGCGCCAAAACCTCCTTTGCGGATGGGGTCGTCACAGTGCAGGGCGGCGCGGCGCAGACCTCCCACATCCCGGACCGTCTGATGAAGGCGATGCGTTCTTCCGCCCTGTTTGCAGGGCCGCTTTTGGGGCTGACCGGCCGGTGCACATTTACCTGTCCCGGCGGGTGCGACATTGGAAGCCGGCCGCTGGACCTGCATCTGTTTGCCTTTGAAAAGCTTGGCGCCGTGTGCGAGGTGCAGGGGGATCGGGTGCAGCTTGCCGCCGATGGTCTGAAGGGCGGGGTGATCCACTTTCCCCGGCAGAGCGTGGGGGCGACGGAAAACGCCATCCTTGCGGCGTTGGCGGCAGAGGGAAAAACCACTCTCATCGGCTGCGCACGGGAGCCGGAAATTGTGGATTTGCAGGCGTTTATCCGAAACGCCGGAGGAACCATCTGCGGCGCCGGCACATCGGTCATTGAGATTCAGGGAAAAACGCCGCTGCGGGCGGCGGGATTTACCGTTATGCCCGATCGGATCTGCACCGATACCTATTTGCTTTGTGCCGCCGCCACCGGCGGAGACGTGTTTGTCCGGGGCGGCGATATCCGAAACAGCCTGTTGCTGAAAGATATTCTGGAACGAGCGGGCTGCCAGGTGCTGCAGAAAACGGACGGCGTCCATATCAAAGCGCCCAGCCGGCTGCGGGGTGTGGGAAATGTGCGGAGCGCGCCCTATCCCGGGTTTGCGACGGACAGCGGTCCATGCCTTGTGGCGGCGCTGGCTGGGGCGGAAGGCGCCACGCTGTTTGTGGAAGGCGTGTTTGACAGCCGGTTCCGTTATGTAAAAGAGTTGATGAAAATGGGAGCGGACCTGAAGCTGTTGGACAGAGCCTGCCTGATCCTGGGCAGGGAACGGCTTGCCGGGCGGGAAATGTACGCCCTGGATCTGCGGGGCGGGGCAGCACTGGTCACAGCGGCGCTGGCAGCGGAAGGCGTGAGCACCATCCGAAATGCGCACTACATCCAGCGGGGGTATGAAGACATTCGTATGCTCCGTTGTCTGGGCGCGGAGATCAAAGAAATTGGAGAAACCGGGAATGAAAAAAAGGAACCGTAAAAATTCCAAAGCCACCAAGCACCGCAAACGCGCCAGAAATCAGGTGCGCTGCGCCGCCCTGTATAAATTTCTCTGCGTGGTTGTGGTGCTGGTTGCCGGGTTTCTGGCAGTCGCCCTGTTTTTTAAGGTAGAACGCTTTGAAATTATCGGAAACACGCGGTATGACGAGGCGGAAATTATCCAGACACTTGGCGTGGAAAAAGAGGACAACCTGATTTTGCTGAATAAGCGGGAAATCATGCAGGCGCTTCACGAAAAATTTGTTTATATGGATGAAATCCAGGTAACCCGCGGCTTGCCGGACACCTTGCGGGTGGTTATTACGGAGTGCCAGCCGGTGGCCGCGGCGGCATACGAGGGCGGCTGTTTTCTGCTGGACGCCAAAGGCAAGGTGCTGGAGGAAATTTCCGGCGAAAGACCGACGGGCTATCTGTCCGTATATGGGCTGGATGCCGCCGGTATGCAGGTGGGAGAGTATCTTTCCACCGCTACCGGAGAGAGGGAACGTCAGCTGCAGCTGCTGCTGGGCGTGCTGGCGGAAGCGAACCTGACGGATAAAATCACCTATATCTCGGTGGAAAACCTGACCAGTCTGGAACTGGGGTATGAAAACCGGTTTAACGTGCTGCTTGGTTCGGTGGACGAACTGGAAAAGAAAGTGGAATTTCTGCTGGAAATCACCGGGGAACGGCTGGCATCCTCCGATACCGGCATGATCGATCTGCATGATGCGACGACTGCCCGGTTCCGGCCGCTGAACACTATTTCAGAAGAGGAACTGGCGGGCAT
Organism: uncultured Eubacteriales bacterium; assembly: GCA_934395135.1. Lineage (GTDB taxonomy): Bacteria > Bacillota > Clostridia > Oscillospirales > Butyricicoccaceae > CAKRRK01. The sequence continues at coordinate 28,242 of CAKRRK010000008.1, read as the reverse complement.
GCGCAATTTTGACGGCAGTCCGCGGCAGACGGCGCCCGGGGAGGAGGCCGGTCCGCCGGCGGCTGACGGCGAAGAAGAGACTGTGCCGGACGATACGGCGGACAACGCCGGGGAAGAATAAAGCGGAGGACGGATATGAGGAAAACATCCAAATGGGCAGTGGCGCTGGTGTGCGCACTGGTGGCATTTATGCTGATGGTGCAGTACAAAAGTGTGCTGTTTAACAGCAGCACCGGCAGCACGACGCTTGCGCGGGCGGAGGAATTGCAGGCAGAACTGACCAAGGAACGGGAAAAAAATGAGGCTCTGTATGAACAGGTTCTCACCTATAAAGGACAAGTAGACGAATACAGCCGGCAGGCGGAGGAAAGCGGCGGCCACACCAAAATTCTTTCCCAGCAGCTGGAGCAGGCATCCATCCTGGCCGGGCTGACGGCAGTGCGGGGACCAGGCGTTACCGTAACGATGGAAGACAGTACGGTGACCAATAACGGCAACGTCAACGAAAGCTATTTTATCATCCATGACGAAGACGTGATGCGGGCCGTCAATGAACTGCGGGACGCCGGCGCGGAGGCCATCTCCATCAATGGGGAACGGCTCATCTCCACCAGTGAGATCCGCTGCTCCGGTTCGGTGATCAGCGTGAACAACAACCGGTATGCGTCACCTTTTGTGATAAAAGCCATCGGCGCGCCGGAGGAACTGTACAACGCTCTGACCATGCGCGGCGGCGTGGTGGAAGTTTTGGGGGAATGGGGGATTACCGTGGACGTAAAAAAAGAAACGTCCCTGGAAATTTCGGCATACACCGGAAGTACGGAATTCAAATACGCGGAAGCCGCGAAGGAGTAGGAGGAGAAACTATGCTGATTATTCTGTTGGCGGTAGCCGCGGGACTGGTGGCGGGGTATTTTGCGCCGATTCTGATCGCACCTTCGGTGACACCGTATATTGCGGTGGCGATCCTGGCTGCGATGGATACGGTGATCGGCGGTTTTGTGGCAGAACTGGAAAAACGATTTAATATCGGAATCTTTGTTTCCGGCTTTTTTGTTAACACGCTGCTTGCTATGCTTATCATTGTGATTGGCAAAAAATTGGGCATTGACCTGACGGTGGCTGCGGCGGTAATTTTTGGAACAAGAATTTTTAATAATTTTTCAACAATACGACATCATATCTTGCAAAATAGAAAAAAAAGAGGTAAAATTAAGATATTAGATGAAAATGGGCAAGTGTTCCCGCAACATGCCGGGGACGCTTCGGAAAAATCCCCAAAAGGGAACTCATAAATTTGTAGATAAAAACAAAATTCAGGATAAACGGAGGATATGGGCAATGGGATTTGATTTCGAAGCAGGATGCGACAACGTTGTATCCATAAAGGTATTGGGCGTCGGCGGCGGCGGCAACAATGCAGTAAACCGGATGATTCGGTGCGGCCTGCAGGGTGCGGACTTTGTCGCCATCAACACGGACCGGCAGGCGCTCAATTATTCGGAAGCGTCGAACCGGATACAGATTGGCGAAAAAGTTACGAGAGGCATGGGCGCCGGCGGAAATCCGGAGGTCGGCAAAAAAGCCGCGGAAGAAAGCCATGATGAAATCGTCACATGCCTGGAAGATACCAACATGGTATTTGTTACCGCCGGCATGGGCGGCGGCACCGGCACCGGCGCGGCGCCGGTTGTGGCAAAGATTGCCAAAGAAAAAGATATCCTTACCGTCGGCGTGGTGACCCGTCCTTTTGCGTTTGAAGGCAAGCGGCGGATGCTGCAGGCGGAAGAAGGCATCGAAGAGTTGAAAAAATCCGTAGACGCTTTGATCGTCATTCCCAACGAACGGTTAAAATATGTCAGCGAACAGAAGATCAGTTTTAAAAACGCTTTTGAAATCGCCGATGGCGTGCTCCGTCAGGCGGTTGCCAGCATTTCGGAACTGATCACAATCCCGGGCTTTATCAACCTGGACTTTGCCGATGTCACATCCGTGATGAAAGATGCGGGCTATGCCCACATGGGCGTGGGCAATGCCGCCGGCAAGGAAAAAGCGGAAGAAGCGGCCAAAATGGCCATTGCCAGCCCGTTGCTGGAAACCTCCATCAGCGGTGCCAAGGGTGTGATTTTGAGCATTGTCGGCTCTCCGGACGTGGGGTTGGAGGAAATTGAGACTGCTGCGTCTATGGTACAGCAGGCGGCTCACCCGGACGCCCATATTATCTTCGGTGCGTCCATTGACGAATCGATGGACGATGAAATCCGGGTGATTGTAATCGCCACCGGCTTTGAAGAAAAAGGAACCGCGCCCAACGTCTTTGGCGGAAAAGAAAAGAAATCCAGCAGCGCGTTTGATATTTTCGGGGCAAAGGACGCCCAGAACAAAGAGGATGTGGAGGAAGATGAAGAGTTTTCCCAGATCCTGGAGCTATTTAACAAATAGCATTTTACGATGGTCATAAAAAGGAGAGATCCTTTTTAGTTTCCTTAAAAACCAAAAAGGAAGAGCCGTAAGGCTCTTTCTTTTTGCATAAAATTATATAATCGGCACAGCGGTCCAAAAGCCGCCGCGGCTGCGGCGGCTTTTGGGAATAAAAAGAAAAATCAGCGATTTTCCAACACCTTGACCACTTCGCCGATGTACATCGTATGGCAGTCCCCGTTGGCGTAGGACGCGTCGAACACGCTGCTGTCGCAAAAACATTCCCTGCGGATTTCCTGGGCATATAGTTTTTTGCACAGCAGGATATATTCTGCCTGGGAAAAGGCGGGGATCCCGTCTGGAAAGATGGGAGTCAGCCCTGCTTTTGCCGCTTTGTCGCCATCCCGGCCGGATTGCGCGCCGCACAGTTTGAGAGCCGCTTCGTTCCCCGGTTTTAAAAAACAGATCGAAAAATAATCCTGTGCGTCTAGAAATTCGTGGGTGTACCGGCTGGGACGGATGTAGATGGTAGCGACGCTTTTGAACCAAAGCTCGCCAAAACCGCCCCAATTGACCGTCATTGTGTTGAAAGCGTCTTCCGTCCCTGCGGAAACAAGGGCCCATTCCTTTTTCAGTTTTTCAAACGGTTCAAAGGAAAACTGGCCGGAGGTGATTTCTTTCATGTGGCATCTCTCCTGTTGGTGTGATTGAAACAGTGCCGGCGGAAATAGATGGCCGGCCCGCCGGGCAGAACGGATTCCGTTCGGCCGCCGACACAGAATTTCCGGTTTGGACCGCCGCTGCTTCCTGTTTATTATAGCATATTCCCTGGGAAAAGAAAAAGGAAAAAGCTGAAAACCAGCGGCGGAAAGCCGTTGCGCCGCAATGCGGGATGAAGCAGGAAAAAGCTTTGACAGGGGCGGGGGTTTTGCCGTCGAATTTCTTGCCACACTATATTCGATATGGTATAATAAAACTGCTTGAACGCAGCTGGGAGGCGATGGGATTCCCGGTGCGTTTTGGATACGGGATAGGCCGGGGGTGTCCCGCTGGCTTATGGAACAAACCGACGCGGCCGCCGGGAAATAAGCGCGTTTGAGAAAGACGGCCGGTGCCGCGATTTTGACAAAGGAGTGATGGAGTGGAACGGAATGTAAAGAATTTGGAGGATTTTTTTTGGAAATTTTTGCTGATTAACCCGATTCTGGATATTTTAAACGGGTTTTATATACATTATCTCACGACCGTGTTCGGCAATGTGTATGAGGATTCCGGCCTGGCGGTTACCCCGACTCTGGCGTTCCGGATGGGAGTGCTGGTGTTGTTTGCAGTGTATCTGTTGCGGCTGCGGGACAGAAAAGCCGTTCTGACCGTGCTGCCGATGGGGGCGGCCTGGGTGCTGTCTGTGGTGTCGGAACTTGTGATCGGCCAGCCGATGTCCATTTTTACCGATGTGCAGTATTTTGCCAAGTTCCTGTATAACATTGCGGTGGTGCTGGCATACACTCAGTTGTTTCACCGCTGCGGTCTGGGCCGGGAGGCCCTGCTGAAAAAGCTCAATAAAATTATTACGGTCACTCTGATTCTGCTGTCCCTTGCCATCCTCATCCCCTATGCGTTCGGTGCAGGATTAACGACGTATGCCGACCGGTTTGGCTACCGGGGCGCCCGGGGATATTTTTACTCCGGCAACGACATTACCGCGATTTTCATGCTGCTGCTTCCGATAGCATGCACCTATTTTATGAATATGCAGGAAAAGGATATTCCCCGGAAAAAGAAACTGTTTTATGCGATTGCGCCGGCGTTTACCTGCATCTGCCTGTGTTTGATCGGGACAAAGACCGCTTTCATTTCCGTCGGCGTCACTGTCATCGCCCTGGTGCTTTACAGCCTGCTGGAATACATCCGGAAAAAGAATCGGGTGTATCTGCGTCGGATTCTGCTTATTATTGTGGTAACCCTTCTGGTACTGGTTGTATTATCTCTCATAAACCAATCTCTGTTGGCAGACATCAGCGAATCTTTCGGCACGGCCAGCGAGGTGGCGGAACGGGATGGTCTGGAAACGGCGATTTTAAGCGGCCGGCAGGAGAAATTCGGCAATGCCTTTTCCCAGTTTCAGGAGAATCGCCCCATCAGTTATCTGTTTGGCATCGGGCGCGGTTCCCAGGAGTTTGTGGTAGAAATGGATGTGTTTGAAGTCCTGTTTTATTATGGCGTTTTCGGTGCGATTGCAATGCTGTGGATGTATGTAAAACTTGGCGTTGGATTCTTCCTGAAATTCTGGAAAAACATCAACATCCGAACCTTGGGCGTGCTGCTTTCTTTGGTGCTTTGCGCAGGCTATCTGTTCATTGCAGGGCATGTGCTGTTCAGCGTGACGTCCGGGTTCTATTTCGCACTGATGCTGGTATACAGCACGCTGATTTTGAAAAAAAGCGAATAACGGTGCAACAGCAGGCTGTGCGAACGACCGGCCTGCTTTTTTCTTATCCAAAGGAAAAAAGTGATTTACAAGCACCGGTCAAAAAGTTATAATATTGTTTAATCAATACATTGTGAGAATTGTATGGGAGGGAATATTTTTATGGCATTTTATTTTAAGGAACCATCCAGGACGTTCAGCGAGTATCTTCTGGTACCGGGGTACTCTTCCGCGGCTTGCATTCCGGCCAATGTCAGCTTGCGCACACCGGTGGTGAAGTTTAAAAGGGGAGAAGCGTCGGCTCTTTTTATGAACATTCCTTTGACATCGGCAATTATGCAGTCGGTATCCGATGATAAAATGGCCATCGCGCTGGCAAGAGAGGGAGGCATATCGTTTATTTTTGGCTCCCAGTCCATTGAGAGCGAAGCGGCGATGGTGGCAAGGGTCAAAAGCTATAAGGCCGGCTTTATTGTGAGCGATTCCAACATCCGTCCGGAGCAGACGCTGGGGGATATTCTGGCGCTCAAGGAAAAGACCGGCCATTCCACCGTGGCGGTCACGGAGGACGGTACGGCGACCGGCCGGCTCATCGGCATTGTAACAAGCCGGGATTACCGCATCAGCCGGATGGATACCAAGGAAAAGGTGCGGGATTTTATGACACCGTTTGAAAAACTCATTACGGCGCCAAAAGGGACGACGCTGAAGGAAGCCAACAACATTATTTGGGACAACAAGCTTAACGCCCTTCCCATTGTGGACGAAAACCAGAATTTGGTCTATATGGTGTTCCGGAAGGACTATGATTCCCATAAGGAAAACAAGCTGGAGCTGCTGGATGCGCAAAAGCGCTATATCGTGGGCGCGGGCATTAACAGCCGGGATTATGAAGAGCGCGTCCCCGCCCTGGTGGAGGCTGGCGCGGACATCCTGTGCATCGACTCGTCCGAGGGATTCAGCGAATGGCAGCAGCGCACCATTGCCTGGATCCGGGAAAAATATGGCGATACGGTAAAGGTCGGCGCGGGCAATGTGGTGGATAAAGAAGGGTTTGAATTCTTGGCGGAATGCGGCGCAGACTTTGTCAAGGTGGGCATCGGCGGCGGCTCTATCTGCATCACGAGAGAACAGAAAGGCATCGGCCGGGGACAGGCGACCGCTTTGATTGAGGTGGCGGCGGCAAGGGACGAATATTTTGCAAAGACCGGCGTATATATTCCCATCTGCTCCGACGGCGGTATTGTGCATGACTACCATGTAACGCTGGCGCTGGCAATGGGCGCGGACTTTTTGATGCTGGGCCGGTATTTCTCCCGGTTTGAGGAAAGCCCCACCAATAAAATTATGGTGGGCGGCAACTATATGAAGGAATACTGGGGAGAAGGCTCTTCTCGTGCCCGCAACTGGCAGCGGTACGATATGGGCGGCGAGCAGAAGCTTTCCTTTGAAGAAGGCGTGGATTCTTATGTGCCGTATGCCGGTCCGCTGAAGGATAACGTCACCCTGACGCTGAACAAGGTGCGGTCCACCATGTGCAACTGCGGCGCTCTGACGATACCGGAGCTGCAGCAAAAGGCGAAAATCACGTTAGTGTCCGCCACCTCCATTGTGGAGGGCGGCGCCCATGATGTTGTGCTCAAGGAAAAAGTCAATAACATTAACAAATAGAGCAGCGATGCGGCGTTTTTTGAAACAGGGAAACGCCGCATTGATTTTGAAGTTTGAGGGATGGAATATGAAAGGGACTGTGACAAAAAGGCTGGTTCGTCGGTTTCGGGGCATGCGGTATCCCCTGGTGCTGGAGAGCGCTCTGGTCGGGGTGTTTGCAGGGGGCGTGGCGGTGCTCTATCGCATCCTCCTGACGGCGGCGGAAAACGGCCTGTCTGCTGTCACCGCAGCAGCCCGGCAAAGCGCGGCCGGAATTCTGCTTTGGCTGGCCGCGGTGCTTGTTTTGGCATTTTTAACGGCAAAGGTGCTGCAATGGGAACCTATGTCCACCGGCAGCGGTATTCCGCAGGTGGAGGGGGAAATGGAAGGCGCCCTGGAGCAGACTTGGTGGAAAGTGATTTGCGCTAAGCTTGTGGGTGGATTTTTGTGTATTTTTGCAGGCCTTTCTCTGGGCAGAGAAGGGCCGTCCATTCAGCTTGGCGGTATGGCGGGCAAAGGCGTGTCCAGCCGTTTCCGCCGAAACCGGCTGGAGGAACGGTTTTTGATCACATGCGGCGCATCGGCGGGCTTGTCCGCCGCGTTTAACGCGCCCTTGGCCGGCGTGATGTTTGCCTTGGAGGAAATTCACAAAAATTTTTCTCCCCTGGTGCTGATGTCCGCTATGGCGGCGTCGGTGATTGCGGATTTTTTGTCGGAAACCGTCTTTGGCCGGCATTCCATTTTTGCCTTTGCCGACGCTTCCAACGTCATGCCCCTGCGGTATTATGGTTATCTTGCCGTACTGGGGCTGCTCCTTGGCGTCTGCGGCGTGGTGTATAATAAATGCCTGCTTCTGTCCCAGGATGCCTATCAGAAACTGGAGCGATTCCCCTTGCTGCGGGGAAAGAAACTGGCAATTCCGTTTCTGGCAGCCGGCGCTCTGGCGTTTGTCCTGCCGGAAGTGCTGGGCGGCGGCCACAATATGATCGCAATTCTGGAATCCGGAACCTTTTCGCTCAAGCTGGTGTTTCTTTTGCTTTTGGGCAAATTCCTGTTTTCCATGCTGAGCTTCGGCTCCGGCGCACCCGGCGGCATTTTTTTTCCGCTGCTGGTCATCGGCGCGTATATCGGCGGCGCTTTTGGCCTTTCCTGCGTCAGCCTGTTCGGCGTGCCGGAGGTTTTGGTGACAAATTTTATCATTTTTGCTATGGCAGGCTATTTTACGGCCATTGTCCGGGCGCCGATTACCGGAATTATCCTCATTTGCGAAATGACCGGTTCTCTGTCTCATGTGCTGCCGCTTGCCATGGTGTCGGTCATTGCCTATGTTACGGCGGATGTGCTGAAATCCAAGCCGGTGTATGAAAGCCTGCTGGAGAGAATTCTGGCCAAGGCGGGGAAAAAACCGGCAGAGCATCGGGAAAAAATGATTCTCGAAATGGTGGTAGAGCAGGGCAGTTCGGCAGCAGACCGGAAGATTTCCGAGATTACCCTGCCGGAAACCTGTTTGATTCTGGCGCTGAAACGAGGGGAGGAAGAAATGATTCCAAAGGGCAGCACTGTGGTCCGGGCCAGGGATGTGATGGTGTTGATGTACGATGACGACGAGACGGTGTATACGGCGCTGCAGGCGCTGGTTCGGGCAGAATAACCGGAGAAAGGGGGCGGAGCTATCTTGCTGCGGGGCGCAATTTTTGACCTGGACGGTACGCTGCTGGATTCTATGGAGGTATGGAAAGATTCCTCCCGGCTGTTTCTGCGGCAGTATGGGGTGGAAACGGTAACGGAAGAGGATATTCGGAATCTGGAAGGAAAAACCCAACTGCAGGCGCTGCGCTATTTTGCCGCCGTGTATCCGGTGATTGGCCGGCCGGGGGAAGCGCTGCAGGAAGCCTTTCAGGCGTTTATTGCCCGGCGTTATGCGGCGCTGTCCGCGCCGAAAGCCGGCGTGCGCAGGCTTCTTCGGCGGCTGGAAGAACAAAAAATTCCCCGGTGCGTGGTGAGTATGACGGACATCCGGCATTGCGAAGGGGCGTTGGAGAATTTTGGGCTTGCCCATGCGTTTGATTTCCTTTTGTCCGCCGGACAGGTGGGGCTGAATAAGCGGGAGCCGCGGATTTACCAGCTTGCCGCCGCGCGGCTGGGCATACCGCCGTCGGCATGCATGGTGTTTGAGGATGCGCCCTATGCCGCCCGGACGGCGAAACAGGCAGGATTCCCGGTTTGCATCGTGTATGACCGGGCGTTTGACCGGGAGTGGCCCGCCATGGCACAATGGTGCGACGCCGCGGTGCGGGAGAGCTTTGAAGAGATTTTGCCCTTGTTCGGCTGAGCAGGCCGCAGGGGAGAGCCGTTTTTGCCCCTTGCCGGGTTTTCCAGAAAAAAACCAGGGAAAGAGACTCTTTCCCTGGTTTTTTTTCACAGTGACGCCGGAAGGTATGAAATAAACTAGTTTGGCACGACAGAAATGGCAATCAGCTCCGGCGGGTTCCATATGCGGGGTACAGCGCTTTTGGCAAGGCCGCGGCTGACAACAAGGGTGGTATCCCCCAGGGCATACTCCCCGCCGGCATAGGATGGAAACAACCCCTGATGGGGCGCGATCAGGCCGTTTAACAGGCCGGGGATGCGCCATTGGCCGCCGTGGGCATGACCCGCCAGCACCAAATCAAAGGAGCAGGCGGCATAAGCTTCCGTTCGTTCCGGGCGGTGGGACAAGAGGATGGAAAAGGCGTCTGGCGCTTTGGCCTTGTCGCAGGCTGCGAGCTGCGCCGCCCAGCCGCCGGCCTGGCCACCGGCGCCCTCCAACGCCGGATCGTCCACGCCGCACAGAGAAATGCGCTGCCCGCGGATCTCCAGCGTCTCGCAGCTGCCCCGCAGAATGTGCACGCCGTAGGCGGCGAACAGGGCATATATGCGCTGGATATCGCCGGTGCGGAACTCATGATTGCCGGTGACATAATATACCGGACAGTCCATTGCCGACAGACCTTCCAGCAGCGCAATCGAACCGTCGTCCGGCGTTTTGTCGTCGGCAATGTCGCCGGTGAGCAGCACCGCGTCCGGCGAGAGCGTCTGAATTTCGTCCAACAGATCCGTCTGGTTTTCCCCATAAAAGCAGCTGTGCAAATCGGAAATCTGGACAAAGGACAGCGGCTGGGAGATCTTAGCGCTGCGGATTTCGTAGGTCCGCACCGTCAGGCGCTGAGAACAGGCAAACGGAGCGCTGGCCAGAAGAAGCAACAAGATGATGATTACGATTTGTAATTTTTTGTGAGACTTCAAAAAGGATATCATTGTATTTATACCTATAGTTATCATTCCAGATAAAATGGTGTTTGCGTATAGGACAGCCCGCCGGGGGCAGGCTGCGGAAGAAACAGGCGGAACAAATCGTCCGCCAGAAGATCCAGTTCCCACAGGGTTTTGGCGGCACCGGTCAGCTGCCGGCCGGCCAGAGGCCTTGTAATAATGGGGAGAGGGCAGGTGGTTTTCGCCTGCCGCAGCAGGGCGGCGCCCCGGGCGTTCATCGCCAACACCCGGAGGAAGGAAAGCGGGAGGGCGGCTGTTTCCCGGGTGATGGACAGAAAAGCGCACATTGCTGTCCGGCGGATGCGGCTTTCCGGATAACGGCGGGTTTTGGCCGCCGCAATGCCCTGGGCAAAGGAAGATGCATGGTAAAAAGCGTTCCACATCCGGTTTTCCAGTCCTTCCGACAGAAAGGCGGTGCGGGCAAACTCCCCTCTGGAGAGCCGGCGGAAAAAAGAGAGGGGCAAAAGACCCCGGTTTTCCAGGGAAGCAGGGCAGGCGCCATGGGTTACCGCGTCTTTCAGCACCGCCATAGTGTCTGCCGGCACATAAGGCGCCGCGGCGGAAAGTCGGTTTTCGCGCAGCAGTCCGCGGAGATACGAGGCGGCGGCAAAGGCCCCGGCGGCTGCCGGGCTGTCATGGTCCGGGCCGCGGCGGCAGATGACAAGGAGGGCGATGCCGGTGCCTTCCAGGGCGGACAGGTATTCCAGTCCCAGAAGGCTGTTTGGATCTGCCAAAAGGGAGGAATCTGCGGGACAGAGACGGTCTGCGGCGGTCTGCGCCGCTTTGGGATACGAACAGCCCCGGGAGAGTTCTTCCCGGAGAGCGGCCTGAAAGGCAGGCGTTTTCGCCGCGGTATGGAGGGCGTTCAGCCGCGCAGCGTCGCCGGCCGCGGTGCCGAACGACAGATAGGTTACGCCGCCCAGGGCGGACAGCACAGAGACGCCGCCCCGGGCAAAGCCCTGGGCAGAGGACAGCGCGGAAACAAGGGGCAGCTCCAGCACCAGATCCGCACCCCCCAGCACGGCGCACTTTGCCCGTTGGTATTTTTCCAGCACAGCAGGCTCTCCCCGCTGCACGAAATTGCCGCTCATAACGCACACCACGGCGGTTTCTCTACCCAGAAGCCGCCGGGTTTCCGCAATATGGAAGCGATGGCCGTTGTGAAAAGGGTTGTATTCCGAAATAATACCGCAGACGCCCATGAATCCCTCCAAAAATTGTGATAATTGCTGTTGTTTTATGGGTATATTAGGTGTAAAATAGAAGTAGCATTTACATTTTACTATGTATCTGGCACATTGTAAATAAAAGGAGAAATCAAAATGAATGTTCTTGTCATCAATGCCGGAAGTTCATCTTTAAAGTATCAGCTCATTGCGATGCCGGAAGCTACGGTTCTCGCCAAAGGGCTTTGCGAACGCATTGGGATCGACGGCCGCCTGACGCACCAGGGCGCGGCGCCGGAAAAACACACGGTGGAAATTCCAATGGAAACCCATGCGGATGCCATCAAGGCGGTGATCAACATCCTCATCGATAAGCAGTGGGGCGTGATCCAGTCCATGAAGGAAATCGACGCAGTAGGGCACCGTGTGGTTCACGGCGGTGAATATTTCGCGGATTCCGTGCGGATCACCGACAAGGTCATTAAGGCCATTGAAGCATGTATCCCTTTGGCGCCGCTGCATAACCCGCCGAATCTGACGGGCATCAGCGCCTGCCAAGAAGTGATGGGGGCGGATGTGCCGCAGGTGGCGGTGTTCGATACGGCATTCCACCAGACTATGCCGCGGGAAAACTATATGTACGCTATCCCATATAAATATTATGAAAAGTATAAAATCCGCCGGTATGGTTTCCACGGCACTTCCCACAAATATGTGTCTCATCAGGCGGCGGAAATGCTGGGCAAGCCGTATAACCAGCTGAAGATCATTACATGCCATCTGGGCAACGGATCCTCCATCGCGGCCATTGACGGCGGCAAGTGCGTGGATACTTCTATGGGCTTTACACCGCTGGATGGTCTGCCGATGGGCACAAGAAGCGGCAACATTGATCCGGCCATCATTGAGTTTATCTGCCAGGCGGAGAACAAGTCTGCTTCAGAAGTGATCAATATTTTAAACAAAAAGTCCGGTATGCTGGGGATTTCCGGCGTTTCTTCGGACTTCCGGGATCTGGACGCCGCCATTGCCAACGGCGACCAGCGGGCGCTTCTTGCCAGAAATATGTTCAATATTTCCGTCAAAAAAATCATCGGCTCCTATATTGCCACGATGGGCGGCGTAGATGCCATTGTGTTTACCGCCGGCGTGGGCGAAAACGACGGCAAGGTGCGCTGGGAAATCTGCGAGCATATGGAATATCTTGGCATCAAGCTGGATCCGGAAAAGAATCAAATCCGGGGCAAGCAGATGGATATCTCCATTGATTATGCCCGCGTCCGTGTACTGGTTATCCCAACCAACGAAGAATTGGTCATCGCCCAGGACACCGTGCGCCTGACGCAGCAGCACGAAGAAGACTAAGAAGTTCTGGAACAGAAGAAAAAGCATTGCGATCTTTGATCGCAATGCTTTTTGTTTTCGAATTGGGAAAGAAGCGGACCGGTTTCATAACTGGAATTTTAACTGGTCCGGAAGATCGGCATCTTCCGGATGCAGCGGCTCTTCCGCCCGCCTGGTCAGGACATGTTCGATCCAGCGGATGATATCGCCGTATACTTCCAGTTTGTTGGTTTCGTTTAAAATTTCATGGCGGAGCCCTTTATACAGGACCAGATCCACCGCGGCGCCGCCGGTTTTTTTGTACAAGGCGGCGGTTTTTTTCACCCCTTCGCCATACTCGCCGAAAGGATCCATATCACCGGAAATAAACAGCATTGGGAAATTCTTTTCTGTGGCCCGGATACAGCGAATGGAATTGGCGGAAAAAATCAAAAGATTCAAATCCCGAAATGCGGAGGCGGTCAAAAGGAAATTGCATTTTTCATCGGACTGGAACAGGGAAACCACATCCCGATCTGTGCTGAGCCAGTCAAAGGGAGTCTCGGGCGATGGGATTTTCCGGAGCAGGCTGCCAAAGAACATTTTTTGCAGCAGAGGACTGCGGCAGGTAGAGCCTTTGGTGTGGACAATGGAATTGGAAACCCGCAGCATCACGGCGTTGGCCGGGTGGGCGCTGGAAGTACCGCTTACAATGCAGCCGTCAAACAGGCCGGGATACCGGGAAACCAAAAGGCGGGCAATCAGGGATCCCATACCATGGCCCAGGATAAAGTAGGGCAAGTGCTCATAGCGGGCTTTCATAATGTCGGTCAGGGCCTTGACATCGGCAATCAGGGCCTCGTCTCCGTTTTTGTTGGAAAAAAACCCAATGTCGAAAGACTTGGGGGCGGAATTGCCATGCCCCAGGTGGTCGTTGCCGCATACAATAAAGCCAAGGCCGCAGAGATATTTGGCAAACGCGGTATAGCGGGAAAAATATTCGCAGACGCCATGGCTGATTTGAATCACGCCCCGCAAACCCACCCCCACAGGGGACAGGATGTAATAGCTGATGTTTGTCACGCCGTTTGCACTTTTATAAATGTTTTGTGTACATCTGATATCCATACCGGCACCTTCCAGCTTTCCCATCAAGGGACAATAAGGCAGAAAAAATATGTAATTATTAAGAATTACATATAAAAGAGAGTATAAGGGTGTCTAATTATATTAGAAATACCCTTTACAGTTTTTACAATACCAAGATTTACCCATTGCTTGACGTTTTTGCCAGTCTCCCACTGGTGCAGGTCTATATATTTCACGTGAGCCGCAGTAAGGGCAAATTATATTATATTCCTGGGATAGTCTTGTACCAACACCGCTCTTTACTCGATTTTTTTCAACCAATAGTATGAATACAATAACTACGATAATAATGATCGGTATAATAATTTCCATAACAGTAAATGTCCTTTCTTAAATTCTCATTTAATTCTATTGAAATTTACCCTATCTCTCTTTTATTGGTTTTTAATAATGCGCCGTGGGGAGAGCTAAAAAGCGACCCCACAAGGCGCTTATTAATCTTACTATCTTACTAATCTTACTCACAAATTTGAAAAACCCGCAAATTCTTGATATATAAGGCTTTTCGGCACTTTTTTACTCTTATTTGAGTTGCGATAATAGGGGTGGTGTGGGGGCAAAAAGCCTTGATTTATGCGGGTTTCCGGCTCTCGTCCCCCATTTTTTATTTATAAGTGAAACTCTATCCCCTCGATTGTTCTGCCATTTTTATACTCTGTGTACTCCTTAATCTCGCCCTCCTGGACAAGATAATCAAGGTACTTTCTCACCTTTTTGTTTCTATTTTTTATAATATCCTTATCAGCATTATATCACAAAATGATTCCCTGCAAACAGCAGCGGGCAAAAGTTTACAAAGAGTTTAAAAGGCGATCTCCGGCAAAGGAGAGCGTTGCCAGATTCTTTCGAAGGTGGTATAATCCTAGTATACCCGCCGCCGATGTGCGGCGGCATAAAACAATGCATGCAGCAGGGGGAAATCAATATGCCGTTTATCAGCGTGAACGTGACAAAAGCCTTGGAAGAAGAGCAGCGGAATCGGTTAAAAACAGCCCTTGGACAAGCTGTTTCTATGCTTCCCGGCAAGGAGGAGGCCACTTTAATGGTGGATATTTCCGACAACCATACCATTTATCTTGGGGGCGTGCAGCAGGCGGCAGGTGCATATGTGGATGTAAGGATTTACGGCGCGGCAGGCTTTGCGGCAAAGCAGCGGTTCACAGAGGCCGCACTGCAGGCGGTTTCTGTCGTTTGCGGTATTCCCACAGACCATCTGTACCTGACCTTTTCCCAGATGGAAACATGGGGCGCAAAGGGAACGTTGAAATGATGGTGGCGTTATGCCGCAGGCCGGCAGCACGGCCGGCGCGCGGCGGCTTTTTGATCATCGGGTGAGCACCTACCGGCAACCAGGCTATTCTGGCTGCCGGTTTTTTGCATGCCGAGGAAAAGGAGGTGAGGGCATATGGAAAAATACATACCGATTTTGGTGGTGGTGTTGTCCAACACCGTTTATCACATCTGCGCAAAGTCCACGCCGCCTGCGCTCAATCCGTTTGCATCGCTGTCAGCGACCTATGGCATCGCCGCCGTCGTTTCCATCGTGTTGTATGGGATAACGCAGAACGGCGGCAGTCTGCTGGGGCAATACCAGCAGCTGAACTGGAGCAGCTTTGTGCTGGGGATTGCGGTAGTGGGCCTGGAGGCCGGATTTTTGTATCTGTACAAAACCGGCTGGAGCGTAAGCACCGGTCAGCTTGTCGCCAGCGCGCTGCTGGCGGCGGTGCTGCTGTTTGTTGGGGTTCTGCTGTATCATGAGACCATTACCGTGGAAAAGGTCGCAGGCATCGCCGTATGCATGGCAGGGATGTATCTGCTGAACAAATAAAAAAATCCGGCGCTCTGCTGCAAAAAGCGCCGGATGGGGATAAGCCAGAAGAAACCGTCAGCGGCCGGACAGCTTTCGGGTAAACTCCGTCAGTTTATCCCGCAGGAAAAACATCACAACGGAAAGCGCCAGCATAGCAAGAACCAGCAGCACGGTCAAAAAATAATTTCTCTGGAGAAGCAGATAGCCCACACAGTTGTAAACAATGATGGTAGGCAGGCCGCCCAGCAGGGAGATATACGCATAAGTCAGCACCCGGATGTTGGCTTTGGCGGCAATATATGGAATAATGCCGTTGGGGATAAAGGGAAAAATATAAGCAATAAGCGTCATAAGAACCGGATGTTTGGGGTTTGCGAGAAAGGCAAATTTTTTGAATTTTTCGCTTTCTTCCAGTCCGGCGCCGACAAAACGTCCCATTTTTCTGGCGATGACGTACATCAGGGTGCTGGCGATCACAAAACCCGCGCAGCTGTACAGGATGCCCTTGAACGGACCGAGCACCAGCCCGGCGGCCACATGGAGGGGCATGCTGGGGATGACAATGCTGAACAGCTGGGCCATCTGCGCCAAGGAAATTACCACGCCGGTGGCATGGCTATCCTGCTGCAGCAGGGTATCTCTTACCAGGTTGATATCCTTGGACTGGATGGCGGACAACAGATCCGGGCAGAAGAAGGCGATGACAAGGCAGATTGCCCCAAAAAGAACAATGATCACATTGATGGAGATAATAATCCGCATAATCAGCGCTTTTTTTCGGTCCAAAGCTGATACCCTCCTTTTTATAATATACCATCATAACACGGTTTCCGCCGGTTTTCAATGCGGGGCGGACAAGTGTTTGAAAAAGTTTACAGAGAAAAACAGGAGAGGTTTCCCTCTCCTGCCTGCGCTCCTCAGTGCCGGGCTGCGTCTTTCCGGAAAAGAAACGAAATAGCCCACAGGCCTGCAAGTCCCACGACGGTAAAAATAATTCTGCTCAGAACGGAGCTTTCGCCGCCGAACATGTAGGACAGGGCGTCAAATCCGAAAATCCCAATACAGCCCCAGTTAATGGCGCCGATGATGATTAAAATTTGCACAAGTCGATTCATTGTAACGATCCCTCCTTTTGTAACTCTCCATAAAAGTATGGCTCTCCTGCAAAAAAATATGCATGACAGGGGATTTCATAGTATAATGCAGAAGACAGGAGGATGTTTTTTATGCGGATCGATCTTCATACGCATTCCCGTTATTCCTACGACGCGGAAGACTGCACCGTGGAAGCGCTGTGCGAAAGTGCCGTCGCCAAAGGGATTTCTATCCTGGCGGTGACGGATCATAAAGATTTTTTTTATAAAAAAGAAAATGATTCCCTGGACGCCGGGCAGGTATACAGCGCCGTCTGCCGGTGCCGGGAACGGTATGGGGACAAGCTGGAGCTGCTGTGGGGCGTGGAAGCGGGCCAGCCGTTTTATGATCCCGCGGCCGCGGCGGCGTTTTTCGGCGCGTATGATTTTGATTATGTAATTGGTTCGCTGCATGCTATGCCATGCGACACAGACATCTATTTTCTGGACTACGATAAGCTGGACCGCCGGCAGTTTTTGTCGGATTATTTTGATCAGGTGATCCGGCTGATTCAGTTTGGCGGCTTTCAGACGCTGGGGCATCTGGATTATCCCCTGCGGGTGATGAAGCGGGAGGGTGACGCACCGTCCTTTCAGGCGTTTCGGGATCGGGTGGACGAGGTTTTGACGCTTTTGATCCAAAAGGACATTGCGCTGGAGATCAACGCCAGGACGCTGTTCAGTTGGCAGAAACGGCCGGGGCCGGAACCCTTTATTCTGCAGCGGTTTCAGGAGCTTTCCGGCCGGTATATCACGGTGGGGTCGGACGCGCACCGGGCGGCGGATGTAGGCAATGGCATAGAGGAAGCAATTGCGTATATAAAGTCCTTTGGCATCCGGGAAATTACCGCATTCCGACATAAAATTCCGTATTTTATAAAGGTGTAAAGCAGTATGAAACAGGAACAACGAAAAGCAAAGGCGAAGATCAATCTTTCCCTGGATGTGGCCGGCCGGCGGGAGGATGGGTACCATTTGGTAACTATGGTGATGCAGACCATCGACCTGTGGGACGATGTGACCGTATCGGTTGGCCCGGGGAAAGGGATTTTTCTGGACCCCGGTTTGCCCTATCTGCCGGCGGACCGGCGGAACATTGCCTGGAAAGCAGCGGAAACCTTTTTGGAGAAAGCGGGGATTTCCGGCAGCCGGATTGACATCCGCGTGGTCAAACGGATTCCGGTGGCGGCGGGGCTGGCCGGCGGCAGTGCCGACGGCGCAGCCGTGCTGCTGGCGCTGCAGCAGCTGTTTGGCGCCCCTTTGACGGCGGAAGCGCTGTTTGACGCCGCGCTTTCTTTGGGAGCAGACGTACCGTATTGCATGCGGGGCGGCACTATGCTGGCACAGGGCATCGGGGAAGTCCTTTCTCCTCTGCCGCCGATGCCGCCATGCTTTGTGGTGCTGTGCAAACCGCCCTTTGCCGTGTCCACACCGGAGGTTTACCGGAGGCTGGACAAGCGGCGTATTACCCGCCGTCCCGACACCCGGGGATTGTGCGGCGCGCTGAAAGCCGGCGACTATAACGGCGTGGTGCACCGGCTGTACAACGTGTTGGAAGACGTGACAGCCGGCATGCACGATGAGGTGGAGTCCATAAAGTCCGCTTTGCTGGACCTGCAGGCGGACGGGGCGGTGATGAGCGGCAGCGGACCCAGCGTATTCGGCCTGTTTCGGGACGAAACCCGGGCGCGGCTGGCGTATGAGCGCCTGGCTTCCCGCTATGCGGACACATTTCTGACGCAAATTTCCAACGGCCTGGAATAAAATCAGAACCCTCTGTCAATACTTTGTGTTGACGGAGGGTTTTGAATATGACAAAGCGACAAAAAATCACACAGTGGATCGTATTGGCAGCAGTGTTTTGGATGTTCTGTTACAGCGCTCAGGCGGCGCGCCTGCAGGAAGACCTTGCGGAAAAGGTGATCCGAATACATATTGTGGCAAATTCCGATGAGGCGGAGGACCAGGCGGTCAAACTGTATGTCCGGGATTGTGTGCTGGAGCTGGTGCAGGAGATGACCGCGGGCGCGGAAATCCGGGCGGAAGCGCTGGCGAAGCTGGATGTGGAAAAGATTACAGCATGCGCCGAAGCGGCTCTGCAGAGCCGTGGGAAATCTTACGGCGCCTGCAGCACCATCCGGACCGAATATTTCCCCAGCCGGGACTATGAAGCGCTGTCCCTGCCGGCAGGCGACTATCTGTCCTTTCGCATCGTGTTGGGCGCCGGCCGCGGACACAATTTCTGGTGCGTGATGTTTCCGCCGCTGTGCACGACCGGGGCCCTTGCGGACTGCGATGGGTTAAGCGAGGAGGAAAAGCGGTTTGTGACGCTGGACGGACGGGAATATGTCATAAAATTCAAGCTGTCCGAAGCGGTGGGCCGACTCCGGGAGGCCCTGGGCGGCGGATAAAACCATGGCGGAAAAAAGAAAGAGGGCGCTCCGGGATATTCCCGGAGCGCCCTCTTTGCTTTTGGAAAGGCAAAACGATTCATTGCGGCGCGGCGGTATCCTCCGGATAGCACACTTCCAGATAGTAGTGATCGACGGTAGGATCCAGAGAAACGGGATGCGTTTTGGCCGCCGGATCAAACCCAAAGTTCTGCCGGAGCAGTTCCAGTGCACCTGGATTTTTGAGGGAAGCCGTGACCTGCTCAAAGAACAGGGAGGAACCGAGGCGCAGACAGAGGTCATAGCCATAGCGTTTGACATCGTCTCCCCCGCCAAAGGCATAGTTGAAGCTTGGTTCCTTTTGGCTTTCCAGGCAGACGGACCGGCTGCCATAGGCGGGAATGGTAACCTCCCAGGTGAGATAAAATATCCGGGTACGAGCCAGGGTGTTTTGCAGCGCATCGTCCAGACGGCCGAAGTTTTCCGTGATTTCCGTGCGGTCCGCCGCAAGCCCCTCCCATACGGCGCGGGAAAGCTCTTCTTCCGGGAGAGGCTGCCCGCTGCCGTAACGGGAAAGATGCTCTTCCGTAAGGGAACGGAGAACGCGGTCCAGCGTGGTTTCGTATCGGGTGACCCGGGCGGAAACCCCGTCCAGCTCTTTTCCAGGTTCGCAGCTGCCGTCGGCATATCCCTGGAGGGTATAGCCTTCCAGATCCTCTCCCAACACGATGAGCAGGGTTTGGCCGCTTGGCGCCTCATGCCTGGGGATAAAATAGTCATAGCGCCACTGCGTGCCGTCAAACGATGCGCCGTTGATGCCGTAGGTCAGGATTTGGGTTTTTTCCGGATCGGAAGAGCCGGAAATTGCCAGGGTGGGCGCGCCGTCCTCCACCGGCGGCGCGGTGGAATCGGTGAAGGCATAGACGATGACCGGAAGGGACGGAACGTCATATGCACCAAGGGCGTCCTGGAGATCGCCGCCGTCGGCGAGCAGGCGGCGGTAATCCTCATAGGAAGCCAGTTCCGCCTTGGATCTGCCTGTGCAGACGTCGGCGTGGATCCGTTGGCCGTCCACCGAGAGGACCGGCGTTTGCCCCGCCGGGGCTGGCGCTGTCATTGGCTCCCATACGGGGGATGGCAAAGCCAAAGGCAGCTACGCCTGCCACCAGCGCACAGGATACGGCGATGGCAAGATACCGGCGGAACCGTCCCGGACGCCTGGCGGCTTCGTCGATATAAGCGTCTGAAATGCTGGACAAAGCTTCCAGCAGCGTAAAACTGGTCATAAAAGCGCCCCCTTTTCTTCCAGATAGGCCCGCAGCCTGCTTCGCAGACGGAACAGTTTTTGAGAGAGCTGCCGCCGGGACAGAAACAGGTCCCTGGACAGCAGGGAAAGCCCATCCCCATAGAAATAGCGGCGGACAAACAGAATGCGATCTTCGCCGGAAAGGCTGTCCAGCCAGCGGTTGATCACGCCGGCCAGTTCTTTGCCCGCCAGGGTCTCAAAAGCGATGTCCTTTGCAGGCAGGCAGTCGGAAAGCTCGGACAGCAGAAGCTCCGTGCCGGCGCCGCGTTTCTTGGCATGCTTTGCCCGGAACAGACTGATGGACAGGTTGCGGACAATTCGGCAGAGATAGGCGGAAAGGGAACGGGGCCGTTCCGGCGGCATTGTGTTCCAGGCTTTGTGATAGGTATCGTTGACACATTCCTCCGCGTCTTCCCGGCTGGACAGGATGTTGCAGGAAATTCGCCGGCACAGGGCGCCGTATTTTTGGTCGGTGTGGAAAATAGCCTGCTCCTCCCTGGAAAAGTACAGGCAGATGATTTCAGCGTCTTCCATACGGGAACCTCCTTTCTTGGTGCGTTCTATTTTATAAGACGAAAAAACCCCGGAAATATTTTCCGCGGCAGATAGAAATCGTGCTCCCCGCGCCAAAACAAGAGGAATTGCGGCGGGCGGCCTCCAAAACAAAACGCCGCGGAATGCGCTTCCGCGGCGTTTTGTTGTCAGGCAAGCATGGTGTATTTGGTGGACAGGGTCGGCCTGGATTCAAAGCCATGGATCCGCTTCAGATATGTTTGAAAATGCGGGGACGCCTGATGGGCTTTTAGCGCAGTTTCATCCACCCACTGCTCCATAAAGGCGAACATCTCCGGATCGTCGTTGGAGCGCATAAAGTAATAAAACAGATTTCCGTCTTCCTTCCGGGTTTCTTCCACAAGCTCCAGGGCATACTGGATGAACTCCTCGGCGTAATCCGGCTTGATAAATTTTTGCGCGCAGAGTGAAAGCATAAAAAGGCCTCCTTTTTTTTGTAGCGTCTGCAAAACCCGGCGCTGCCGCCTGTTTTGCGGGTACGGTATTTTTTTATTGTACCACAAAAGAAAGAATTTTCAAAATGACGGCGGGAGGAGATTCCAAAGAAAAGCGCTGCGGATGTCCCCGCCGGCGAGGCGGCCGGGCAGCCTGGGAAAAAACGCAGGCGCAGAGGAAGTATCCCTTGCAACGCCGGGGGAAAAGGAGTAAACTAAAAAGGAATGTGATGGAATCGGGAGGGAGCCTATGGAAGCGGTCATACCGGAATTTATAGTTATTCTTGTTATTTTGCTCATCGGCGTTGTTTTGGGAAAAACCGGATTTTTTCAGGACGGGGTGATGGACGGCATCAACCATCTGGCGATGAATCTGACGTTTCCCGCTTTGATCCTGGCATCGATGGACAAGGAATTTACGCTGACGCTGCTGCACAACAGCCTGTTTTTAATGCTGCTGTCCGGTCTCTGCTTTGCCGCCGTCATCGTATGGCTGGAACTCTGGAGGAAACGCTCCAAAGGCGACGTGGACCGATTGAATCTGTATCAGTTTCTGGTGCTGGTGGGCAATACGGCGTTTATCGGCTTTCCCATTGTACAGGCGGTCTATGGGGATACCGGCCTGTTTTATGCTTCGGTATTTAATATTGCGCACAATTTTATCCTGTTTTCCTATGCCTGCAATTTGTTTCTGCGGGGCAAGGGGAAACAGCGGATCCCTTTGAAAAAGGTGTTCTTAAATCCCGGGTTTCTTGCTACCGTCGCGGGATTTGTCGTATTTTTGCTGCCATGCACCTTGCCTTATGTCGTGCATCGTACAGCGCAGTGGCTGGGAGATATGACCATCCCGCTGTGCCTGCTTGTGGTGGGTGCGCGGCTGGGAAAGTCCCGCCTGTCGGAGATTATAAAGCCGCCGGCCATCTGGTTTACCTCCCTCGCCCGGCTGGTGCTGTTTCCCGGGCTTATGATCCCGATTTTTTATCTGTGCGGCCTGCGGGGGGAGCTTGCCGTCATCCCGGTGATTATTTTCGCCACGCCCACGGCGCTGCTGAGCGGTACCTTTGCCCAGGCCTATCACAACGATGGGCTGACGGGAAGCAAGGCGGTGATACTGAGCAATCTGCTGTCGATGGTCACCCTGCCTTTGGTGGTGTTTGTGTGCCTGCGGATGTTTTCCGGATAAAAGGGTACGGATTCGCCGGCGGGACGGGTTGACAAAAAGCAGAGGCGGGTGCAGAAATGCCAGAAGCTTCACCTTTGCGGAATGGAGTCGTTTCAGAAAGGATTTTCCGTCGGCTTTTTTGCAGTCGATTTTGCGGCCCTGCATACATAAGGTCTGCTGTTTTTTATCTATGACGGCATAAGGAAACCTGCAAACGAGACGGGTACAACAGAGGATTCTCCGCTTTTGGTTCTGGCTGTACAGCATACAGCGTTTGCGATTCCCATAGGAAAAATAAGGAATAGGCAAAACAAAACCCAGTCTTCGGACTGGGTTTTTTCGCGGGGACAAACTGCACCGCCATGCGGCGGAGCAGAAACGTACGGATAGGAACAAGCGCCAGACGAACATGCATGTTCGTCTGGCGCTTGTTTGCCTCAATGCGGTAAATAGGCTATTTTTGACTTCCTCCAACAGCACTTTGTCCGGGCAGTGGTCGATGAAGTTTCCAATGGTATCCATGATCAACTCGTCCATGCGGTCGGTTAAAATCATCTGGTCTACAGCAGGGCGGCTCCCGATAAACGAGGCGATATTTTCCGGGGTGTTCCGAAACAGAAACTCCGTCCGCCCGCCGTTCTCATAGACATAGGCATGCACAACATCCCAATCTTCCGCCAGCGCCTGGATGGAGTCCGGCGGCAGCATGTTGTTTTTGCTGCAGATTTTCGGGAAGTAGTCGGGAAGTGAAGTCCTGGACCAATATTGCCCGATGTTCAGCCGCTGTGGCAGTTCCGCATGGATGTCCTCAACGGTCCGGATATTCAGCGTGTAGGACTCCAGTGCGGAGATCAGATCCTCCGGCCTGTCCGGGTCGATCAGAAATAATTTTGCGTTATACGCACAGTAAGCGGCATACCGTGGATGTGCCTCCAATCACCTTGGTGCTTCGAATGTCATCGCTGATCTTATCCAGCTTGGCGGTGTATTCGCCCAGCTCACCCGGAGTGGCCGGAAAGTAAAAGGAAACTGCGTTGAATTTCTTTCCGCGCATTACCAGCAGCTTAATCATCTCACGCCTCCCGTCCGAGGCCCCCGCTGCGAAGGGGCTTCCTCTGTTTTCTGTGTAATTAAGCCTCTTTTTTCTTCCATGACGATCCTCCTGTTTTTATTTCTCTTGTTGATGGATTTCACCGCATTACCCCCATTTGAAAGCCATTAGTACCCGAATTTGTTTGAAGATGCAGTTTGCTGGTTGCCTCCTGATCCTTTGCTTGAGCAACTATTTCACCGGCCTCCAGAAACATCATGTTTTCCTTTCTCAGTACATAGCCATCTGCTGTATAGGCGCCGCCGCATTTGGAGTAATATTCAACGCCGATAGCCAATGTATCGAGGTAAGGCTTGACATTCTCCGGGCAGTCCTCCAGAAAGCCATGTTCCAGCAGATACTTGCCCAACTCACGGTCGGAAGTCACTCCTTTGATGCGAACATAGTCACTGATAGGCCACGCCGTAGGGGGTAATCGTCCCATCACCATCGGCAATCAGCAGGTGGGCCGTCTCCACACCGTCCAGGTTTTCCAGTTCTTCCGTCTTGGCACAGCCGCCGTGGAGATTCATATAGTGGTCTTTTCCGACCTTCTCCAGATTGGAGAAGTCTGTGATCACCGTGGCCTGCTGACAGCAGAAGGTCAGATTGATGAGGTCCTTTGCGTCAAAAAGTTCCAGCTTATGGGCCATAGCCTGAAACTGAGCATCCTCGCCCACGCTGAAGCTGTCCAGCCGTTTGGCCAGATAGTCCAGCTCATCCAGGTTCTGCGGCAAATCCACCATGCGATTCAGGACGGAGTAGTAACTGTCAATCCCGCCCAAATGGCAGTCCCGCTTGACTGGGTCGCCGATATCCATCCCCCGCAGCAGTTCAACTACATAATCATATTCCTCCCTGGGAATGGGGAAGGGGATGGTTACTACACCGTTTTCGGGGTGCTGGCCGTTCCTGAGAACCGCCTTAAATACATAGTTCATTCGGATTTCTTCTCCTTTTCCTCAATCTTTTTTACAGCATCCCGCAGGCACTCGCCATCCTTGCTCCAGCAGAGAAAGCCGTGTCTGGGGTACGGGCAGTCCCTGCATCGCTCATAGCGGGTGCATACCGGTTGTGTGGAAGGCTCTGCGGGCTGCTCCTGGGCATCGCGCCGAGATTTTCTGATAGAGTAGTTGCTCATGGTGTTCTCCTCTGCAAAATATAAAAGCCGGAGCATTCGCTCTGGCCTGGTCGATATCGTCAGCGCATAGTCATATCACCATACTGCTGTGACTCGCACAACCGTTCCTCCACATCCGGAATCGCCAAGCCGACCTGCTCCTGGATCCCTTTCAGACGATCCTCCTGAGCAGCGGTCAGCGTCATGTCTTCCTCCAAGGAGCTTTTCACACAGCGGTATACCTCGGTAAGTTGTTCGTCGGACAGAATACGGTATTTGTTGACCAAACCGGCGCGGAGCGCGAAGTCCTGCTTTGCTGCGGCGTAGTCATTTCCCCAATAATTGCCGTATGTGAGGCCAGTATTTCCGTAGGTGCGCGCCCAGGTTGTAAATTGAACGCCATACCTGCTCTCCATTCTGCCAAGCACATAGCCGTTGAATTCCGCCAGCAGCTTATACGGATCATTCAGGCTCATTGCTTTCAGGGGAGGCGCCTGTTCCATCTGATTCATGTAGGTCCAGACCTCCATAGCAATGTCGCCGGCCCGAAAGCACAGATCTGATACGCCGGGGGTGTCCAGATGCTCCTTGTAGATTCGGGCTACCCCTCCGTCGGTTAGGGCACCGACTTCCTGCCCGTCAAGTCTGAGGGGGAGCGTATCATTTTGGAGCGGACCTGCATCAATGCCTTCTTGTGTCAATCTGTAGGAAAGTTCGTTGAAAAATCTTTCGTTCATATCCTGCTCAACCTTTCTTTGCTTGAAAGAAAAAAGGCCAGGATTTCTGAAGCGAAAGCCTGGCCCTTAATCACTGCATTCAGTTTTTAAATGACCGTGCCTCTGTGCAGGCACACGGAGGCTGATCGCCCCCTGAAAAAAGAAGAGGCCGAGATTTCTTTTCGAAATCTCGGCCTCTCATTGGACTGATTTATCTGGTTCTACGCGGGTTTGAGTCGGGCCAGTTTGGGGCCCGTCCCGCAAAATATCCAAATTTCAAGACCCTTTTGCATTTAAGCAAAAGGGCCTTGTGGGGCTTGAAAACACTCGCTTTTTTTTACCCTATACTTTTGCGCCAATGCGGAAAACAAGCTTTTTTCTAAGGAAGCAATGATTAACCGAGCTTTACAGCTCAAAAATCCAAGTTGAGGACCGTTCTGTGTAAAGCTGGCACCTAAAATGCAGAAAACCGGTCCATACCGAGCCGTTTATGTGGGGGATTCCGGGCTTTTGGGCCCAAATGGGCGTAATTATCCCTTGAGTGACAACGGCTCTTTGTGGCCGCCCCTCATGTACATCAAGATATTGGCGCTGGCAAACAGGATATGAAACCGATTCAGGTTCTTCGCCAATCCTCTGTAAGCTACCTTCCGGTAACCAAAGTCTCGCTTCACAATGAGAAAAGTGTGCTCGACCTTACTACATACAGAGGATTTCTGGTGCTCAATCTCTTTATCCCAGTTAATGCCGGCATAACTATCTGCCATTTTCAACTGGGAGGGGCGGCGGTTGATACGGTAATCAATGGTAGACTTGTGCTTGTCCTGCTGGATCTCTGGCCGTCTGGGCAATCCCAAATAGCCGGAATCTCCGTAGACGACATCATCGTCCTCACGGATGAGTTTATGGGCAACATCCACATCTTGGACATTGGCCGCAGTGGCCTCAACGCTGTGAACGAAGCCGGTTCCGGCATCTACACCAATATGGGTTTTCATACCGAAATACCACTGGTTGCCTTTTTTGATCTGGTGCATTTCGGGATTGCGTTCCTTCTTCTCGTTCTTTGTGGAGCTGGGTGCTGCAATGAGACTGACATCGACAATAGTGCCGCCGCGGTAAATGAGCCCGGCCTCGTCGAAAGCGGCTTTCAGCGCATTGAATAGCTTTTTGCCAATCTTGTTTTCCAACAGAAGGATATGTCGATTTCTTCAATAACCATCGTCCAGCCGCCGCCTTAGGCTACAAAAGCCCAGTTCAGTATAAAACCGAACTGGGCTTCTGATAGTATCTCTTTTTATTGTCTACTTTTGCTTGACAGATTCAGCGGCAATGGGGGATGCCGCCTGTCTTTTTTACTGCACAGAACGACTTCGTTTAAAATAGGAGCCATCTGCTGTGGTGCATAAGATCAAATATTCATGTTTTTATCCAGTGCTTATCCAGTTCGAATCTCAGTCAATATCAAAAAATAAACAATAAATAGTCAGGGGGGGACAGGGGCGGCCCGCCCCCCCTCGTAGATCTGGAAGAATGCTACCCCCGTTTACTTGCCCATAAATCTCCAAAGGAATGTCACAATCTGGGCGCGGGTGCAATTCTGAGTCGGGCTGAAGGTGGTTTGGCTGGTACCGCTGGTGATGTCATTTTCAACAGCCCACGCCACGGCGTTATAGTAGTACATACCATACTTCACGTCCACAAACGGGGCAGCAGTTTGAATCACTTCAGAACCGGCAGCACGCCACAGGAATGTGACAGCCTGGGCGCGGGTCACGGTTGCATTGGGGCTGAAGGTGGTTGCGGTGGTGCCGGAGGTGATTCCCTGCTCCACAGCCCACAGAACCGCATCATAATAGTAAGCGGTCACGGGTACATCGGTAAACGGCATCTTGCTGCTCGCGGAAGCGGGAGAACCGGCAGCGCGCCACAGGAAGGTGACCATCTGACCACGGGTGCAGCTTGCGTTGGGGCTAAAGGTGGTTGCGGTAGTACCGGAAGTAATCCCCTTGCCCACAGCCCAGATCACCGCGTCGGCGAAGTAGGCATCACCGGGAACATCCGTGAACGGATTCTCCGCCTTGCCCGCGATTGCGGTAAAGGCAGCTTCCACCGTAACCTTGGAGGCGGGCATGGTAAAGGCGAACTTGCCGTTCGTTTCGGTCAGCTTTACTTTGCCGCCGTTCTCATTGGTCACGGTCAGCACAGCCAGCTCATAGTCCTTGTCGGCCACGACGCTCAGGGTCACGGTGTCGCCCTCGGAAGCGCTGCTATGGCTTGCGGTCACTTTGCCATTTTCGGAAGCACCAATCGTGACGGTATAGGTGGGATCCACCGAACCGCCGCCCGAGCCGCCGCCACCGGCGTATTCAAAGGTGGCGGAGACTTCTACATCGGCGTCGGGCATGGTGAATCTGTAATCAGCCGAAATTGTCAGGCTCTCTTCATTATTCTCACCATCTCTATAAGTTGCAGAAAGGCTTTTCACCTGATATTTATTATCCGGTGTTACCGTAATGGTGACGGTATCGCCGGCTGCCGCGACCCTCGGCGTTGCAGAGATTGTACCGTTTGTTGCGTCAAGAGTGGTAATCTCGTGTATCTTTTTCGTCCGTGCCCCTACGGTAAGATTTTCTCCAAGAGCGTAAACTGTGCAGGTCTTGCTGCCGTCTTCGTTATCCACAACACAGTCGA
Source organism: uncultured Eubacteriales bacterium (assembly GCA_934395135.1). GTDB lineage: Bacteria > Bacillota > Clostridia > Oscillospirales > Butyricicoccaceae > CAKRRK01. The sequence goes on along the minus strand of CAKRRK010000008.1, from coordinate 365 downwards.
AGCTGTCTCCATCAGTAACAGCCTCAGTCAGTTTGTACCCGGCCATCGCCTTTACGGTGAAAATAAGCTTCTCACCCTGAAGGACCTTGTCACCGTCCTTACGCACATCGCTCTCGTTATCCCAGGTGACTACCCAGGATTCGTCGTTCCCAACTGTGACACTGTAGGAAGCGATTTCCTGGAATTCCACCGTGATGTCTACGACCTCTTCATTTCCACTGAGGGCGTCGATGGTGAGCACATCGCCTTGGTAGACTGCCGTAGGATCCTTTGCGTTGGCAACCGCCACATCGTCAATTTTCCATTCCTTGACCATCCAGCCAGCAGCAGGCTCGCTTGTAATAACCACGGTGGAGCCGCCGCCT
>CAKRRK010000007.1 GCA_934395135.1 uncultured Eubacteriales bacterium | reverse complement strand
TTTTGCTTTCGCGTGAGGTGCTTGTATAGAATACCACCTCCTTACCTACTTTGTCAATCCCCTTTTTATTCTTTTTTTAAGTTTTTTCGCAATTATCCTTTTTGTAATATTCCTTTGCCCAAATCGCTTGTTTATTATACAAATGGTATAGAATTATTGTGTTTGACTATTTGGGAAACCCAAGATATACTATAAGATAGAATTTGAAAATTTTCACAAAAAGGAGACTGTTTTATGGTTTGGGGAATTCTCGGCGCACTGGACACAGAGATTGCGCTGATCAAAGAAAAAATGGCGGTCCGCCGCGAAGTAAAAAAATTCGGCACCACCTTTTACGAGGGCACACTCGGCGGCAAAGACATTGTGCTGGTATGCTGCGGCATCGGCAAGGTCAACGCCGCAGTCTGTGCTTCTACCGTGCTTTCTGAGTTTGGCGCGGACCGAATTGTGAACGTAGGCATTGCAGGAGCAATGAAGCATGGGCTTCGTATCATGGATCTCGTCATCGGCAATGAGGCCGGCTTTCATGACCAGGATCCAATTATGTTAAACTATTATCCCAATCGGGAATTTTTCAAAGCAGATCCGTCCCTTGTTGCACTTTGTGAGGCCGCCTGCCGCTCCATCGGGGACTTGCAGGGCAAATTTTTCACCGGACGCATCATGTCCGGCGACGTATTCGTAAACAGCGCTGCGGTCAAGCAGCAGATTAATGACAAATATGCCCCTTTGTGCGTTGAAATGGAGGGAGCTTCCATCGCACACACCGCATATATGTACGGAAAACCTTTCTTAATCATCCGTACGATGTCCGATTCCGCCGATGATAACGCGGACGAAAGCTATGACAATTTTATTGACGTTGCCGCACACCAATCTGCCGCCATCATTTTGAAAATGCTGGAAATCGGCTGATTGTTTCTGCGGTCATTCCCCGGAAAACAATATGGCAAAAGGCTGTCTTGCAAGACAGCCTTTTGTCTTTAATGAAATACAATGCCTCCATCCGTGTTAATTGCCTGTCCCATAATCTCATCCGACTCGGGCAAGAGCAAAAATTTGATTGCTTTGGCGATGTTTTCCGGAGGCGTCAGCCGGCCGACAAGGGACATATCGCCGCCGCGGCGCACCTGTTCCTCCATAGAAATGTTCTCTATCTGGCATATCTTCTCATAAGAACGGCGCAGCATTGGCGTATCCACTTCTCCAGGGCATACGCAGTTGACATAGACGCCGCGCCTTCCCCATTCCATCGCCGCCGTCTGAACCAGTCCAATGACGCCAAATTTAGAGGCCGCATAATGCGCCAAGGTCGGCGTGCCGATCTTTCCTGCTTTTGAAGCAACAATGGCCATTTTTCCGCCACCTTGCGCCAACATCTGTGCGCCTACCTCCTGCATTACAAACATCGTGCCTTTCAGATTGACATCAATTACAAAATGAATGTCCTTTTCCGGCACGTCCTCAAACGGTCCATTGCTCAAAACTCCGCTGCAATGGGCCAAGCAGTCAATTTTTCCATGGATCGTTCGGACTTGGCCAATTGCCCGCGCAACGTCCGACCGGTCCGCAATGTTCATCTGCACGCAGTCCGGCCTGCAGCCATACTCCGCTTGGATTTCTTTCGCAGTCTGTTGCAGCGCGTCCAGTTTAATATCGGATAGGATGACCCGTCCTTCTTCCGCCGCAACGCTGCGCGCAACGGCCTTTCCGATTCCACCGCCAGCGCCGGTAATCAATACAATTTTATTTTTAAAACGATTCATGCTTCTTCCCTCCAGCAAGACTTACCGGATCTTCACTGCCCGACGCGCTGTCAAGCGCCAGTCGAACGACCCACCAGCCGCATTCCTTTCCATCTATTCCGTTTTGTACTGCCCTCTGGTAAGTGCCGGCGCATCGCCTGCATGGGTGTTTTCATCCGCTACAATCCCCACCAGCAGCACCATCGGCTCTTTGTTGGTCCTTGTAAAGTCATGATACTCCGCATTGCGAACGGAAAAAAATTCCCCGCTCTTAAAGATTGCACTGTCTCCCGCCTCGATTTTTTTCACTTCACCGTTGTCATCCATCCAACCTGCACCTGAAATGCAATAAATCAGCGCGGACTCTCCAACATAAAAATGTTTTCCAAGGCCGCAATTTTCTTCCAAGGTGTAAGTTTCCAGGGCCAGCAGATTGCCGCTGAGGCCCTCTTTTTCCAGCACCTGGGTAATGTGAGCAAAACCGTCGCCCCGGTATGCGTTTTGCACTGTCTCCTTTTTTAGAGTCTCGTTTGCATTTACCATGTTTTCATCTCCTTATCTATGAATGGAAATAATCCCAACAAAAATGAATTCGTCGCTTATCGCACGCACGGCATGGTATTCCCCGCCCTTGCAGGCTGCAATGTCGCCGGCCCGCAGGGTACACATTGTCCCGTTGTCATCGTATTCCGCTTCGCCGCGGATAATATAATAATATTCTGTCTCCTCGCTGTGATAATGTTTCCCGATGGATGCGTCTTTGGCCATAATGTTGTAGTGAAACCCCACGGTTTTGTCCGCAGACTCAATGACCGTCGCAAGATTAAAAATTCCTTCGCCTTCCTGCAGGCGTTCAAATTTTGCCACATTTTGCTGATTGGCCTTTTTGATCAACATACTTGTTTTCCCTCCTTGATTTTACACCGTTTCACCGGGTTCCGGCGCATGCTTGCCCTCCGCTCTATGCATGCGCCATCCCCTCGGCGGACGGTGTCTTTTTCGTTCGTTCTGCCTTGCGCTTAAAGACTGCTGATGCACACCGGTCCGTCTTCTTTTCCGGTCGCCGGATCCAATACACTAAGGACCAGGAAGCGCATCGGTTCATTCCCGGTATTTTCTACACTGTGGTATTCCCCGCTGGGACAATATGCTGCATCCCCGGCTTCCAGTTGCGCAACCGTTCCGTTGTCGTCGATCCTCCCGCTGCCTTGGATACAGTACACCATTTGGGTTTCTCCCACATGAAAATGTTTTCCCACACAGCATTTTGGTTGCAGAGTATAGACCGCAAATTTTCGCGCTTTCGGCGGCAAAACTTCATCTGCCAGCAACTCTTCCACAAGGACATAACCATCACCTTTAAAAAGATGCGCCACTTTTTCCTGTGGAATTTGTTCTTTTTTTACAATCATCGTTCCGTCTCCTTACTTTTTCGCATGGTGAAGCAAAATGCTTACCAGGAATACCAGTGGCTCTTCTTTTTCATTTTTAATCGTGTGATAGCTCCCGCTGCCGCAACAATCCACATCCCCGGGAACAAAGGGCTGAGTGTCCCCATGATCGCAGATGATCCCCTCGCCGGACAGACAGTAATAAAGTTCTGTTTCCGCCACATGGAAATGCTTTCCAATGGAGCATCCCTTTTCCAGCGTTATGATGGAAAACATTCGGCAATGCCGGGGACAGTCTTCTGCTTCCACCAGAAAATCTCCGATGACATGCCCCGTGCCCTGCTGCTCTTCCGGCATAATTCTTCTCTGCACATTCTTTGCTTTTATAATCATCGTAGTGTCTCCTTAAAAACCATATTGTTTTGAAGCTGCAAGCAAATTCGTCTCTCTTAAATGGATAACGCCAGGGCGTAAGCCGCCTGGATTGCCTCCAGCGCGTTGGACGCCTTTTGAGCGTCACCTACGGCAACCAGCTCCGCAACCTTTCCTTTCAGTTCCTCCATCAGGCCGTTGACCGATCGCATGCCGGTAGCAAGAAGCACTGCGTCAAATTTGCCGATCGTTTCTTCGGTTCCGTTTCTGGCAATGACTATGGTGCCGTCTTCCTGCACCTTTTTGACCATGGTGTTTACAAAAACAGACACGTTGCCCTCTTTGAACGCTTTATGCAAAAAGTGTTTCAAATTGTTTGGTTCCTCCGCCACAATTTCCGGCAGCATCTCAAGGATGGTAACTTCATTTCCATGCGTCAACACCTGATGCGCTGTTTCGCCGCCGACCAGGCCGCCTCCGATCACCGCAATGCTGCCGGATACGTTAAACTTGCCGTTAAGATAATCCACCGCTGTATGTACAAACGGCAAATCCAGCCCCGGAACCGGCGGATGAGCCGGCAGACTGCCAGTTGCCACGATCACTGTATCCGGCTGTTCTGCTGCCACGATCTCCGCCGTCAGCCTGGTTCCCAGGTGAACCGTGACTCCGAGCCTTGCAAGGCGCTGTCTCTGCCATGCGAGGAAAGTGGAGATTTCCCCTTTCCAGGGCGGGACGGATGCGGTATAAAACATGCCGCCCAGCCGTTCCTCCGCTTCAAACAGCGTAACCGTATGCCCTCTTTCCGCCAGAACAATGGCGGCTTCGCAGCCGGCCGGACCGCCGCCCGCAACAAAGATGTTCTTTTTTTGCACCGCCGGTGTCAAAACAAACTCACTTTCCCGGCCGGTTCTTGGATTCACAACACACTGGCCCGGGCAGTCCAGGTCAATTTTTGTGGTACAGCCCTGCAGGCAAGCGGTGCAGCGGATAATATCGGCAAAATCGCCGGCCTTTGCCTTGTTCGGCAGGTGTGGATCCGCAAGAGACGCCCGGCCCATATAGCATGCATCCGCCTTTCCGCTTTTGATGATGGCATCCGCAATCAGCGGATCGTTCACACGCCCTACGGTGGTAACGGGGATGGACACCACCTTCTTGACTTCTTCCGCAAAATGGCTGATCCAGCCATGTCCCATCACCGCCGGCTGCACCTGGGTATACCAGCTTTCATACACGCCGATGGAAACGTTCAGAGAGTCGATCCCCGCTTCCTCCAGATACATTGCAATGGTTTTGGTATCTTCTATGGTAAGACCGCCGGCTACAGCCTCCTCCCCAGAGATTTTATAATCGATTACAAAATCATCTCCGCATTTTTTCCGGATATCCGCTACGATTTCCAGGGCAAACCGCATGCGGTTGTACAAGCAGCCGCCATATTCATCGGTGCGCTTATTGGAGTAGGAGGACATAAACTGGGAAATCAGATAGCCATGGCCTGCATGCATTTGCACGCCGTCAAAGCCCGCTTTTTTTGCCCGCAGCGCAGCGTCTCCGAATTTTCCTACAATCTCACGAATCTCACCCGTTGTCAATTCCCGGGGCACTTCCTTTTTCACCGGACAGGGAATGGCGGATGGCGCCACCGGCTGCGCGCCGATGATTCGCGCTTGGGTCTGCCGTCCAGCATGATAAATTTGCGCCAAAATCTTCCCGCCTGCGGCATGCACTCTGCGTGTGACTTCTGCATGACTTTCAATCTGTTCGTCCTTCCAGAAACCCGGAATATACGGATAGCCTTTTCCCATAGGGTCAACGGCATAATCTTCTGTAATGATAAGGCCCCAGCCGCCCTTTGCCTTTTCCTCATGGTAGGCGATAAATTTTTCCGTCGCCATCCCATCCTCGGTGCAATAGTTCATCACCATCGGCGAAACGATAAAACGGTTTTTAATCTCCATTTTGCCGATCCTGAGGGGGGTGAAAACATGCTTTAATTCTTTTACCATACAATTTTCCTCTCTTTCTTCCGCGGTCTATGCCTTGACTTCTGTTTTTTCCTGTTCCGTCTGGCTGCCGTCGCTCTCTCTTGGCATACGTTTTACCGTTGTGCGCTTTGTCTTTTTCATTGCGTCTATGTAAACCGCAATCAAAATAATGATGCCTTTTACAACCTGCTGCCAGTAATAGGAAATTTCCAACATATTCATACCATTGCTCAGTACGCCCAGCACCGCCGCCGCGATCGCATCCATTTCATAACCTTCCCCCACCATTGGCTGACCGGAATTCAGGCGTGTGGTTAAAATCAGGCCGGAAACCGCCGCCAGCAAACCACTGATGGAATATACCGCGATTTCGGTATTTCCGATTTTAATGCCGGAGAACCGGGCGCATTCCCGGTTGCCGCCCATAGCATAAATATTGCGTCCGAATCTTGTCTTATTGAGAAGGATAGACATGACAATCAGAATCGCCACCATAATCACAACCGGAATGGGGATGACGTCAAACACATAACCAGTACCAATCAAACTGAACGTATCGTTATCAAAGGGAGAAGGTTTCCCATCGGAATACAAGTACGCTGCGCCGCGGCAGATGCTCATCATCGCCAACGTCACAATAAAGGGCGGCAGTCCGATTTTGGTTATGATCAGCCCATTTAAAAACCCGCCAAGCAGGCCGATGCCCAGAGCGGCAAGAACGGCAACCACCACCGGACCGCCGGCATTGATGACCAGCACCGCCGTGCAGCCTGTTAACGCGAGCATAGAGCCTACGGAAAGATCAATGCCACCGATGAGCAGCACGCCGGTCATACCAAAGGCAATGATGGCGTTAATGGAAATCTGCCGTAAAATGTTGGATACATTGTTTGCTGAAAAAAAGCTTGGAGACAATACACCGAAAAACACACTGAGCAAAATCAGAGCAATGATCATTCCAATGTTTGTAATAAAAAAGTTCGTTACCGGAAACGCTTTCAGTTTCTGCATCATAGACGCCTTGTTATCCATTTGCTGTTCCTCCTGTGGCTTTGATAATAATGTTTTCTTCCGTAATTTCATCCCCGGATACTTCCCCGGTAATGCGGCCTTCGTGCATCACCACAATGCGGCTGCACATATTCATAATTTCCGGCAGTTCCGAAGAAATCATAATGATGGACACACCTTCCCGAACCAAGTCGCACATGATTTCATAAATCTCCTTTTTCGCGCCCACATCAATACCACGGGTCGGCTCATCCATAATGAGGATATCCGGCCGGGTTGCCAGGCTTTTGGCAATGACCACCTTCTGCTGATTGCCGCCGGACAGCGTTCCCACCCATGTGTCAATGGTCGGCGTTTTGATCGCCATCTTTGTCACATAGGTTTCAATAATGCTCCGCTCTTTGGCATGCTGGACATGGGCGCCGGAAATCAACTTCTTCCATATGCCCATAGTTGCGTTAAATCCAACCGTATTAATGAGAACCAAACCCTCTTCTTTCCGGTTTTCCGGAACTAAGCTGATGCCCGCCTCAATGGAATCTTCCGGCGTTTTGATGTGCAGCTTTTTTCCGTTTAAGAACACTTCGCCTCCGTCCATATGGTCAATGCCGCAAATTGCGCGCATCATTTCGCTGCGCCCCGACCCCACCAGGCCGTACAGGCCCAGGATTTCGCCTTTTCGCACCGAAAAACTGCAATCCAGTACCCGCTTGCCGGCAGTAATGTGCTTTGCTTCAAACATTACATCGCCCGGCACAGTGTCCGGCACTGCGAACATTTCCTTCATTTCCCTGCCAATCATCATCGTGACAAGGCGATTGTAGTCTATATCCGCGACGTTTACTGTACCGATATACCGGCCATCCCGCAGGATGGTGGCCCGGTCCGCCAGCTTGAAAATCTCTTCCATACGGTGGGAAATATAAACAAAGGAAACCCCTTTGTTCTGCAAAGTCTTCACCACGTCAAACAGTTTGACGATTTCTTTCTCTGTCAGTGCGCCCGTTGGTTCATCCAACACCACAATCCGGGCGTCTTTGGACATAGCTTTGGCAAGTTCCACCATCTGCTGCTGCGCAATGGACAATTCATCCAGCCGGGTTTCCGGATCCAGATCCAGACCGTACTCCAAACACAGGGCATGGGCTTCCCGGTTCATTGTTGCTCTGTCCACAAAACCAAACGGCTTCTTCGTCGGCACCCGCCCAACAAAAATATTCTCTGCCACTGTCAAATTGTCCGCAAGACAAAGTTCCTGATGCACCACGCTGACACCGCAGGCAGCGGCGGATTTTACATCTGTAATATGTACCCGTTTTCCGTCTACAAGGATTTCTCCCTCATCGGCTTTATAAATGCCGCCTAAAATTTTAATGAGTGTGGATTTGCCCGCGCCATTCTCCCCCAGCAGCGCATGCACTTCACCCTTTCGTATTGCAAGATTCACGCCGTCGAGAGCCTTTACGCCGGGAAAGCTTTTGCAAATCCCTTTCATTTCAAAAATTACCTGTTCACTCATCTGTCTACTCCTCATCCAAAGATTCCAGTGTTTCGCTTTTTTCGAAAGCCGCAGAGACGTTTGTCTCTGCGGCTCCAAAACAGGTCCTTATACTTCCGCGCCGCTGGCTGCGATGGAATCCAGATATTCCTGGGCATTGCTCTTGTCAATCCATTCTGGTGCGATAAGATATGCTTCTTCCATTTCCGTGTCGCCGCTGAGATACTGATATGCAAGTTCCAGCGCCTTCTGACCTTCCTTGTCCGGGAATTGGGCTGCCGTTCCCGTCATCGTACCTTCCAGAAAAGCTTTTGCCGCATCCGGATTGCCATCCACTGCATAAATACGGATGTCCGGACGATTGGCACCCTTGCAGACCTGAATGCCTGCAAACGCCTGCAAATCATTTACGCACACAAAATCCGTAATTTCCGGCTTGGCCTGCAACATATTTTCCAAAACCGGATACCCTTCTTCCGTGCTGGGCATCGCGTCCTGTTCAATGACGATCTCAATACCTGGTTCGTTTGCAATGGTGTCCTTAAATCCTTCAATCCGAAGCCTTGCCGCTTCCACTGCGTCAAAGGCCAGCACGCCAACCTTAGCTTCGCCGCCAGATTCCCGAATCAGGGCCTCACCCATCAGCACGCCCGCCTGATAGTTGTCGGTTACTACAACGGATTTGGTATATTCTCTGGTATCCGGTTCAATATCGATTGCAAAGACCGGAATGTTTGCCTTTTCACAGGATTTCAGCGCATTCTGGATGGCGGCGCCGTCTACCGGCACAACAAAGATAGCGTCACAGCCTTTGGAAATCAAATCTTCCACCTGGGAAATCTGCAGGGCGCTGTCATATTTGGCGTTCAGTACGATCAGCTCGTCGCCTTCCTTCAGATTGTCTTCGATGCCCTTCTGCATCCGGAGCCAATGCTGGTTGTCCAATGTCTGGAACGTGATGCCAAACTTATAGTGTTTGGTTTCTGTGTCATCCGTGGAAGCTGTACCGTCCGCCGGCGCGTTCGTGCTATCAGAAGGTGTAGTGGAAGCATCCTGCGCGCAGCCGGTAAATGCAAGGGTAAAAATCAATGCGAAACTAAGTATCCATAAAATCTTTCTCTTCATTTTCATTCCTCTACTTTCTTATTGTTCCGATATTTCCCAATTAGGATGGTGTTTTAGTGTGTAATTTGACCGCCGGACGCAATAATGTCGCAGCCGTCTATGTAGTAGGATTCCTCTGTTGCAAGGAATGCAACCAAATGCGCAATCTCCTCTGGTTCTGCAAAGCGGCCGATGGGGATCTGTGCCGTATGCTCTGCATAATATTCCTCTTCGGTTTTGCCCTCCGCCTTTGCCCGGTCGCGGAACCCTTCTACCAGCATTGGTGTTTTAATATGCCCCGGGCTGATAGCCACCGCGCTGATACCGTATTCGCCAAGTTCAATGGCAAGCGCCTGCGTCAACATACTGACGCCGGCTTTGGACATACAATAAATTGCGGCGCCGTATTCTGCCTGTTTGCCGGAAACGGATGCCGTGTTAATAATCCGCCCGCCGCCGTTTGCTTTCATTACCCGGCCCACCGCGAGACTAACGTTAAACGGTCCTTTCATATTAATGCCGCACACAAGGTCGAACTCCTGCTCGGTGAGTTCCAGAAATTTGCCGCCCTTGCCTACAATGCCGGCGTTGTTAAAGAGTACGTCGATTTTTCCATAGGCCTTCACCGCCTCATCCACCATTTCCAGTACGGACGTCAGGCTGGAAATATCGCATGGCAGAGCGATGCCCTCCCCGCCCTTGGCTTTAATTTCCGCAATGGTTTGTTCTACGCCCTCCTTTTTCAGATCAACCGCGATAATTTTCGCGCCGCGCTCCGCCATCAGCTTGCAGGACGCGCGTCCAATGCCGCCGGCGGCGCCGGTAACCAGAATCACCTTGCCGTCAAGTTTCATATTGCTATACTCCTTTCCAAATTGTTTATTTATAAGGTTGTCGCCCAACCGCCGTCCACCAGCAGATCTGTGCCGGTGACATAGCTGGAAATGGGTGCGCACAAAAACAGCGCCGCGCTGGCAAGTTCATATGGTTCGCCTCTGCGCTTCAGGGCAATATGTTCCAGGGTTCCCATCCGTTCATGTTCGGCAAGAAGCTCCGGATCCAGATTGCCCGGCGTCGCGGTCAGACCTGGAGAAATGGAGTTGACCCGGATATCATACTGCCCCAGATCCTTTGCGAGGCTTCTTGTCATAGACAACACCGCGCCCTTGGTAGAGTCATAGGTTACATGATTGTTCATCGGCCGGTGGCCACAAATGGAGGACAGATTTAAAATCACGCCGCCGGTGCCCTGTTCGATCATGTAGCGTCCGGCGGTCTGGGCGGCGAAAAACTGTGCTTTGATATTAATGTGATACACTCGGTCCCAGAATTCTTCGGTAATTTCAAAAATCGGCTTCAGCGGGTAAACACCGGCATTGTTCACCAAAATGTCCACTGTTCCGTAAGTTTCCTTGGTTTTTTGAAAGATATGTTCTATATCTTCGTGTTTTGTTACATCGCACACCACATGCATGCCCGGATACTTCGGAAACAGTTCCTCTGTTTTCCCCGGCGTCCGGCTGCCGGCTACAACGGTCGCCCCCGCTTCGGCCAGGCGCCGGCTGATGGCAAAACCAATGCCGTCGCTGCCGCCGGTTACCACCGCGGTCTTCCCCTTTAAATTTAGCAATTGCTCAAATTCCACATACGGTAAATGTGTATAGACCGAATCGCTCATTTTTGTTTCACCTCGTTTTCATTATGGCCGCAAAACCACTTTTACGCCCTCTTTTTCTTCGCAAATCCGGAAGCCTTCCTTCCAGTCCTCCAGAGGAAGTTCATGGGTAATAAACGGCTTCAGATTCAGCTTGCCGGTGGCAAGGATTTTGATCGCCCGCTGCCATGAAACAATACCGCCAGTGGCTCTGGTGGCTTCCTCTGTATAGCCCCAGAAGCACCAGCTGCTGGTAACGTCCAGGCACTTCCAGGAAATTTTGCTGAGGTTTGCTTTTACATAGGTGTTGTCATACACGGAATAACTCAGAATCTGTCCGCCCATTTTCGCCATATCCAGCGCCTGGTTAAAGCCCAGATCCGAACCGGAGGCTTCGATGACGACATCCGCCCCCTTGCCATGGGTCCATTTCATTACCTGTTCCACAACGTTTTCATCATGGAACAGCACATGCCCCGCGTCCAGCTCTCTCGCTACCTTTAATCTTGGTTCATCTACGCCGCGTCTTCCGGTAATGACTGTATCGATGGGGGAATACAGTTTCGCCACCTGCAGCATCATAAGACCGATCGGTCCCGGCCCAATGACAACCACAAAATCTCCCGGACGGATTCGTGTGCGCTCCAGGATGCCATGCTGGCATGCTACAATGGGTTCCATCAGCACGGCTTCCCGCAAACTGATGTTATCCGGCAGCTTTAACACCAGATTTGCCGGCATTACAATGTATTCCGCGTGACAGCCATTGACGGTATCGTTTCCCATAACGCCGGTTTTTGTCGTGACATCGCACACCACCCGATCGCCCGGTTTTACATTGGTTACGTTTCTTCCGACCTCCACTACCTCGGCTGAAAATTCATGGCCGATGGTCAGCGGCGGAACATAGACAGAATATTCGTCATGATAGATATGTACATCCGTTCCGCAGATCCCGGATCCCCACACTCTCATCAGAGCGTCATCCGGTCCGCATTTTGGGATCGGGATATCCATCAATTCCAGGTTCCCGTATCCTCTCGCTGTTTTCACAAGTGCTTTCATTGCGTTCTCCTTTCTTTTCCAGGCTGCAATCGTTTTTCCCGTCTTCCTGCCGCGGGAGGAGAGAAGGAGGGAATGCCGTCGCCGTATCTTGTTTGTCTTGGCTGTTCCATAGTTCGCGCCCCGGTCGGATATCCCTCCGGTTTTTCGCCTGTTTGCGAATTACAGTTTTAGTATATCGGTGATTTTATACAAAATATATACATTATCAAATCGATGGGTTGTATAATCCAACCTTTATCTGTTTGCAAAACCAACAAAAAAGGATTGAAATCCAATAGATTTCAATCCTTTTTTTCAGCCTTATAAAAGCGGCATTCTATTATCTTGCGGTATCATTCTAAAATATTGTCATCGGCTACCCTTTTTCCGGCGCGGCGGCCCCCTCCGCGCCCTGGAAATAAATTTCCCGCAACCGCCCTGGCGCTACGCCAATGTGCTTCCTGAAAATAGCATAAAAATGGTTCAAAGTATCATATCCAATGTGCCTGGAAATCTCTGTAATGGGCATGTCGCTATAAATCAACAGTTTTTCCGCCTCACCGATTCTCCGGTTTGTCACATACTGATTGATCGTCAGCCCCATTTCCTCCTTGAATTTTCTGGCAAGGTAATAGGGACTGAAATGAAACCGTTCTCCCAAATCCTCCAGCCGTATAAACTTGTTGTAGTTAATGTCCAGATACTCCAGCATTTCCATAATAACCGGGAAGTCCGCCTTTTTCTCCACAGTTTGGTGGCAGCCCCGGTTAATCTGCATCTGTATCATCGACAAAATCAGTTTGGCGGCATCCTGACAGACAACTTCGTATCCTTCTTCCTGATTCAAACATTCATTTTTGATGCTGTCAAACAAATAGTAAAAAAGATGGAACTTTTCTGCAGTCTTCACCACCGGCGAAGAATCTTCCGGCAAAATATGATTGTATGGCAATCCGGGGATCTGCACGCCTGTCAGACTGACACACAGCTCTTCCAGCGGGTTGTTGGGGTTGGAATGCTCTCCATGCAGGGTGTCCTGGTTATGCACCAGCAAGTCCCCTTTGCAGGTATCAATCTTTTGATTTTTGTAACGAAGAACGCCTTCTCCATGCGTAATAAGTACAATATCCACAATATCGCTGTGAGAATGCATTGGAAATTCCCATTCTTCCTGATCCACCTGCACCATACCGACAACCCGCAGCTGGCTGTCGTCCCGTCCATGGTCCTTGATTTCACAATTGAGATTGATTTTCAGCATGCCACTTCCTCCTGTTCCTGTTTTCAGTATAACATTTTCCGTTTCCCTCGTCAATCCATCCAAACCTTCCTAAAACAGATCTCCTTTTTCAGGAAGATTGCATAATTTTTTTGCAGCTGCCGCAGACAAGGGCGCTGCTGTGCAGCGCCCTTCTTTCCTGGATTTCTCATGTTTTAAAGCAAAATCGGCTGGATCTGCTTCCCATTTACCGCGGCTTCCACAGCAGCCGATATTTTTTCCATATCGGCTACCGCAGACCGGGGCTTTCCCGTAGGGTTATCCTGCCCAAAGGGAACAAAATAGAAATTGCGGCGATTGAGCAGCTCGCCGATATTTTTCGCATTGCCTGCCAGTGCATCGTTTGTCGAAATGGCAAGCACCACCGGTTTTTCATTGCGGATGTGGGACTTTACCGCCATAGTCACCGGTGTATCCGCAATGCCATTGGCGATTTTCGCCAAGGTGTTTCCCGTGCAGGGTGCGATCACCAGCACATCAAACAGCTTTTTCGGCCCGATGGGCTCGGCGGCCGGAATATCTGCGATAATTTTTTTCCCGCACAGCCCTTCCACGGTCTTCCGGAAGGTTTCTGCCGCGCCAAAGCGCGTATCGCAGGCATAACTGCTAAAGGACATAATGGGTGTAATATCGTATTGGTCTGTCAGTTCACCCAATGCCTTTATTACCTTTTCAAAGGTACAAAAGGAGCCGGTGACAGCAAACCCTAATTTAAGCTTTTCCACACTTCCCCCCTCCTTCTTTCAAAACGTTGTAAATCACCTTTTTGATGGCCTCGGCGCTTGTCACAGGCGCAACCTTTCCCGGCAGGGAAAGCGCCCAGATCACCTTAATCCCCAAATCCTGCGCGCTTTTTAAATCCACGCCGCCGGGTTTGGACGCCAGATCAATGAGCAGGCATTCCTCCCGCAATTTTGACAACACGCTCCTGGTATATAGCTTGCTCGGTACCGTATTGATAATCAAATCAAACTGCGGCACCGCGCTTTCCAGTTGTGCTGTGTCTATGTATTTCAGCCCTTTGCTGTATAAGAGCGCAAAATCTTTTTCTTTCCGCGCGGAAACTGTGACATCTGCGCACAGGGCGGCAAGCTTTTGCGAAATACATTTTCCCAGACGTCCGCTTCCCGATACCAGAACATTCAGGCCATGAATGGTAACGGGCAGCTCCTCCATTGCAATCTGGATCGCGCCTTCGCAGGTAGGAATGGCGTTAAGCAGGGCGAGTTCTTCCCGGTTCAAATAGTCCACCGGTGTAATACCGTACGCCAGAAACATGGTCCGGACTTTTTCGGAAAGCGCGCCGCACAACACCATTTTTCCCGGTGGAATCGCCTGTGCAATGGCCTCCAGCTTTCTCGGTGCGTTAGAAAGAGGACCGTTAAGCGTACTATCATCCTGCGTTACCGGCATGGGCAAAATCACCGCATCCGCTTTTTTACAGGCCTCCCCGATGTTTGTGACCACATCAATGCCCCGGGGAAACGTATGCCGTTCCAGACCAAACACGGAAACCTTATGGCCGTCTTTGAGCAGCAGGCGGCACAAATGCGTCTGCCGCAGGTCGCCGCCTGCAACCACCAATGACAATGTAGCATTCATTTTGAAATCCTCTCCCTTCATTTTCAGTATATTCCCCCCGGCGCGTTGTGTTAAAAACTTCAGATTGCACTTTTTTCTCCATGTCTTTCTGTCGCATCCGACAAAATTTTCTAAAATCCCTCTTTTTGCTGTAAAGTCCGGCATATTTTATGCTATAATCTAAAATGGCAAATGAAAAAATTTTTTGAGGGGGTTTTTTTGTGGAAAACAGACGAATTATCCAGGTAGAGGATAAAGTGCCCGCCAGCCTTATGGTGCCGCTGAGTATCCAGCATATGTTTGCGATGTTCGGTGCGTCCGTGCTCGTCCCGTTTATTTTTGGCATCAATCCTGCCATTGTGCTTTTTATGAACGGCATCGGCACACTGCTCTTTATCCTGATTACCAAAGGCAAAGCGCCGGCCTATCTTGGCTCCAGCTTTGCGTTTCTCGCGCCCGCCGGCATTGTCATTGCAACGATGGGCTTTCAATACGCTCAGGGCGGCTTTGTTGTCGTCGGCCTTTGCGGCTGCGTTCTCGCCGGCATCATTTATAAGTTCGGCACCCGTTGGATTGATGTGGTCCTTCCAGCGGCGGCGATGGGGCCTGTCGTCGCCCTCATCGGCCTGGAACTTGCCGGCAGTGCCGCAAACACCGCAGGCATTATCGCCACCACCGAATATGTGGAAGATGCCGCTACCGGACTGTATCAGATGGTATATACCCCGGTGGATCCCAAGAATATGATTGTCTTTCTTGTCACTCTGCTGGTGGCTGTGTTCGGCAGCGTACTGTTTAAAAAATTCCTGTCGGTTATCCCGATTTTGATCGCCATCATCGCAGGATATGCAGCGGCGCTGATCACCGGCGTTATCACGCCGGATGCCATCGCTTCCTGTTTTACGGACACCGCGGTATTTTCCCTGCCAAACTTCCAGCTGCCCAAATTTAATACCCAGGCCATTCTCCTGATTCTGCCGGTGCTCCTTGTCATTACTTCGGAGCATATCGGCCATCAGATTGTCACCGGAAAAATTGTAGGCCGGGATCTTCTTCGTGATCCGGGGCTGCACCGTTCCCTGTTTGCGGACAACTTTTCCACGGCATTGTCCGGCCTGATCGGCTCTGTTCCTACCACAACATACGGCGAAAACATCGGCGTTATGGCAATGACGCGGGTTTACAGCGTGCGGGTGATCGCAGGCGCCGCTGTACTGTCCATTATCTGTTCCTTTGTCGGCCCGTTGTCCGCCCTGATTCAGACCATTCCAGGGCCTGTCATCGGCGGGATTTCCTTCCTGCTGTACGGCATGATCGGCGCGTCCGGTATTCGTATCCTGGTCGATGCCAAAGTGGACTACGGCCGTTCCCGGAATCTTACCCTGACCTCGGTTATCTTTGTTGTGGGACTGTCCGGTGTAAAAATCAGCTTTGGCAGCGTTTCTCTGTCCGGCATGGTGCTCGCCTGCATTGTCGGGATGATCATTAGCCTGCTGTTTTATATTTTTGATAAACTCAAATTAATGAATGATATGGAAGAAAGCGCCTAAACTGTTGCGAAAAAAAGAACCCGCTTGGAATATTCCAAGCGGGTTCTTTTTTTCGCAGGCGCGGCGATCTTTTGCTTTTTTCAAACCCCACGCACGTTTTTTATCGCATCATATCCCTGCGGCGAGCCATATTAATGGTACCGTCCTGCATCGCCGCAAGATTCTCCAGGCATTTTCCGGTCCCGTAAACTACACAGGAAATCGCGTCATCCGCCACTCTGGTGGGAATGCCGGTCTTGGCGGCAATGAGTTTGTCAAAGCCCCAAATCAGCGCACCGCCGCCGGTCATAACAATGCCGTTTGTGGAAATATCGCCGATAAGTTCCGGCGGCGTCCGTTCCAATACCGTATGAATGGCTTCCGCAATGGCAGAGGTTACTTCTTCGATGGCATCCATTGTCTCCGTGGAGGTCACGGTAAACGTGCGGGGCAGGCCGGTGAGCAGGCAGCGCCCTTTCACTTCCATACGCAGTTCCTCTTCCCGCGGGAACGCGCAGCCGATTTTCTGCTTGATCTCTTCCGCCGTTCGGTCGCCGATGAGCACATTGTACTTCCGGCGGATATATTTCACAATGGCCTCGTCGCATTTGTCCCCGGCGCATTTAATGGAGGTGGACTCTACAATTCCTCCCAGGGAAATCACCGCGATATCCGTGGTGCCGCCGCCAATGTCCACAATCATATTGCCGTCCGCCCTGGAAATCTCAATGCCAGCGCCAATGGCCGCCGCTACCGGTTCCTCTACAAGGAATACCCGCTTGGCGCCCGCCTGTATTCCGGCGTCCACCACTGCCCGTTCTTCCACCTCCGTGATGATGCTGGGAACGCACATCACAAGATTGGGCCGGAACAGTTTAAATCCCTGTACCTTGCGCAAAAATTCCTTGATCATTTTTTCCGTCATTTCGTAGTCGGAAATCACGCCCTCCCGCAGAGGCCGAATGGCCACAATGTTGCCGGGAGTCCTGCCCAGCATTTTCTGCGCCTCTTCCCCGACGCTCAGCACCTTTCCCGTTTGTTTGTCCACTGCGACTACAGAAGGTTCATGGAGCACAACCCCTTTCCCCTTCATAAATACCAGCACGGATGCGGTACCCAGATCAATGCCTACATCATTTGAAAAAAACATGTTTTCCACCTCTGTTATCATCAACTTCTCGATCGTTTATCAACGTCTGCTGTGTCTATCGCCTACTCTGCGGCCTGTACCGTCTTTGCCAGGGTAATGCAGTAAACCCTGGCCGCACCTGATCCTTTCAGCGCACCGGCGCATTCCGCCGCCGTACTGCCCGTAGTGTACACGTCGTCTACCAGCAGATAGGACTTTCCTTCCACGGCGGCACTGTCTACCGCGCTGAATTTGTTCCGTACATTCTCCCGCCGTTTTTCCGCGGGAAGATTGGCCTGCCGCTTTGTCAGCGGCTTTTTCCGCAATGTTTTTTCCACAGGCAGTCCGGACAGTTTTCCAATTTCTCTTGCCAAAAGCTCGCTTTGGTTAAATCCCCGTTCCATCATACGCTTGAGTCCCATCGGAACATAGGTAATGGCGTCAATCTTCCAGTTTGGCTTTCTTTTCAGCCTTTTATACATCAAATATCCAAAATATTTATGATAGCTTTGCGCGCCGTAAAACTTATATCGGATAATGGCGCTTCGGATCTTGTCCTCATACCGCAGGCAGTGCACAATTCCATCCAGCGGTTCTGTTTTGCTTTCGGAAAATTCCGTGTACTTCAGATTCAGCTCTTTATGACAGGCTTCGCAAAGATACCCTTCGCTGTCATCCGGCATAATTTCTCCGCAGAAAACACACCGCTTCAAAAAAACAGCGTTCAGTGTGTTTTCAATGTTCATGTTTCTCACCACCTAATAGTCTTGTTTTCAGGGCACTGTACCGCTTATTGCGGAGGTTGGTGCCTACCATATAGGCAATTGCGCGCTCCGGCCCAACGATGACAAGCAGATTTTTCGCCCGGGTAATGGCGGTATATAGGATGTTCCTTGTAAGCAGCCGCCGGGGCATCCCATCCGACAGCGCCAACACCACCGCGTCGAATTCGCTGCCCTGCGATTTATGTACCGTCATTGCATAGGCAAGTTCCAATTCTGTCAGCAGTTCAAACGGGTATTCGGTTATTTTTTCGTCAAATTGAATGCGCAGAATCCCATCCGCAAGGTCTACATCCAAAATTTCTCCCGTATCGCCGTTAAAAATTCCCGCACCGGCCTCTCCGTCCTCCGTATACCACATCAGGTCATAGTTGTTTTTCACCTGCATCACCCGATCCCCTTGGCGGAAGATGGTCTCTCCGAATTGTTTTTCCGGCCGTTCCTCCCCAGGGGGATTGAGCGCCCGCTGGAGCGCCCGGTTTAACGCTGCTGTCCCCGCCCCTTGCTGCTTTGCCGGCGACAGCACCTGGATCTGCGCTGGCCGCAGCCGGTAATACTCCGGCAGCCGGCAGGCGCACAGCTGTGTTACCGTAGCGATCACGTCTTCCGGTTTGGATTTATGCAGGATAAAAAAGTCTCCGTCCCGCCCCGACGGACGGGGCATTTCTCCATGATTTACACCATGGGCGTTCATAACAATGCCGCTGGTTTGTGCCTGCCGGAAAATTTCCGTCAGGCATACAGTCGGGATCTTCCCCGATGCGATAACATCCCGCAGAAAATTCCCCGGCCCCACTGGCGGCAATTGATCCGCATCCCCCACCAAAATCAGACGGGTTTCCGGCCGCAGCGCCGAAATCAGGGCTCGTATCAACACCACGTCCACCATAGATATCTCATCCACAATCACAACGTCTGTCTCCAGAGGGGTTTTGGCATTGCGCTGAAACGCCATAGTTTCCGCTCCCCGGACATAGCCCGCTTCCAGCAGGCGGTGCATGGTTTTAGCCTCCTTCCCGCACAATTCCGCAAGCCGTTTTGCGGCTTTGCCGGTGGGCGCAGTCAGGGTTACTTCCAGTCCAAGGGCCTCAAACGCTGCAATCATGCCCCGTACCGTCGTAGATTTTCCCGTCCCAGGCCCGCCGGTGAGCACCATCAACCCATACCGCAGAGCCTCTTGAACCGCCTCCTTCTGCCGGGCGGAATACCGGGTTTCCACCACGCTGTCAATCAGTTCCTCCAGCGGAAACGCAAAGCTATATTCTTTTTGAGCCCGCGCGCTGAGATACTGGGCAAGAAACGCCTCTGTTTCGTAAATCTCTTCCAAATACACTGCACGGACGCCGCAGATATCCTGGCAAACCAGAATTCCCTCCTGGGTTAACCGTTCCAATTCCGCAAAAAGTTTCTCGAAAAACTCGTCCTCGTCGTCCTCTTTGAGTAAACTTTCCGCTGCGGTCAGCAACTTCTCCTGCGGAATAAAGGTATGTCCGTTGTTTAAGTTATGCCGCAGGACATACACCAGCCCCGCGCCAATCCGCTGCGGAGAAAACCGGGAAACACCGATGTTTCCTGCAAATTCATCCGCCTGCCGGAAATCCACGCCGAATTCCGGCGCGCACAACAGATAAGGGTTCTCCTTCACGACAGGAATTCCCTGTATGCCATACCGCTGGTAAAGTTTCGGCACAAGAAACAACGGAAGCCGGTGGTCCGAAAAAAAATCAATGAGTGTGCGGATCTCTGTCACCCGGATAAACTGAGCGGACAGTTTCTCCGCTTTTTTCGCGGTGATGCCCCGGATCTCTGTCACCCGTTCGGCTTGGAAAGAAAGCACGTCAAACGTTTCTGTCCCAAACCGTTCCGCAATGCGCTCTGCAAGCTTCGGCCCAATGCCTTTTACAATACCGCTGGACAGATAGTCCGCAATCCCCTTTACCGTTTCCGGCAGCCGGCGCTCCATAAAGTCCGCCTGGAACTGAAGCCCATAGGCAGGATGCGTGACAAACGCTCCATACAGCGTCAGTTCCTCTCCGGGCGATATCTGGGGGATGTAGCCGGTGCAGGTAATCTCTTCTCCGTCTGCCTGTTGCACATGAACCACAGCGTATCCGTTGTCCGCATTCTGGTAGACGACAGTATGCACCACACCTTCTAAAACTGTCAGCTCATTCTGATCCATACACTGCTCCTTTACCGGCATATATTTCAATTATACACAATCTATGCCAGGTTTAAAAGAGGGAGAAGAAAACAATTGTGTGAATTTTTCGCCTTTTTTCCGCTTCGATAAAAAAATCCCCTTGGCTTTTTGCCAAGGGGATTTTCAAAGAACTGTAATTATTCGTTGATTTCGATAACAACGCCGGAACCTACGGTTCTGCCGCCTTCACGAATCGCAAACCGAAGACCCTTTTCAATCGCGATTGGGGTAATCAGTTCAACGTCCATATCAACGTTGTCGCCAGGCATGCACATTTCTGTGCCGGCCGGCAGAGAGATAACGCCGGTAACGTCAGTGGTTCTGAAATAGAACTGCGGTCTGTAGTTGTTGAAGAACGGGGTATGACGGCCGCCTTCGTCCTTCTTCAGAACGTAAACCTGGCCCTTGAACTTGGTATGCGGATGGATGGTGCCCGGCTTTGCCAGTACCTGGCCTCTTTCGATTTCGTTTTTCTGGATACCACGAAGGAGGGTACCAATGTTGTCGCCAGCCTCTGCATAGTCCAGAAGTTTACGGAACATTTCGATACCGGTAACAACGGTGTTTCTCGGCTCGTCCATCAGACCAACGATTTCTACGGTGTCGCCCATATTAACCTGGCCGCGTTCTACTCTACCAGTTGCAACCGTACCACGGCCTGTGATAGAGAATACGTCCTCGACCGGCATCAGGAACGGCAGATCGGAAGCACGTTCCGGTGTCGGGATATAGCTGTCAACTGCATCCATCAGTTCCTTGATGCAAGCATATTCCGGCGCGTTCGGATCCGTGGAAGAGCTCTCCAAAACGCCCAGCGCGGTGCCGCGGATTACCGGAATATCATCACCCGGGAATTCATACTCGGTAAGCAGTTCGCGGATTTCCATTTCAACGAGGTCAAGAAGTTCTTCGTCGTCAACCTGGTCTACCTTGTTCATAAATACAACGATATACGGAACGCCTACCTGACGCGCCAGCAGGATGTGCTCACGAGTCTGAGGCATCGGGCCGTCCGCAGAAGATACAACGAGGATCGCGCCGTCCATCTGTGCCGCGCCGGTGATCATGTTCTTTACATAGTCAGCATGTCCCGGGCAGTCAACGTGTGCATAGTGACGGGTTGCGGTTTCATACTCAACGTGTGCTGTATTGATCGTGATACCACGGGCTTTTTCTTCCGGTGCGCCGTCGATCTGGTCATAGGCTCTGAATTCTGCATCGCCCTGCAATGCAAGTACCTTTGTGATCGCCGCGGTCAGAGTGGTCTTACCATGGTCAACGTGTCCAATGGTACCAATATTAACATGGGGTTTCGTTCTTTCGAATTTTTCCTTTGCCATTTTGGATATCCTCCTTATGATTTGAATGATTGGTCAATCTTTTTTTATTCTTTGGTAAACATTTTATATGATTCCACAATAAAAATCAACTGTTAGTCTGCATTTTTATTTTTTGTGCTCATAATTTTTTCCTGGATGCTCTTCGGCACTTCCGTGTAGTGGCTTGGCTGCATAGTATACTGGCCGCGGCCCTGAGACCGGGAACGCAGCGCCGTTGCATAACCAAACATCTCGGACAGCGGAACGGCGGCGGAAATCGCCTGTACGGCGCCTCTCGGCTCCATTCCCTGAATCTGTCCGCGGCGGGAGTTCAGGTCGCCGATGACGTCGCCCATATAATCCTCCGGCACATTGACGTCTACCTGCATGATAGGCTCCATCAACACCGGATCCGCCTTCCGCATTGCTTCCTTGAACGCCATTGACCCGGCGATCTTAAAGGCCATTTCGGAAGAGTCCACTTCGTGATAAGATCCATCGTACAAAGTAACCTTTACATCGACTACCGGATAGCCTGCCAGCACACCGGACTGCATTGCGCCCTGAATGCCCTGGTTCACCGGTTCAATGTATTCCTTCGGAATTGCACCGCCCACAATCTTGTTGATGAACTCGTATCCCTTGCCGGACTCGTTGGGTTCCACAATGATCTTGACATGACCATACTGGCCCTTACCGCCGGACTGACGGGCATACTTCGTATCCACATCGGCAGATTTGCGGATGGTTTCCTTATAAGCTACCTGCGGCTCGCCCACGTTTGCTTCCACTTTAAATTCACGGAGCAGGCGGTCAACAATGATTTCCAGGTGCAGCTCACCCATACCAGCGATGATGGTCTGCCCGGTTTCCTCGTCGGTATAAGTCTTAAAGGTGGGGTCTTCTTCCGCCAGCTTTGCCAGCGCAATCCCCATCTTTTCCTGACCGGCTTTTGTTTTCGGCTCAATGGCGACACGGATAACCGGCTCCGGGAATTCCATAGATTCCAAGATAATCGGATGTTTTTCCTCGCAGAGAGTATCGCCGGTGGTGGTGTTTTTAAACCCAACCGCCGCTGCGATATCGCCGGAATAAACCATTTCAATATCTTTTCTGTCGTTGGCATGCATCTGCAAAATACGACCGAGTCTTTCCCGCTTGCCCTTGGTGGAGTTGAGCACGGATGTGCCGGCGCCCACCGTACCGGAATATACCCGGAAGAAGCAAAGTTTTCCCACATACGGGTCTGTCATTATCTTAAACGCAAGGGCGGAAAACGGCTCTTCGTCAGAGGAAGGACGTTCATCCTCCTCGTCCGTATCCGGGTTAATGCCCTTGATGGGCGGAATGTCTACCGGCGCGGGCATAAAGTCTACCACCGCGTCCAGCAACATCTGTACGCCTTTATTGCGGTATGCAGTGCCGCACAGCACCGGGATAATCTGCACATTGATGGTGCCTTTCCGGATGGCCGCCTTGATTTCCTCCTGAGAAATCTCTTCGCCCTCCAGATATTTCATCATAATGTCCTCGTCCACTTCGGAGAGGGATTCCAGCATCGCATCCCGGTATTCCGCAGCTTTTTCCTGCATATCCGCTGGAATTTCTTCCTCCCGGATATCCTTTCCCAGGTCATCGTAATATACTTCCGCCGTCATTTTCACCAAGTCGATAATGCCTTTAAACTCCGCTTCCGCGCCAATCGGGAGCTGAATCGGAACCGCATTGCACTTAAGACGGTCTTTCATCATCTGTACCACGTTGTAAAAATCCGCGCCCATAATGTCCATTTTGTTCACAAAGGCCATTCTTGGCACTCGGTATTTATCCGCTTGGTGCCATACGGTTTCCGACTGTGGTTCCACGCCGCCCTTGGCGCAGAACACTGTAACCGAACCATCCAGCACGCGAAGGGAACGCTCCACTTCTACGGTAAAATCCACATGCCCCGGGGTGTCGATGATGTTAATTCTATGGTCTTTCCAGTGACAGGTAGTGGCCGCAGAGGTAATGGTAATACCACGCTCCTGCTCCTGCTCCATCCAGTCCATCGTGGCCGATCCCTCATGGGTTTCGCCAATTTTATGATTAACGCCGGTATAATACAGAATGCGCTCTGTCGTCGTGGTTTTTCCCGCGTCGATATGCGCCATAATACCGATGTTTCTTGTTTTTTCCAGTGAATATTCTCTTGGCATAGTTTTCTCCTTCCCTCAAGATTGGGTACGATTAGAAACGATAATGTGCAAACGCCTTGTTGGCCTCTGCCATCTTGTGCGTATCTTCACGCTTCTTAACGGAACCGCCAAGGTTATTCACTGCGTCCATAATTTCGCCCGCAAGCTTTTCCTTCATGGTTTTTTCATTTCTTGCGCGGGAATACTTGGTAATCCAGCGAAGGCCGAGTGTCTGTCTTCTTTCGGGACGGACTTCCATTGGCACCTGATAGGTGGCGCCGCCGACACGGCGTGCTTTTACTTCCAGAGACGGCATAATATTATCCATCGCTTCCATAAAAACTTCCAGCGGCTCGCGGCCTGTCTTTTCTTTTACGATGTCAAACGCACCGTATACTACTTTCTGAGATACACCCTTTTTCCCATCAAGCATGATGGAATTGATGAGCTTTGTTACAAGCTTCGAGTTATAGAGTGGATCTGGAAGTACATCTCTTTTGGCAATATTACCTCTTCTTGGCACAATACTTCCCTCCTTCATAAATTTAATGATTTCATAGGTACTTCGAAAGCGCCTTCGCTTTCGTCGTCGGCCTGTCCGAGGTTTATCAAATCTATATAAACGCTCAGGACAAAGCATGAATTCTTTTGCTTTGCTGAAACAAAAATCTCTTCAGTTTCAATCAAATCAATATTGTGCGGTTATTTGCCTGCCTTTGGCTTCTTCGCGCCATATTTGCTTCTGGCCTGCTTCCGGTCCGCAACGCCCTGGGTATCCAGGCTTCCGCGGACAATGTGGTAACGGACGCCAGGCAGATCCTTGATACGGCCGCCTCTTACCATTACAACCGAGTGTTCCTGCAGGTTGTGTCCGATGCCCGGAATATACGCGGTAACTTCCATTCCGTTTGTCAGACGAACACGGGCAACCTTACGAAGCGCGGAATTCGGCTTTTTCGGGGTCATGGTTTTTACGGTTGTGCAAACGCCTCTCTTCTGGGGAGAAGACTGGTCGGTAACCTTTTTCTTCTTGGAATTGTACCCTTTCTGAAGTGCCGGCGCAGTAGACTTTGCTACAACTACTTCACGTCCCTTGTGTACCAGCTGGTTAAATGTTGGCATAGTTTTTCCTCCTTCTTTTCATATTTTTTTATTGTTTACGGCGATATTGCCGTGAAACACCATATTATTTCCGGATGACAGCCGCCATAGCCGCCCCCACGTCAATGGAACAGGCTTCGCCCAACTCTTTCATCGTGGGCACTTCCACCACTTCCACACCGCAGTCCCGGCAAAGCGCGGCAATTTCCCTTGTCACCCTTGCCTCTGCGTCCGCTGCCATAAACACTCGCAGGGCAGTTCCGTCCTTCAGCGCCTTTTTGGTCTGCTTCAGGCCGATTACTTTCCTGCTGGTTTTCAAGTCTGAAAGCATCGCTGCACCTCCCTATACGGCATACCTTTATAGTATAACCGTTTTTTACCGGTTCGTCAATAAAATTTACACCGATTTTTTCAAAAAATCGGTGTAAATTATCACTTTTTCTCTTATTTTTAGTCCAGTTGCAGTTCCTGCAGCGGCAAATCCATCTCCACCATCTGTTCATAATGCCCCGTCGTATATTGCTGGAGACCAGAGCCTGCCGGAATCAGCTTGCCGATGATGACATTTTCCTTCAGACCTGTCAACGGGTCAATTTTGCCCTTGATGGCGGCCTCGGTCAGCACCCGGGTGGTTTCCTGGAAGGACGCCGCAGACAAGAAGGAGTCGGTGGCAAGGGAAGCCTTTGTAATGCCCATAATGGTGGGGCTGTAAGTTGCTTCCCGCAGCGCCGTTTCTCCAGCCGCAATGCGTTCCCGCACTCTGCCGTTCATATCTTCGAATTCCATGATATCCACAATGGAACCGGGAAGCAGATCCGTATCGCCCTGTTCTTCCACCCGCACCTTCCGCATCATCTGGCGCACAATGACTTCAATGTGCTTGTCGTTGATGTCAACGCCCTGCTGGCGGTATACCTTCTGTACTTCCTTGATCAGGTAGTCATGCACCGCCCGAGGATTCTTAATGCGCAGAATATCATGCGGGTACAAGGACCCTTCGGAAAGTTCCGCGCCCTGTTCCACCACGTCGCCGTCCGACACTTTGATGCCGGAGGAAGAAGCCAATTGATACGATTTGGCGTCGCCGGTTTCCTCATTTGTAACCGTCACGGTCTTCACTGTGGTGCGTTTGGATTCTTCAATGGTAATTCTGCCGCCGATTTCCGCAAGGGTGGCCACTTTCTTTGGCTTTCTTGCCTCAAACAGTTCCTCTACCCGCGGCAGACCCTGGGTAATATCCGAACCGGCAACGCCGCCGGTATGGAACGTACGCATCGTAAGCTGCGTGCCCGGCTCGCCGATGGACTGGGCAGCAATAATGCCCACAGCTTCGCCCATGCCGCACGGATCACCGGAGGCAAGGTTTGCGCCGTAGCAATGCGAGCAAACGCCATGCCGCGCCCTGCACTCCAGCACAGAGCGAATCTCCAGTCCGGTGATGCCCGCCGCCACAATCTTCGCCGCGTCGGTTTCATCAATCATCTTGGTCTTGGGGACCAGTACCTCGCCAGTCTTTTCATCCACAACGTCGCTCACCGGATACCGGCCCAGCAGACGTTCGGCAAACGGCTCAATCACCTGGTTGCCTTCCCTGATGTCTTCAATCCAGATTCCCTTGGTGGCACCGCAGTCCTCTTCCCGGATGATGACTTCCTGCGAAACATCTACCAACCGACGGGTCAAATACCCGGAGTCCGCCGTACGCAGGGCTGTATCCGCCAGTCCCTTCCGAGCCCCGCGGGCAGAAATGAAGTATTCCAACACCGTAAGTCCTTCCCGGAAATTGGCCTTAATCGGGATTTCAATGGTTTTACCCGAGGTGGAAGCCATCAAACCGCGCATGCCGGCAAGCTGGCGGATCTGGTTAATGGAGCCGCGGGCGCCGGATTGCGCCATCATCGTAATAGGGTTAAACCGGTCCATATTGTCCTGCAGCTTTTTGGTCACTTCCTTGGTGGTTTTATCCCACTCGGATACCACCAGGCGGTACCGCTCGTCGTCGGTAATAAAGCCGCGCTTGAACTTTTTATCAATGTTCGCCACGCGCTTTTCGGTTTCCTCAATAAGCTGCGGCTTTTCTTCCGGGATCATAATATCGGAAACGGAAACTGTCAGTGCCCCTTTGGTAGAGAACCGATACCCCAAGCTCTTAATCGCATCCAGCACTTCCGCCGTTTTGCCAAACCCGTGCTTGCGGATGCATTTGTCGATAATTTTTCCAAGCTCTTTCTTGCCGCAGGTGAAAGTAATTTCCAAATCAAAGGCATGGGCCGGATCCGTTCTGTCCACAAAGCCCAGATCTTGCGGAATGGATGCGTTGAAAATCAGGCGGCCGGGGGTCGCGTCAACAATCTTATGCCGCACCACGCCGTCTATTTCCCGTTCCACCCGCACCCGAATGGGCGCATGAATGCCCACCATGCCTTCGTCATATGCCAGAAGTGCTTCGTCTACGTCTTTAAAGATCTTCCCCGCGCCCGGTTCGGTATCCCGGTCAATGGTCAGATAATAGGACCCTAACACCATATCCTGGGACGGTACCGTCACCGGCTTTCCGTCCTGAGGCTTCAGCAGATTGTTCGCCGACAGCATCAGCAGCCGCGCTTCCGCCTGGGCTTCCGCCGACAACGGAACATGCACCGCCATCTGGTCGCCGTCAAAGTCCGCGTTAAACGCGGTGCAAACCAGCGGATGCAGCTTGATCGCCCGGCCTTCCACCAGCACCGGCTCAAACGCCTGAATGCCCAGCCGGTGAAGGGTCGGCGCACGGTTCAGCATCACTGGATGCCCCTTGATAATCTCCGCCAGCACATCCCAAACTTCCGGCTTGGAACGCTCTACCATTTTTTTCGCCGACTTGATGTTGGAGGCAAGCCCATCCTCCACCAACCGTTTCATAACAAACGGCTTAAACAGTTCAATGGCCATTTCCTTCGGCAGGCCGCACTGATAAATTTTAAGATCCGGTCCCACAACGATAACTGAACGGCCGGAATAGTCTACGCGCTTGCCCAAAAGATTCTGGCGAAAACGCCCCTGCTTGCCCTTGAGCATATCTGACAGAGATTTCAGCGCCCGGTTGTTCGGCCCGGTCACCGGCCGGCCTCGTCTGCCGTTGTCAATCAGCGCGTCCACCGCTTCCTGCAGCATGCGCTTTTCGTTTCTTACAATAATATCCGGCGCGCCCAGTTCCAGCAGGCGCTTTAACCGGTTGTTGCGGTTGATCACCCGGCGGTACAGGTCGTTCAGGTCGCTTGTCGCGAACCGGCCGCCGTCCAGCTGCACCATCGGGCGGATTTCCGGCGGAATCACCGGCACAACATCCATAATCATCCACTCCGGACGATTCCCGGAAAGACGGAATGCCTCCACAACCTCCAGCCGCTTTACCACTCGCATTTTCTTCTGCCCGGAAGCGTCCACAAGTTCTGCCTTCAATTCCTTGGACAGTGCCTCCAGATCAATTTCCTGCAGCAGCGCCTTGATGGCCTCCGCCCCCATGCCTGCCTTAAAATCGTCTTCGTACTTTTCCTTCATGTCCCGGTATTCCGGCTCTGTCAGGATTTGCTTTTTCATCAGCGGCGTGTCTCCCGGCTCAGTGACAATGTACGCCGCGAAATACAGCACCTTCTCCAGAAGCCTTGGCGACATATCCAAAATCAGCCCCATTCGGGAAGGAATGCCCTTGAAATACCATATATGAGAAACCGGCGCCGCCAGTTCAATATGTCCCATCCGCTCCCGGCGCACCTTCGCCTTGGTTACCTCCACGCCGCAGCGTTCGCAGATCTTTCCCTTGAAGCGAACCTTCTTATATTTGCCGCAGTGACACTCCCAGTCTTTGGTCGGCCCAAAAATCCGCTCGCAGAACAGTCCGTCCTTTTCCGGTTTTAAGGTGCGGTAATTGATGGTTTCCGGTTTCTTTACTTCGCCGAAAGACCAGCTCCGAATGCTCTCAGGAGAAGCAATCCCTATTTTTATTGCATTAAAGGTATTATATCCCATTTTGCGTCAGCTCCTTTCCGCTATATTTCGGCGTCACCGAAATCATCGTCCTGGGGATCCGCGCCTTCGCCCAGATCTTCGTCGTCTTCCAGCGTTTCCCCGATGGGATCGTCTGCCGATTCGCCGCCGGCTACTTCGTCAAACAAATCCTCCTCCAGTTCGCCTATGCCAAAGCCAGCGGCTTCAAACTGTTCCTCCGCATTGCTTTCCGCGACGCTCTGCATACGGGAATCGAATGCCACTTCGTCCTCTTCGTCGTCTGCAAGGATGATTTCTTCCATATTTTCGTCCAATACCTTGATATCAAGGCACAGGGACTGAAGCTCCTTGACCAGCACCTTGAAGGACTCCGGCACGCCCGGCGTGGGCACGTTGTGCCCCTTGACAATGGCTTCATAGGTCTTGACACGTCCGGTAATATCGTCGGATTTCACCGTCAGGATTTCCTGCAGCGTATAGGCTGCACCGTATGCCTCCAGCGCCCAGACTTCCATCTCGCCGAAACGCTGGCCGCCGAACTGCGCCTTGCCGCCCAAAGGCTGCTGTGTCACAAGAGAATACGGTCCGGTGGATCGGGCATGGATTTTGTCGTCAACCAAATGGTGGAGTTTCAGATAATACATATAGCCCACCGTTACCGGGTTGTCAAACTTCTCCCCCGTCCTGCCGTCGTACAGCACCGATTTTCCGTTGGGGTTTTTCCCGGCCAGAACCAGCGTTTCCTCAATGTCTTTTTCATTTGCGCCGTCAAAGACCGGCGTTTCCACTTTCCAACCCAAGGCCTTCGCCGCAAAGCCAAGGTGCACTTCCAGCACCTGCCCGATGTTCATACGGGACGGCACGCCCAGAGGGTTCAGCACAATATCCAGCGGGGTGCCGTCTTCCAAAAACGGCATATCCTCCTGCGGCAGAATGCGGGACACAACGCCCTTGTTTCCGTGGCGGCCCGCCATCTTGTCACCTACGGAAATTTTTCTCTTTTCCGCAATATAGCAGCGCACCACCATATTGACGCCCGGAGACAGTTCGTCGCCGTTCTCCCGGGTAAAGACCTTCACATCGACTACAATGCCGCTCTGCCCATGCGGTACCCGCAGGGACGTATCCCGCACTTCCCGGGCTTTTTCGCCAAAAATAGCCCGCAGCAGCCGTTCCTCCGCCGTAAGCTCGGTTTCACCCTTAGGCGTCACCTTGCCCACCAAAATATCGCCGGAGCTGATTTCCGCACCCACGCGGATAATGCCCCGCTCGTCCAGATCCCGCAGGGCGTCCTCCCCTACGTTGGGGATATCCCGGGTGATTTCCTCCGGTCCCAGTTTGGTATCCCGGGATTCGGCTTCGTATTCCTCAATATGGATGGAGGTATACACATCGTCCCGCACCAGGCGCTCGTTCAAAAGCACCGCGTCCTCATAGTTATAGCCTTCCCAGGTCATAAACCCGATCAGGGCATTTTTCCCCAGAGCAATTTCGCCCTGGTCTGTGGATGGCCCATCCGCCAGCACATCGCCTTTTTTTACCAGTTCTCCCACATTCACAATCGGGTGCATATTAATGCAGGTAGACTGGTTGGAGCGAAGAAATTTGGTCAGACGATGGGTTGTTTCTCCCATTCCATCGTATTTAATCGTTACTTCATTGGCCGTCACGCCGGTCACCACGCCGTCCGCTTCCGCCAGCGGAATGATGCCGGAATCCACGGCGGCTTTGTATTCCATGCCGGTCGCCACAATCGGCGCTTCGGTCTTAAGCAGCGGCACAGCCTGGCGCTGCATGTTCGCGCCCATCAAAGCCCGGTTTGCGTCGTCGTTTTCCAGGAACGGGATCATCGCCGTGGCAACGGATACCATCATCCGCGGAGACACATCCATCAGATCCACCTGATTTTTATCCACTTCCACGATTTCATCCCGATGGCGGCATGTAATACGCGCCCTGGACAGGCATCCGTTTTCGTCCAGCGGCTCGTTCGCCTGGCAGACGATGTATTCGTCCTCAATGTCCGCCGTCATATAAATGACCTCGTCCGTTACCTTGCAGGTGTCCTTTTCAATCCTGCGGTAAGGCGCCTCAATAAACCCAAAATCGTTGATGCGGGCATAGGTAGCAAGATAAGAAATCAAGCCGATGTTCGGCCCTTCCGGCGTTTCAATCGGACACATTCTGCCATAGTGAGAATAATGCACATCCCGCACTTCAAAGGATGCTCTGTCCCGGGACAGGCCGCCAGGACCCAGGGCGGACATACGGCGCTTGTGCGTCAATTCCGCCAGCGGATTGTTCTGGTCCATAAACTGGGACAGCGGCGAAGAGCCGAAAAACTCCTTGATGGCCGCCGTCACCGGCCGGATGTTAATGAGAGACTGGGGCGTTACAACGTCCAGATCCTGAATGGTCATGCGCTCCCGTATCACCCGTTCCATGCGGGAAAATCCGATGCGGAACTGATTTTGCAGCAATTCGCCCACCGAACGCAGGCGGCGGTTTCCCAAATGGTCAATGTCATCGGTTGTACCAATACCGTTTGCAATGTTCAACAGATAGCAGATGGACGCCAGCATATCGTCTACCACAATATGCTTGGGCACCAGCTCGTCTATCCTTGCCCGAATCTGCTCTTTTTGTTCGTCGCCGCTGTACTGCTCTAAAATTTCCCGGAGCACCTTAAAGGATACCATCTCCCGAACGCCCACATCAGCGGGATCGAAATCGACAAAGTCCTTCAGATCCACCATACCATTGGAAAACACCTTTGCTTTCTTGCCGTCGCCCGATTCCACATAAACGGACAGCACGCCGCGGCGAGCGATTTCGTTGGCTTTTTCCCGGGTGAGGATTTCCCCCTCTTCCGCAAGAATCTCTCCCGTCATCGGGTCTGCTACGGCTTCCAGCAGCTTCCGGCCCCGCAGCCGCCGTGCAATGGAGAGTTTTTTGTTGTACTTATAGCGGCCAACCGCCGAAATATCATACCGCCGCACATCAAAAAACAGGCCGTCGATAAGGCTGCGGGCATTTTCCACAGAGGGCGGTTCGCCGGGGCGAAGCTTTTTATAAATCTCAATCAGCGCTTCGTCTGCCGTTTTGGAGGGATCCTTTTCCAGCGTGGCCAAGATACGGTCGTCTTCGCCGAATACCTCTTTGATCTGCGCGTCGGTTTCTACGCCGATGGCACGGATAAACGAAGTAATGGGGATTTTACGGTTTTTGTCAATGCGGACATAAAACACATCGTTTACATCCGTCTCATATTCCAGCCAAGCGCCCCGGTACGGAATGACCGTGGCATTCAGCAGCGCCTTGTCCGTCTTATCGTACTCCATGCCAAAGTACACGCCCGGAGAACGAACAATCTGCGATACAATCACGCGCTCCGCACCATTGATGATAAAGGTGCCGCTGTCCGTCATCTTGGGGAAATCTCCCATAAAGATTTCCTGTTCCTTGATTTCGCCGGTCTCCTTGTTTCGAAGCCGCACTCCAACCTTCAAGGGCGCCGCGTACGTTGCGTCACGAATCTTGCATTCTTCTACCGAATACTTCGGTTCATCTTCCAGCTTGTAGTCGAGAAAGGAAAGTTCCAGATTGCCGGTATAGTCCGTAATGGTAGAAACATCATGAAATACCTCCTTCAAACCTTCCGTCAAAAACCAGTTGTACGACTTTTTCTGCACCTCAATGAGATTGGGCATTTCCAAAATTTCATCAATTCTGGCAAAGCTTTTTCTCACTGTTTTGCCGTGTCTTACGTCTTTCACCAAGATTCTTCCCTACCTTTCTATGATACGATACACTCGGATGCGTTGTGTTTTTTATTTAAAACCTGTTGCAACAGGCGCAAAATAATGCTAAGATAGAAGTAAAGATGGGATACTGTCCTTAAGCAGGAATAATTAGCAATTTATTATACCATATTATTTTATGCTTGTCAAACCATTTGGAATGTTCTTTGGATAGAAAACGTTTTTCTGGACAACACCGGCCGTGAATGCGGTCTTTTTTTATGTCCGAAGCGCCGCCACAGGCACCTGTCCCGCGTTCAAAAACCGGCAGCCCCGGCGTCTATGTTCAAAAACACAAGGCCCCCGGAGAAACCTCCGGGGGCCTTGTGTTTTTGAAGGGGAATATATTTAGCTGTTGTGTGAAAACAGCGGAGAGGGCTTTTTGTCTGCCGCCCTGTGCGGCCGGTGCTCCGTCCACCGCACAGCCGGGGCAGTTGCTTTTTGTTTACGTTGTTATTATACAACAGAATCCCCGTCGATTTTTGAAGAAACTCTTACTGTTTTATGAACGAATTTAAAAATAAATGTGACTGTTTTGTTAAAACAGGCATTTTCTCCTGTCAAAAGAGGTTTTCCATGCGCTATGCTTTCTAAAAAAGTTCCCGCATAGCAGAGTCCCGGCAGCAAAACACCCCCGCGGAACTGGTTCCGCGGGGGTGCCACAGAGTTTATTGTGCCGTCTCCGGCTCTTCTTTGCCTTCTTGCACCACAAATTGATCCAGGGTGACTTGATATAATTCTTCCCGCAATTGATTGTTCACGGTGCGAAACATTTTATGAAAGTTGCATTCCGTTTTCGTGGTTCTGGTACAGGAAAATTCATGCCGCAGGCAATGATTGATGGCAATCGGCCCGTCAATCACTTCTATAATCTGACCAATGCTGATTTCCGCAGGAGACTTTGCCAGCTTGTAGCCGCCGTTCGCTCCTTTAAAGGATATAACAAGGCCCGCCCCCAAAAGCTTATGCAGAATCTTCAGGGTAAACCGGATCGTCACGCCGGTGGCTTCCGCAATGGCCTTCGCATCCACTTTCTCATGGTTGCAGCCGAGACAATATAAAATTCGGATGGCATAGTCCGCCTCCAAAGTCATTCGCATCGCAGCGACCTCCTATCTTGTCTATCTATAAGAATATTGGAATCGTCTTCATTTGTCAATTCTTCCTCCGGGATATTCACGAAATATTTTCATTTTTTCGGGTTTTTCCCTTGACATTCCATAGTATATCACATATAATAATTAAGCGAAACGCGAGTGTGCTGGAA
Organism: uncultured Eubacteriales bacterium; assembly: GCA_934395135.1. Lineage (GTDB taxonomy): Bacteria > Bacillota > Clostridia > Oscillospirales > Butyricicoccaceae > CAKRRK01. Next base: position 40,991 of record CAKRRK010000007.1, on the reverse strand, counting down.
CTGGTAGACAGGCACGTTTGAGGGGCGTGTGTTGTATGGCGTACGGGTTCAAGTCCCGTCACTCGCACCAGCCCGTTTGCTTTTTTGGAATGGCAGCGGTATAAAATGGCAAAAAACACCTGTTTTTTGCCATTTTTCTTACAATTTCTCATCGGGGTGTAGCGCAGGTGGTAGCGTACTTGACTGGGGGTCAAGTGGTCGCAGGTTCAAGTCCTGTCACTCCGACCAAGGGTAAGTCCTTATGGGACTTACCCTTTTTTGTTTTAGTTTCTTGTTCTATCTAGCTTTTTTGTCGTATTATGGTATACTTTAGATATACAAAAACGAAAGTAGAGATGATATCATATGGCTGTGCGCCTTAAGAAATATTCTTTTCGCTTTTCAGAAGAACTTTTTAATAGCCGTCTGGCCCAAAAATTGGAAATCGAACAAATTCTATACACAGCATGTCTCGACTTTTCCAAATTAAATCGTAAGGAATTTAACAAAATTCTAAATGATTTGTTTTTGGAACAGGGTTGGGAGGGGCAACCACGCGTATCTCCAGATATGAAAGCGTATAGTAAATTTGATTTCCAGAAAAATCGCATAGCGGTTGAGGTTCAATTCGGACATTCGTCCTTTCTGGGAACTGACCTGCTAAAGTTTCAAATGGCATCATATTCGAATTTAGATCTTATCGATTTTGGCGTTTATATCACTACTACAAAGGCTATGCAAAAGTTTTTGACTCACCAATATGGGCATAATTGGGGAGGGTCTCTTAATTTTGAAAAGATTGAGAAATACCTGCCTTATTTTAAAAGCGCAATCCAAGTTCCTATTTATGTGATTGGAATTGATATTTAACTCTATTATAGATTTCCAGGTCCTGTAATTACACTCCGACCAAAGGTAGATCCTTACGGAAGCTACACATCGTTCGGTTTCCATGCGTCAAAACAATTCCACAGCCGAAGCGTTGCGTCAAGTGAAACAGCGCATTGGTCAGACTCAATTTTCCAACGCCGGGAAAGCGAATTATCCGTGGAACGGTTGTTTTCCAGATTGTAAAATTTCAGATCCTAAATTTCTAGTTGAATCCCACATTGCACGCTGGGTAAATAATCCCGATAAACGCGGCGACACATCCATTCTCAAATGCTTTTGCCCCATATATGACAAAGCATTTGAGAATGGATACTTTTCTTTCGACCATGAATTTCGCACTATACTTAAGCTATGATCCCAAAATTCCAGTCAGCAACGCGTTTCTCAAATATATGAAAGCCATGCGAGCACAGAAAAATCGACCAAGCTCAAATCCTGCAGAGATTCTCTAAAGGAGCACCGTTTCCGGTGCAAAATTTCTGATTGACTTCTAAAATCTTTGCTTTGGTACGAACTGCAAGACAGAACCCTCTTGCTGACTGGCTTGTAAACCACTAATATGACTGTTTTTTAAAATCCTATCATTGACTTCTGCCAAAGGCGCCGCATAGATATAACTAACGTTTGCGGCGATTTTTTCCAAACGCCGCCAGGGCACTCATCCTGCTGTGTCTATTCCCAGATCCACAACCGCGCACTGCCGTTCTTACCTTTTCATAGCGTTGCGGCCTTTGCGCGCATCCAGACTGCCATACTTTGCTTCGTGTTCCGGCGGGCGCTGTAAGAGCATTCGTACAAACCGTCCGGTTCTCTGCGGTACCCCGACGGTATTTTCTTCCATGCCATTGCCTGTGCACTGACGGCAGGGGGGTCCTATCGACGGCATCTTGCAGTACCTCCGTTTCGGCTCCCGAAATCATATTTCGTGCGCCCCCAGAACAGAAACCAGTGAAAAAAGAGCATATCTGTATCCGTCATCATGGTTTTTGTCAATTTTCAGGAAGGTCTGGCAAAATGTTTACAACCCTTGGACATAGCGAGGGAATCCCCTGCTGCAGCCGATGCTATTGGCCGCCCACCGCGCCTACCGTTACCATCGGTGCCACAACGATCGGGGGAACCGGTCTCCGCAAGAGTTATCCGCGCCGGAACTGCCGCAATTGCCGCACAAAACGTATCATTTCCCGCCGTGCTACCGTTCCACAAAGGTCGGCCGCGCCCCTTGCAGCTATGTCCCGTTATGCTCTGAGAGACATCTCCACCGGCCTCCCTGTTCCTTCCCCCGCACCATACCGCCCCTTTCCCGGCGGTTTCCTCCGGTTTCGCCGACAATGCAGGCAGCTTTCCAGCGGAGCCCGCCATAAAAAAACTCCCTCCGGCGCTGTATTTCAAACGCCGCAGGGAGTTTTCTATGTTCTTTTTCTGCGCAATCCTGCAGCTTTCCCGCTGCCGGGTCTTTATGCCTTGGCAGACCGGATATACGCCTCCACCTCCTGCCGTTCCGGCATCACGCACAGCGCGCCCCGTCTTGTAGTGATAAGCGACGCAGCGGCGTTGGCAAACAGCAGCATGGTCCGCAAAACATCCGGCGTCAATCCGTCCAGACCGCAGTCCAGCACCGTGCTGAGCACACAAGCGCAAAACGTGTCCCCCGCCCCGGTCGTTTCTATGGTGTCCGGCGTTTCGAACGGCGGCTGATACAGACTTTCCCCTTTATAGAACGCCATACTTCCCTTTTTGCCCATGGTAACGGTGACCAGGGGAATACTGTATTGCTCCTGCAGCCGATCCATCCCCTGAAAAATCGTTTCCTCCCCGGTGAAAAAGGCCAGTTCCTCCTCAGACACCTTCAAGATATCGCACTGGGAGAACCCATATGCCATCTGCGCCTTGGCTTCGTCCAAGCTGTCCCAGAGCGGCGGGCGGAGATTCGGGTCAAAGGACAGCAGCGCTCCCTTTCCTTTTGCAGAAACAATGGCCTTTTGGGTAGCGCTCCGCACCGGCTCCCCCGTCATAGACACCGTGCCGAAGTGCAGCATCCTGGTCTGTTCCGTAATCGCCAGCGAAACCTCCTGCTCCGTGAGCATCATATCCGCCCCTGGACTGCGGTAAAAAGAAAAATCCCGGTCTCCGTCCGGCATGGTGTGGACAAAGGCCAGCGTCGTGGGCACAGCCGCATCCATCACAAGACCGCAAACATCAATCCCGGCGGCCGCTGCCCGTTCTGACAACAGTGCGCCGAATGGATCGCGACCGACTTTTCCGAGAAATGCCGTCTTTTTCCCCAGTTTTTGCAGCATAGCCAGCACATTGCATGGCGCCCCGCCGGGATTGGCTTCAAACAGGCCGTTTCCTTGGCCGCTGGTTCCATTTTGTGTAAAATCAATCAAAAGTTCTCCGATTGCTGCTACATCATACATATGATCCTTCACCTGCTTTTGTATGTTTTTCCTTCGTAGCCGGGATCGTTCGGACCGTTTCCGAAAAAATCCCAGCCGTTCTACGGCACCGCCGGTTCCTCGGTCTCTATGCCGTCCTGGGCTGTTTCCAGCAACGCTTCAAACGAAACCGCATTGATTTTTTCCGCCGCTGCTTTCCCCGAAAAAAGGAGAACCAGCGCAAAAACCACAGCCGCCACGCAAAAAATACCAAGGTATACGCCCAACTTGTGATCCCAAACACCAGTTTTGCAGGGAAGGCGGGCCGGCTGCCGTTCCACGCCCTCCGCAAGTACCGTTTCCTCCGGAACCGCCGGTTCATCCTGTCCATATTCTTCCGGTTCCGCTGTCAAATATGCCTCCTCCGGCAAAAAATCTTCTCTCCGGATTTCTGGCGGCTGACCTTCTTCCTCCCAGGCCGTTGCCTCCATTTCTGGTTCTTCCAAGGAAGTCCGGGTATGCTTACCGCAAGGTTCGCCGCAGTAAATACAAAATGTATCTTCTTCTAAAATGTCCTTTCCGCAGTTTTTACAAGTCATTACCGTCCCCCCTTAGTAAGAAAACGTGCACACATCCGCCGTACCGCTGCCAATGCTGCCGCGGTACAGCTTTACCGTGCCGCCGGATACCACCCGCACTCGGAATTCCGTGGCGCCGCTTTCATTTTTCTCCGACACATTCACCCGCACCACATATTTTCCGGAAGCCGCCCAGTTCCAATAGATATTTTCCACCACATATCCCGTCGCGCTGTCCCGGGTTTTGTTCACGTCCATCCGGCCGCCGGAAGCGGTGCTCGGACTCATATAGCTCACCGTATCCCCGCCGGGGGAGGTGACAAACAAATCCAGCCGGTCGGAAGATTTCCACAGCAAACTGACCGTCACCTGTCCGGAACTGCTGTCGGTATTGTGCAGCGCTACGTCCACTTCCGAATTCTTCTTTTCCTGAAACGCCAACACCGCGGCGCTGAGTGCTTCCGCCTGCGCGTCAATGGTTTCCTGCGCCGCATACAAGTCGTCGAAAACCGCCTGTGCCGCATCCAGCACCGCCTGCAGCGCTCCTTTGGCACCTTCTTTGTATTCTCCAAGCCCGCTGCCTTCTACCGCGGCATCCAGCAGCGCCGCCGCCTGCTGCATCGTATGCTCCAGCGTCGTTTTATCTGTGTCCGGGATAATGGCGTCCAGAAACGCCACATACCCTTCTGACAGCGCCTGATAAGCCGCCTCACAGTCTTCTACTTTCAAATATTCCTGGCTCAACAAAGTGGCACACCGCTCCAGCACCTGCGTCACAGCTGTCATCGCTTCCTCCGGCACATTTCCCGCTTCCTCCCCGGTTTCCACGCCTTCCATCGCGGCGGTCACATTTTTGATCAGCCGTTCTAACTTGAGCTTTGGCTCGGTCTTGATGGTATAATAGTATTCCTGCGTTACAGAGGATTCTCCTTTTACATTGTATCCTACGATTTTAAAGACTTTTGTAGAATCAATTACCACCGGCTCTCCGGTATAACAATCGGACCAGTTGTCCGGCTGCGAACCGTCTGTGGTGTAATAATATTTGTGTCCAATGCCGGTTTCCGAAAAATCAAACTGCAGCGTTACCGGGCTGACATACTGCCCTGCCGCCGGTGTAATTTCCGGCATCTCCGGAATCTCCTCCGCCGATTGCAGCATCGCCTGCACCGCATCGGAAACGCTTTGGTTGTTTGCTGCAAAATTTTGCAGCAGCTGATAGGCCGTGTCCCCGTCTGTGCCGGAAATGATGTCGATGCTTCGGAGCAGCAGCGCCTCGTCCGCCGGATGCATGTCCTGCGCGGTGAGCAGGGCGTTCGCCGCCCCCGGAGCGTCCCCTGCCTCCCGGAGCGCACAGGCAAGGGCCAGATACGGCTCTGCCGCCGTTTTCTCCAGGCGGACGGCCTTTTCAAACCATGCCGCAGCGTCTTCATAAGCGCCGGCAGCATAGTCTTCTGCGCCCGCCGTCATATATTCCAGAAAGAATTTCGGCTGGAAATATAGCCGGTACAATCCAATCCCCAGGGCAAAAATCAACAGCACCGCTGCCCCCGCCACGAAGAAAATCTTCCACCGTTCCTGCCTCTTTTGATTCCCCATATCTGTCTCCCGTCTCTGACTATGGTTTTGATACAATAATCTGATTCTATTCTACTATTTTTGCTCCGTCAAATCAACCATTGCATGCTATTTCGACAAAAAACCTGCCGTACTCCCGGCCGCCGGACCTTTTGCCGGCGGTTTTCCCGCTTCGCCCCGCCGGTCGTTCTTGACTTCCGCTGCCCACATCCCTATAATGAAAACCATACAAAGCATCGCTTGTTTTGATCCAGCCTGTATTTTTTTACTCACAAGGAGGGGCCCCTTATGAAACCATGGAAATTTTGCATATCCACGGCAGACGAAGCGCCGAAGACTGCGCCGATTATGCTGTGCGGCGATGTCTGTGACAATTTGAAGCAGGCGGCAGCGCTGGGATTTGATGCCATTGAAGTGCACACCCGGGAAACCGCCCGTCTGGATTATGACCGCATCCACCGCACCATCCAGGAATGCGGTGCCAAAATCGGCATGATCGTTTCCGGCCGGCTGAACACGGAAGGCCTGGTGGATTTGATGGACGATCGTCCGTATGTTACCGATGCCGCCGTCCGCGGCATGCTGCGCTATGTGGACATGGCCAAAGAAGTGCAGGCCGGCGTGATTTTGGGTTGGGTGCGGGGAAACATTCCCAAGGGCGCTACCCGCCGAAAATACCTGGACCGCTTTGCTTTTCATCTGGAAACCATCGCAGACTATGCAAAGCGGCAAAACGTGACCATAAACGTGGAAGTCATCAATCGTTATGAAATGAACAACTGGAATACCGCGGCGGAGGCGCTGGAGTTTCTGGACCATTACGGCCTGGAAAATGTCTATGTTCACCTGGACACCTACCATATGAACATTGAAGAGGCCAGCACTTATGACGCGATCTGCGCCTGCGGCAGCCGGCTGGGCTATCTGCATGTGGCGGACAACACCCGCTATTATCCAGGTTCCGGGCAAATTGATTTTGCCCGGGTATTCGCCGCTCTGGACAAAATCGGTTATGACGGCTATCTTTCTATGGAATGCCTGCACCGGGAAAATCCGACGGCGGAGGCCGCCAAGGGTCTTGCCTATTTAACATCCATCGGAAACACAGAAGGAGGTTGCCGCTGATGTATCCTGCGTTCTGCGCCTATGCCAAACGTCTGCTCTGCGGGGAGCATCCCACGCCGCCGGCCGGCGTTTGTCCCGCGTCCGTGGAAGTGGCGGACGGCGGCGTTTTCTTTCTCTTTTATGGCAGAACCAGCCGGCGTCTCGGGGTGTTTGGCCGCCCGGCCGGCGCGTTTGACGGCGAATTCCCTGCTCCGGATTTTCAGTCCTGCCCGCTGACGCCTGCCAATGCCCGAACATTGCAGGGATATTTCCCCCATCTGAAGCCGGTGTCCCGAAAAGGCCGCCGCGTTTCCTTTGGCTTTGGCGACCGGCTGGGCCTTGCGATTCCTGCTTTTCTGGAACTATGCCGTGAAAAAAATGTATTTCCCGTAATTGCCCAGCAGTCTATGCGGGAGCTGACGCTCACCGGCCGGACGTATGATATGGTGCTGGCGGACGCGGTCTTTGCCGCGTTTGAAACCGGCTACAAGGACGGCTTTGGCACGGACGGCGATCATCTGAAACACCTGCATGAAATTGAATATGCCCTGAAATGCGGCTACTCTATGATCACCCTGGACTGCTCCGACTATATGCCGCAAAGCACGCCCGCCGGCGCCGCACTGGAAGCGGCCTATCTCCAGTACCCTGCCGAGCTGCGGCAGCGCCTGGAGGAAACCTACCTGAACCGCACCATCGCCCTAAACGGCGGCCAGAGCCTGTCCTTTGCCAAAAAAGACCTGATGGAATGCACTGTGCTCTATTATGACTGTGTATCCTTTGTACAAACAGTGTATGAAACCCTGATCCGCCCCTATCAGGGCGATCTGGAAGTATCCATTGACGAGTCCGCTGCTGTTACCACCCTGCAAAACCATTACTTCTTCGCCAACGAACTGCGGCGGCACAAGGTGGAATTCGGTTCCCTTGCCCCGCGCTTCTGCGGCGAATTCCAGAAAGGCGTGGACTACCGCGGCGACGTCGCTGCCTTCCGGCAGGAATATGCCGGCCACTATGCCATTGCTCAAACCCTGGGCTATAAACTGTCCGTCCACTCTGGCAGCGATAAATTCTCCATTTTCCCCAGTGTGCGGGAGCTTTCCGGCGCCGGGTATCATCTAAAGGTGTCCGGCACCAACTGGCTGGAGGCACTGAAGGTCGTGGCCCAGGAAAATCCCTCCCTGTTCCGGCGTATCTATGCCTGCGCCCTGGATTGCCTGGATTCCGCCAAAGCCTTTTATCACATCTCGGCGGATTCCCGTTCCGCGCCGGATATTTCCTCGGTACCGGACGACCGCCTGGCAGAAACCGTATTCCAGTGCGATGACGGCAGGCAGGCCGTCCACATTACCTACGGCTATATTCTGAACGCCCGGCAGGGCGGCGTGCCGGTGTACCGGGATGCGCTGTTCCAGACCCTCCACGCAGGGCGGGAAACCTATCGTCAAAACATCCTGCAGCACCTGGGCAGGCACTTCGCCGCCCTTGGAATTTGAGGAAAATCGCAAGATTCTATGAATGTTTTTTGCTGTTTATAAAATCTGCTGCCGCAAATTTTCACCCGCATTTCTCAGCAAGTGCCGGAGAACGAAATTCGTTTTCCCGGCACTTTTCTTCTTTCTTTCGCCGTTTTGTCCAAGAATCCCGATTTTGACATCCTTCTTTTTGCCGCAGGACAGATTCTTTTCCTCCGGTTTTCTCCTCGCTTTTTGGGAAATTTATATAAATTTTACGCCATGTTTTTTATTCCAACTTCGCAAGATATTGCTTGCACTTGGCAGCGGCGTTTTGTATAATATTATTGAAACCACAGCAAAAGTCGCGCATGTTTCGTTTTATTTGCTTCATTTGTTTCAGCAGTATTCTCAAAAAAAGGAAGGGATTGTAACCATGATTAAAATTGGCTTGTACTCTGACGTATTTGACTATCTCCCGTTTGAGGAAATGGTCGACGCCGCTGCGGACGGAGGCATTGAAGCGCTGGAAATCGGCACCGGCAACTGGTCTCTCACCAAGCATATGGACATCGACGATTTGCTTGCAAACCCGGAATCCCGCAAAAAATACATGAAAAAAATCACGGACCGCGGCCTTGTTCTGGACGCGCTCAACTGCTCCGGCAACCAGCTGGCGCCCAATGAAGAGGGCGAAGCCCATCAGAAAGGCGTGGAAAAGACCTTCCAGCTGGCCGGCGAATGGGGCATCAAAAAAATTGTTATGATGAGCGGCCTGCCAGGCGGCGCCCCGGGAGAAAAATGCCCCAACTGGGTCACCCACTACTGGCCCCTCAGCTATTATCACATGCTGAAATACCAGTGGGAAGACGTGCTTATCCCTTACTGGATTAAAACCGTGGAAAAAGCCAAGAGCTACGGCATTGAAAAAATCGCGCTGGAAAACCACGGCGTGCAGTGTGTTTACAACGTGGATACCCTGATGCGCCTGCGCAGCGCGGTAGATCCTATGATTGGCATGAACCTGGATCCGAGCCACCTTACCTGGATGGGCGGCCAGCCGCTGGACGCGCTCCTCTATCTGTGCCAGCAGGGCGCCCTCTATCACTGCCATATCAAGGACCTGCGCAAGGAACGGGGCAACTACAATATCAACGGCGGGCTGGAAATCCATGCCCTGGAAGACTGGAAAAACCGCGCCTGGAACTGCACCGTTACCGGCGACGGCTACAGCCTGGAATGGTGGAAAGAATGGTTTGCCATCCTGAACCGCTTCGATTACGACGGCGCGGCCGTGATGGAGCTGGAAGACAAGTCCATGGATCCATACACCACGGTGGTAAAATCCTACAACTTTGTAAAACAACTGGTTCCCAGAGTGGTCAAATAACAAACCCCATACAACGGAAAAGAACCGGAGGCGACAGCCTCCGGTCTTTTTTTTACGGAAATTTTCCGGCAGGGGCGCGGTCTGCGGAGGGCAGAGAGGCGCAAACGGCGGCGCTGTTTTTTCGCCCCGGGAGCGGCGGAGGGCGGTGAAACAGGCCCCGGGCGAACTCCTGCCAAAGGGGCAAAACGGGCGGAGCAAGCCCGGAAACGTGCCAACGAAAGGACAGAACGCGGCAATCCTCCGGCGGAGCAACGCCCCGGGAAGGGCGCAGGCGGCAGTCACAGCGGGGCACGCCCCCGCACCGGAACAACCAGGCGCGGCAAATACCCCAAAGGGGGGGGCAAACGAGCGGCAAAGCGCAGACCGGGCGCGGAGCCCCCGTCCGCCGCTGGGAGGAAACCCCGCACAAAAAAAGAAAAGGACGCAGACTGCGTCCTTTTCCCTTATCTTACTTGTCAATCCCTCGCGGGAATGCGGCTCTTATCGCAAGAACCTTATTTTTGATTCGGTTCTCCGGCGGGGGCCAACCCGCCGGAGCCGTTTGTTTGTTTGATGTTTGTTGCACCAGTTGCCTGGTACGAAACATTACCAAATAAGAGAGATCTTACTATTACGCCGTGATATCGCCGTTTACATCAACAAGGATGAAAGATACATCCGCATCGTCCGCCTGAGTTCCATCAAACAGAACGAATGCATTTGTACGATAATCACCTGTGGTCACTTCCGGAGCAACAGAAATGTCGCCGCCTACAACGCCCTTGGTATCCTTATAGTTGATGGTCATAACTACTGTATCATCTGTGATATTGTAGGTATGAGAAGCCTGGCCTTCCAGTTTGATGCTGTCGCCATCGTAAGCGGTGATTGCATCGATAGTAGCCTTAGAGCTATAGGTAGAATCAACCGTGCTCGGCAATACGCCAAGGATGTCTACATCGCAAACCTGACCGTCAGAATCCAGAGAGTAAGAGATGATGCTCTTCTGCGCAAGGTCGCTATATTCTGCATCGCAGTAGTACTTCTTGGTTTCCTGACCGTTGAAGAGTTCTACGACAGAAACAGTTTCCTTGTCAGAATTCTGCTCGGTGTACGGTGCTGCGGTTACATAACCGTAGAGCGTGTCAGAAGAAACAGAGGTTGTTCCAGTCAGAACAGCATAACCAAGCTGAATGGAGGTAAAGCCAGTAGAAGAGGACTTATCGTCGTAACCAGCAAAAGAAGTTACGTTGGCTCTCTTCATGCCAGCAAACTTAGCACCATCCACTACAGAATAGTTGCCATCGCCGTCCTTCACAAAGATGACCGCGCTGCTGTCTACCCGGTTATCATCGCTAACCTTACCAGTAGAACCTGCCAAGGTTGAGAGATAATGGTCAAAATCGGTCTGTCCAAGGATGCTTCCGTTTGCCTCAGTCAGTGTATACTTGTTCTTGGATACATCGTAGGTAACGAGTTTTGCAGTAGTCCAACCGTATACTGTATCGTCGTTATCGTCCGCAGAAGTAACTTCTACTTCCTTGGTGGTACCGTCGGTGAACACGAGCTTTGCATAAGTTGTGCCATAGCTCTTGTTCGCGCCGGTGAACAGGGCAAAGTCATTGATCGACTTGTTTGCCGCGCTTGCATCGCTATATACTACAACGCCGTTGAGAATCAGAAGATCCGCCTTATCGCCAGCTGCGAAAGTAGCATTTGTGATGCCCTTGTCAACAACATACCAATCGTTGCCGATTCTGATCTGATCAAAATAGCTGAGGAAAGATGCGTTGCTCTTGGAGTCGATGGTTGCAGTGGTAACATCCATCTTTTCGATCACCGTTTTGCTGTCGATTGTATAATCGCCCTTTGTGATCAATACATAATCATTCTTTGCAAGGCCGGTCTCGATGGAATAATCTTCATCATCCAGATCGATTGTCGCTGCCAGATCTGTTTTCAGCGCGCTTGTCTTCATATCGCTGACCGAAGTAATGGTTACAGAATCCTTACCAGCATAGGTTACTTTACCAATTTCCACTGGTGTTACAACCATGCATTCAAATGTGTACTTGCCCCCTGCAGTTCTCTTGCCGTCCCGGTCAACCAAAGTAACAATGTTTGCAAGAACCAAATCGTCTTCCGATACGGTTGCACCATTTACAGAAATGATTGTGCTCGGAATTTCTGCTTCGTACTTCTTATTGTTCAGTACGAAATTCGGATCATTGTCTGCAGCATTCTTTCTAACTTCAGCTGCTGTCATTGTGGTTGCCACATTGGTATCCTTTGCATAAAGGCCGAGAAGCGCTTCATCCTTGCCTCCCAGATCCTTCACGGAAAGGGTAACTGCATAACCAACATACTTGCTGTAGTCTTTCGTTGTTGTAAATGTGGTACCAGCTGCCAACGTTACATCCGCGTCGTCATCGGTAACCGCAACGGTGTATTCCTTGTCATCAACGTCGTATGTAACGCCATCAAGAGTTACGTCAACGTTGGTGTAGCCAAAATACTTTTGACCAACTGTTTCGGTAGCATTTGCTACGCCAGTCTGCTGCTTTACGAACTCTTCCGCGTCATTGGACCACTTCACCATGTCGCAATCCAGGGAGTTGTAGATGATCTGGGCCGCGTTTTCACGGTCGCAAGCCTTGGCAATGTCGCCGTCCACATTCTTGAACAGGCCGTTTTCAGAAGCCAGGCTTGTTACAGCAACGGACCAGGTAGAGCCTACCATGCCAGCTTTGTCCGCCTGATAGCCCATGTTTACCAGAACCATCTTGGCAACTTCCAGCCCGGTTACGCTTGCGTTCGGGTCAAAGGTTGTGTTGGAGCGGCCGGCAATGATGCCAACGCTGTTGCAATACTTCACGTATGCAGCGCCCCAGTAGCCTGCGATGTCGGTAAATCTGGTGGACAGACCAGCGTACTGCGACGCGTCGTCGTTACCACCGGTGCGGACGGTGTAGATCATCTTTGCCATTTCGCCACGGGTTACCGCGCCGGATGGGTCAAAGGAACCGTCAGACTTACCGTTGATTACGTTCAGTGTGGAGAGCATACCAACCGCTTCGGTCTTGGAGATCTTGCTGTCATCGGTATACGCCGCCGCACTGATTGCACAAGTTAACGCAAGCGCGAAAACAAGTGTGAGTGCGAGAACTTTTTTCAAAGTCTTCATGTTGTTTTTCCTCCTTTAAAATTAAGAAATTTGCGGAGACGGCAGGGAACCCCGCAGTTTGCCCGCAGTTTTCTTTCTATCTGGGATTATAAAACACGGCGTTTCTTCCGTCAACATTTTTTTGGCAAGTGTAACACAACTGTAACATTGCTGAAACTATTTTTTGCATTTTGCAATATTATTTTGCTTTTAAGGAGGAGGCTTTTCACATTTGTTCCAAAGAATGGCAGGAAATCCGGGGAATTTTTAGGGCTTTTCATGCAATTTGCCAGAAAAAGCGGAATTTGGCGGCAGGCGGTCCGTTCACCACACCACAGGCGCCTGGCCGGTTTGCCGCAAAAATTCGTTGGCTTTGACAAAATGGCCGCAGCCAAAAAAACCGCGGAAGGCAGACAGGGGGCTTGGATGGGCGGCCTGCAGCACCAGATGCCGGGGATTTGTCAGGAGGGGACGCTTGCCCGCCGCGTTGGCTCCCCACAGCAGAAAGACGAGAGGCTGCTCCCGCTGGTTCAGCAGAGCAACGACGCGGTCGGTCAGGCGCTCCCAGCCCAGTCCCTTGTGGGAATTGGGCCTGCCCTGCCGGACCGTGAGCACCGTATTCAGCAGCAGCACGCCCTGCCGCGCCCAGCGGACCAGAGAGCCGGAGGAGGGCATCGGTGCGCCGGTCTCGTTCTCCACTTCCTTAAAAATGTTTTGCAGGGAAGGCGGCAGCGGCGTTCCGTCCTGGACGGAAAAACACAGGCCGTGGGCCTGTCCCGGGCCATGGTACGGATCCTGGCCCAAAATGACCGCCCGGACATCCTCATACGCCGTATAGCGCAGGGCGTTGAAGATCGCATGCATGTCCGGATAAATGGTATGATGCTGGTATTCATACCGCAGCACCCGGCGGAGCTTTTGATAATACTCTTTCTGAAATTCCTCCGCCAGGAGGGCGTCCCAGCTATTCCCGATGTTTACCATAACGTTCCCTTTCGTGTGAAAAAAATTTTTCCCAATCTGTGACTTTTTGCCGCTTTTTTTCGTCTATTCTATTATAGAGCGCCCTTTCTTCCGCGAGGATGCCAAACGGATGCCGCTGTGGGGCAAACTATTGCAGGAAGTGCCGCGCTCTTCGAACCGATTGTATCATGCAAACCGCCTATTGACAACGCTTCTTTTTGGCTGTATACTAACTGTACCAATATTCTTAGTACAGTTGGCCCATTCCGCCGGAAAGGAGGCGCCTTTGTTATGATTCACATTGACTATCGTGACAGCAAGCCCATTTACAAACAAATTTGCGACGGTTTTGAAAACCTGATTGGACAGGGCATCCTTCCAACGGACAGCCAGCTGCCTTCCGTGCGCCAGCTGGCGCTGGACCTATCCATCAATCCCAACACCATCCAGCGAGCCTATCAGGACATGGAAGGGCGGGGCATTATTTACTCCGTCAAAGGACGGGGCAGCTTTGTTTCCGCGGACCGGCAGGCCCTTCGCCAGCAGGCGATGCACAAAATGACCGCCGCACTGCGGGAAATCATTGCGGACGCGCGGCGGGGCGGCGTTGCGGCGGCGGACATTGCCGCGGCGCTGGAATCCATATTAACCGAAACAAGAGGAGGTGCCGAAGTATGATTTCCGCTGTCAATCTATCCAAGAGCTTTCAGTCCATCAAAGCGGTGGACCAGGTTTCGCTCACCATCAAGGACGGCAATATTTTTGGCATTATCGGCTCCAACGGCGCCGGAAAATCCACCTTCCTGCGGATGCTGGCCGGTATTTACAAGCCGGACAGCGGTTCGGTCACCATTGACGGCAGCGAAGTGTTTGAACATGTTGCGGTCAAAAGCCGTTGTTTCTATATTTCAGACGAACAATATTTTTTCCCCAACTCCACGCCGCTGGAGCTGAAGAATTACTATAAGCTTTCTTATCCGCAGTTTAATGACCAGCGGTTCGGGCAGCTGATGCGCGCCTTTGCCCTGGATGAAACCCGAAAGATCCAGACCTTTTCCAAGGGAATGAAAAAGCAGGTCTCCATCATCTGCGGCGTATGCGCCGGAACCGACTACATTTTCTGCGACGAAACCTTTGACGGGCTGGATCCTGTGGCACGGCAGGTGGTAAAATCCATCTTTGCCGAAGAAACCATGGATCGGAACCTGACGCCGGTCATCGCGTCCCACAATCTGCGGGAATTGGAGGATATCTGTGACCATGTAGGACTTTTGCATAAGGGCGGCGTGCTTCTGTCCCGGGATCTGGAGCACATGAAACTGGGCATCCATAAAATACAGTGCGTGTTTAAGCGCCCGGTTATGGACGGAGATCTGGCCGACCTGGACATTCTGAAAACCGAAATGCGCGGCTCCATTTATACCCTTGTCGCCCGGGGCGCCAAGGAGGAACTGGAACAAAAAGTCCTTGCCCTGGATCCGATTTTCTTTGAGGTTCTTCCCCTTTCTCTGGAAGAAATATTTATAAATGAAACGGAGGTGGCAGGTTATGACATCAGGAAGCTCCTTTTCTAAGCTTTTGGGCAGTGTAGTAAGAAGAAACTTATGGGCAATTATCTTAACGTTTACCGGATCGTTTTTCGCGGTAACCCTCCCTGTTATCATGGAAATTCAGTCCTTTTCGTTAAGCTATACGAAAGCCGACGTTTTAGCATACAATGATTTATTGGCAACGCTACAGGCTTCTGTCTCGGTTGCAAATCTTTTTGCAATATGCGGCCTTACCCTAATGGCCGTACTTTGTTCCCTGAAACTTTTCTCATATTTACATTCCAAAAAACAAGTCGACTTTTACTTCAGCCTACCGATAAAGAGAAATAAAATTTTCTCCGTTCATTTTTTCGGCGGCATTCTGACCGTCCTGCCTGCCTTCTTCGTTCATATATTGCTTTCCTGCGCCGTCATTGCGGCGGCAGGCTATGGAGAAGCCCTTCATGCCGATGTTATGCTCTACAGCGCCTGCTCGTTTCTTGTATATTTTCTGGTGATCTACGCGATCGGCGTTCTTTCCGCAGTGCTCTGCGGCAACACCGTGGTGGCCGGCGCGCTCTCCATTTGGTTTTATTTCTCTCCTGCGGGCCTCATCGCTTTGTGGACGGGAATCCAGGATATTTTTTATCAGACGTTTTTATCGGATCAGTATCTTACGGAGGTATCCTATTATTCGTCTCCGGTTTTATCCTTTCTGCGTTCCAGCGCCGAATCCGTGGAATATTATCCCGGCGCGGTGTATACTGCCCCGCCGGCCTCTTCCGCACCGGTTCGGGCGCTTGTGATTTATGCCATCGTCTTTGTTCTCCTCTCCGCGCTTGCGGCCTTTCTCCACAAAATCCGGCGTGGAGAAGCCGCAGCCTGCGCGGTGGCCTTTGATAAAATCCGGCTTCCGTTCAAACTCTACATGTGTCTTGTGTCCGCATTCGGATTGGGCTATATTCTGCATGGGCAGGACGGAAACATCTGGCTGTACATCGGTTTTGCCATCGGCGCGCTGGTATGCCACTGCGTTGTGGAAGTGATTTATGAATTTGATATTCACTGCCTGTTCAAACGCCTTTGGCAGCTGGCGATTTTCGGCGCCGCCGCCGTTGTTCTCTTTGTGTGCCTGGAACAGGATGTAACGCAGTTCGACACCAAGCTTCCCCGGTATGACAACATTCAAACGGTGGAATTTACGGATAATGCATTCCAGACCGCCATCTATCCCTATGAGCGGACCGCGCTGGAGGCGGAGGGCGCGAACGGTCTTTCGGAGCGGGACAACATCGACCTTGCCTACCGCATCAGTCAGCTTGCCGTAGAATATCTGGAGGATCACCCTGATTCCGCAGAAATACAACCCGCTTCTTCGGCGGCGGAAATCAGGCTGGACGCGGCCGAATCTTCCACAGCCCCTGTGTCGGTGGAACTGATCTTCCATTATCAATCCGGCGGCCGGTTTGCCCGGCAGTATGTTCTTCCTTCTGCGGAAATTGACCGGCTGGCGAGGGAACTCACCTATACCGAAGAATACCGCACCAAATACCATCCGCTGTTTGCCTATGACCGGGATTCAGAAACCTATACCCTGGAACTGTCCGACCTATATGGCAACAACGCCTATCCCATTCTGGAAGACCGGGAGACCGTCCAGCGGTTCCTGGACACAATGGCTGCGGAATACGCTTCCGTGGGCAGGGATTATTTGGATACCGCCGTGCCGGTGGCTTCCATCTGTTTTTCCACCGATCGTTCCTCGCATTTTGTCGCGGTTTATCCCCGGTATGTCAACACGCTGGGACTGATGGAAGAGTTGTTTGGCTACAATCCTTACGTTTACACCGCAGAGGACGTTTCCTACATTGAAATTACACAGTATTTCATAGAATATGAGGAAGATGTCGTGTCCTACAACCATCCGGAACTCCATACCATCACCGCACCGGAAGATATTCAGGCCATTTTCCCATATGCCATCCCCTCTTCCATCCTGTATAGCGGAGAAGATTACCCGCTCCCCCTGGCCTCCCACCCCGATCTTGACGTTTGCGTCTACTTTCATGACGGAACCTCCTGTCTCGTAGACTTTCTGGAAGGCCAGTATCCTGCGTCGCTGCTTCACTCCTATTTATAGACCGAACCAAAACACCCCGCAAAAGGCAGCCGGAAAACCGGCTGCCTTTTGCACATTTTCCCCCAGCGGCAGAGATTTCCCAAAGCCGGCGCCGCTTTTCCGGCGGCACCTGGCCTTGACAGGAAACCGTTGTCCCGCAGTATCCAAAAACGGAGAGCCTTCGCTCTCCGTTTTTGGTGTTATCTCGTCCTGCATACGCCGCCGGCCGCGGGACTCCCCGGTCTCTGAACTTGCAGAACCTTTATTTTTTTTGTACGGCGTAATGGCGTTTCATACATTCAAAGCTTTCCTCGCTGATCTCATGCTCGATTTTGCATGCGTCCTCCAACGCCGTTTTTTCGCTCACACCCAGTCCCATCAGCATATGGGCTATTACATAATGACGGTCATACATGCTTCTGGCAATCTCCATGCCTTCCTCTGTCAGCACGATTCGGTTGTTTAAAATGTCTACCAGTCCGTTTTCCTTCATCTGCTTTAACGCCACGGAAACCGTCGGCCGGGAATAATTCAGATAGGTGCAAATGTCAATGGCACGCACTTCCCCGTTTTTCTTTGTCAGGATATAGATCGTTTCCAAATAGTTTTGCGTTGCTCTTGTCGCGTCCAACTTTTCACCACCCGCATATACATATAAAACTCGCAGTTCCTTTGGTATTCAGTATATCATACTCCCCGGGGATTCGCCACCTGTGAATTGTAAAAAATTGCAGTTCCTTTTCAAATTCTTCTAATTTTATCCCCCACCCCGGCTTGTCCTCCAGGTCTGCAGGGTGTATTCTGACAACGTACTCAAAAAAAGGAGGATTTCTATTATGGCATGTTTTATCGCTCCAGCGGTGGAAGCCGCTGCGGTTACTATTGTATATGCCGCTATGAAAAAGAAGGAAAAAACCGCACAGTGTTCCCAGACAGCACCACAGGAGCCTGCGTTTCCGCCGCATATTCCATTTCTCCAAAAGCTCAGCTGGCTGCTAAAGCTTCTCTGGGGCGGCTGTTTTCTGTTGTGCGTTGAGCACATCTGGCATGGGGAAGTCGTGCCCTGGTGGCCTTTCCTCACCGCAATGAACGATCCTGCGGAAACGCAGATCATGCTGTCGGAGCTTGCCTCGGTGGGTGTTTCCATGGCGATTCTCATCACATTGGTTTGGTGCGTTATGCTTGCGGTTTCCAGCCGGCATGAAAAAAGCCTGCAGCGTTCCGGCGCGGCGGCGGAGGGTTAAGCTATGTGTCTTTTGATTACGGCAGCCGCCGCGCTGACCGCTACCCTTCTGTGGTATTTTCTCTTCCCGCAAAAGGAACTTCGCCTCAGCATGCTCTCCCTTGTTTACTGGGGCGCCGCTTTGATGTGGACCGTAGACGGCTTTTTCGCCGTGGCGGAAGGCGAATGGTTCCTGGATCTCAGCGCCAACGACGCTCTGCTTGGCCTTGTGGTTGTGCTCTGCGGATTGGTTGTGTGGCTGATTTCCGTTCTCTGGTGCGATCCCCAAAAAAGATTCCGCCTGTCACAGGCCAAAAAATAACGAATTCCCCATGCGGGAGAACGCATCTTCCCATTTATCAACCAAACATCGCGCTGCCCGCAAAAAAGGACATACCGGCATTCGGTATGTCCTTTTTTATAGCGCCTGCTTATTCCACATATTCAAATTCGATATCGCCGATGACGACAAAATCCCCGTCTTTTGCCCCCAGCTTCCGCAGGGTTTCGTATACTCCCGCTTTTTCCAGCATGCGGTCCATATACATCCGGGATTCATAATCCTCCACATTGACTGAACCCATAATCTTTTCCGCGTAAGCGCCGCTTATGACGAAATAATCCTCTACCTTTGTGACCTGAATATCCCGTTCCTCTGTCTGAGGTGCCTCCGGTACAAATTCCGGTTCATACCGCACCGCCGGCGGCAGCTTGGACAGGGTTTCAAAGGTTTTCTGCATCAGTTCCTTTACCCCCTGATTCGCTGCGGCAGACATCTCCATAAACTGGTAGTCCTGCTCCGTCACAAAATTCTGAAACCGCTCCACCGGCGCCCGATCGCCGCCTAAAAGATCCACCTTGTTTGCCACAACGATCTGCGGCCGGGCGGCAAGCGTTTCGCTGTAACCCTTCAGTTCCTCATGAATGGCCTTCCAATCCTCGATGGGGTCCCGTCCTTCGCTGCCGGATACATCCACAATGTGCAGCAGCAGGCGGCACCGGTCCACATGGCGCAAAAACTGCAGCCCCAGGCCGGCGCCGTCCGCCGCCCCTTCAATCATCCCCGGAATGTCCGCCATAACAAAGGATTCCTCCCCCATCGCCACAACCCCAAGGTTTGGTTCCAGGGTTGTGAAATGATAATTGGCAATCTTGGGCCGCGCCGCCGACACCATAGACAACAGGGTGGATTTTCCCACATTGGGAAAGCCCACAAGCCCAACGTCTGCCAGAAGCTTCAGTTCCAGGGTCACATCCAATTCCATCCCCGGCTGTCCTGGCTTTGCAAACCGGGGAGCCTGCCGGGTCGGCGTGGCAAAGTGCGTGTTGCCCCAGCCGCCGTTTCCGCCTTTGGCCGCTACAAACGGTGCTCCGTCCGACATATCCTTGATGATCCTGCCGGTTTTCGTATCCCGAATGACCGTACCGTAAGGCACCCGGATTACCAGATCCTTCCCATCCCTGCCGTTGCAGCGCTTTTTGCCCCCCGGTTCTCCGTCCGGGGCCGTATATTTCCGTTTATAGCGGAAATCCAGCAGGGTGGACAGATTACTGTCCGCCTGAAATACAACACTGCCGCCCCGGCCGCCGTCCCCGCCGTCCGGACCACCGGAAGCAATGTATTTTTCCCGGTGAAAATTCACCTTGCCGTCGCCGCCTTTGCCGGATATGATCCGGATATTTGCCACATCGATAAACATACTTCCACCTCCCCGTGGATAAAAAAGAAAATCCCGGACATTTCTGTCCGGAATTTGTCTGTCTTACTGGTCGATTTCGTAAACAGAAACCTTTTTACGGTCCTTGCCGACACGTTCGAATCTTACAACGCCAGTCGCTTTTGCAAACAGCGTGTCGTCAGAGCCAATGCCAACATTGGTACCCGGATGGATTTTTGTGCCTCTCTGGCGAACAAGAATGTTGCCTGCAAGCACTTTTTGGCCGTCGGCGCGCTTTACGCCAAGACGCTTGGATTCGGAATCCCGGCCGTTTTTCGTAGAACCAACGCCCTTTTTATGAGCGAAAAACTGCAAACTGATTTTCAGCATTGCCTTTACACCTCCAAAACATCAATAAAGTCGGAATACTCTTCTTTCAGATTGACCAGATGGAGCATCAAAGCGGACAGTGCATTTTGCACCCCTTTGTTCGGATGTTCCTCCGGCACCTGCAAAAAAATCCTGGGGACGCTCTCGTCCACCTGACAAATAAGGTCTTCCCCCAGCACATCACAGATATGCACATGGGTAAGCATCACCGCACTGGATACGGCGGCGCACACAATGTCCTGGCCCTCCGGCCCGTAGCCCGCATGCCCGGTCATTTCCACGCTCTGTATCGCGCGGCCGTTTAGTTGAAACTGTACCGTTACCATGGAAGATTTACGCCTGGATGGCGGTAATGGTGACCTTGGTATACGGCTGTCTGTGGCCCTGGCGTCTTCTGTAGCCTTTCTTCGGCTTCATCTTGAAGATGCGGATTTTCTTCTGCTTTCCTGTTTTGTCTGCGGTCGCGGTCACTTTTGCGCCGTCCACATAGGGAGCGCCAACGGTAAGGCTTTCTCCTTCGCCCACAGCGAGGATCTGGTCAAAGACAACTTCCGCGCCGTCTTCTACGCCAAGCTTTTCCACATAAATTGTGTCGCCCTGGGATACTTTGTACTGTTTGCCGCCGGTTACTAAGATTGCGTACATACTGGCAGCACCTCTCTTTCTTTTTTAGAGTCACGCTTTTGCGGGCGGCGCCTTGAAAAATGCACACTTAACAGACCCGTTCAATGCGGCTTTTAACAGAATATCAAATTTTTTTTTCGATGTCAAGGGAATTTGTCTTTTTTGTGCCGAGCCGGGGCATTTTTATACCGTTTCTTTATGTTTGCCCAAAAAAAGACAGATACAAGTCAAAATAAAGAAAAAGACGCAAATGCCCGCCGCCACAACCGACGAGACCAGTTCGCTTTCAAACAGGGTAACGGGATGGAGCAGGAAAAACGGAAGCCCCGCCAGCCGGCCTTCCAGATAAGTAAACTGACCGTAAACCGCTACCATCGCGGTAAAGGTCATCAGCACCCAATAGGCAAGCATCAGGTACATGCAGAGTTTCGCCTTGATCGTGCTGCACACCACCAGCGCCGCCGCCCAAAATATGGCGAACAGGAGAGAAAGCAGCGCGTTCCCCCCGGAAAGCAATGTCAAGATGCTTACAAAAACAATGGTAATCGGTATCATCAGCCATTGGATAATCTTCATGCCGCACCTCCAAAAATGTCAATTCCCCGGTTGTCCTGAGCCGATTGTCCCGGGCCGGTTATTCCGGCAGACCGTGATGCAACCGTGCCGCCGCCAGCGTATTTTTCATCAGCATTGTAATCGTCATCGGTCCGACGCCGCCGGGTACCGGCGTGATAAAGCCGGCTTTTTCCGCCACCGGGCCAAACGCCACGTCGCCGCACAGCTTACCGTCCTTCCGGTTCATGCCCACATCGATGACCACAGCGCCTTCCTTCACCATATCCGCCGTCACAAATTCTGCCCGGCCCACCGCCGCCACAAGGATGTCTGCCCGGGCACAGAGTTCGCTCAGCCCCTTTGTCCTGGAATGGGCAATGGTAACGGTGCCGTGCTTGTGCAGCAGCAGCATCGCCTGCGGCTTTCCCACAATGTTGGAGCGGCCGATGACCACGCATTCCTTCCCCGCCGGGTCTACGCCGTATTCCTCCAGCAGCGCCATGACGCCCGCCGGGGTGCAGGGCAGGAAATCAAAGTCCCCGATCATAATCTTCCCTACATTGGAAGGATGAAACGCATCCACATCCTTCTCCGGCAAAATGGCATCAATGACCGCTTTGTCCCGAATGTGAGCCGGCAGAGGAAGCTGGCACAAAATGCCGTCGATCCGATCGTCCCGGTTGAGCCGGTCCACCAGTTTCAGCAGCTCCTTCTCTGTCGTTTCTTCCGGCAGAGCGTATTTTTTGCTGTAAAATCCGCATTCTTCGCAGGCTTTTTCCTTGTTGCGGACATACACCTGGGACGCAGGATCCTCCCCCACGATAATGACCGCAAGGCCCGGCACAATGCCCCGGGCTTTCATCCGCTCCGTTTCCTCTAAAATCTGCTTTCGTATCTTCTGGGACAGGGCCTTGCCGTCCATTCGTACTGCACTCATGCTGTTTCCTCCGCTTTTTTCCTTACTCTGAAATACACAATCAGGATTCCCGCCGCCACAAAGGACACAATGCCAATGAGCTGCGAAATCCGAATACCGGTGCCAAAAAAGTACAGACTGTCCGTGCGCATCCCTTCAATCACAAAACGTCCCAGGCCGTACCATGCCACATACATCAAAAATGTTTCTCCGGAAAACCTTCGTTTTTTGGAAATCCCATGCAGGATCACAAATCCTGCCGCATTCCACAGGGATTCATACAAAAAGGTGGGATGATACCCCATCGGCCCCGCTTCTGCGATGGTTTCGCCGATGTTCATCCGCAAAAGTCCGTCTGTCAGGCCGCCATGCGCCTCTCCGTTCATAAAGTTCCCCCACCGGCCGATGCTCTGGCCGATCAAAAGCCCCAGGGAAGCGTCGTCCATCAGATCCCCGAACCGTATTTTTTTCACCCGGGCAAACACCAGCACTGTCAGCACCGCGCCGATGATCCCGCCGTAGATGGCCAAACCGCCATGCCAAATGGCGACGATCTCTTTCAAATTGTCCTTATATTGATCCCAGCTGAACAGCACATAATACAGGCGGGCGGTTACAATGGAAATGGGCAGCGCAAAAATCAGGCAGTCCAGCACATTGTCTTGGGTAATGCCAAAACGCTTCGCATTCCGGCAGGCGTAAAGAATTGCCAGCACCACGCCGGCCGCGATAATGACGCCATACCAATAAACCGGCTTTTCTCCAAGATAAAACGCCACTCTGTCGATGGTAAATTCCAAGCCCAGGCCGGGAAACGATATTACCTGTTCCAACTGTCAAGTCCTCCATTCGTTTGGTTCAATCACCGCGGTATACCGGCATTCTTCCCCGGCACATTCCCGGGCAAGCGCCGCAACATCTTCCTTCTTCGCGGTTTCCACGGCGGCAAACAGGGCGGCAAGATCTTCTCCGGCAAACGCGCACTCTGCCTGCAGCCTGCAAAGTTCCGACAGACTGTCCAGCCGCTGGACCAAGCCGCCGTAAAGCGTACGCTTGGCCCGCTGAAACACCGCTTCTTCCAGCCCCGTCTCACCGGCCTGCCGCAGCGCTGCGGCGGCGGCCTCCCGTACCTTGCCGGGGGCACGGCTCTCGCCGCACAGATAAAACATTCCGGCCCCGGGCGCAAAAAGCGTTTCGTATCCAAAGCTGCTGTCAATCCACCCGGCTTCATAAAGCCCGTCATAAAACGGCGACGCCTCGGAAAACAAACAGAGCTGAAGCAGATCTGACGCCGCGAGACGGCGCGCCCTGCTTTCTCCCCGCCCCAGCGGTCTCTGCTTTACGCCCAGGAAAACAATGGGAGACGCCACCGCCATCGGCTTGTTCCCGCCTTCTCTCCGAACCGGCTTCTCCGACCCGTAGAACCGGCGGGGCGCACGCGTCGCGCCGTTCGGCAGCACAGAACCGGCGATCTCCGCAATCCGGTCCACATCCCCCTCTCCGGCGGTGACAAGCACCATATTGTCCGGCGTATAAAACGCCCGGTGGCAAAGCGCCAGCATCTCGTTCCGGATGGCGCCGATGCTCTCCACCGTACCCGCGATGCTGTGCCGCACCGGATGGCCGGGATACAGCCCGGCAAGCATCCGGTGCAGGCCCTGCCAGTAGGGGTTGTCTTCTATCATACCGATTTCCTGGCCGATGATGCCCTTTTCTTTCTCCACATTTTCCTCTGTAAAATATGGGGTGGAGACAAGAGAAAGAAGCAGGCGCAGATTTTCATAAAATCGGTCCGCACATTCAAAATGGTATGCCGTCATCCCATAATTGGTAAAGGCGTTCGGCGAAGCGCCAAGCGCAGAAAACTTTTGCAGGGCGTTGCCGTCCGCTCCTTCAAACATCTTATGTTCCAAAAAATGTGCCACGCCCGCCGGCAGCGTAACGGTTTCTCCCTCCAAGGCAAACACGCTGTCCGCCGCACCGAACCGCACCGCCAGCATGGCAAAATGCGCGGAAAAACCTGCTTTGGGGAGATGAAATACCCGCAGTCCGTTGGACAGCTGTCGGAAAAGAATGGTCTGCTCCATGGTTATTCCCCTCCCTTCAGAAGGTATACCGTATCCAGGCTGAGATGGTTTGCCGCGGCAATGATATCCTCCTCCGGCGTATGTTCCACCCGGACGGCAAGTTCCTCCGGTTTGCCGGAAAAGCCGCCGGCCGCTTGGGTGAGGTAATACGATTCCATCGCAAGGGGCGAATCCCCCACCTGCCGAAACCCGGTAATCAGACTCTTTTTCGCCGCCGCCACCTCGTCTTTTGTAAACTGTCCTGCCCGCAGCGCCGAAAGCTGCCGCAGAATTTCTTCTTTCGTTACCGCCGCCTTTGCCGGATCAATCCCAGACTGCACCGCGAGGATGCCTTTGGTCTTGTCCACAAAGGAAGACGCATAATAGCAAAGAGACAATTTTTCCCGCACATGCAAAAAAAGCCGGGAAGACACGCTGCCGCCGAACATAGCATTCAGCAGCAAAAGGCCGGGATACAACGGATCCCGCCCTGTGATGCCGGTGCGGAACCCAAGGTTCAGTTTGCCCTGCCGCACGTCCATATGCTCCGTAAATTCCCGAACGGCACCGGCCCTCCGCAAAACTTCCGTCCCAAGGGCGGACGGGGCAGTCCCGGCAAAGGGCAGCGCGCCGCAGCACAAATCCTTCACTGCGCCTTCCGGCAGGCTGCCGCAGTAAAACACCTCCGCCCGGGCCTGTTGCAGCAGCGCCTCGTATGTCTGCCGCAGGCTGTCCGGCGTGATGTTCCGAACCTCGTCCAGGGAGCCAAGCTCGCTCTTTCCGTATGCCTCGTCCCGGCACATCTCTTCCAGCATCCGGTCCATCGCGTACCGTCGTTTTTCATTCATCCTGGCCTTTATGGCCCGGCAAAGATTTTCCTGCTCCATCGCCACATATTCGGGGCAAAATGTTCCCCCCGGCAGATAAGGACGGTACAGCAATTCCCCGGCAAATGAAAAAATCCGGGCTGCCACGTCTTCTCCGGCAGCATACCGGCGGTCTATTCCCCGGCAAATCATCCCCACCGACAGCACCTCTCCTTTTTTCCGAACCGCCGGCTCGATGTCTGCGCCGTACAGTGTCTGCAAGGCTTCCGCCATCTCCCGCCGCGCAGGATGCTCTTCGGTTCCCTGCCGCAGCACCCGGGGCAGCAGCGCCAGTGCGCCGCAGGCTGCGTCCTTCAGCGGCAGCAAAAAATTTATGCTGACGCAGCTCGTGCTGAACTGTTCCGTGGTAATGCATGTGAGATTCGCGCTCCGTCCTATGGACGATCTGCGGACAACTTCCATAAAAGCCTCCTGTGTCTGCTGAATATGCTGATAAAATTATACCTCGTTTCTAAGTTTTCGTCTACTTTTTTATTTTTACCCGGAATTTTTCCTTGACAAGGCCATTTTTTTGTTTTATCATAATATTTATTGTAAAGGCCATTCGCTTTACATCGGAGGGACCGGCATGAAAAAAGAAACATTTCAGATGTGTCTCCTGTTTGATTTTTACGGCGAAATCCTGACGGAAAAACAGAAAGAGCTGTTCGACCTTTATTATAATGAGGATTTATCGCTTTCTGAAATTTCGGAAAACCTCGGCATTACACGGCAGGGCGCCAGAGACGGCATCGTCCGGGCGGAGCGCATTCTCCAGGAAATGGAGCGCAAGCTCTCCCTTGTCCGGCGGTACGGCAGAATCGACCAGGATATCCAGGCCATTTCCGTGGCTGCCGCGGAACTCCACCAGATCAATATGGCGCGGTACCGCAGCGCGGACATCCGGCGCCTGACCGATACCATCCAAACAATCGTCAATCGTTCCGAGCCTACCCAGGAGGGATAGTATGGCATTTGAAGGTTTATCCCAAAAAATCGCTTCCACGTTTAAAAAGCTTCGCAGCCGCGGCCGGCTGACGGAATCCGACGTTCGCGACGCTATGCGGGAAATTCGTCTCGCGCTTCTGGAGGCGGACGTAAACTTCAAGGTGGTCAAGGATTTTATTAAGGCCGTAACCCAGAGGGCAGTGGATACAGAAATTCTGGACGGTCTGAACCCCGCGCAGCAGGTCGTCAAAATTGTCAACGAGGAACTGACCACGCTGATGGGCGGCGCCGCCGCGAAACTCAACACGTCCTCCACCGGCCCTACCGTCGTTATGATGGTCGGCCTGCAGGGCGCCGGCAAAACCACCAATGCCGCAAAGCTTGCGGGCCTGTTTCAGAAACAGCAGTCCAAACGGGTTCTGCTGGTAGCGTGCGACGTATACCGCCCCGCGGCCATCGACCAGCTCAAGGTCGTCGGCGGCCAGCTCGGCATCCCGGTCTTTGACGAGGGGCAGGGCGACCCGGTGGAAATCGCCCGGCACGGCGTAACCTACGGCACCCAAAACGCGTATGACATTGTTTTTCTTGATACCGCGGGCCGTCTGCACATTGACGAAGCCCTGATGGACGAACTCAAGCGCATCAAGGCCGCGGTCAAGCCCAACGAAATTATGCTGGTGGTAGACGCGATGACCGGCCAGGACGCCGTCAACGTATCCACCGCCTTTGACGAGGCGCTGGGCGTCAGCGGCGTGCTGATGAGCAAAATGGACGGCGACGCCCGAGGCGGCGCAGCCTTGTCCGTTAAGGCGGTCACCGGCAAGCCGATCAAATTTATCGGCACCGGCGAAAAGCTGGACAACATCGAAACGTTTCATCCGGAACGCATGGCATCCCGCATCCTTGGGATGGGCGATATGCTCACTTTCATTGAAAAAGCGCAGCAGAATTTCGATATGAAAAAAGCAGAGGACCTGGAAAAGAAAATGCGGTCCTCCAAACTTACCCTGACGGACTTTTACGAACAGCTTTCCCAAGTCAAAAAGATGGGATCCATCGACGAACTTCTCGGAATGATGCCCGGTGTAGATACTTCCGCCCTGAAAGGCGCGCAGCTGGACGAAAAGGCCCTGGCTCGCACGGAGGCCATTCTTCTTTCTATGACGCCCAAGGAACGGGACAATCCCTCTCTCATCAATTTCAGCCGCAAAAAGCGCATCGCCGCCGGCTGCGGAATGAAAGTTGAGGACGTCAACCGCCTTCTCAAGCAATTTGAAATGACGCAGAAGATGGCAAAGCAATATTCCGGACTTGGCAAACGCCTGAAAAAAAAGGGCAAAAAGAAAGGCGGATTCCCCGGTTTCGGCAAAGGACTTCCCGGTGGATTAAAATTCCCGTTCTAAACTCCCGCTTGCATGTTTTTTAGAATAGAACCAGCCTGTTTTAAGGAGGTGAAAAAGCTATGGTAAAGATCAGACTTCGCAGATTGGGCGCAAAAAAAGCCCCGTTCTATCGTATTGTTGTTGCAGATTCCCGTTATCCCCGCGACGGTCGTTTCATCGAGGAAATCGGAACTTACAACCCGCTTGTAGAACCCGTTGCGATCCAGGTTGACGCCGACAAGGCGCGCCAGTGGATCAAAAACGGCGCTCAGCCAACGGACACCGTCCGTTCCATCCTTAAAAAATCTGGTGTTCTTTAATCAGTGAGGTTGTTGTCATGAAAGAACTTTTAACCTACATCGCGAAGGCTTTGGTAAATGAGCCTGACGCTGTTTCCGTTACCGAACTCCAGCGTGACGATGAGATTGTTTTCGAACTTCGCGTCGCCCCGGAGGATATGGGTAAGGTTATAGGTCGTCATGGCCGTATCGCAAAAGAGATTCGTACTCTTATGAAATCCGTCGGAAACCGTTCCAATCAAAAGGTTTCAGTGGATATTTGCGACTAAAACCAAGGGAGCTGCTACGTTTATCATAGCAGCTCTTTTTTCCATGTCTGGAGGCTGTACTTATGAAAAAACAATATCTTGAAATCGGAAAAATTGTCAACACCCACGGCATCGCAGGCGATGTGAAAGTCCAGCCCTGGTGCGACAGCCCCTCGTTTCTTGCGGAATTTGATACCCTGTACTGGGAAACCGGCGAGCCGCTGTCCATCCAGCAGGCCAGAGTGCATAAGGGCTGCGTCATTTTGCGCATAGAGGGCGTCGACAGCATCGACCAGGCAGAAACGCTGCGGAACCGTGTGCTATATATGAACCGGGATGATGTTACGCTGCCGGAAGATCTGGTTTTTATCCAGGATATATTAGGGTACCGCGTGTTTGACCAGCGCCTTAACCGGGTACTGGGCACACTGTCCGACGTCCTGCAAAATCCTGCCAACGATATTTATGTCGTCCGGGACGACGCCGGAAGGCAATACCTGATTCCCGCGGTACCTGCGTTTCTGCAGGGCATCGACCACGAAACGGAATGCATTACCGTCCGCTCCATTGAAGGGATGTACGGCGATGAAGATTGATATTATGACTCTGTTTCCCGCCATGGTGGCTGCCGGCATGGCGGAAAGCATTATGGGGCGGGCGCAGAAAGCCGGCCTTGTTTCCATCTGTCCGGTTAACATCCGGGATTTTGCGCCGGATAAACATCATAAGGCGGACGATTCCCCCTATGGCGGCGGCATGGGCATGGTGATGCTGGCCGAACCGCTGTACCGCTGCCACCAACACTTGTGCGGCGGTTCCCATGTGCATACCGTTCTTATGAGTCCCGCGGGCCAGCCTTTTACCCAGGCAAAAGCCCGGGAACTTCTGACGCAGGAGCACATTATCCTGGTCTGCGGCCATTACGAGGGTGTGGACCAACGGTTTATCGACCACTGTGTGGACGAAGAGCTGTCCCTGGGGGATTTTGTCCTCACCGGCGGCGAACTTCCAGCCATGGCCGTGGCGGACGCCGTCTGCCGGATGGTCCCCGGCGTTTTGCCGGACGAAGCCTGCTTTACAGAAGAAAGCCACTGGAACGGCCTGCTGGAATATCCCCAGTATACCAAACCCGCGGTTTGGGAGGGACGGGCAGTGCCGGAGGTTCTGCTGTCCGGCCACCATGCAAACATCCAAGCCTGGCGGCGGGAAATGTCTCTCCGCAAGACCAAAGCCTGCCGGCCGGATTTGTTCGCCTCGTTCCAGCCGGAATCCAAGCTGGACCAGAACATTCTGCAAAAACTCCAGGCGGAAGACGGCGACTGACCGCCGGCGCTGCTCTCCGCCCGCAGGACTCCGCCATCGCTTTGGCTGGAGTCTTTTTTGGTGCTCCCAGCGGTGTTGCGGCAGGCACTGCGGTTCCTCCCGCGAGCGCTCTGCGACAGAGCTCTGAACCTCTTTTTGTATAGAAATTGTAAACTTTCCGCCGCATTTCTGCTTTCTCCCCCCTGTCTATGGTACAATAAAGACATGATTTTCAACTGGAGGGTTTGCGATGAAACGATGGATTGCTGGCCTGGGTGCTGCGGCGTGGTTTCTTGTCACCGCCATCCCGGCGTTTGCCGACGACGTGCCCGAGATGCTGCTGCAGCAGGACGATGCCTTGGTTTTTGTGGGGACGGTGGAATCCTATACGCTGTCAGAGGACGGTACGGTCGCTTCTTCGGAGATTCTGCCCACCCTTGTTCTGAAAGGGGCGGCGGCGGAAGGCACGGCGCTTTCGTTCCCCCACTGCGATTTTGGAAGCCGGATCCCGGCGCCAGACACGGAATATCTCTTTGGCTACATCGATGCGAACAACTTCTATCTTTATGAAATTGCGGAGCGAACCGATTCCTTTCTCCGGCTGGCAGACGCCGACCGGTTTGACCAGACTCGGCGGCTGCAGGATTACCTGAACGACGGCTCCTTTGCCCGCGCGGAAGAAGAACGGGCAAGCCTCGGACGGCAGATCTGTCTCGCGGCGTTTTTGGAAGAAGCCCCTTTGTCGGATTCCCCGGTGGAAACCGTGGTTTTAACCTGCGGCGACCGCCGGCGCGAGCTGGATCCCGGCCAATTTGCGGCAGCTGTCCAGGACATTGTGCTTACCAACGTCAAAAACCGCGATATAACCGACTTTGATTCCCTCCTTTTTATCGAACAGTTTGCGGCGGACGGAAGGTTGGTCTCCTATGCCGCCGTCACTCCGCTTGGCGAGGTGGATCGCTATAATCTGTTTATGAGCCGGCTTATGACCGCGGATTATACCATGGCGGAAGAGGATTTGTCCGCGCTGTCCGCACTGCTGCCCTCTGCCGAGCAGCCCGCTCCGTCAAAAATGCCGCCGGCCGGGTGGATCTTCGGCGGTGCGCTGCTCCTTTTTGGGGTTGTCCTGGTTGTCTTTGTACGCCGCCGCAGAAAAAAAGCGAACCAAAACAAGCCATAACGAAAAGTCCCCCTGGATCCCAGCCTCTTTTCCCCGGTTTCTCTCAAGGCCAGCCGCCAGCCAAACCCTCCCGGAGAAATTGCAAACCAGGACCATTCGTTTTCATTGACAAGATTTTTAAACCTGCGTATAATACTATATAAAAAATTGCACTGCAACCGCTATGCCGCCGAACGCCGCATAGAGCACGGCGTTCCGGCACACAATACAATGCATGCGGTTACTTTTTGCCGCAGCGCACAGACTGACACGATCGGCAGGTGAAGCTTATGAAAAAGAGTCTGGTCTACCGCACGATGGAAAAAGCGGTTTCTCTGTTCGGACACAAACGAATTTACAGTCTGGATACGCCGCATCTGAATGAATACATTGAAAAAACAGCGCCCAAACGGCGTTCTGCACCGCCAAAATTTTTATACAGCCGAGTCCGTATTGAAACAAAAACCATTGCGAACCGTTCCTGCTATGTGCTGTCACCCAAAGGTACGCCGGCAAAGAACGGTCCCGCCGTTCTGTTTTTGCATGGCGGCGGCATGTTTTTAGAGGCAAACCTTCTGCACTGGAATGCCGCGGCCAAGCTCGCGGAATACTACGGCGCCACGGTTTGGTTTCCCGTCTATCCCCTGCTGCCGGACAGCGACATGCACCGTGCTACCAAAGCGGTCCTTGCGGCCTACCGCGAAATGCTGCAGCAGCACCCGGCTTCGACCATACGAGTCTGGGGCGATTCCATTGGAGCTGCCCTTGCCATTATGATGTGCTTTTCCGGTTTGGAGCAGGATTCCAGCTTTGTTATGCCGGCAAAGCTGGTGCTGCTTTCCCCCGGAATGGTCAGCGTCGCGGATGAATCCCTTGTGAAAGACATCCAGACCCTGGAGCTTTCCGATCCAATTTTCTGCACTTCGTTCCTTTATTCTATGAGCGAAATTATGAATCTTACCTGCGACTCCAACGATTATTTTTCCTGGCCGTTTGCCGGAGACTTCAGTCGATTCCCACCCATTGAGGTATTTTCCGGCACCCATGAAATCTTTTTTGCCCAAATGCAGAAATTTATAGAGCAGGCCAAGAAAACCGGTGCTTCCATCCGCCTGCATGTGGGGGACGGCATGATGCATGATTGGCCGCTGATGCCCCTCAGCCGGGAATGCCGGGACGCCCTGTCCACCGTGTTCGACCTGCTGACGCAATCGTAATGGGATAATGCGGCAAATGGTTCTCCCAAAATTGCCCTGCCCCCGCACTCTGTGGAAGGAGTGCGGGGGCAGGGCTTATTTTCTGTCTATCTTCATCCGCGGGGCAGCTTTTCCTTCGCCCGGGCTTCAAACCGTTCTTTTGTCACAATCGCGCGCTGGTGCGTGCCCTCGCCAATCAGGCCGCATTCATCAAAGGCCTGCACGCGGAAGGTAAGGAGTTTACCGTCTATTTCTACCAGTTCCGTTTCAAACCAAACCTTCATGCCTGCCGGGGTAGGGGCCAGATGGGTACAGTCCATGCGTGTGCCCACCGTGGTTTTTCCCGCTTCCAAACCATCCCGGACACTTTCTTCCGCTGTGCCCTCCAGTCCTGCGATCATCATCGGCGTCGCAAAAACGGATACTGTGCCGCTTCCCACATGCTTTGCCAGCATCCCTTCCGTGACTATCTGTTCCTTTCGGCCCTTTGTTCCAAGTTTCATGCCCTTACTCCTCCTGTCTTCAAAAATTGCCGCTTTGCCGAGCATCGGGACAGCGCGGCATCCGGCGGATTTGCTGAAAGGCCTGCCGCCGTCTTTTCCAGTATACCATGGCAGAGCGGCCTTTGGAACCGGCGGGAACAAAAATGTTTCGTCTGTTGGTTTCCAACAAAAAAGCGGCGGCCATGCCGCCGCAGCGATGGTTTTCTGTGCCAGACCTCAGCTTTTGTCCGACGGCGGAAAAAGCACGGACACCAGATAGCCGAAAAATACAGCCGCCGCGATACCGCCCGCCGCGCCTTTCACACCGCCGGTAAACGCCCCCAAAAGGCCCAGCTGCGCGACGCCCTCCGAAACGCCCTTGCCCAGAACATAGCCAAAGCCGAGAATGGGTACCGACGCCCCCGCGCCCGCCCACTGGACAAACGGCTCATAAACGCCGATCGCCGTCAGGACCACTCCCAGCGTGACATACAACGTCAAAATCCGGGCTGGCGTCAGCTTTGTTTTGTCAATCAGAATTTGGCTGACAGCGCAGATAATACCACCTGTAATAAAAGATATCAAATATTCCATTTTGTATACCTCCTATGCTTCCAGTACCAGGCCATGGCAAATGCCGGGGATGCTTTCTCCCTGCTGCACGGTGGTTGGACTCATCAGCGCGCCGGTCGCGGCAAAAATCACGCGATGGTATTTGCCGGCGGCCATATCCCGCAGTACTCTGCCGCACAGCACTGCGGCAGAACAGCCGCACCCGGAGCCGCCGGCATGAACGTCCTGGGTTTCGTCAAACAGCATAACGCCGCCGTCCAGATGCTTTTCCGAAAGATCCACCCCGTCTTTGGAAAACAGTTCCGCAAGAAGGCTGCTGCCCACAACGCCAAGGTCGCCGGTGAGCACAAAATCGTAATCCTCCGGGCCGGTGCCGGTATCCTCCCACAAAGCTTTCAGCGTATCATACGCCGCCGGCGCCATAGCCGCGCCCATATTATTGGCGTCTTTTACTCCCATGTCCACAATTTTGCCGCAAATACCCCGGGTAACGGAAACGGCGCCCTCTGCCCGGTCCAGGAGCACGCTGCCGGCGGCGGTGGCGGTCCACTGGGCGGTAGGCGGCCGCTGTCCGCCGTAGGCCAACGGAAACCGGTACTGCCGCTCGGCGGAGCAAAAATGCGAAGACGCGCCGCACAGAACATGCGCCCCATAACCGCCGTCCACTAAAATGCTCCCCAGAAACAGACTTTCCGCCATGGTGGAGCAGGCGCCGTACAGTCCAAGAAATGGTACGCCGCTTTCCCGCTGGGCAAACGCGGTGCCAACGCACTGGTTCAGCAAATCGCCGCCCAAAATAAAATCGCAGTCTCCTACCGCAAGGCCCGCTTTTTCCGCCGCCAGAGAAAACGCGGCTTTCTGCAGTTCGGACTCTGCCTTTTCCCAGCTGTCCTGCCCCAGTTTGACATCTTCGTAAATCCGGTCAAATCCGTCCCGCAGCGGACCGTCCCCTTCCTTTTTCCCAACTGCCGCCGCGTAACCCCGAATTTTCGGCGCAGAAGAAAACGTTATCGTTTGTTTTCCCATTCGATTCATCTATTCCTCACCGCCTTAAAAAATTCCCACAAAAAACAGCACCAAACCATACACCACCGAGGCCGTAATGCCAAACACCAGCACCGGCCCCGCAATGGTGAACATTTTGGAGGCAGTTCCCAGAATATAGCCTTCGCTCTTAAACTCCAGTGCAGAGGAAACAATGGCGTTTGCAAATCCGGTGATAGGGACAAGAGTGCCGGCCCCTGCAAATTTCGCCACCTTGTCATACAGATGAAATCCGGTGAGCAGCGCGCCGATGCAGATGAGCGTAATAGAAGTGGCGGCGCCGGCGTCCTTTT
Organism: uncultured Eubacteriales bacterium; assembly: GCA_934395135.1. GTDB lineage: Bacteria > Bacillota > Clostridia > Oscillospirales > Butyricicoccaceae > CAKRRK01. Next base: position 6,663 of record CAKRRK010000007.1, on the reverse strand, counting down.
CGCTGAGGCCCAGAGCAAGGTAACGGTTTAAAATCCACTGCCCCAGCATGCAGATTCCACCGCCAATCACAAAGGCCCACAGCATATCCCGCAGCAAAGGCGAGGGCGGCGATTGTTCTTTGAGCATTTTATCATACGTTTCCGACGTTACTTTCATCCAATGGCTCTCCTTTTTTCAAATATATTTGTTCCTATCGTTTGCAGTTTGCTGTAAATTATGCCGTTTTTCCGTTGACAGCCCCGAAATTTGCCTGTAGTATTAAATGTTATAAGGAATGCCAGTGGCATTCCTTTTCTTATTTGGAAGAAAGGAGAATTTATGGAAACAAAAACCTATGAATCACTGCTGTCCCAAGCCCTGGCGCTGGTGCCGTCCGATCTGGATAAGCGGGAAGGCAGTCTGATTTATACGGCGGTGGCGCCGATATGCGCCCTGCTGGCGGCAGCCTATACGGAACTTGCCCATTTCTCTGACCTGCATTTTCCGGATACCGCCGCCGGCGAATATCTGGACCGGATCGCGGCACAGTACGGCATCCGGCGAAAAGAGGCGGCCCAAGCGGTAAAGCATGGAGAATTTACGTTTTCCCAAGACGCGGAAGAGCTGCCGGAACTGACCGGCTTGCGCTTTTTGTGCGGCGGCATCGCCTTTACCGCAACGGAAAAGCTATCGAACACCGCCTATTATCTTACCGCAGACGAGGGCGGCGCGGCAGCAAACGCCTGCCTGGACCTGCTGATCCCCTGCGAATATGTTCCCGCCCTGGAAACCGCGTCCATTACCAGTACGGTTTCCTACGGCACGGACCTGGAAGACGACGACAGCCTGCGGCAGCGAATTTTATCCTATTTGTCCGCGCCTGCCTTTTGCGGCAATTGTTCGGATTACCAAAACCACCTGCTGGCAGTCACCGGCATCGGCGCCGCCAAAGTCTTTTCCGCAGAGGATGCCGGACCGGGCTGCGTGACGGCTGTGGTGGGAAACGCCGACGGCAAGGCCGTCTCCGCCAAGGTGCTGGCCAAGGCAGCCTATTGCTACGCCGATGAAAATCCCGCTTCTGTCAAGCCTATCGGCCACACAGTGACGGTGAAAACCTGCCAGGAGGTGGAGGTTCCGGTATCCCTTGCCATCGCCGTACACGACGGCGCCGCTTTTTCCACCGTGCAGCCTCTGGCGGAACAGGCGGTGCGGGATGCCATCCGGGAAATGGGATTTGAAACCCCGGAGGTTTCCGTGGCCGGGATCATCAGCCGTGTGCTGGCGGTCTCCGGCGTGCAGGATGTAACGGATGTGCAGCTTTGCGGCAAGGCGGAAAACTTTCGCCTGCAAAAAACCGCCGCCGTCTACGAGGCGGCGGTGCCGGGAGCCATTGTCATTACGGAGGAGGCGACGGCGGATGCTGTATGAGAACCCCATGGATACACAGCGCATGACGCCGGAAATTCTAAGGGAGCTTCCGGAATTTTCCGCCTTGTGCGGCGCGGCGGCCCGGCTGCTGAACGATTTTTTCACCGCAGAAAAAACGGTGTTGGACAATCTGTACGCCACCACGGCAGACGACACAGGGCTTTCCCGGTTCGCTTCCATTCTGGACTGCTTCTGTGACGGCGGCACGGAAGAACAGCGGCAAACCGTGATCGGCAAGCTGTCCTCCTATCTGCCCGTAAATCTTTACACCATCCGGCAAACGGCGCAACACTATTTCGGCCCGTCCATTTTCACGGAATGCGTGGGTGGAACGGATTTTTATGTGAAATACCGGACAGATGCCGCCGACACCGGCGCCATTGTCCGGGCGCTGCGCGGTCTGCTGCCGGCAAACATCGCGCTGCACACGGATTACATGTATACTATGTGGTCAGAACTTGCCGCACAGTGCCTGACCTTTGCCCAGCTGGATGCGCTGGATTTGCAGTTTGCAGAATTTGAGAAAGGAGGATGGCTCGTATGATCGACCAGTTCCAAAGCATTGATCCTGTGAACATGGAAAGCTTTAACGCCAGAATTTCCCAGGCCAATGCGGCAATTGACACGAGGTGCCGCACAGCGCTCGGCGACTATACCGGAGACGGCACATACGGCGCGGAGCACAAAACCACGGTCTCGGTGGAATTTGTTCCAAAGGTGCTTTTCGTGACATGCGACGAGCGAGTGGAGGCAGGATTTGCCGTTGTGAAAAACACCGCCCGGGCAAAGACGGTTTTAAATTTTGATAACGCGATTATCACGATAGAATGGGACGACACCAGCGTCCGCTGGTATTACACCGGCACCGTTTCCGCCAATGGCGGACTATACCAGCTTAACGAGAACGGATATCATTACCATTACGCGGTCATTGGGTAAACCGGCCGCTTTCCCGTGGGGTGCGGGCCGGATAAGCCTGCGCCCCCGCCTGGGGCGGGGCGTGTCCGCGTACCGCGGCTGGATCGCGGGTTTCTTTTGTTGACAACCGGCAGTCAACTTGCTATAATATTTACACAACGCCGCTGTGGTGGAATAGGTAGACACAAGGGACTTAAAATCCCTCGGACGAATAATCCGTACCGGTTCGATTCCGGTCAGCGGCACCATGCCGGAGCAAACGGCAGGCGCTTGCTCCGGCAACCTTTTCAAAGCAACCAGGCACGGAATCTGAATTTTGTCCGATCCGCGGAGTTGTAGCTCCGGCCATTGCCTTGTTTGTCTTTTCAGTACCGCAGGGGTGTATATTCTCTTTTTTTCATCCGGGCTTGTAGCGCAGTTGGGAGCGCACCACATTCGCATTGTGGGGGTCGGGAGTTCGAATCTCCTCAGGTCCACCAAAAGTATAGGGTAAAAAAGCTATTTGCTCAAAAAGCGAGTGTTTTCAAGCCCCACAAGACCCTTTTGCTTAAATGCAAAAGGGTCTTGAAATTTGGATATTTTGCGGGACGGGCCCCAAACTGGCCCGAATCTACAAGGAGCATCTGGACACCTCCGGCGTATTGGACCTGTGCTTTCGGGCCGGCCACATTGCTATGGAGGTCTGGACCTACATGAATCAGATGGAGCAGGTGCCTCCACTGAAAGCAATGAGCCTGAATGATCCGTATAAGCTACTGGTGGAATTCAACGGCTATCTGTCGCACCACTTTTGAAATTTCCCTCTTCCGAATGGGTTGGGGGCATTTCGTCGTATTTCAGGCCGTTTTACAACTGAAACCGGCTTGCTGTAATTGCTACTCCTAAAAATCACCCATTCAAGGGAGTGACAAGCAGGATTCATTCTTTTATAATGAAACTGGGAAGAAAGGGGGTGATTGGATGGAGCAACTCTATTTTTCGGAAGAAATTACCGAAAAGCTCTCCCGGCTGCATCAGTGCGGCCTCTCTATGCTGGAAGCGCCAGCGGGATATGGCAAGACCACCGCGGTCCGCTGGGCCATGCGGGATATTCCCTCTGAACAGGTCCATTGGTTTACGGCGGTGAGCTTCCATCAAGACAGTAGTCTGGACTGGTTTGTCCAACAGATTAGCCGGCTGAATAAGGCGGCCGGCGAGTCCCTACGTCAGTTAGGATTTTTGAACCGCAGCAATGTGGGCGAAGCTGCGGATATTCTCTCCGAAATCTCTGTTCCGGAGCCCTGCTACTTGATTCTCGACAACTTCCAGATGATCGGAGATAACTGGCCGTTGCCACTCCTGCGAGCCATGGCAGATCGGGAGCGGGACGGACTACATATGATACTGATTTCCCAAAACTTTGGGCGTCTGCGGGCGGTGTTTGAAAACACGGCTGGCATCTACCGTCTTGCCTCCCGCGAATTGCTTCTCAGTCGCAGAGATATTCCGGAGTACGGCCGGCAGCTTGGGCTGGAACTTTCCAGGCAGCAGGCGGAGGTTATTTATCGGAATACCGAGGGTTGGGCCGCTGCGGTATCTCTGTATTTTGAAAACTTGCGTGAGAATGGCAGTGCTTTACCGGAATTTCGGGATATAGATGGACTCCTCCAAGAGTTTTTCTGGCGAAAGATTTCCCGAGAGGAACAGGAACTGATTCTGAGAGTATCTGTATTTGACTGTATTCGGGAGGAACAGCTGTCTCAGATTGCCCCCAATCAGGAGGCAGAGCTATACAATCTCCTTGTGCGCATTCCACTTCTGCTCCACGACCGTCGTACCCGTGCCGGGTATCCCCATGAACTGCTGCGTAATTTTCTCCTGCGAATGTTAGCGGAGATGCCGCAGGATTTTCGTGGGCAGGTTTATAGCGCTGCTGGAGAGATCTATCATGAGGCAAACAACACCTCAAAAGCCGTGGAATGTTTTTTCCGAGCAGACAATGATGAGAAGTTACTTTCTTGTCAACTGGTTGGACTGCTGAATGAAACCTTTGGTGCCCTCAGCTATACCGAGCTTGCGCAGACGGTTCTCTCCCGATGTTCCCGTGCCGTTCTTTCCCGCCATCCCATATCTATGCTGCGGCTGTGTCTGGCGCTGTTTGCGGGTGTGGATTTTGACGGCTTCGAGGCCGCCCTGGAGCAGAGTCGGGACATCCTTGAGGAGAGCGGCGACCCCCAACTGATGGGCGAATGGTACATGGTGTCCGCATTGCGGGAATTTCCTAACATTCCCGCAATGAAAGCCCGGTATCTGGCGGCGGAGCAGTTGATGAGTGCCCCTTCCGCCCTGTTCACGCCGAAGGAGCCCTATCTGTTTGGCACCACTTCCATGTGGTATCTGTTTTACCGTACACCGGGAAAAATGATGGAGACGGCGGAGGAACTGCGGGAGATGCTGGAGGTCTATGATCGACTGACTAATCACCATGGGGCCGGGGCCTATGAGCTGTATCTTGGCGAGGCTCTCAGCGTGCAGGGACGCTTCGACGAATCGGACATCTATGCCCACCGCGCGGCCCTGCTGTCCGAGCGGTGGCAGAGCGCCACGGTCACCTACGGCGCGGCGTTGCTGCTGGGGATCAACGCCATCTATCAGTCGGATATGATCTCCCTGCAAAAAGCCATCGAGTATTTGGAAACCAAGGCGCTGGCCTATCCGTTTCTCCAGCATACCGCCATCAACACCCAGATGGCAGAAACAGTGCGTACATATCTTTTGGGTCTGATGATGGAGCCGGACCGCTCCGCGGTGTGGGCCAGGGGGGCGTCGGATATGCTGGACGACCTGACCTTTACCAATTTTATGGCAAAGACCAACCGCATCACCGACCTGATCCTGCGAAAGGAGTACAAGCGGGCCATTGCCAGTGTGGAGGCGTCCCTCCAACTGGACAGCCGCCTCATCTCCCTGTCCACCCGCAACTTTATGTACGTGGGACTGGCCCTGTGCTACCTGGCCATCGGGTCGATCCCAAAGGCGGCGGACTATCTGGAGCAGTCTCTGACGCTGGCGGAGGAGGATCGGAACTTTACCTTCCTGGCCTGCTTCCGAAAATATCTTTCCGTCCTGTTCCTGCTCCCCTCCATTCGGAAGAAGCATGAGCGGGCCATTGTGGAGATCAAGGCGTTGGAGATCCACTATACCAAAGCGGAGGAGAGCCGGATCTTCGCCATGCTGGAAAAGCATCCAGATCAGATGGGAGAGCTCAGCGACCGGGAGCGGGAGGTGGCCCAGTTGGCGGCGGAGGGTCTGCGGAACAAGGAGATCGCCGCAAGGCTCTTCATCTCCGAGGAGACGGTCAAGAGTCACATCCGAAGCATTTTCAACAAGACCAGCATCGACCGCCGAAGCAAACTGGTGGATCTGCTGAAATAGTCCCTCAAAAATCCCCCTTTCGGGGGAGGCGGACAGCATGGAATTTCTGTATGATAAAAGCAGAAATCCCATACTGTTATTTTATGCCGTTATTTATGCACAAGGGAGGCGATTAGATGAATTCCATAGGAGTAACATTGCAGGTGCTGCCTGAGTATCGGTTGAAGCTGTGTTTTCTCAATGGCAGCGAGGCCATCGTGGACATGCGGCAACGGATTCATGCCATTCGATTTGGACGCTTGGCTTCACCGGAATTGTTCGGCACAGCAAGGCTGGAAGACAGCGAGGTGGTCTGGGATGATGGTAACTATCGCGTCCGGGCATCCATCAACGAGCTGCTGGACTCCATGCAAATGGACGGATGAGGAGGAAATGCTATGAAAAAGTGATGATTGAGTCCGCAACTGAAGTTCTTTGTGATCCTGCCTCCACTGCCCACCATAGCGCTGGCATGCATCAGCCCGTTTGCACAACAGAGGCTGAGGCGGTAAAAGGGGCCTGTGTCCTTTCCCGGAACGAATGTGGCGGTTTGACTCTGTCCAATAACCATGTTATCTCTGCAGTATCAGACGGTCACGATGCGGTTGGAAATGTGACTGAGCATCTATCTGAATCCATTGCATGGCTGTGGCTTCTAACTACCGTAGTGCCAACCGATTCGTATGCCGAGTAGGATATCAGTTCCATGCTTTTCAGATTATAGTAAAAAAGAGGACAAGAAAATTTGTAAGTAGAGGAGACTTCTGTATGAGCGTAAAAAAACTGACAGCAAACCTATTAATCATCTGTATGCTGCTGAGTCTTTTGCCTATGAACGCTTTTGCGGCACCCGGCGGCGAATCTGCAGACATATCGGAAATGAACGCATTAGAGGCGATCGGCATTGATACCAGTGTGGCGCCGGAGGGCTATGACGCCAACGA
>CAKRRK010000006.1 GCA_934395135.1 uncultured Eubacteriales bacterium | reverse complement strand
TTTTGCTTTCGCGTGAGGTGCTTGTATAGAATACCACCTCCTTACCTACTTTGTCAATCCCCTTTTTATTCTTTTTTGGGGAATCGGCACTTTTCCTAGTTTCCTCCTTGTTTTTTTATTCTTTTTGACAATTTCTGCAATTGGTTTCCCGCCGTGATCATAAAAATCGTGGAAACGATCAGAACAAATCCCAGATAATCCAACGGCTGAAACGAACTTTTCAGCCAAATTACGGACAGCGCTGTGGAAACAATCGGTTCCACAGAGGACAGTACGCTTCCCTTCGCCGCCCCTACAAGCCGCACGCCTTCCTGGTAAAAAGTGAACGATAACACAGTACCAAGACCGATAATGCATGCAAACGCCGTCCATGCCGGAGCATCCCAGACGCCTCTCAGATCCCACGGCCGAAACAGGCAGCCCAAGACAAGGCCGCCCGCCACCATTCCCCAAGCGTTGACAAATACGGTTCCATACCGTTGAATCAGCTTTTGCGGCTGAATGGTATAAATAGCAAATGCCGCCGCAGACAACATTCCCCCAAAAAGCGCCGGCGGTGAAATGGACAGCGTTGCCGGATCCCCATGGGTCACGCACAGAAACATGCCGGCAAACGCCAGAAACAGCGCCGCAAGCTCCGTTCCGGACGGACGGCGCCGGTCTTTTCCCGCCAGAAAAAATAGCACCATCAGCGGGCTGAGATAACAGAGAATCGTCCCGGTGGCCGTATTGGAATAATGGATGGATGTAAAATAGGCGTACTGACACATCGCAATGCCAAGCAAACCCGCGGCAAGCAGCGGCACCGTATCTTTTCTTTCCCAGCGGAACGCAGCACGCCCCTTCTTTCTTATGGTAAGCAACAGCAACACGCCGCCGCTGATCAGCAGCCGAAGGGCCACCATCTGTCCTGGATCCACGCCTTTTTGTTCAAACATATATTGCCCGCACACACCGGACAATGCCCAAAACGACGCGCCCAAAACCGCCAGCAGGCATCCCTTCACCAATCTTCTGTCTTTCACTGCAGCATCTCCCTTTTGTTCCGAACGATTTTATCCTAGCACAACGGGAGGTTTCATGCATTGTAATCTTTCACAAAAAACCGGCAAGCTTTTGGCGCCCGCCGGTTTTTGTGGTTTATAATCCCTTATCCGGGAATAACACATAAAATTCCACGCCGTGTTCAAGGTTGCGCACTCCATAGCCGCCGCCATGCGCGATGGCGATGGCCCGCACAATCGACAGTCCGATTCCGGTCCCGCCCTGCGTCCTTGTATGGGCTTTGTCGATTTTATAAAACTTTTCCCAGAGCATTTCCATCGCGTCTTCCGGTATGGGAAGGCCGTCATTGTATACCGCTACCTTGCAGGCGCCGTTCTCCTCCGCGCCATACAGCCGGATGCGGCCCCCGGTCTTTGTATGCCTTATGGCATTGGACAGAAAATTGGTCAGCACCTGTTCCAACATTTCTTCGTCGCACCATACCGTACCCACCGGCTCCCGTTCTATGGTTAGGCCCTTTTCCCGGGCTGCATGTTCCAGCCTTCGGCACACATGCTCTGCAAGTTCATCCCCATCGGTCAGCGCCCGTTTCGGCGCGCTGTTGCCCAGTTCCAACCGGGACAAGTCCAGCAGCTGCATCACCAGTTTGTTCATATGCGCCGCTTCCTCTATAATGGTATCGCAGTAAAACTCCGTATCCTCCCTGCTGTTAATGCCCATCTTCAGCCCCTCTGCGTATCCCTGTATGAGGGCAACCGGGGTTTTTAGTTCATGGGAGGCGTTAATGAGGAATTCTTTGCGCATATGGTCAATTTTTTCTTTCTGCCGGATTTCCTCCTCCAGAGACGCATTGGTCTGCCGCAGTTCCGCAATCGCCTTGTCCAGCTGGTAAGACAGCCGGTTGATGTTCTCTCCCAGCTGACCAATTTCATCCTCGGTCTGTCCCTGATATTTTTTGGAAAAATCCAGCGTCGCCATCGATGTGGCAATGTCCGACAGGGCGATAATAGGCCTTGTAAACCGCTGGGAAATCACGCCGGCAAGCACAAGACAAACTGCCAGAGCAAGCAAACCCGCAATGGTCACAAACAGGCTGCTGAAGCTGACATTTTCCTCCAGCATTGCCACCGGTATGCTGGCCACCAGAATATCGCCGTTGGAAAGACCGCCCAGCAGACAGACATATTCGTTCTGATAATCCCCGTCTTTCGTGGTCATAAAGCTATAGCCGTTCTCCCGGTATTCCTCTTCGTCAAATGCATAAAACAGGCCGGAGGACAATGCCGCCTGGTGTTCCTGATTTTGGCGAAAGGAAAAAAAGTTGTCCCGGGTATAATTGGTATCATATACCAGATAATACCCGGAGACCACCCGGATACGGACGCCATATTTCGTTTCAAAGTGGTTGAATACCGGCTGCAGCTCGCCGGCTTCCCCCACATACGCCGCTTCGGTCTGGTTATACAGGCTCACCAGGGCGTTTTTTTTCTGATACAGGTAATAATCGTCGTAGAACAGGGCGTTCAGCAGAGAAATCACCGCTACAAATACCACCGCCACCAGACTGATAAGGAAAAATACTTGAAATTTTATGGAACGTTTCACAACTGCACCTCAAACCGGTAACCATATCCCCGAACCGTAGCGATATAGCCGCCGCACACTTCTCCAAGCTTTGCCCGTAATTTTTTAATGTGAGTATCCACCCCGCGAAGATCTCCAAAATAGTCGTATCCCCACACCTCGTTCAATATTTTCTCCCGGGACAACGCAATATTTTTATTGTTTTTCAAATAAATCAGCAGTTCATATTCCCGCGGCGTCAAGGCAACCTCTTTTCCGCCGGCTGTGACGAGGCGCCTTTCCTCGTCAATAGCAAGCTCCCCCGCATAAAACATCCCGCCCCCGTCCTTTCGGGCCGTCCGCTTAAAAATCGCACCCACCCTTGCCGCCAGCACCATAGGACTGAAGGGCTTGGACACATAGTCGTCTGCACCCAGTTCAAAGCTGAGCACCTGATCTGCGTCCTCCGCCCGGGCCGTCAGCATCAGCACCGGCACGTCCGCCCGGCGGGCTTTGATGTGGCGGAGCACCGACCATCCGTCCAGCCCCGGCATCATAACGTCCAAAATCGCCAGATCAATGGCCTGGCTGTCAAACACAGCCGCCGCTTCGTTCCCGTCGGCGGCCTCCACAATCTCATAGCCATCCCTTTTCAAAAAATCCGATACCAGCTTGCGCATCCTTGGTTCATCGTCCGCCAGCAAAATCCGGAACATGTTCCGCCTCCTTCTTCTCCCACTCCCAGGGCAGTCCGTCGTGTCTGCTTTCATTATACCACAAACATCGGCCATTGACATCCCGGCCTTCCATATTATAATAATAGAAGTAACCATTTTATTTGCATTTGATTCCGTTTTGTGTTGGAAAGGCAGGGTTTGGCGATTCTTATGATAACCATTGTTGTCCTTGCGGCGCTGGCTGTTCTTGTGACGCTGGCCGTCCGCAAAATCCACAGCGACCAAACAGCCGGACGGGGCTGCGGAGGGAACTGCAGCGGCTGCGGCCGACGCTGCGGCAAATGATGCTTGGCCGCTGTTTTTCGGCCCGAAAAGGATAATTTTTCTTTTCCCGCCGGGAAGTATTGTATAATCCGGCTGTATTTGTTACAATAACTATAATAACCGACGATAGAACAAAGGAGCGTATGAATTTTATGAATAACCCGATTGTGACCATTGAATTGTCCACCGGCGGCATAGTGAAGGTGGAACTTTTTCCAGATATTGCCCCCAATACCGTCAACAACTTTATTTCCCTTGTCAAGAAAGGCTTTTATGACGGATTGATTTTCCACCGTGTCATTCCCGGCTTTATGATCCAGGGCGGTGATCCGGAAGGCACCGGCATGGGCGGCCCCGGCTACTCCATCCGGGGCGAATTTTCGGGCAACGGCTTCCAGAACGGGCTGCGCCATACCCGCGGCGTGATTTCCATGGCTCGAACGATGGCGCCGGATTCTGCCGGATCCCAGTTTTTTATTATGACCTCTGATGCGCCACACCTGGACGGACAATACGCCGCGTTCGGCAAAGTGACCGAGGGCATGGACGCCTGCGACGTCATTGTAAACGCAAAACGGGACTATATGGATCGTCCGGTTGTGGACATGGCGATGACAAAAGTAACGGTAGATACCTTTGGGAGGGAATATTCCGCGCCGGAAACCCTTTAACACACTTGGGAGGCAACTATGATTCAAAATCACAAAGGCACCTTTATAATGGCGGAATCCGGATGCATGCATACCGAGGAAAACAGTCTGGAAAGCATTGCCGCAGGCCATGACAACGGCGCGGACGGCTGCTGCCTGCATTTTGATTTGACCAAAGATTGTATCCCTATTTTGGGAAAGGACGGAAAGGTGACCGCCTCCGACGGCGCCATCACCTTGCTTTCCAATTTTACCTTTGACGAGCTTCGGCCCTTCTGCAAGCGGCTGGTTACCGCCGGACAGGCCATTGATCTTGCAAAATCCTATGCCTACCAGATCGCTTTCCGGGTATCCACGCCCAAAATTATTCCATTCGTGCGCATTGCCCTCAAATATTCCGAATATCTTTCCCGGGCCTACATGCTGTGCGGCGCGTCCAAGGATACCCTGGAACTTATCCAGCGCTATCCGGATTTAAACTTTATGCTGGATGTGCCCTCCCTTTCCGGCAACGTCAATGAATTGCTGCTGTTTGTGAAAGATTCCGGTTTCTACGGCATTCAAATTCGGCCGGAAGAAGCCGATTCCTCGTTTGTGGCCAAGGCGCAGCGGCTGGGACTTTGCGTATCTTCCGCGCCCACAGACGATGAATTTCATCTCCGCCGCATGGTAGATATGAACATCAATTATATTCACACGTCCCGGCCGGATATCGCATCCTTGTTTATGCCGGTTGGCGACAACGCGCCGGAAGGCAATCATTAAACCCATAGGAAGATCAAAACAAATAGGCCGCAGGGGATTCTTTCTTCTGAGGTCTATCTTTTGTTTGCTTTGGAGAAGCCGCTATGCCCGTACTCACACTGTCACATCTGAATAAATATTTCGGCGACCGGCACATTCTCCGGGACGTTTCCTTTACCGTGTATGAAGGGGAAAAAGTCGCGGTGGTGGGGCCAAACGGTTCCGGCAAAACCACCCTGTTTCAGGTCATTACCGGCAGGCTGCCCTACGACAGCGGTGAATTCGCCCTTTCTTCCGGAAAAACCGTTGGCATTATCGACCAGATCCCGTCCTTTGCCCCGGAATGTTCCGTAGAGGATGTGCTGCGTTCTGCCTTTTCCCGTCTGTATGCTCTGCAGGCACAGCTCCAGTCCCTGGAGGCGCAGATGGCGGCGGATCCTTCCCCCGCCCTGCTTCAGCGCTATGGCGCGCTGTCCAGCCGGTTTGAAGCGCTGGACGGCTATCATGTGGACCACCGGATAAACCGGGTCTGCAACGGCCTGGAAATCCCGGATGCTATGCGGGAAAAGCCCTTTTCCGTTCTGTCCGGCGGCGAAAAAACCAGAGTAAACCTTGCCCGCATCATTCTGGAGGACACGGATATCCTCCTGCTGGACGAACCTACCAATCATCTGGATTTGAACGGCGTGGGCTGGCTGGGAGATTTTTTGGCCGCCTACAAAGGGACGGTGGTGACCATTTCTCATGACCGTTATTTTCTCGACCAGTGCTGCGACCGCATCATTGAACTGGACGGCGGCGTATGCGACCTGTATGCCGGCTCTTACAGCTACTATGCGGTGGAGCGGGAGCGCCGCCGGCAGGCCCGGCTACAGGAGTATGCCCGACAGACTGCCGCCATCCGAGACTTGCAGGAACGCTCTGCCCGCATGCATCAGTGGGGCACGGAAAAAATGCATAAGCGCGCCGCCTCCATCGACAAGCGCATTGCCCGGATGAAAGTGGGCGACCGCCCCAAAGCCGAAAAAAAGCTTCATATGACCTTTGGCGACCCGGACTTTCCCACCGAGGAACTGTTGTTTGTCAAACACATCAGCAAATCCTTTGACGGCGTCCCGGTGCTGCGGGATCTCACCTTTACGGTGCGCAACGGCGACCGCATTGCCATTGTGGGGGACAATGGCACCGGAAAAACCACCCTGCTCAAAATAATCCTGGGCCAGGAAACTGCCGACGCCGGCACACTGCGCCGGGCGGACGGTCTGAAAATTTCCTATCTCCCGCAGCAGGTTTCCTTTGAAAACCCCGGCCGAAATCTGATCGACACGCTTCTTTTCGAAAAAAATCTGACGGCGCAAACCGCCCGCAACCGACTGGGCGCCTTTCATTTTTCCGATGAGGCCCAGCAGAAAACCGTCGCCTCTCTGTCCGGCGGCGAAAAAAGCCGCCTGAAGCTTTGCACGATAATGTACGATCCTTTGAATTTCCTGATTTTGGACGAGCCGACCAACCATTTGGACATCCTTTCCCGGGAGTGGATCGAAGAGGCCATTGAGGGCTACGAGGGCACCATGCTCTTTGTCAGCCATGACCGGTACTTTATCAGCCGGTTTGCAAACCGCATTCTTTTTATCCAAAATGGGCGAATCACCGATTTTTCCGGTTCCTACGAAGCTTTCCTGGAAACCCAGGCGCAAAAAACCGTTCCGGCGGCAGCCCCCAAAGAAAAAAAAGAACGGCCGAAACGAAGCGGCGGCACTAAAGTTCTCGCCAAACGCCAGGCGGTACTGGAACGGGAAATTTCCGCGCTGGAAGAACGCGCGGCGGCGCTGGACGAACAAATCGCGGCCTTTGCCACCGACCCGGACAAACTGGTCGGCCTGTTGGCGGACCAGGACGCCCTGCAAGCCTCTCTGGAGGAGAAATTGACGGAATGGGAAGCCGTTTCCCGGTCTCTGGACGAGGAGGGTTTCGATGAATCTTAACCGTATGCGGCGGCAAACCCGTCTGTTGGACAGCCCGGTCTTTTGGCGGCGCTTTTCCATTCTTTTTCTGGCGCTGGCTGTCCTGTGCGCCGTTTTTCCGTCGGTGCGTTTTGGTCTGCTGTTTTTCGGCGCGTTGGGCGCTGGCGGCGGAATTTTGTCTGTCGCGGCAAAACGGGCTCAAATTCCCGGAAAACAGCGGAATTTTTGGAAATTCATTGGCAGGCTTGGCAAAATCCTCTTCCTTTTGTGGCTGGCATCGTTTATAATAGTGGAAGGTTTTATTCTGTATGGCTGCATCTCAGACCCCATCCCGCCGGAAACGGATTTTATCCTGGTGCTGGGGGCAGGCCTGCGGGGTGAAAATCCCTCCGCTACCCTTGCTTCCCGCATTCGGGTGGCCGAGGAATATCTGCGGTGTTATCCGGAGGCCAAGGCTGTTCTGTGCGGCGGGCAGGGAGAGGATGAAATCATCTCCGAGGCTGCATGTATGTACCGGGTGATGACCGAAGACGGCATTTCCCCGGACCGGCTTATTTTGGAAGATGCTTCCCGCAACACCGTCCAAAACATCAAAAACGCGAAAACCATTCTGGACGAGTTATCCGGCGGCGCTTATCAAACCGCTTTTGTCACCAGCAGCTATCATCTGTTCCGCGGCCGAATCCTGATGGAACACGCCGGGCTGGATCCGGTGGGCGCCGGCGCCCGCACCCCCTATGCCGCGGTGGAAGCGATGGGAACCATCCGGGAGTATTTTTCCCTTTTAAAATATCTTTTTGCCTAGAAAACTTTTTCGTATCAGGAGAACTACGCTATGTTTGATAAACTGCAGTCCCTGGAAGAACGTTTCCTCGCCCTGGAGGAGGAACTTGCTTCCCCGAATTTATACGACGATCCCAAGCATGCCGCCAAGCTGCTCAAGGAGCAGAAAGATCTGCAGCCCATTGTGGACGCTTTCCGCGCCTACAAAAAAGCCAGGGAAACCATGGCAGAATCCCTGGAAATGATGGACGGATCCCTGGAACCCGACATGAAAGAATTGGTGCAGGAGGAATACGACGCCGCCCGGGAGGACGTCGCTCGTCTGGAAGAAGAATTGAAAATTTTGCTTCTGCCCAAGGATGAAAACGACGACAAAAACGTTATCATTGAAATCCGCGGCGGCGCCGGCGGCGACGAGGCGGCCCTGTTTGCCCATTCCCTGTTCCGTATGTATTCCATGTATGCCGAATCCAAGCGCTGGAACATCGAAATCCTTTCCAGCAGCGAAACCGAGCTGGGCGGCATCAAGGAAATCAGCTTTTCCATCTCCGGTGAGGGGGCGTATTCCCGCCTGAAATACGAAAGCGGCGTTCATCGGGTGCAGCGCGTGCCGGAAACCGAATCCCAGGGCCGGGTGCATACCTCCACGGTGACCGTGGCTGTGCTGCCGGAAGTGGAGGAAGTGGACTTTGAAATCAACCCCTCCGACTTGCAGATTGATACTTTCCGGGCCTCTGGCGCCGGCGGGCAGCACATCAATAAAACGGAATCCGCCATCCGCATTACCCATCTGCCTACCGGCGTTGTGGTGGAATGTCAGGACGAGCGCAGCCAGCACAAAAACCGGGACAAGGCCATGAAGGTGCTTCGTTCCCGGCTGTATGAAGCGGAAATGGAAAAACAGCAATCGGCCATCGCGGCAGAACGTAAAAGTCAGGTAGGCACCGGCGACCGTTCTGAGCGAATCCGCACCTATAACTATCCGGAAAACCGCATTTCCGACCATCGTATCAAACTGACTCTCTACAAACTGGATCAGTTCTTAAACGGCAATCTGGACGAAGTCATTGACGCCCTTGTCACCGCCGCCCAGGCGGAAAAGCTGGCGGCCGCCCAATAGTCATTTTTGTCACCCCCTGTCCATATAGTGGTTACAGGCGGTGATTGTATGAAGGAAACCTTAACCATTACGCTGTGCGGCCTGGTTGTCGGCATTGCCGGCACCGGTCTCGGCGGCGTTCTCTCTTTTTTTCTCCGGCAGCAGGGCAGAAGATTTCTATCGTCTGTCCTGGAATACTCCGTCGGCCTGATGCTGAGCATCGTACTCACCGACATGCTGCCGGAAGCCCTGCAAACCGGCACGTTGCCCCTTGTGTGCGCCGGTGTCGCCCTCGGCGTTCTCTGTATGACGCTGGCGGAGTACTGCACTTCCCCGCAGACAATGCCATCCCGCGCAGGATCGGCGGAAAAGCGACGCCTGTTCCGCACCGGCCTCACCCTTGCCATTGGCATCGCCCTGCACAATCTGCCGGAAGGCCTGGCGGTGGGCAGCGGCTTTCACGCGGCAAGTGCCCTCGGCGTCACCCTCGCCATTACCATCCTTATGCACAATGTACCGGAAGGGCTTGCTATGGCGGCACCGCTTCGCGCGGCCGGCTGCGGGAAGGGGAAGATCCTGCTTATCACCTGCCTGTCCGGTGCGCCGACCATTCTCGGCGCCTATCTTGGCTCGGCATTTGGATCCGTTTCTCCGCTGGTGGTTTCGTTCTGCCTGGCCCTCGCCGCCGGTGCGATGCTGTATGTCACCCTCGCTTCTATGATCCCGGAATCCAAACACACATATTCCGGCCGTCTTCCCTCTTATTTTAATATACTTGGAGTATTAACTGGTATAATTATTTCATATTGTATATAAAAGAGATGTTGTTATGCAAACGCAATTGTTAGATCCGGCGCGAAATCCTGCTGCGGTAGAAACCGCAGCCCGGCTGCTGCAGGCCGGGGAGGTCGTGGGACTTCCCACGGAAACCGTATACGGTTTGGGAGCCAACGCGCTGAACCGGGCCGCGGTCCGCAAAATTTTCCAGGCCAAAGGCCGTCCGCAGGACAATCCCCTGATTGTGCACATTGCGGAATTTTCCCAGATCAAGCCCCTGGTGTCGCAGATTCCCGCGGCAGCCAAACGGCTGGCCGAAGCCTTTTGGCCCGGTCCCCTTACGATGATTTTGCCCAAAAGCGATGCCATTCCAGACGAAGTTTCCGCGGGACTCCCCTCGGTGGGCATCCGCATGCCCGCCCATCCGGTGGCCCAGGCCATCCTTCGGGCCGCAGGGCTTCCCATTGCAGCGCCCTCCGCAAACCGCTCCGGAAAACCTTCTACCACCACCGCCCGCCATGTGCTGGAGGATATGGACGGCAGCATTGCCGCCGTGGTAGATGGCGGCCCATGCCGTGTCGGCGTGGAATCCACGGTGATTTCCCTTGTGACAACTCCGCCCCGGCTTCTCCGCCCCGGCGGCATTTCTCTGGAGCAGCTTCGCGCGGTTCTTGGCGAGGTGGCCGTAGACAAAGCCCTGTATGAATCCATTGCGGATACCGAATCTGTCTCCGCGCCGGGAATGAAATACCGGCATTACGCGCCCAAGGCACCGGTCACCGTGCTGTCTGGCCGACCAGACCTCACGGCCCGGTATATTCGTACGCATGCGGATGAGGAGACCGGCGTACTTTGTTTCGACGAATTCCGGAACCGTTTTCCCAAAGGGGCTGTTCGCTCCTTTGGCAGTTTTGCCGACCCGGCGGAGCAGGCGCGGCAGGTTTTCGATGCGCTGCGTGCCTTCGACCGCCTTCCCGTGACACGCATTTACGCCCAGTGCCCGGAGGACAGCGGCGTGGGCCTGGCCGTCTCCAACCGGCTCAAAAAAGCGGCCGGATTTCAGGTCATCCCCCTGCCAGAACTTGCCGTTGTGGGGTTAACCGGCGGTTCCGGCTGCGGCAAAACTCTGGTTTCCCAGCTTCTCGAACCAAAGGGGATTCCTACCGTAAACGCGGACACCATCTATCATACCCTTTTGGATACCGATCCGGATCTGCGGTCTGCCTTGCGCCGGGCCTTCGGCGGCGGCATCTTCGACCAGGCCGGCCAGCTGCAGCGAAAAGCCCTGGGCAGCATCGTATTTTCCGATCCGGAGAAACTGCATATCCTTTCGGAACTCACCACTCCATTTATCCGCCAGGCATCTTTCGCCGCCTTTAACCGACTGGCAAAGCAGAGATATTCCCTGTGCCTGTATGACGCCCCCACTTTGTTTGAAACCGGGTTTGACCGGTTTTGCACCTATACCGTCTCTGTCCTCGCGCCAAAAGAACTGCGGATCGCCCGCATTCAGCAGCGGGACAAGGTATCCTATGCCTATGCCGCCGCCCGGGTGCATGCGCAGCCCGCGGATGCATTTTACAAAACCCGTTCCCAGTTTTTGCTGGAAAATGGAGAAAGCCAGGACAAATTGCGCCATCATGTGATGGAATTCTATAAAACGATTATGGCACAGGAGTGATAAGATTATGACAGAAAATTCTCTTTTTTATCATAAAAATCCCGTCTTCTCAAAGCTGACGGAACAGGACAAGACACAAATCCAGCGTTATGGTGAAGGGTATAAGACCTTTCTCAATGCATGCAAAACCGAACGGGACGCCGTCCGCTATCTGGCAGAACTGGCGGAAGCAAAGGGCTTTTATCCCTATTCCCGGGGAGACAAGCTCTCCCCGGGGGATAAAGTGTACCAGATAAACCGGGGCAAAGGCTTGATCCTGGCGGTAATCGGCAAACAGCCCCCGTCGTCAGGTTTTCACATTACCGCCGCCCACATCGACGCACCCCGCATTGACATCCGCACCGTACCGCTTTATGAGGACGATGGCATGGCCTTTTTCAAAACCCATTATTACGGCGGTATCAAAAAATACCAGTGGCCTGCCATTCCGCTGGAACTGCGCGGCGTTGTCAGCCGTTATGATGCGGCGGGCATTCACAACATCGACGTTTCCATCGGCGGCAAGCCGGAGGATCCGGTTTTTGTCATCACGGATCTTTTGCCCCATCTCGCCCAAGATCAGATGAAGCTGCCCATGACGCAGGGCATCAAAGGGGAAACTATGAACATCCTGGTAGGTTCTGTCCCCAGCGAAACCGAAGGCAAAGGGGACCGCGTGAAGCGGTCTGTGCTGGAATTCCTGCATCATACGTTCGGCATCACCGAGGAGGATTTCCTGTCCGCAGAACTTTCTGCCGTGCCGGCTTTTCCGGCGCGGGATGTGGGGTTTGACCGCAGCTTTATCGGCGCTTACGGCCATGATGACCGCGTATGCGCGTATCCTGCCGCTACCGCCCTGTTTGATTTGGCGGAAATCCCGGAAAAGACCTGTCTCTGCCTTCTGGTAGATAAGGAAGAAACCGGCTCTGACGGCGTCACCGGCATACAATCCCGCCATTTTGACACGTTTGTTGCCGACGTCTGCCGTGGATTTGGCGTCCTGCCGGAGGAATGCCTGGAGCATTCCCTCTGCTTTTCCGCCGACGTAGCAAATGCTTATGACCCCAATTATCCGGAGGTTTCCGAGAAACGCAACGACGCCAAAGCAAATTGCGGCCTCGTGCTTACCAAATACACCGGCGCCCGGGGAAAAAGCGGCACTTCCGATGCTTCCGCGGAGGTTATGGCAAAAGCCCGCTATATCCTGCGGGATGTATGCTGGCAAACCGGTCAGTTGGGCAAAGTGGATCAGGGCGGCGGCGGCACCGTCGCGATGTATATGGCAAACCGCAACATTGACACGGTGGACGCGGGGGTTCCCGTCCTTTCGATGCACGCCCCCTTTGAAGTCATTGCCAAAGCAGACTTATATATGGCTTACCGGGGCTTTGCCGCGTTATACCAATTTGACAAGTGATCCTGCATCCGGCGTCCTGACGGCGCCGGATTTTCTCTGTTTCCGTCTATTTTTGGATTCCGCCCATGGCCGGATGCCCGCCATTGCAGTTATTTGAAAATTTTCCGGATTGCGGGAACAATTGCCCGGCCGAAACCGTCTTAATAACCGAAAGACTTCACGACGAGTATGGAGGAATGTTATTTATGAAAAAAATCATTGCCGTTTTCCTGTCCGCCGTGGTACTGTTTGCTTTGGCAGGCTGCGGAAAGGGGCAGAACACCCCCGACGATACGTCGATGCCCCTGCCGGATCTTATGGACGTTGTAACAACCGATCTGTCTCTGGAATTTGAAACCGCCAACGGAGAAATCCCGTCCGACCGGTTCTCCTGGTTTTTCGGCATCGATGCCATCGACGGCGCGGAAGGGTATTCTTCCGAAGCCCTGATCGGCTCCATCGCGCATTCCGTCGCTCTGCTGCGGGTGCCGGAGGGAACTGACGCCGCCGCTCTTGCAGATACCATCCAAAGCAGCGTGGATCCCCGAAAGTGGATTTGCGTGGAAGCGGAGAAGACCATTGTCAAGTCCCATGGCAGCGTCATTCTGGTAGTGCTGTCTTCGGCGGACGTGGCGGACACCATTGCCGCAAATTTTGACGCCTATTTTTAACCGATAACTCCGGGATACCTGGAAACCGTGCGGAGGGAGTTCGCCTATGCTATTTTCCAGCATTACATTTTTATATGTCTTTCTGCCGGCAGTGCTGCTTATCTACTTTCTTGTGCCGGCCCGCGGCAAAAATTTTGTTCTCCTTGCTGCAAGCCTTATTTTTTACTGTTTCGGCGAACAACTCTACACGATTCTGCTCCTGGCTTCTTCCCTTTCGGATTATTTTCACAGCCTGTACATCGAACGGCACCGAGGTGAAAAAAAAGCTAAAATCGCACTGATTTCTTCCATCATCATCAATTTGGCGATGCTTTGCGTGTTTAAATATGCCGACTTTTTCATCGGAAGTCTGAACGCTCTGACTGGCGGCCGCATTCCCCTGCCCGGGATCGAACTCCCTCTGGGCATCAGCTTTTTTACATTTCAGACCATGAGTTACACCATCGACGTTTATCGCGGCGATGTAACAGCGGAAAAAAGCGTTTCCACCCTCGCTACCTATGTGTGCCTGTTTCCCCAACTGGTGGCAGGCCCTATCGTGCGGTATCAATCGGTTCAATGTGAGCTGCACCAACGCCGGCACACCCTTTCCCTCGCCGCAGAAGGCGTCGGCCGGTTTGTGCTCGGCCTTTCCAAAAAAGTGCTGCTGGCCAATCAGCTGGGAGAATTGTGCGCGGTTTTCCGGGCATCCTCCGACCAAAGTGTGCTGTTTTACTGGGTCTATGCCGCGGCGTTTACGCTGCAAATCTATTTTGACTTTTCCGGCTACAGCGATATGGCCATTGGTCTTGGCAAGCTGTTGGGATTTCACTTTCCGGAAAATTTCAACTATCCTTATATTTCCCGCTCCATTACAGAATTCTGGCGCCGATGGCACATTACCCTTTCTACCTGGTTTCGGGACTATGTCTACATCCCTCTGGGCGGCAATCGGGCGGGTCCCGGCAAATGGGCGCGCAATCTTCTGCTGGTATGGCTGCTTACCGGCCTCTGGCACGGCGCGCAATGGAACTTCGTGCTGTGGGGCGCGGGCTACGGGATCCTGCTCTTGCTGGAAAAGCGCTTCTGGGGCAATGCGCTGAAAAAAGCTCCGCCGGTGCTGGGCTGGATGTATACCATGGGTTTCACACTCCTGGGCTTTGTCCTTTTTCATGCCAACGGTCTGTCCGGCGCCCTGTCCGACTTTCGGGGCATGTTCGGCGGGCTTGACATCCCTCTTGTCAGCCAGGAGGCCTTGTACCAGCTGCGCAACTACGGCGTGCTTTTGGCGCTGGCTGCCGTCGGTGCGACACCTTTTTGGAGGTACCTGCTATCCCGTGCCGGCACGACGCGGGCCGGCCAGATATTCCTGACTGCCGCGCAGCCGGCGGCTTTGACGCTTTTGCTCCTCGCTTCGACCGCTTACCTGGTGGACGGCTCGTTCAACCCGTTTCTGTATTTTCGCTTTTAAGGAGGTGCGTCTTTCTTGCAAAAAGCCAAACAGCTTCTTACCATCCTGTGCTTTGCCGCCGTCATCTACGGCTTTTTTGCCGCGATGCTGGTCAAAGAGGACGCCGCCCTATCCTTTTCCGAACGGCGAAAACTGCAGCAATTCCCGACGCTTCAGGGAGAGGCCCTGTGGAACGGGGAATTCACAGAGGATCTGGAACTCTATCTGCAGGACCAGTTCCCGGCCCGGGATACCATGCGGCGTGTGAAGGCGGTCACAGCCTTTGATGTGCTGCGCCGCCGGGACAACAACGGCATTTATCTGCAGAACGGCAGTATGTACAAGCTGGAATATCCCCTGCACGAAGGGCAGGTGCTGCTGGCCGCCCAGAAACTCAACGACTTGTACGACACGTATCTTTCCGGCATGCCGGTCTATTATGCTGTGATTCCGGATAAAAATTATTTTGCGGCGGCGCAAAACGATTATCCTTCTATGGATTATGCGGCGATGAAGGAACTGCTCCGAACGCACATTTCTTCCGCAGAGGAGATCGAACTGTTTGACTGCCTGACCGCTGAAGATTATTACCGGACGGATCCGCACTGGCGGCAGGACCGGCTGGACCGTGTGACGGCCCGCCTTGGGAGCGCAATGTCCGTCTCCCTTCCCCCGCTGTCCGCTTATGAAACAAATTCTTTTGCACCTTTCTACGGCGCATATCTGGGGCAGTCTGCCCTGGCGGCAGAGCCGGACGAAATACGCTATCTCACCAGCAGCATAACCCAAACGGCGGAACTGTACACCTATGAGACGGACCATATCAGCAGTCTCTATACCCCGGAGGCCTACGATGGGATGGACGGCTACGATCTGTTTCTTTCCGGCGCCTCCGCCTTTCAAATCATAACAAACCCTCAAAACGACAGCGGCCGGGAACTTCTCATCTTCCGGGATTCTTTTGGCAGCAGCCTGGCTCCCCTTCTGCTGCCGGGTTATTCCAAAATCACCCTCATTGATCTGCGCTATATGTCCAGCGAACTGCTTCCTTCCCTTCTGACCTTCGGTGATCAGGATGTTCTGTTTCTCTACAGCACCCTGGTGTGGAACAACGGCGCGATGCTGCGCTGACCAAACAAAAAAGCAAACAGCTTTGTCTGTTTGCTTTTTTGCGTCTCCGGCTATTGCCTGGTGTATTGCCCGGTTTCACTCCATACGGGCAGAAGGGTTCCCGCCCCGTCCCGGTAATAAATCTCCGTGACATCCTCCTGGACGCCATCTGCAGAATATCCGATGTTCTCCTCCGCTATCATAGCATATGGGTTGCCGTCGGTGCGCAGCGCAGGTTTTCGGACGCTGTACATGGTGAGATAATAGATTCCGTTTTCTCCGCTGCCGGCAAAGCCGCACACTTCATATTCGCTGACCGCCGCAAGCCTGCACCGCACGGTGCCGTCCTCGTTTTCCTCCGCAGACAACACCTGAATTTCCGCCGCCGGAACAGGCTGCGCCGCGGTTTCAAAATAATAATGATGAACCTGCAGGCCGATGACTACCGCCGCCAGACAGCACAACCCGGTTAGTATGCCGGTGAGCCAGTTCTTTCTGCGCAGCTTCTTTAAAAAGTCCACCTCCTTTTCCGGAGGTTTTTTTGCCCCTGCGATAGTTTTTTTCATGGTTTCTGCCACCTTCCGGCAGCGATGGCATTGCTGCATATGCGCCTCAATCAGCGCTGTGCTTTCTGCCGACGTCATCTGTTCGGCATACAGCGGCAGCAAATCCTGCACCACCCCGCATCCAATGGTTTGGCCTTCCTTCATCATTCCTGTACGCTCCCTTTCATCATTTGATTTTTGCCGCGAAAAAAAGTTACCCTCGCCCAGGTCTCGCTCTTCTCCATGATTTCTCCGATCTGCCGGAACGAAAGTCCGCCGGACAGGCGAAGGTACAACACCTCGCGCACCGGTTCTCGGAGGCGATGCAGCGCCTTCCACAGCGCCATTTCTCCATCCGCCGCCAGCACCTCTGCCTCGGCGGACGGGCTTTTGTCCACCCGCGGCTGCACCCCACGATTTCGCATCCGCCTGTTTTCCTTCTCCAGGGTTTGCTGCCACACATGATAGGCGATCCGGCACAGCCATGTGGTAATTTGGCAGGAACCATCCCATCGCTTTATGGAATATACCGCCCGGTAAAAGGTTTCCTGCGTCAGTTCTTCCGCCATTGGCCCCTCCCGGCATTTTGAATACAAAAATCGATATACCGTCTGGGCATACAACTGATACAATTCCCCAAGATCTTCCACGGTTTTCACCTCCTGTAAGGTTTATCCCGCTTTCCCCTGTTTTGTTACAACAATTATAAAAAAATTTCCAATCCCAATGATTTCCTGTGGACATGCCCGTATGATTTTCTCTGCATTTTGCAAGTTTTCTTCTCTTGCATTCAAAAAATTGTGGATAACTCTGTGGATATGTGGATAACTCGCTGTATATCGCTCTTTTTTCAGACGATTTCCCGGCGCTTTCTCTCTACTGTCTGTATTTGTCGAAGGGTGTTCTATTTTGTCGCACCCTTTTTGCATAAAATTCTGTCATTTGTCCAAAATATACCTATCAAGAAAAAAGCGGAGGAAACGGCAATGTCCGAAGAACAAAGAGAATCTGCCCACAAAGAAGAAAGCATCAAAGATACTGGATCCATTACGACCAAATCCTCTCGGGGAAATCTGCACTGCATCACCATTATCGGTCAAATCGAAGGACACCAGGAACTTGCATCCGAAATTAAAACTACGAAATATGAACACATCCTGCCGCAGCTCGCAGCCATTGAGGAGAGCGACGAGATTGACGGCCTGCTGGTACTTTTAAATACCGTAGGCGGTGATGTGGAAGCAGGCCTCGCTATTGCGGAACTGATTGCAGGCATGAAAAAACCCACCGTTTCTCTCGTGCTGGGCGGCGGCCATTCCATTGGCGTCCCCCTGGCGGTTGCCGCCAAAAAAAGCTTTATTGCCAAATCCGCGTCTATGACCATTCATCCGGTGCGGATGAGCGGCACCATTATCGGTGTTCCGCAAACCTTGCTTCATTTTCAGAAGATCCAGGAGCGCATCCTGAATTTTATCACCGAGCATTCCCAGGTTGACCGGGGCACCTTTCTCAATCTTATGCTGGAAACCGAAGAGCTGACCTCAGACATTGGTTCCGTCATCACCGGTGAAGAAGCGGTAAAATACGGGATCTGCGGTGCAGTCGGCACTTTATCCGATGCCCTTGCCGCGCTGCATGGCATGATTGATGTCCAGCGGCGGGAACAGGCGGTCAATATCGTATCCTAACTCAATTCCAGTCTTCTGTCTCACTTATATTTTCCTTCCAAACAACAGAAAAGACGCAGTGCCATCAAAAGGCCGCGTCTTTTCTGTTGTTTGGCTTTCTTTTGGGCCTTGGCGCCGGCGTGGCAAGACACGCTGCGGCTGCCGCTTTTTGCAGCAGCGCCCGATCCTCCGGATCGACCAAATAATGCGGTTTGGCGCCCTCATAAGGCCTCCCCACCGGCGCATCCGCAAGCAGCGGCCCAAGACGTTCCAACCGTTTCAGATAGACCGTATTATCGCACACCAGCACCACCGGTTTGTCGTCTATATAGACCATATATTCGCCAAACATTTTTCGGTATCGAACTGCGCCGATCCCTTCCAACTGACCGCATACATATTGAACAAATTCTTCCGTTGTCGCCATCGCGATCCCCTTTCTACCGCCTCTTTGCCGCCACACAAACTGCGACAATGGCCGCCGCCAGCAGCAGCAACAGCACTGGCAGCGGTGTGCTCACCAATATCTGTGTGGGCCCATCCGCACCGCCGATGATTCCGATTGCCATCTGGTTCCCATTTCCCCCTCTCTGCTATAGCGCCGCAGCGGTTTCCAGCGCCGCTTCTATCATTTGCGTAAAGGAATTCTGGCGCTCTTCCGCCGTCGTTGCCTCTCCGGTCCGGACGTTGTCGGAAACTGTAAGCAGCGCAAGCGCCTGTTTGCCACAGCGCGCCGCGGTCATATACAAAGCTGCCGCTTCCATTTCCACCGCCAAAACACCCATTTTCGCCCACTGTTCCCCAGCGGTTTCGTCTTCATTATAAAATGTGTCCGATGACAGGATATTGCCCACATGATACGGAACTTTCAGCGCTTTGCAGGCTTTCACCGCCTTGCGCAGCATCCTGTAATCCGCCAGCGGCGCAAAATCGCCCGGCAGGCCAAATTGTCTGGCAAAGGCAGAATTGGTAGAAGCCCCCATGCCGAGAACAAGATCCCGCACTTTGACATCCAGCTGCATAGAGCCGGCCGACCCAATGCGAAGGATATGCTCCACGCCGAAGACCGTATACAGTTCGTAACTGTAGATTCCCATCGACGGCATTCCCATACCGCTGGCCATCACGGAAACCCGTGTGCCTTTGTAAACGCCGGTATATCCCTGCACGCCCCGTACATCGTTGACAAGCCGGGGATGTTCCAAAAAGTTTTCTGCAATAAAGCGGGAACGCAGCGGATCCCCCGGCATTAACACGGTTTCCGCAAAATCCCCGGGCCGTGCGTTAATATGTGGCGTTGGATACTTTTTCTGTAGCATAAGCCATCCTCCATTCTTTTGATCCGATTGGCAAGATCCAGCACTCCATCGCTTTGCCAACCATCGTTTTTTCTATTATACCATACTGCTGCTGTATTATCCGAACTATTTTTCCAGCACAACCTTAGCGGATTGAACCACACCCGCGGTCATACGGCGCGGCGCCGGAGAGCGCGTTCCACTTCCCGGTCAATTCCTTTCCGGAGAGATCCAACTCGCTACCTCCTCCATTTTAATCAAGTCCGGATGAAAACCGTCCAAGGCTATCCCGAATAACGCCGAAAATTTTGATATCTCCGCCATTTCCATGGAAATCACCGAGAGAATTGCTTCTTTTCCTTTTTCCGGCTCCAAAACAAAAAACAGGCAGGATGGAATCCTGCCTGTTTTAAACGAAAACGCCTTACTTTTCGGCCTTTGCCAGCTTTACTTCTTCAATCAACATGGGGAGAACCTTGAACAGGTCGCCGCAAATACCGTAATCCGCAATTTCGAAGATCGGCGCGGTATCATTCTTGTTGATCGCGACGATGCATTCGGAATCAGACATGCCAGCCTTGTGCTGAATTGCACCGGAAATACCGCAGGCAATGTACAGCTGCGGACGAACGGTTTTACCAGTCTGTCCAACCTGATGGTCAGCAGAAATCCAGCCTGCATCAACCACCGCACGGGAGGAACCGACAACGCCGCCCAATTCCTTGGCCAGTTCTTCTGCCAGGGCAATGCCCTTTTCCACATCCTTGGAAATACCACGGCCAACGGATACGATCACGCTGGCTTCGGTCAGGTTTACAAGCTTCTTCGCTGCCTTTACGATCTCCGTTACCTTGGTGGCGCAGTCCGCTTCAGACAGAGAGAAGGCCGGCTTTTCGATCGCTACGGCATTTGCCTTTGTCTCGTCAAACGCAGCTCTCTTCATTACGCCCGGACGAACGGTTGCCATAGCCGGACGGAATCTTGGGCAGATGATGGACGCCATCAGGTGACCGCCAAATGCCGGACGGGTCATCTTCAGGTCGCGGGATACATCATGATCCTTGCCCAGTACTTTGGCCGTGTTGAGCACGGCAATCTTTTCTTCCGGCAGGGTAGACGCGCCGCGGAGGAAGTCCTTGTAGCCTTCCATCGCAACGTCCAGGTGCGTACAGTCCGCACACAGACCGGTGCCAAGACGCGCCGCCAGGCGGGGACCCAGGTCACGGCCGATGTTGGTTGCGCCGATGAGGAAGATTTCCGGTTTCTTTTCTTTGATAATGTCTACGATAACTTTTGTATACGCGTCGGTGGTATAGTCTTTCAGCAGCGGGGATTCACAAACAAGCACTTTGTCCGCGCCGTATCCGCCAATTTCCTTTGCAAGCCCTTCCACGCCTTCGCCAAGGAGAAGACCGCAAAGCTCAACGCCCAGATTGTCGGCCAGCTTTCTGCCTTCGGAAATCAATTCCAAAGCAGTGGTCTGCAGCACGCCCTGACGCTGCTCACAGAATACCCATACGCCCTTAAAATCATTAAGAACTTTATTATTAAATTCAGCCATCTGTCAAATCTCCTTTCAACTAAATGATGTGCTTCTTGGCAAGGATGCCGACCAGCTCTTTCGCTGTGTTCTTGTCGGCGCCTTCCAGCATGGTTCCCGCACCCTTCTGCGGCGGTGTGAAGGAGGTGAGGATGTTTGTCGGAGAACCGTTCAGACCGATGGTTTCCGGGTCGATCAGCGGATCGTCCTTGAGCGCATTGTAATCATAAACCACCATTGGCTTGTCATAGCAGTCAAAGATTCCGCCGATGGACATATATCTCGGATAGTTGAGTTCCTTGATGGCGGTAAGGAGACACGGTGTCTGGGTTTCGATCATCATATAGCCGTCTTCCAGCATACGCTTGCAAATCACTTTGGAGCCTTCCAACTTGATGTCCGCCACATAGGTGATCTGCGGGATATCCAGCTTTTCTGCGATCTGCGGACCTACCTGCGCGGTGTCGCCGTCAATTGCCTGACGGCCGCAGAATACGATATCACCTTCTTCATAGCCAATCTTTTTGATGGCTGCGGAAAGAATCTGCGAGGTTGCATAGGTATCGGAGCCGCCGAATTCACGGCCGGATACCAGCACCGCTTCGTCCGCGCCCATAGCAAGCAGTTCGCGGAGCATGCCTTCTGCCGGCGGAGGGCCCATGGTTACAACAATAACCTTTGCGCCGTATTCATCTTTCAGCTGAAGCGCCGCTTCCACCGCATTTTTATCGTCAGGGTTGATAATGGTCGCCATCGAAGCACGGTCCAATGTTCCGTTCGCGTTAACGGCAACCTTACCGGAGGTATCCGGAACCTGTTTTACACAAACAATAACTTTCATGATTTCTCCTCCTACTTCTTGAAAATGTTGTTGGCGATAACGATTCTCTGTACCTGTGAAGTGCCCTCATAGATTTCGGTGATCTTCGCATCACGCATCATTCTTTCGAGCGGATATTCACGGGTATAGCCATAACCGCCGTGGAGCTGTACGCACTTGGTGGTAACATCCATTGCGACTTCGGCAGCATAAAGCTTCGCCATCGCGGATTCCTTACCAAACGGGAGGCCAACATCATGATACTGTGCAGCTCTGTAAACCAGGAGACGAGCGGCTTCGATCTTTGTTTCCATATCGGCTACCATCCACTGGAGGCCCTGGAACTTGGCGATCGGCTTGCCGAACTGCACTCTTTCCTTCATATATTTTACGGTTACATCCAGCGCGCCCTGTGCAATGCCAAGCGCCTGTGCCGCGATGCCGATACGGCCGCCGTCCAGGGTTGCCATCGCAATCTTAAAGCCTTCGCCTTCTTTGCCCAGGAGGCGATCCGGCGTCAGCACCAGGTCTTCAAACACCAGTTCCGATGTGGCAGAGCCGCGGATACCCATCTTGTGCTCAATTTTACCGATGGAGAAGCCTGGATCGTCTTTGTCCACGATAAAGGCGGAGATCCCGTGGGTTCCCTTGCTCTTGTCGGTCATTGCGAAAATAACATATGTATCTGCCTGGCCGCCGTTTGTGATAAACACCTTGGTGCCGTTCACAACATAGTTGCCGTTTTCATCTTTTTCTGCGGTGGTCTGCTGCCCTGCAGCGTCCGTTCCTGCGTTGGGTTCGGTCAAGCCGAAGGCCGCAAGCTTCTTGCCGCTGATCAGCGGACGGAGCCATTTTTCCTTCTGCTCTGCGGTGCCGAACGCATAAATCGGCCAAGCGCCCAATGTGCCATGGGCGGACACGATAACGCCTGTGGTACCACAAACCTTTGAAAGTTCTTCAATGCAGATGGCATAGCAAACATAGTCGCCGCCGGCGCCGCCCAGTTCCTTGGGGAACTGGATGCCCAGCATACCATACCGGTGCATTTTTTCCACTGTTTCGGATGGGAAACGTTCTGCTTCATCTACTTCTGCTGCAATGGGTTCCACTTCGTTGATTGCAAACTCACGGCAAAGCTTACGAACCATTTCCTGCTGTTTAGTTAGCCTAAAATCCATGCTAAAAAACCTCCCAATTTTATATTCTAAAAAAATATTTTAATACGAGCATCCACCGATTCTTGCGGGCAAGGATAGATCGCCCGCAAAAAGTCTGCCTCTCAGCGGTGCCAAATGCCGTACACGCCACAATGCCTCGGAAAACATACACATATTAAACGGGTCCTTCCAATGGACCTACATATTACATTATATACCACACAAATAGTTTGTCAAGAATTTAACGCAGTTTTTTGTTAAAAATTAAACATAGTTTTTATGACAATTTCACCAATTTGTTTTTATCCTATTTGATCGCAACCTATATGTTGTTGTTACATTTTTCTCTGCCACAAGCGAAAAAAAACGGCAGAAATTCTGCCGTTTTTTCTTGCTGTAACAAATTCTGAATTTGTACTATTTTGTCATTGCCTGTTCTACGGCCACTGCTACGGCAACCGTTGCCCCCACCATCGGGTTGTTACCCATGCCGAGGAAGCCCATCATTTCCACATGCGCCGGAACAGAGGAAGAGCCGGCAAACTGGGCGTCGCCATGCATTCTGCCCATCGTATCGGTCATGCCGTAGGAAGCAGGGCCTGCCGCCATATTGTCCGGATGCAGAGTCCGTCCCGTGCCGCCGCCGGATGCGACGGAAAAATACTTTTTGCCGGTTTCCAGACATTCCTTCTTATAGGTGCCGGCTACCGGATGCTGGAACCGGGTGGGATTCGTGGAGTTGCCGGTGATGGAGACATCCACGCCTTCCAGTTTCATAATCGCAACACCTTCCCGGACGTCATCTGCACCATAGCAGCGAACATCGCCCCGTTCGGACTTAGAATATCGGGTTTCCTTCACCACTTTGACCTCACCGGTGGCATAATCAAACTTGGTCTGCACATAGGTAAAGCCGTTGATTCTGGAGATGATCATAGCAGCGTCCTTGCCAAGGCCGTTGAGAATAACCCGGAGAGGTTCTTTTCTCGCTTTGTTGGCGTTGCGCACGATGCCGATGGCGCCTTCCGCCGCCGCAAAGGATTCATGTCCCGCCAGCAGGGCGAAGCATTTGGTTTCCTCCCGGAGCAGCATTGCGCCCAAGTTTCCATGGCCCAGGCCAACCTTCCGATCATCCGCCACCGAACCGGGGATGCAGAACGCCTGCAGGCCGATGCCGATGGCTTCCGCAGCGTCCGCCGCCTTGGAGCAGCCCTTTTTAATCGCGATGGCCGCGCCGACCACATACGCCCAGCATGCGTTTTCAAAGGCGATGGGCTGCACTTCTTTTACGGTCTGATAGGGATCAATCCCCTTGTCCTTACAAATTTTTTCCGCCTCTTCGATGGAGGAAATACCATACTCTGCCAGCACACTGTTGATTTTGTCAATTCTTCTCTCGTAACTTTCAAATAAAGCCATTTACTGTTTCCTCCTTTCGATTATTCGTGACGGGGATCAATGTACTTGACCGCTTCATCAAACCGGCCGTACTTGCCCTTTGCTTTTTCCATTGCCGCGGCAGGTTCGTCGCCCTTTTTGATGAAATCCATCATTTTGCCCAGGTGGATAAACTCATAGCCAATCACCTGGTCGTCCGCATCCAGGGCGGTGCGGGTGACATATCCCTCTGCCATTTCCAGATATCTGGTTCCTTTGGCCTTGGTGCCGTACATCGTACCTACCTGGCTTCTCAGGCCCTTGCCCAAGTCTTCCAGACCCGCGCCAATGGGCAGACCGCCTTCGGAAAACGCGGTCTGGGTGCGGCCGTATACAATCTGCAAAAACAGTTCCCGCATAGCGGTATTGATTGCGTCGCAAACCAGGTCGGTATTCAGAGCCTCGAGGAGTGTTTTGCCCGGCAGAATTTCCGACGCCATCGCGGCGGAATGTGTCATGCCGGAACATCCGATGGTTTCCACCAGAGCTTCCTCAATGATCCCGTCCTTTACGTTGAGAGTCAGCTTGCATGCGCCCTGCTGGGGTGCGCACCAGCCGATGCCATGCGTCAGACCGCTGATGTCTTTAATTTCCTTCGCCTGTACCCATTTGCCTTCTTCCGGAATGGGTGCCGGACCGTGATTCGGGCCTTTGGCCACACAGCACATATGTTGTACTTCTGCTGAATAAATCATTGACCATTCTCCTTTTTATGTATTTTACAAATCATTTCCTGCCATATGACAAATTTGCATACCTATAATATTATATCATGCGGTTTTCCCGCTTGTAAAGAAATAAACTTGCCAAAACAGGCCGTTTCCTTCGGTCTGTTCTATGGAATTTAAACGATTTCCGCCGGTTTGGCAGGGAATGCGGTGCGCTGCCATTTTTCGTTCGAACGGTCTTTTCCACGGAATTGTCCCGGCGTTCCATGGCCAAAACAGATTCTTCTATGGCAGGTGCCATCCTGTATCTTACTCTGCAAGAAAACAGCATCGTCCGCCGGAACCGCTTCCTATCCTTGCGATGTCCTTTCTCTCTTATGGTATCGCCCCATCTTCCCCGCCGCAAATCCAAATCTTTGATGAAAAATGATTCCATCCCACACTGTCGCGTTATCCGCTTTGCACCATTTCTGCGAAAATGCCAGCCGTCCCAGTCCGAGCCTTTCGGCACAAAAACAGCGCTGTTGTATCGGCAACAGCGCTGTTTGTTCTTTATTCCCCGGAAAATAAGCCGCCCAGTACCCTGTCCAGATCCGCCAGATCCGCTTCTGTTATCTCCGCAAACGCAATGCCCTGGGTCTTATAATACCGAAGCCGCTCCGCATACCCCGGCGACGGCGACGCCGCGTATTCCAGGTACAGGCTTTTGCCGGGGATAAAGAAATCACTCGCAAAGCCGGCAACTTCTGTTTTTATCCCATGGCATACGCCGCGGCGGTACAGCCAATTGTCAATCTCCCGATGGGCGGGGGAATCCGCCGGATGCCCGTCCTCGCAGTCTGTTCCGCCGGCGGGCCTGGTTTCCTCTTTCTGCCGGCCAAAGCGCTGCCCTGCCAATTTTTCGTTGGCCCGCACCGCGCCCTTCATATTATAAATACGCCACGCAAAATAGATGGAAAGGTATCCCAGGGAACCGGACAGGTCCTCCTGTTTGGAGGCCGTCACAATTTCCCGCACAAGGGCATAATGTTCATACAGCCGAAGCATCGCCATGCTTTGCAGGACATGATTTTTGGAAAATTCCAAATCCTTAAATTCATTCGGCCCAATCTGCACATAAATGTTGCCGACCTGATTGACAAATCCTGTATCGGCAAACAACTCCATCAAAGCGTCATGATAGGTTTCCAAAAAGGCCGGACCGCCCCAAAGTTCCGCTGTGCATCGCTGGATCAGTTCTTCCCTGGTCATAGGCATTCACTCATTCCTTTATCCTGCCGTCCGCGGTAAATACCGGCAGCTTCTCCAGATAGGTAATGTCGTCCCGGTCCTGGGCGTCGCCTTCCGCAAGGATGGCCATCCGCCCCGCGATGGTGCCGCCCGCTTTCTGCACCAGTTCCTCCAAGGCATACAGGGATTCTCCCGTAGAGATCACGTCGTCCACAATCAGGATTTTCTTTCCCCGGATCTGTTGGGCATCCGCGGTGTCAAGATACAGCTTTTGGACATTTTCTGTGGTAATGGATTTTACCACCACCTCAAACACGCCGGTCATATATAATTTTTTCCCTTTTCTCGCCAGAAAATACTTCTTTCCGCTCTGTCTCGCCATTTCGTAAGCCAGCGGGATGCCCTTGGACTCCGCCGTTATAATGTAGTCGTATTCCGGCGCCCGTTTCAGCAATTCCGCCGTGGCGGCCTGCGTCAGCTCCACATCCCCGAAAATCACAAACGCACCGATATACAAATCGTCCGTCACCTTGCAAATGGGAAGCTCGCGTGTAAGCCCCGCGATGTTCATGGTATGTTTCAGCATTAAGAAACCCCTCCAAATTATTTTATTTCCAGTCCTTTTGTGTTTCATTCTCCAACGCGGCCGCCGGCGGCACCTGGGTTTGCCGGCAACTGCGGACATGGCAAAATGGCGCAGCGCCTCCTGCGCTGAACCAGACCGCCTTTTATTATATCATGTGGTTTCGCTTTGTCAAATCCTGCCGGAAGATCCCTCCGGTCCGCCGGCGGCGAGTGTTTTGTGTTTCTTTGCCGTCCTGCTGCGCCGGTCATAATATTACAAATAGTAATAAATATATATATTATTCCGTTTCGTCTAATTCTTCCAACGGTTCCCCTTTGCACTGCCGGCGAAGGCAGCCCTGGCCTGCCCGGGGACACAGACGGTAATTCCCCCCCTGTATCTGCAAACGGCCGCCATGCACCAAAAAACCCGCCAATTTTTTTCTGGCATGGTTGTAAATAATCTGCACCGTGGGTCTTGACACTTTCATCTGTCGGGCACACTCTTCCTGCGTCATATCCTCCCCGTCAATCAACCGGATGGTTTCGAATTCTTCCACCGTGATCGTTACAACCGGTAACGCCGCGCCGTCCTGCTGCGCGGCGTTTTTCTCCTGAACAAACGTGCAAATCCCCGGCATCCCACAAACATTCTTCCATTTTCTCGGCCTTGCCATGTCCGCCACCCCCAACATTTCGTACCAACCGGCTCTCCCTTGCCCGCAGCCGCTTTGCCGCCCGCCGCTTCATCCCGGCGGCAAACCCTGATGCAAAAAGACCGGGATATGTTTCCTGTTTTTCTATTATATCATATTTTTTCTGCTTGACCATCCGTATTTTGGACGGAATTTTCTGGAACGGCCGGAAACTGCCGGGCACCAAACGCGCCCGGCAGTTTCGATCGCCGACTGGTTTCCGCCCCTTATGCATCGGGGGCTTTTGCCGCAAGCTTTCCGCATCGTTTCCATCCCGCAGTAAAACGGCGGCAGTTTCTCCGCCGCCCGCCGCAGCGACGGCGGCCGCGGCCGGTTTCCGCCGGACCGGTTCCGTCTTTCATCGGCATGCAAATCCCTCCTCTCTTTTTATCATATGCTATTTACCACCCACAGTATATCCCTTTTATTGGCATATGTCAATAACTTTTGCATGGACGCACGCAAAACGGACGGGAAATTCCCGTCCGTTTTTGAAAAAGTTTTTCGCACAGCCGCCCGTATGCCGCTGCGGCTCTGCTTTTATTGTATGCCCCAGCGCGCTGCTTTATGCCGGAATGGTTTTGTTTTAAACGAGCCGCACCCCATATGCCCGGAACCAAACGTCCAGCTGATGCAAATAGGCAAAAATCTGCGGCGTCCGCATCAGCTGCCCAAACCATGGGTCCCGCGGCGCATCCGGCTGTTCCAGCATCTCTACCACCGCGTCCACATTCAGCAGTTCGTATAATGGGGACGACTGTTTTTTCAGCAGTTTTCGCACATATCCTCTGGTAAGCTCCGTATAAACCGGATGAAAGGTTTTGGGATACGGGCTTTTTTTCCGCCATACAATCTCTTCCGGCAGCAAATCGGCAAATGCCTGCCGGACGATTCCCTTTTCCCGGCCCTGGTACGCTTTAAACTCCCATGGCATGTTATACGCATACTGGGCAATGCGGTGATCACAGAACGGCACCCGGACTTCCAGCCCAGAATACATGCTCATCCGGTCCTTTCTGTCCAGCAGAGTCTGCATAAACCAGCGGATGTTCAGCATGAACATCTCCCGCATCCGGCTGTCCCGCTGGCTTTCTCCCGGCAGTTTATCGGTTTCTTTCAGTGTGGCCTCATACTGGGCCCGCACAAATTCCTCCCCGCCGGCGGTCACATCCTCCCGGAACAGGCTTTTGCGCAGATCCAGGGAGCGGGACCAGGGAAAGGTATCGCAATGCAGAATTTCCGGATTGTGATACCATGGGTAGCCGCCAAAAATTTCATCGGCGCATTCTCCGGACACGCACACGGTAAACTCCCGTTTGATTTCCCGGCAAAACAGCAGGAGCGAAGCATCCACATCCGCCATCCCAGGCAAATCCCGCGCCAGCACGGCCTCCCGCAAAGCGTCTGCCAACCGGTAGTTATTCAGCGTAATGGTTCGGTGCCGGGAGCCGATGGCCTCCGTCATTGTTTGGATAAATTCGCTGTCGCTGTTTGGCTGGAACAGGCTTTTTTGAAAAAACCGGTCGTTTTCCTCATAGTCCACGGAGAACGTGGTCAGAGTGTTTCCCTCCGCCCGATACTGCTTCGCCGCAACAGCGGACAAAATGGAGGAATCCAGACCGCCGGACAAAAAGCAGGCCAGCGGCATATCGGATACCAGCTGACGGACTGCGGCGTCTTCAATCAGATACCGGGTTTTCTCAATGGTCTGCTCCAGATTGTCGGTGTGCTCTGCCGCCTGAAAGGAAAAATAAGCGGTCTCCCGAAATCCGTCCCGGGAAAAAACGCCATACTGTCCCTGTTTGATCTCATGCACGTTGCGAAACACGCCGCTGCCGGGTATTTTTGCCGGCCCCAGCAGCAAAATCTGATACAGGCCCTCCTGATCGATTTCCGGTTCCACCGCCGGGTGGCACAGCAGGGTTTTTAAATCGGACGCAAACACAAACGTCCCGTTTTTCACCGCATAAAACAGCGGCTTGACGCCCATCCTGTCCCGGGCAAGAAACAGCGTCTTCTCCCGCTTATCCCAGATGGCAAACGCATAAATGCCGTTGAGTTTTTCCAGGCAGGCCGCGCCCCACCGTACATACGCCGCCAGCAGCACCTCCGTGTCGGAATGCCCCCGAAACGTGCAGCCTTCCAGCCGCAGTTGGCTGCGGATATCCTCTGTATTATATAACTCTCCGTTATAAACAATTATAAAATTACCATCTGTTTCCATCGGTTGCTTGCCATTTTCCAAATCAATGACGGCAAGGCGCCGATGCACCAGGCAAATCTCATCCTCCAGAAAAAGGCCTTCCTCGTCCGGCCCCCGGGCCGTCAGGGAGCGCAGCATTTCCCGCCCCACAAGTTCCGTCTGTCTTTGTGAAAAATCAATGTATCCGCCAATTCCACACATAACCCGTTACTCCTCCTCGTTTGCCCGCATTGGCGGCAGTTTGGAATAGATGTTGAACAGCCGCCCGATAACATCCCATGTCTCCCGGTTCAGCACCCCGGTGACCGGCAGGCCTGCCGCGGCTTGCAGCGTCCGGATATTTTGTTCCGTCGTTTGGTCAAAGGTTCCGCTGCACGGCTCCTGCACCAGGTTGTCAAAATGCAGGGCAATGGCGTTCAGCATTGCCTGCAGAACATACACCATGCCGCCGGTGGCGCCCCGCCCTATGGTAAACTCCCGGAACGGAAACGCATCCACCTGCTCCGGCGCGGTGTTTCCCGCCCGGATATCCCTGGCTTCCCTGGCAATGCTTTCCCAGGTCGCCTGATCCCCCAGACCGGTAACATCCAGTCCCTGCCGCCGCTGATACTGCCGGATCGCCTCCGCCATCTCCGGCGTGAATACCCCGTCCACAATCACCGGCGATACTTCTCCCCGGTCCACGTCAATGACACGAAGCATCCGCTGCAGTTCTGTGATATGTTCCCTTCTTTGCTGGTCTGTGTATATCATGCCGTTCCTCCTATTTCATACCCGGGATACTGCCCCTCTGTCCTGCGGTGCTGCAGCTGCAGCGCCGCGTATTCCTGCGCAATGGCGTTCCAGGTCAAAGGCCCCACCGCGCCGTTGGGCTCCAGGCCAAACACCATCTGCGCCGCAATAACAGCGGCCCTGGTCTGTTCTCCAAAATAACCGGTGACAGGGAGTGTCTGGATGGAAGGGTACACCGTGGCGATACCGTTCAGGTATTCCTGCAGCAGCGCCACATCCTCCCCGGAAATTCCCTCCACAAGAAACCGGCCCGGATACAGATAGGCCGCGGCGCTGCCAATCAAATCCCGTTGGTTTTGGATCAGACTGAGATAGGTGGAAACCAGAGAATCCCAGGTGTTTCGCCCCACAATGCCATCCGGCGTCAGGGAAAATGCGGTTTGGTAGGCGACAACCGCATCCCTGGTTGCCGGACCGAAATAACCGTCAATCTCAATCTGCGGCAATTCGTCATAGTACCGGCCGATGACCGCCAGGAAATACTGAATGACCCGCACCGGCGTGCCGGACATCCCCTCCTGCAGTGCCCGAGGATAGACAAAGGAGACCTCGCCCAGGGTCAGCCCTTCGCTGTCCAATTCCGCCAGACGCTTGACGGAATTATAGACAAAAATGACTTTATACCATGTGGCCTTTCCCACAATCCCATCTTGCACCAGATTAAAAATGCCCTGAAAAGTCCGTACTGCCTCCTCTGTGGTCAGATCGAAAATCCCGCTTTCCGGATAAATCTTATTGATGGCGGGATAGTTCCCCGCAATCCGGTTCAGGCGTATCTGCAGCTGCCGCACTTCGTTGCCGGTAGAACCCAGCCGCAGCGGCGTGCCGGGATAGGAATCCTGGATATCCTGGATCGGTGCATCATATACAATGTTGATGTCATTTCCATAAAACGTGGTTAATATCTCATACGGCGTCAGCCCCTGCTCGGCCAGCGGGACCGTTCCCCATTGGGAAAGGCCGGGGCATGTCACCGTGGTGCCGTTGCAGTATTGAGCGAAAAACGGCTCCACGTTCTGCCCCCGTACCAGATAGTTGTTGAAAATATTGTCCACAATCCGGCTGATATTTTCAAAAACATCCCGGTTTGGCACAAAAGCCTGGTCAAATGCAGTGGAATTGGTGATGTCAAAGTCATAGCCCTGACTCCGGTACCATTCCGTATATACACGGTTCAGCGCAAAGGATATCTGCGCATAGATATTGGCAATCAGGGCGTTTTCCGGCCAGGTGGGATAAATCTCGCTGGAAGCGACATTTTTAATATAGTCCGGAAACGACAAGGTGATATTCTGGGCGGCGGCGGACGGCGCACCCAGATGCACCGTGATATTCGTTGGTATAAACGGTGTTCCTGTCATCGTTCGCCTCCCATTGTCTCGCCGCCGGATATCACCCTTGGTGCCGGCGCGGTATCTCCCTCCAATACCGGCAAAAACGCCACATTCACAATGGATTTTATTCCCGAAAACACCGGGACGCTTTCATAAATCATCGGATAATACCCTTCGGCCCGGGCCGTGACCGTATAGACGGCAAACGGTCTGGGGTTGCCCGGCGTCTGGGACAGCGCCCTGGCCGGCGCAGGCAGGGATAAATCCTCGGTTTCCCCGCTGATGTTTGTCACTGTATTTGCGTAGAGCACGATGTCGTTTTCCACTTCTCCGGACACGGAAACCGCCGCTCCGACAATCGGAATGGCGCCCCGTGCCGTCTGTGCCGCGACGCGGAGGTATCCGGTTTCTGTATAGCCCTCCGGTGCTGGAACTTGTGCCATATCATCACTCCTTTTCTATCATACCTATGCTGGCTGTGCCGCCGCCATACATCGGGACCGGCCGTCCCGGCATCCAGGAGATTGAGACAGTCCGTCATACACAGTCTATGCGTCCTTTTTTCCGCGGAAACATCCCGCTCCCGGTTTTCGGCCGCAAAGTCGCCTATTCTTCCCCTTTTTTTCTGCAAACCTGCCAGTATGCATGGAAAAACCGCCGATTGTCCGGCCTTTCCCGTCTTTTTCTTCCTTTTTCTTCCAAAACCAGCCGTTTACATTTTTTTTGTTTTGCTTTATACTTGTTTTATTATAAAACCACAATATCAGGAGGCCAACTGCCATGAACGACGGATTTATCAAGGTCGCCGCCGCCACAACCGATCTTAAGGTGGCGGACTGTGCCTATAACAGCAGCCAGATCATTGCCTATGCAAAGGAGGGCGCAGCCCACGGCGCAAAGCTGATGGTGTTCCCGGAGCTTTGCATCACCGCCTATACCTGCGGCGATCTGTTTTTGCAGCGCAGTCTGCTGGAAAAAGCTCAGGAGGCGCTTCTTTCCATTTTGCAGTGTACAAGGGACCTTTCGGCGCTGCTGCTTGTGGGGCTTCCTGTCTCTTACGACGGCGGATTGTATAACTGTGCCGCCGTACTGTACCGGGGCAGCCTGCTGGGACTTGTGCCCAAGCGAAACATTCCCAGCTACTCGGAATTTTACGAGACGCGGCATTTTTCTCCCGGTCCCGCCTGTGAAGAAATTTTATTCTGCGGGGAGACCGTGCCCTTCGGCACAAATCTGCTGTTTGCCTGCCGCGATCTGCCGGAGTTTACCCTGGGCGTGGAACTTTGCGAAGATGTGTGGGTTACGGTGCCCCCCTCCTGCGCCCATGCCCTGGCCGGCGCCACGGTGATTGCCAACCTGTCCGCCAGCGATGAGATCATCGGCAAAGCAGACTACCGCCGGGATCTTATTACGTCCCAGTCGGCGAAAACCATTTCCGCTTATGTCTATGCGGACGCGGGCCGGGGGGAAAGCTCCACGGATATGGTGTTTGCAGGGCATGACATCATCGCGGAAAACGGCTCTATCCTTGCCCAGTCCCGTTTGTTCCAGTCCGGTGTCACCTATGGCGACATTGACGTGCTGCGGCTGGATCATGAGCGCCGCCGCACCAGCACCTTTGTGCCGAACCCGACCGGATACCGGAAGATTTTCTTTGATATGCCTCTGGAGGAAACCCGCCTTTCCCGCCGCTTCCCCCAAACGCCCTTTGTTCCCCGGAACAAAACCGACCTGGCGGCGCGCTGCGAGGCCATTCTTGCCCTGCAGGCCAACGGCCTTGCCACCCGGCTGCGGCACACCAACGCCAAGACCGCGGTGGTTGGATTGTCCGGCGGCCTGGATTCCACCCTTGCCCTTCTTGTCACCGCCCATGCCTTTGACATCCTTGGACGGGACCGGAAAGACATT
Source organism: uncultured Eubacteriales bacterium (assembly GCA_934395135.1). GTDB lineage: Bacteria > Bacillota > Clostridia > Oscillospirales > Butyricicoccaceae > CAKRRK01. Next base: position 45,642 of record CAKRRK010000006.1, on the reverse strand, counting down.
GTGGCCGTGACGATGCCTTGCTTCGGCACCACCGCCCGTACCAAAAACAACGCAGTAACTCTGGCGGAGGCCTATGGCACAAAACTCTTGGAAATCAACATCCGCGACGCGGTGCTGACGCACTTCCGGGACATCGGTCAGAAGGAGGACTGCTTCGACGTTACCTTTGAAAACAGCCAGGCGCGGGAGCGTACCCAGGTTCTGATGGATATCGCCAACCAAACCGGCGGCCTTGTCATCGGTACCGGCGACCTGTCGGAGCTTGCGCTGGGCTGGGCCACCTACAACGGCGACCATATGTCCATGTATGGCGTCAACGCTTCGGTTCCCAAAACCCTGGTGCGGTATCTTGTGGCCTATGAGGCCCAAAGCCGGCCCGCCCTGCTTTCTGTCCTCACTGACGTGCTGGACACGCCGGTAAGCCCGGAGCTTCTGCCGCCCAAAGACGGAGAAATTGCCCAGAAAACCGAAGAACTGGTGGGGCCTTACGAGCTTCATGACTTCTTTTTGTATTATTTTGTACGCTTTGGGTATTCTCCCAAAAAGATCTTTCGCATCGCGTCTGCCGCGTTTGCCGGCGTATACGACAATCAAACCATCAAAAAATGGCTGGTGACCTTTGTGCGCCGCTTCTTTCAGCAGCAGTTCAAGCGTTCCTGCCTGCCGGATGGCCCAAAGGTCGGTTCGGTTACGCTGTCTCCCCGGGGCGATTTCCGTATGCCTTCGGACGCCTGCGGCGCCCTTTGGCTGGCAGAAGCGGAAGCCCTGTAATTTCCCCCGTCGTTCCAAAAAGAACCGTTTTTCTGACGGTTTATCCTTTCAGGAGGTATTGTTATGGAAACCATTTTGCGCCACTTCGCGGCGCTCTCCAAAATCCCCCGCCGGTCCGGTGACGAAGCCGCAGCCGCGGACTATATTCTGTCATACGCCAAATCCCGGGGCTGCGCCGCCTTTTCGGACCCGATGCACAACGTGCGGATTGTCAAGCCGGCGGTCTCTCCTGCCAAAGCAGACCGCACAATCATGGTGCAGGGTCATCTGGACATGGTGTATGTCACAGAGGGAAGCGCCCGCTATGAAAACGGCATTGTCCCGATGGAACAAGACGGCTTCCTGTCCGCAAAGGGTTCCTCTCTGGGGGCGGATAACGGCATTGCCGCGGCCTATGCCCTGCGGCTGCTGGACCTTGACGATCCCGAACTGCCGAACCTCGAGATTCTCCTGACCGCCCAGGAGGAATCCGGCCTGCAGGGAGCGGCGGCAATTCACCCCTCTTCTCTGAAAAGCCGCACCATTATCAATCTGGATTCGGAGGAGGAGGGTGTGTTTGTCACCGGCTGCGCCGGCGGCATGGACTGTCTGATGCTTCTGCCGCAGCGCACAGAAACCACCGAAACACCCCATATTCCCGTAACCATTACCCTGTCCGGCCTGCAGGGCGGACATTCCGGCATGGACATCGGCCGGGAAGGCGGCAACGCGGTAGTGCTTGCTGCCCGGCTGCTTCTCAAGCTTCTGAACGCCGGTGTGAAAATCCGCGGCGTCCAGGCGGAAGGACGGGCAAACGTGATCCCCGCTTCCGCCGTCATCTCCGCCTATGTCCAGCCGGAGGCCGCGGAGGATTTGCGCCGCTTTCTGGCGGACGCCGAGGAAAAATTCAACCGGACTCTGCCGGATCGCCTGACCATCTCCGCAGAGCAGGGCGCGCCGTGTCCCTCTTTTTCCCATTACATCCCCTACACGGTCAAAAGCCTTGTCACGCTGCTGCTGAACTGTCCCAACGGCGTTCTGCAGCGAGACTGCACCGGGCAGGTGCTGACTTCTGCCAATGTCGCCGCTGTCACAGAGGAGGCGGGTCATTTCCGCATCCTCACTTCGGTGCGCAGCGCTTTTTCCACGGAAAAATATGCTTTGGCGGACAAAATGAGCCTGCTCGCCGATGCGTTCGGCATCAAGGCGGTGTTCCACGGCGATTACCCTGCCTGGCAGCCTGCTCCCCATTCCCCTCTGCGGGAAACTGCGGCGGCGCTGTACCAGTCGATGTTCGGCGTGCCGCCGGTTCTGCAAACCATTCATGCCGGACTGGAATGCGGTATCTTTTCTCAAAAGCTGCCGGACGCGGATATTCTGTCGTTTGGTCCCACCATTCTGGACGTCCATTCCGTCCGGGAACGGGCCGATGTCGCTTCCATCCAGCGCACCTGGGATTTTCTTCTCGCACTGCTCAAGCGCCTTTGACCGTTCTGCATGCGCGGCCAGTTCCTTTCCTGCAGAGTTTTGTTCTCTGAAATAGTCGGCCACGCAGAATCCCAACGGAGAGACGCGCCGCAGGACATCGGGAGCAAAGCCGGAACGAACCGACCATGCCTTATACACGCTTTATGCCGCCCATCGGCTGGCGGGACATCTGCCGGAACATGAAAAAAAACAGGCTGCGGAAACAGCCTGTTTTTTTCATGGGTTCTTTTTTATTGGAATATGCCGGTAACCGCGGCCCAAAAGTCCTGAAACATCCTGGCAACCCGGCGGAAAAAGGTATCGGCTTCCTCCGGCGCCTGGACCTCCTCCGGCGCTTCCGGCGCTTCCACCTTGATTTCCTGACTGCGGAGCAGCACTTGTACGCTGATCGGCGACGCATTTTCCGGCGATGTGAGAGAAACCGGCGATGCATCAGGATCCATCCGGAGCAGGTTATTGTTTTCTCCGGTAAACGCTTCCCATTTTTCATCGATTATGCCGGTAATGTTGTTTTTCGCATCCCGGACATTTCCCGTGCTGTCCAGGCTGTCTGCTGCTTTTCGGAGTACCGCCGCAAAATTCCCCAGCGTCTGCTGCGCACCGGCATCCAGTGTCGCGCCGCTTCGCTGCATCAGAGTCTTCAGCGTGCGGAGAAAGGTGTTTGTGTTGGCGATACCGCTTTCGGCGGAAACAGCCAGTTTTTTGGCGTCGGTGAAAGCGTCCTGTGCCGCCGGCACATAGGCGTTGGCTGTGTCTGTCAGCGTCTTCGTCCGGTCCAGGGTGTCAGACGCCGCGGCAAGCGCCTTTTCCAGTGCGTCGGTCAGCTCCTGCATATGCTGTATCCCGCTGGCTCCTTCCCCCGAATGCGCCTGCAGGTCTTTCAAAATATCTTCCATCTGCCCGGCGGCATACTGCAGATCTCCACCCAGTCCTTTGTCCCCCAGGCAATCGCAGAGGTCTTCCAAATCGCTGAGCATATTCGCAGTGGGCACGGCCAGATTTTTGAGCAGGCGGTTGATTTCCTCTATTTTCTTGTTTACCGCGCCAATGAGTTCATTGGCAGTTTCCGCCTGGGCAACGATTTCCGCGTAATCCGATGTAAGAGACGCCTCGTACAGCTCGTTCAGCGCCGCGGCATTTGCCGCAATGTTTGGATCCCCGCTGTTTGCAAGATAGGTCTCAAAATCAATGGAGCCGGCATAGGGTGATTCTTCATAAGCCTTGTGCGCCGCCTGGAGGGTTTTCACCGTTTCCTTCAGTTCCGGAATGGTCATGCCGTTATACGTCACTTCGCCAACGGCAGACAGCCCGTTCAGTTTGCCCAATCCGGTTCGAAGGTCTGCCATGCTGCCGCGCAAAGCGTCGGCATCGTCACTTAGTTCCGCCAGATGCTTTTGCATATCCTGGGCATTTCTTCTGGCATCGTCTTCATACTCCTCCAGATCACTCAACAGCGTTTTCGCATTTTCCAAGTCTTTCTGCAGCAGTGTCAGCACACTTCTGGTATCCTGCAGCCGGGGTTTGAGAGAAACTGCCGTATTCGTCAGCTCTGTCACCGCGCCGGAGATGTCTGTTAAGGCGCTTTTGGCCGTATCCAGATGACCGCTTACCGGCGCAACGGCTTCCTGGACGGCGTCCAGATCCCGAAGGGCGGCGTCTCCATAATGGTATACATCTCCCTTTCCTGCAGAAATCTGCGCCCTGGCGTCATCCAGCTGATCCAGGCCGGCGGCCGCGCCGGTCAGACCGCTGCTGATGCCATCCAAAGCGTTCAGCATCGTATCCATGCTGTCGTTTAACGCCTGATAGGAATCCTCCATTTCCTCTTTTGCGTCCCGCAGCGCCGCAATGTCCGACAGCTGCGCCAGCGTTGCCGGCACCATCAGAAACGTCATGCCGGAAAAGGTGAATTCTTCGGCGCCTACCCGCATCACAAACTGCTGCTCTTCGCCCGGCATCGCCAGAAACAGCACCATCCGCAGATTGCCGATGAGCTGCGTCTGGGCGCCTTCTGCCTCCAGCGAAAGGATATCGTCTGCGTTAAACACAGCCGCCGCTTCCAGGACATAATTGTTTCTGGTATATTCGCTTGCCGCCGGGTTTGGCGCCGCATTCACGGTGATTTCCACAACGCCGGTTTTCCCTGCAAGATCCTCTGCCCGGGCCGGCACGCCATTTAGAGTATAGGACATAGACAGCGTCCATGGCAGCTGCGCAAACGGCTGCTGAGTCTTTCCTTCAAAATAAAACCGCTCCGGCGCGGTTTCTCCAAAGTCAAATTCCACTTTTCCGTCTTTTATCACCGCCTCGGTGGAATCCGTCAGGTTATTCACCGCATCGTATGCGCCAAAATCCGTCAGCGTTCCGGCTCCGTTGAGCGTATAGCTTTTTACAATGCTGGAATCCGTCAGATTGCCGTAATAATCCAGCGTGGCATAATACGCCTCGTCATAAGCCGGCCGTATGCCGTTGTCGGCCTCTGCCGCACGGCTGCACGGCGCCGCTGTCACCACAAGAACCGCCCCCAACACCCCCGCCAGGATCCGCCGGCCGACCTTTTCTCTGCGTTTCATAAAACTACCCCTTTCCAGTCATCTTTCTGCCCGCACAGCATACCATGAGAACAGAAAATAGAAAAAAGTCTATTTATAGATTTTTGTTGACTTATTTAACACCGTTGATTATAATGCATATGTACACAAAAATCAATCTAAATATTTCTATTTTTGTACATAATGAACAAATCAGCAGTTTTTGATGATTAGTAAACAAATCATGCAGAATTGTTGAGCAATTGGAGGCGTAGCTTATGGCTGTAAAAACCGAAGACCGGCGTTCCCGGCGTTCCAAGCGCCTGCTGAAGCAGGGCCTTGCGGAATTGATGCTGGAAAAGCCCTTTCAGGAGATTTCCGTGCGGGATATTACGGACCGGATGGATTTGAACCGGGGCACCTTTTATCTGCATTATGCCGATACTTATGACCTGCTGCAAAAGCTGCAGCAGGATACCTTGGACAACGTGCAGGCGATGATTGACGAGCACAGTGCGGAGGCAAGCCGCGAAACCCTGCGGCCCGTCTTCGAGCCAATCCTCAATTATATCGTGGAAAACAAAGATGTGTGCTATGCCCTGTTTGCCGGCGGCACTGCCAGCAGCTTTGTAGACCAAGTGCATAGGCTGATTTATAAAAACGGCGTCAGCATCATTCAAAAGCAGTTTTCCATCCAGTCGGATGAAACGCTGGACTATCTTCTGAGTTTTGTCACCTATGGCCTGATTGGTCTCATCAAGGAGTGGTTTGACACCGATATGTCCCTGGACAAACAAGAAATTTTACGTATGACGGATCATTTGGTGGGCGGCGCTGCCAAGCGCCTGCTGGGGGTGGACTGACGTTCGTTCTGCTTCCCTGCCATTCCGTTCTTTTCCCCTTTGGAATAAAATTTAGAAGGTGTCATCAAATGATTGAAAAAATTTCCCATTTTATCACCCGCAAGCCCCGCTTCATTCTTCTTTTGGCGCTGCTGCTTCTCATTCCTTCCGCCGCCGGCATGGCGGCGACCCGCATCAACTATGATATTTTGTCCTATCTCCCGCCGGATTTGGAATCCTCCAAAGGGGAAACTCTGCTGGAGGAACCCTTTCATGACGCTGCGGTAAGCATGCTCATTGTGGAGGATATGCCCCCGGCCTATTCCAACGACCTGCTGCGAACTGTGCAGGATATCCCCGGTGTGAGCAACGCCATATGGATTTCCAATCTCGTAGGCATTCAGATCCCAACGGACATGATCCCGGAAAATCTGCGGGATATGTTTTATTCCGGCGACTCTACTATGATGATCATCCAATACGAAAAATCCGGCGGATCGGATGAAACCATGGCTGCCATCGACCAAGTGCGGGCGGCCTGCAACAAACAGTGCTTTCTCGCCGGCATTTCCGTGATGACAAAAGACATCAAGGACCTGGTGGAAGCCGAGCTTCCCGTTTATATTCTTCTTGCCGCCGGACTTTCCCTTGTGGCAATGGCCTTCACGTTGGAATCCTGGCTGCTGCCGGTGGCTTTTCTCGGCAGCATTGGCATCGCGATTTTGTATAACTTCGGCACCAACATTTTTCTGGGAGAAATCTCTTACATCACCCAAGCCATCGCCGCGGTGCTGCAGCTCGGCGTGACGATGGACTATTCTATTTTTCTCTACCACCGCTACCAGGAGGAGCAGGGGAACTATCCCGACAAGCGGGACGCGATGGCGGCGGCCATCCAGGCGGCGTTTACCTCGGTCAGCGGCAGCTCCGCCACCACCATCGCAGGCTTCCTTGCCCTATGCTTTATGCAGCTGCTCCTGGGCCGGGACATTGGCATTGTGATGGCCAAAGGCGTCGCCTTGGGTGTACTCACGGTAATTCTTGTGCTGCCCGCCCTGCTGCTGGTGTTCGACAAGCCGATTGAAGCATGCCGGCACCGCAGTTTTATCCCCAGTTTTGAACGGCTGAACCACTTTGTCATCCGCCACCGCAAAGGATTCCTTGTGCTGTTTGTGCTGTTGTTTCTCCCGGCACTCTATGCCCAAAGCCATGCCGACATTTATTATAAGCTGGACCAGGCGCTGCCGCAGGATATGGACTCCATTACGGCAAACAATAAGCTGAAACAGGAATATAACATGGCGTCCTCTCACTTTGTGATTTTGGATGACAGTCTGACGAGCACCCAGATGTATGCTATGGAGGAACAAATTGAGGCTCTTCCCGGGGTAGAAACCGTTATATCCTACCACAAGCTGCTCCATTCCGGCATTCCGGATTTCTTTATCCCTGAAGACCTTTCCGGCCTGGTACGGCAGGAGGGCATGCAGCTGATGATGATAAACTCCAGCTACGAAAACGCTTCGGAGGAAGTTTCCCAGCAGCTGGCTGCCCTGGACCGCATCGTAAAATCCTACGATCCCGGCGCCTATATCACTGGCGAAGCCGCCATGACAGACGATCTTGTTACCACGTCCAACGTAGATTTTAAACTTACAAACTACATCTCCATCGCCGCCATTCTTATCATTGTTGCGATTGTGTTCCGCTCCTTTACCGTGCCGGTGGTCCTGGTGCTTGCCATTGAGCTTGCCATCTTCATAAACCAGGGCGTCCCCTATTTCACCGGCACCGCCATTCCCTTTATATCGCCTACTGTCATCAGCTGCGTGCAGCTGGGCGCAACGGTGGACTATGCTATCCTCATGACCACCCGGTTCCAGGAAGAACTGCGCGGCGGCAAACACCGGTTGGAGGCCATTCAAATTGCGGCGACCGCCGCCGCGCCTTCCATTGTCACAAGCTCCATTGTGATGTTTTGCGCCACGCTGGGCGTCACCATGGTTTCCAAAATCGAACTCATCAGCAACATCTGCGGCATGCTGGCAAGAGGCGCCCTGATTTCCGCCGCGGTTTCCATCTGCATTATGCCTCCGCTGCTGTGCGTATGCGAGCCGCTGTTTGCCCGCACCAGCCTGCATTGGCGCGGCAACCCCCAAAAACAAAAAACCGCCGCGCCGGCTCCGACGCCGGAAGAAGCTTTGTCCGGCAAATCCTAATGGAATTTTCTTCCGCCGGCGGGCTGCGGCCCTGTTTTTTCTCCCAAACAATAAACGGCTCCGTTTTTTCGGAGCCGTTTATTGTTTGGCCGCCCAAGTATCCCATCGGGCCGTCTTCCAGTGCTTTTGCCCGGCGGAATCCACCGCGGGATCCCGTCGCCAAGCAGCCGCCTATTCCCTCTGTTCCTTCAGAATATCGCCGCCGGTGCCAATGGTGACTACCCGCAAGGGAATCGCCTTGCCGCTGTTTCGGATCGCCTGCCGCACCGCATGTTCGATGCCGCCGCAGCAAGGCACCTCCATCCGCGCCACCGTCACGGACCGCACAGCAGCGCCTGCGAAAATGCGAGTCAGTTTTTCCGCATACGCCGCCTGGTCCAGCTTCGGACAGCCAATGAGGGTAATATGATTTCGGATAAACTCCGAATGAAAGGCACCGTAAGCATAAGCCGTGCAGTCCGCCGCCACTAAAATCTCCGCATCTTCAAAATAAGGGGCTTGCTCCGGCACCAGCTGAAGCTGCACCGGCCACTGTCCCAACTGAGACGGCACCGGCGTTTTTGCCAAGTCGCCGTTCTTCTTCTCCATCTGTTTTGCCGCGCTGCCGGGACAGCCGCAGGGCAACTTGCTTTTCCCTTTGTTGTTTGCCACAGCCTCCGCGTCATAAGCCGCCGCCTCCCGCGTCACAAAGGAAATGGCATGCACCGGACATGCCGGCAGGCAGTCCCCCAGACCGTCGCAGTAATCTTCCCGCATCAGCTTTGCTTTGCCTTCCACTATCTGAATCGCGCCTTCATGGCATGCATTGGCGCACAGCCCGCAGCCATTGCATGCATCCTCGTCTATCTGGATTATTTTTCGAAGCATTTCTGTCTCCTCCTGTAAACCATTTATAGGATTTGTGTTTCTGGCTATAGTATAGTATACTACGGACAGCAACGTCTGTTGTATTTCCAACAAATCGGAGGAACTATGGAACCATATTTTTCTATCTTAAAGCAATCCTCCCTGTTCTCCCGGATAGAGGACGCCGAGCTTGCTTCTATGCTTTCCTGCCTTTCCCCCATGGTAAAGGCTTTTCCCAAAAATTCCACCGTCTTTCCGGCGGGCGCCGGCACGGACCAGCTGGGCCTGGTGCTTTCCGGCCATATTTCCCTGGAAAAGGAGGATTTCTGGGGCAATCGCAGCATTGTAGTCACCGCGGAAACCGGTATGGTGTTCGGCGAGGTGTATGCCTGCACCAAAAAGCCCCTGCCCTTTCGGGTACGGGCTGCTTCGGACTGCAACATTATGTTTCTTGCCGTACAGCGGCTGCTCACCGTCTGTACAGCCGCCTGTCCGTTCCATCTGCGGCTGGTTCGCAATCTTCTGGATACCGTTGCAGAGCGCGCTTCCGTCCTGAGCGAAAAAATGGAGCATCTCACCTGTCGCTCTACCCGGGACAAACTCCTGTCTTACCTGTCCGGACAGGCCCGCCGCCAGCAAAGTCACCGCTTTGTCATTCCCTTTGACCGGCAGGGGCTGGCGGATTATCTGGCGGTAGAGCGCAGCGCCATGTGCGCCGTCCTCAGCCAGATGCAGCGGGAAGGGCTGCTGGAATACCACAAAAATGAATTTCTTCTCCATACTCCGGCAGAACCTTTGGAATAAAATTCCTTATGCGCTGTAATCCCCGGCGCAGAACTGCCGGCGATATTCTTTGGGCGACAGCCCGGTTTTTCCCCGAAAGGCCTTTCCAAAGTAACTGGCGCTTTCAAAGCCGCAGAGATTTGCAATCTCCAGAATTGGCTTATCGGTGGTAATGAGCAGATGGATGGCCTGCTCCAGCCGATAATTCACTGCATAGTTGACGGGAGAAATCCCCAGTCCCTTTTGAAAGCAGTTCAGGCACTCGCTTTTGCTGATGTTGGCGGCAGCGGCAATTTGTTCCAGGGCGATTTTCTCACTATAGTGTTTCTGGATGTAGGTAAGCATCTGCCGCAGCCGGATCTGGGTGGTGCGGGCCGCTCGGGTAAAATTGCTTCGCTCCAATTCCTCCGTATGCCGCAGAAGGTGCTGCCATATTTCGCACATCAGACAGTGGATGCGCAGTTCTGCCCCTTCTGCCCCCTCCCGGTATTCGTCATAAGTGCGCAGAACGATTTGTATGATATCCCGCTGCCATGGAACGTCCTGCTTCAGAGGAACACATTTGAGCCATGGATCGCCCATAATCTTCTGTATGCACTTTTGATAGATCACGCTTTTGACCGGCGCAATAAATTCCGCGTCCATCACAATGGTCAGCATCGAGGTTTCCAGGGTTTTGGCAAATGACTCCGACATATGCAGACTGTTGGAATTGATGATGATCCCATCCCCCGCCCGAAGACTGTGGCAGACATCCTCCACATAATACCGGGCGCCGCCCTGGGTGACCACCGCAATTTCAAACTCTTTGTGCCAGTGCCAGTCAATGTGCCCCTGTTCAAAGTCATTGTAAATTCCAGTACAAAATTGTATTGGAAATTCTTCGGTTCCGTGGGCGGAAAGCTCCATAAAATCCTTATCCCGAATGATTTCCTTCACCCGTACATATTCATTTCCAGCCGTTTGTTCCGGTTTCAACGCATCACCCCCGAAAACTATGCGATATTTTTATATTCTCATGTGTTATTGTTATAGTATATTTCTGTTGTCTGCGATATAATTATATCGCAGACAACCACAAAATGCAATGTCTCTTCATTGTCATTTTGACCTCCGTTTGTGATTGCAGGCAGAAAAAACGTACATTTGAAAAAGGATTCTCCTATTTCCTTTTTCAAGCGTATGATTTTAAAACAAGCAAGTAAGCCGGCTTGTTCTGCCTGCAATGTTTTTTTGATTTTCAAAGTCGATTCTTATGCGGAACTTTCAAAAAAGTTTCCGCTTTTTTGTTTGTTTTTCTAAAAATTGTTGTTCTGCCTCATACAAATAAAGCATACAAAAACGTATGGTCTTTCCGGTTCGTTTTCCCGGATGCCGGCGCCCTGCAAATTTTATCCCATGTTCTTTCAAAAACTCCGTTTTCTTATGCTATAATAAGACCAGCCGGCGGCGGGATGTTTCCTGGCCGCCGCGCCAAAACCCTTTTGCAGGAGGACCTCCCCATGCCCCATCTTTTAAACAACAAATATTTCCTTTATGCCACTGAATTTTTTTCCGGCATGTCGGTTATGGCCATTGAACTGGGTGCTTCCCGGCTGCTCGCGCCCTATTTCAGTTCTTCGCAGATTGTCTGGACCGTCATCATCGGAACCATTATGATCGCTATGGCTCTGGGCAACATCTGGGGCGGGCGCATCGTGGACCGAAATCCCGATCCCTCCCGCCTCTACCGGCGGCTGCTGTTTGCCGCGGTCTGGATCGCGGCCATCCCCTTTCTGGGAAAATATGTTATCGCCCTTGTGTCCATTGCCGTGGGCGCGGTGACAAGCCACAACTTTCTGCTCTGGGCTTCGTTTCTTTGCTGTTTTGTGATTTTTGTGTTTCCCCTTGTGATGCTTTCCACTGTTACCCCGTCCCTCACCCGCTTCACCATGGAAAGCCTCTCGGAGAGCGGCCGGACGGTGGGCCGCCTGAACGCGCTGAACACCATCGGCAGCATCATCGGTACCTTTCTTCCCACCTTTGTCACCATTCCCGCCATCGGCACCGCCGCTACCTTTATCCTGTTTGCGGGGATCCTGGCACTTCTTTCCACGCTGTATTTTCTCTCGGTGCGGACAGGCCTGCGCCGCTGTCTGGTCTCCATTGTGCTCATTGTGGCATGCAGCGTTTCCACGGTGCAATACAGCTTCGCCTTTTGGGAAAAAAACCTTGTTTATGAGGATGAAAGCATCTATAATTATCTGCAGGTCCGGGAAACGGACACCAGCGTGATCCTGTCCACCAATGTATTGGCAGGTGTTCAATCCATTAAAATGAAACAGGGCAGCCTTACCGGTATGTACTACGATTATGCTCTGGCTGCGCCGGTTATGGCCGGCCTGCATGAAAAAGAAGACGGCAGTGTCCTGATTTTAGGTCTTGGCACCGGTACCTTCGCCACGCTGTGCCGGGAATATTTCCCTGGCGCCACCGTAGAGGGGGTGGAAATCGACCAAAAAATCGCCGATCTTGCCAAGACCTATTTTGACCTGCCAGACAGCGTGACCGTGCATGTGGCGGACGGCCGCACCTTTCTTACCGGTGCCGGACGCTACGACGTGATTATGGTGGATGCTTATCAGGACATCACCATTCCGTTTCAGATGTCTTCTGTGGAATTTTTTACAGAAGTGCGGAACCATCTTGCCGAGGACGGCATTATGGTGGTCAATATGAATATGCGCTCCGACCGGGAGGGCGCCATTAACGATTATCTGACGGATACCATCGGCTCCGTATTTCCCTCTGTCGTCACCGCGCCGGTACGGGGCGGCACCAATACAGAGCTGTTTGCCGCTGCCAAAGAAACCGACCTGCCGGCCCGTCTGACGGAGGCTCTGCCCGGCTTGAGGGAAGAAAATCTGGCACAGATGATGCAGACGGTAGCGGATGTCATGGAAACACCGGCGCTTGGCCGCCGGATTCTTACCGATGACAAGGCCCCGGTGGAGGTACTTGGCATGCGGGTCATCGACGAAATCATTGCTGACGAACTGGAGTATTACCGAAAGGAAATCCAGGTGCATGGCCTGCGCGCCCTGTTCTCTTAACCATACCGCAATACAAAACCGGACAGGCCGAGCCTGTCCGGTTTTGTTGTTACCGCAACTTGCAGCAAGCGCTGCATAGCGAGGCTCACACCTGTGATGCCTGCTCAGCAGCACGCCCCTAAAACAAGAGGTTTTCCGCCGGTTTTGATGAGTTTGATCAAATTGCTGTTCAGTCCAATGGCGGCCATTGCAAGGACGATCAAAAACTTGCTGAGTTCCTTGCTGGGATAAAGCCATGCGGCGGGCACCCCAGCGCCCACCGCCACGGTGGTGATCACCGATGCCCCATATCGCCCTGTGCAGCGCGCAGGACAGCGCCAGAGATGTCCCAATGGTACATACAATAATCGGAAGAGACTGCCTGCCGGTCTGCAAAATCACCGTTAAATCCAGACCAAACCCCAACAGGACAACCGCCCACTGCAGCACCTTTTTCGAAGGAAAGCCAATCCCCTGTTCCAGCGCGCCTTTGTGCTTCCAAACCATGGTCACTGCTATACCCGCAAGAATGGCAATCACCGCGCCGCCAACGACGGGAAATAACTTTCCCAAAAACCACGCCGGCACAGCGATTGCAAGGCATGCCAGGACGCCGGGCGCATTTTGTCTGATGCCTGTCATCCTCTAACTCCCCTCTGTTTTGAACCTTGCTCCTTTTATCCTGCCACAGAAGAACCGGTTTTTATCCGGCAGCAAAAAACCGCCAGGCGCCAAAACGGCTGCCGGGCGGTTTTTGTTTCTGTTATTCCTTCGCGGTATGGTTAGCCGCAAGGGTCCGAAACTTTTTATGGGCGTTTTTAATTTCATCCAGCGCCAGCATAACCGTTTCTTCCGCGCGCTTGAGGGTATCCTCACAATATTCGTTGGCAACCCGACGCAGCTCTCTGGACTGAATCTCCGCATTGCCTACCAGCTCTGCAGCACGGCGATTGGCTTCCTGCACAACGTTTTGTTGGTTTACCACTTTTTTCACATATTCGTCCGCCTGTGCCTTGAGGGTTTCTGCCTCCCGCTTGCCGGCGGCAATTACATCGTTCCGCTTTTCCACAATATCCTTGGCCATCTTCAGGTCCGAAGGCAGGCTTGCCCGCAGTTCTTCCAACACATCCAAGGCCCGTTCCCGTTCTATGATGCATTTGTCACTGCTCAAAGGCACCGACTTCGCGTCCTGAATCATAGAAAACAATTCATCTATCATTTCTTCCAGTGCTGCTGTCATATGTTAAACCTCCCGATTTAATTTCCTGATTACATCGTCCAATATTTTTTCACTGACAAGGCCGGAAATGTTGCCGCCATGGCTCGCAACATCCCGCACAATGCTGGAACTAAGATACATATATCCCACGCTTGTCATCAAAAAAACCGTATCCACTTCCGGGTTCAGTTTGCGGTTTACAAGCGCCATCTGAAATTCATATTCAAAATCCGACACCGCCCGCAGCCCTTTTACAATGGCCGTCGCCTTTTTCCGGCCGGCATATTCTGCCAACAGACCGCCGAAGAAATCCACCTCCACGTTAGGCAGGTGCTCCGTCATACGCCGCAGAAAATCCACCTTTTCCCCGTTGGAAAACAGGGATGTTTTGGAATTATTCACCATAACCACAACAATCAGCTTGTCAAACAACTGTGCCGCCCGTTCGATAATGTCCAAATGCCCCAGCGTGGCGGGATCAAAGCTGCCGGGATAAATACCAATTCTCATAATGCCTCGTTTCTGATGAGCGCCACCCGGATCTTGCCGTACCGGTATTCCCGGTGCAGCTGATACGACGCAGGGCAGGCAACTGCATCATGCAATGCATACTCACACATTATTATACCATCTGATGACAGGATGTCAAACTTTTCGACAGTTTTTAACGCCTGATTCAATAAATTTCCTCCATAAGGCGGGTCCAGAAATATCAGATCAAAGGAATTTTTTTCCTGTTTTCCCAAAAATTCTAGAAAATCTCCTTTCACGACCGCTGCCCGGTGTTCAAACGGCGTGCCGGCAAGGTTGCGGCGAATCACTCGGACGGCCGCTTCTTCCCGGTCCACAAACACCGCGGACGCGGCGCCCCGGCTCAACGCCTCCACCCCCATCTGCCCGGTGCCCGCAAACAGATCCAGCACCCGCTTGCTCCGGGGAAATGTCTGCAATATATTAAAAATTGATTCCTTCACCCGGTCCGTGGTAGGGCGGGTATCCATCCCCGGTACGCTCTCCAGCTTTTTCCCCCGGGCCTGTCCGCTGATAATTCGCATTTAAAGTTCCTCTTGCTTCCAATAGTCTATAATGTGCTTTGCCGTGGATTCCGGCACGACTTCCTGCAGCTGGGCAAGGTCCGCCGCCTTGATCGCCTCCAGGCTGTGAAATTTCCGCAGCAGAGCGTTGCGCCGCTTGGGGCCAACCCCCTGGATGCGGTCCAGCACCGAACCCACAGACTGCCGGCGCTGCGCCCGGTGAAATTCGATGGCAAACCGATGTACCTCTTCCTGCATCCGCCCTACAAAGGAAAACAGCGCCGGACGGGCAGACAGGCCGATTTCCCTGCCATCTGCCAGCACCAGACGATCCGTCCGGTGGCGGCTGTCCTTTGCCATGCCTATCACCGGGATGGCAAGGCCATATTCCCGCACCACTTCCAGCGCGGCGGACACCTGTCCCGCCCCGCCGTCAATGAGAAATACCGACGGCAAGGGAGAAAAGCCCTCATCCCCGTCCGCATAGTGGCGCAGGCGGCGGGACAGCACCTCCTGAATCGCCCGATAATCGTCCTGCCCGGAAATGCTTTGGATTTTAAACTTGCGATACCGTTTTTTCAGCGGTTTTCCCTTGTCAAACACCGCCATTGCCCCCACCGTCATGCTGCCGGCAAGGTTCGATATGTCATAGGCCTCAAACAATTCCGGCACATCCGGCAGTCCGCAAGCCTCTGCAAACAACTGCACGCTTTTCATTCCCTTTTGCTTGACCGTTTCCCGGCGCAGCAGTTCCTCCGATGCGTTTTGGGCCGCAAGGTCCAGCCGCCGGACCATATCCCCCCGCCTGGGAACCCGAAGTTCAGTCTTTTTTTGGGAAATGGAAAACAGGAACGCCTCCATGTCCTCCATCCCTTCAAAGGTCTCCGGAATCAGTACGGTCCCGGGCGCGCCGCCCCGCCGTTCATAATACTGCCGGATAAACTGCTCCAGCAGTTCACTTTGCTCCCTTGGAGACATTTTTTCCAAAAAAACGTATTCCTTATCCGACAGGCTGCCATCCACAAAGTGCAGAATCACCACACAGCTTTCCCGGGCGCCAAAGGCGACTCCCAGCGCGTCGCAGTCAAAGCCGCTGCCGGACACGACCTTTTGTTTCAGCCCCAGGCCGTTCACCGCCCGCAGCCGATCCCGCAGTTCCGCGGCCCGCTCAAACCGCATTTCTTCCGCGGCCCGCCGCATTTCTTCCTCTATTTTTTCCGCCACTGCCTTATAGTTTCCTTTCAGCAAACTGACGCCCTGAAAAAACAGCTTCCGGTATTCCCCGCTGGAAATGTCTCCCGTGCAGGGAGCGATGCACCGATGCAGATGGGCGTTCAGACACGGCCGCTCCTTCCCGGCGTCCCGGGGCAGCACCCGGCGGCAGGTGCGCAGCTTCAGATTTTCGTTGATGGTATCAATCGCCCGCTTGGCAGAAATTCTGCCGGAATACGGGCCAAAATACAAATTCCCGTCTTTTCCCGGCTTGGATACCACGGAAAATTCCGGAAATTCTTTTTTGATGTCCGCTTTGATATAAGGATATCCCTTGTCATCCTTCAGCAGAATGTTATATTTCGGCCGGTATTTTTTGATCATGGCGTTTTCCAGCACCAGGGCCTCAAATTCTGTCTCGGTAACAATGATGTCAAAGGAGGCGATGTGGGAAACCATTGCGGCGGTTTTGGGCGTATGCCTTGCCTCGCTCTGGAAATACTGGGAAACCCGGTTTTTGAGCGCTTTGGCCTTGCCCACATAAATTACTTCGCCGGCCTTGTCCCGCATCATATATACCCCCGGTTTATAGGGCAGCGCCAAAACTTTTTCCTTCAGTTCCGTCATCTTTTTCCTCCTTTCCAGATCCTTCCAAATTTAAATAAAGCACCGCAGCAGCGGTGCTTTATTCCACAAATTTACTTGTTCTTAATCACTAAAATTGGAATTGATCAGTTCGACCAGCGCTTCCACCGCTTCTTCTTCGTCCGGACCGTCCGCGGTCAGCGTGATGGTAGTTCCTTTTGTAATGCCCAAAGACAAAATGCCCAACAGGCTCTTGGCGTTTACTTTGCGTTCTTCTTTTTCCACCAGAACAGTGCTTTTGAATTCATTTGCCTTTTGAATGAAGAACGTGGCCGGTCTCGCATACAAACCCACCTGGTTTGTAACTTGTACTTCTCTAGAATACATAACTATCTCTCCTACCGTAAACAAATAACCCCAAATCATTATAGTACTATAAGGATATCGTTTTTTTACGAAAAAGTCAATCTGTCAAAGTCCTTAATTTTATCCTGCAAATCCGCCCTTTTCTTGTGAAAAAGCCTTAATATCAAAGGAAAAATTTGAAATAAAAAGACTTTTTCACAGTTTGGCAGAAAGCTCGGAAAAAATCTACCGAAACTCAATTACCGTAACACCCATTTCCCCTTCGCCGAACTGTCCGTTTCGAACGGACTTTATCCGTTTATTTCGTTTCAAGTGCTGCTGAATCGCCGCCCGCAGGACACCGGTGCCCTTGCCATGGATGATCGTTGCGGTGTTCAGCCCCGCCATCAGCGCCTGGGAAATGAACTGGTCCACCTCTAAAATCGCGTCCTCGGCACACAGGCCCCGGACATCCACTTCGCTTTTGGCAGAGGTGCGGAGGAGATCGGAAACCCCGCCCGGCGCCGAACGGTATACTTTGCCCTTTGGCTTGGGAGGCGCCTGCTTTCGGCGGATTTCGTTCTCCCGCACGGACATTTTCAAAATGCCGGCCTGCACCAGCACCTTTCCATCTTTGTCCGCCGGGGCAAGCACCACAGCGTCTACCCCCATGTTAAGCAGCTCCACATCGTCTCCTGCCGCAAAGGCCTGTATTTCCGACGGGCTGACTGTTTTTTTGCCGCTGCTTTTTCGAACTTTGGCCTCCGCCTCGTTCAGCGCACCCCGCAGCGCGGCCTTTGCCGCCGCAAGGTTTTGCTCCGCTGCCTGTCTGGCCGCCTTTTTTTTCACGTCGTCCAGTTCCAGAAAGACAGTTTCCGCTGTCATCCGGGCATCTTTTAAAATCGCTTCGGCCTTTTCTTTTGCCCGCTGGATCCGCTGGTCGTTCTCACGTTCGGTTTTGTCCTTCAGGTTTTCCGCCCGGTCCCGTTCCGACTGGGCCTCCCGACGCATCTTATCCGCTTCCGCCTTGTATCGTTCCAGCTCCAGCCGCTCCCGTTCCAGCGTAGCAAGCATGGATTCAAAGCCGATGCTTTCTTCGGACATCTGCTGCTTTGCCCGCTGGATAATGGCATCCGGCAGGCCCAGCCGGGCGCCGATGGCAAACGCATTGGATTTTCCCGGCACGCCGGTAATCAGCCGGTACGTCGGCTGCAGGGTTCGCACGTCAAACTCACAGGATGCATTCTCCACCCCGTCGGTAGTAAGGGCATAGGCCTTCAATTCCGCATAGTGGGTGGTAGCGGCCACAAGTGCCGCCATCTGCCGGGTGTATTCAATGATGGATACCGCGAGCGCCGCCCCCTCTGTGGGATCCGTACCCGCCCCCAGCTCATCAAACAGCACCATATCTCCCTGCCTGCACACCTGCACAATGGACACAATGTTTTTCATATGGGCGGAAAAAGTGGAAAGGGACTGCTCAATGCTTTGTTCGTCCCCAATGTCCGCATAAATATGTTCAAATACCCCCACTTCGCTCTCCTCGCTGGCGGGAATATGCAGGCCGCAGGCCGCCATCAGCGTCAAAAGACCCAATATCTTCAGACTGACGGTTTTTCCGCCGGTGTTTGGCCCGGTAATCACCAGGGTATCGTACCCCTGGCCCAGGGCAATATCCACCGGCACCACAGACCGGCTGTCAATGAGAGGATGTCTGGCCCGAACCAGCCGGACAAAATAGCCCTCCCGCATGGTTGGCTCCGCCCCATTCAGCGCAAAGGAAAACTTCGCCTTGGCAAACACAAAGTCCAGCAGAGAAAGCACCGCCATATCCTCGGACAGGCCGCCGGCAAAGGCCGCGGCGCTGTTGGACAGATCGGCCAGGATCCGTTCCATCTCCGCCTGTTCTGCAAACGACAGCTCTTTGAGGGCATTGTTTGCTTCTACCACCCGGGCCGGTTCAATGAACAGGGTAGCGCCGCTGGAGGACACATCGTGCACCATGCCGGCCACATCTCCCTTGTGCTCCGCCTTCACCGGAATAACGAACCGGCCGTTTCGCTGGGTGATAATGGCTTCCTGCAAATAGCTGCCGCCAGCCGCTACCATCTTGCTTAAAATATCCCGGATTTTTCCGTTTTGCTGCCGCATCTGCCGCCGAATCTGGTACAGTTCCGGGGACGCGCCGTCGGCAATTTCCTCCGCGCTGAGGATGGACGTGCCAATGCGTTCCGCCAGAGAGCGGTTGGTTTGTATTCTGGAAAACAGGTCCGTCAGGCTGTTTGTTTCTTCTTCCGCGCTGTACTTTTTCACGTCCTCCGCACAGCGCAGCAGGGCCGCGATGTCCAGCAGCTCCTGGGCATTCAGCACCCCGCCGGCAGACAGCCGCCGCAGATGGGAGGAAAGATCCCGTATGCCGCCGAAGGACGGCGCGCCATGGAGCACCATCATTTGCTTGGCGTCCGTCGTCTGCCGCTGCCACTGCCGGATTTCGTCCACATCCCGGGAGGGAACGAGACGGTCAATCCGCGCTTTTGCCCCGCTGCTGACAGCGTGGGCTTTCAACATGTCCAAAACGGTGTCCAGTTCCAGCACATGGTAGGCTCGTTGTCTTTTCATATCTTCGTAAACTCCGTTGTTGCTAAAGATTTATAAAATTCCAGGGTTTTCGGCTTTTCTCCCCAGTGATAGAGAAGATAGCGCTCCGCAAGGTCCCCCAGGGCCGCCTCCCCCGCCGGCGGCAGGGAAAAGGAAAACACCCGCCTGGTCTCCGCGGAGCAAATAAACCGGAGCGCGTCAAAAACCCCCCGGCTGATCGTTATGTATCCCGCCGGGGCGCAGGCGGGGCACACCGCCGTCCCATCGGCAATGGAAAAACAGACCGGGCCTTCCGCCCCCACATGAGGACAGCCCGCAAGGTCCGGCAAAAATCCGCTTCCTGCCGCCAACCGCAGTTCAAACACGCTTTTGACCAATGTCAGGCTGCGCTGCTTTTCCGTCACGCTGTATAAGGCCCGAAGAAACAGTTCCAAAACCGGCTTCGCCTGATCCCGGTCTCCAAAGACCGCCCGTTCGGCAAGCTGGGAAAAATAGCAAAACAGCGCATACCGGGCCATATCCTCCGTCACGCCCCAAAAGGGCGTCCGCACGGCGGCTTCCTTCAGGGTAAACTTTCCGCGGCTTTCATGGACGGTAAACTCGCTGTAGCAAAACAGCCGCGTTGCCGGGGCGTTTTTGCTGTTTTTCGAACGCACCCCTTTGCACAGCACACTGCAAATTCCATCCTCCGATAACACGGTGATATATTTATCCCACTCGCCAAATCCCGTCTCCCGAATGACCAATCCCTTCGTTTTGCCGATCCCCTTTCTCGTCCCGCTTGGTTTTCCGATACATTTTGTAGGCGAGATACGCCTCCGGCATACCGGTTTCCAAAAATAAATTCCAAATTCTGTCTTCCACCCAAAACGCCTCCTTTTCCACATAGTCTTCCTTGGAGAAAGAAGTTTTATGTTGGAAAGCTTTTCCCGCTTTTTGGTGGATTTTTCTGTAAAATTATCCTTTTTTCGTTATTTTCCGTCTCTTTGTTTCCGTTTTTTCATGGGAAATATTGGTGTTCTGCGATTTTTCCGGCCGCCGGATCCCGGGCTTTTCTTCCCGAAGCGGCCGCAAAAAAGCCGCCGGAAGTCAGCCCCGGAACCTATGGCGCGGGGCGGTTCCTTCCGGTCTTTGCCGGATGAGGCCGCGCCGGCTGTTTATGCATTGTCCCCGTCATAACCAAAATTGCGCATCTGATAGGTGTTGTTGCGCCAGCCTTCCTTTACCTTAACCCACAATTCCAGATAAACCTTCCCGCCTACAAGGGCCTCTATATCCGCCCGGGCCAGCTGTCCGGTTCTTTTCAGCATGGCGCCGCCGCCGCCGATGATAATGCCCTTGTGGCTTTTCTTTTCGCAGTAGATCGTGGCGGAAACGGATACCACGCCGTTTGCCTCCCGCTCCATTTTTATCAGTTCCACCGCGATGCCATGGGGCACCTCCCGGTCCAGCAGTGTAAGCAGCTTTTCCCGGATAATTTCCGCCACCATCTGCCGCTCCGGCTGGTCGGATACCATATCGTCCGGAAAAAGCTGCGGTCCCTCCAGGGCAAATTTTTCCAGTTCCTCCAGCAGTATCTCCAGATTTTCACCGGTTTTTCCGGAAACCGGCACCACCGCCGCAAATGAGTGCCGTGCAGAATAGGCAGCAATCACCGGCAAAAGCTGTTCCCGCCGCACCGTATCTATTTTATTGATGACCAGCACGGCAGGGACCTTTCCCCGCCGGATAGCATCCAGCAGAGCCTCTTCCGCCGGATGCACTGTTGGGTCCGGTTCCACCACCAGAGCGGCGCAGTCCACTTCCGCCACGGTATCCGTCGTCACCTTCACCATAAAATCTCCCAGCCGGGAACGCGGCTTGTGATACCCCGGCGTGTCCATAAATACAAACTGGCAGCCATCCCTGTTGGCAACGCCGGTGATCCTTGTCCGGGTGGTCTGGGGTTTGGGCGATACAATCGCCACCTTTTTCCCCACCAGACGGTTGGTCAGAGTGGACTTGCCTACGTTAGCTTTGCCCACCATCGAAACAATTACGTTTTTCTGTATGTTCATGGCTTTCTCCCAATTTTAAAAATATAGACGACAGCGCAGGGTATGGACGCCAGCAAAATTACCATAGCCGGAATATGTCCCGTAAAAAACATCCAGCATGCCCGGATTGTTGCGGGATTGAAAAAATACACAATTCCCACTACCACGCAGGCCATAGCGCACACAAACACCGCCCCCGCCGCAATATCCTTGGCGTCCCGCACCGTGTTGTCATAGCCATGGGCCTGCTTGTCGCAAAGGATTTCTATCGCGGTATTCACCATTTCCGCCCCCAGCATCAGGCCAAAACACAGCATGAGCACGCCGATGCGCTCGGCGGAAAAGCCTGCCGCCAAGGCAAAGACCAGCACATACGCCGCCGCCGCGGTGTGGATGCGGAAGTTCCGCTCGTACCGCACGCAAAGGCCAATGCCTCTCGCCGCCCACCGAAAACTATGGGAAAGCTTTTGAATTTCCCTCATATGTCACCTCAACCCTTGCATGCCCGCCCTCGTTCGGCGGCCCATGCTGTTTGTCTGCAACCCGCCGGCGCGTTAGTCCCGCACAAGCCCAAGGCCGCCTAAAATCTCTTCCTCCAGCGCCCGCATTCGAAGCCTGTCCGCCTCGCCCCGCTCATGGTCATACCCCAACAGATGCAGCACGGAATGCACCGTCAGGAAACCGCATTCCCGGTCCACGCTGTGGCCGTATTCCGCTGCCTGCTCCGCCGCGCGCTGGTAGCACAGAACCATATCCCCCAGGTTTAAAAGCCCGGTTTCCGGATCCCGCTCCAACGGTTCCTGGGGCGCGCCGTTATAAAACGCAAACATGGGAAAGGACAGTACGTCCGTTATCTGCTCTTTGTTCCTATACTCTTTGTTGATTTCTTTAATTTCATTGCTATCAGTAATTGTAATATCCACAAAGCAGTCCGGGGCGGCGCCCACCCGTTCGATGGCGGCGACGGCGCACCGGCGCATCTGCGCCGCAATGCCCTTCTGCTGTTCCAGCGGCGTGGTGGCCGCAATGTTTATCGTATGCATTATTTTCTCGGCTTCTTTCGTAATTTGCTTTGTTCATACCGGTCATACGCCTTGACAATGCGCTGCACCAACTCATGGCGCACCACATCCCGGTCCGTCAGGAAACACTGGGCAATCCCTTCCACATCCCGCAGCACCCGCAGGGCCTCTTTCAGCCCGCTGCTTTTGCCGTCCGGCAGGTCAATCTGGGTGATGTCGCCGGTGACCACAGCCTTGGAATGAAAGCCGATGCGGGTCAAAAACATTTTCATCTGTTCCGGAGTTGTATTTTGGGCTTCGTCCAAAATAATAAAGCTGTCGTCCAAAGTTCTGCCCCGCATATAGGCAAGTGGCGCCACCTCAATGCTGCCCCGTTCCAGATAGCGAGCATAACTGTCCGCCCCCAGCATGTCAAACAAGCCGTCATACAGCGGACGCAGGTAAGGATCCACTTTGCTTTGCAGGTCGCCGGGCAGAAAGCCCAGCTTTTCCCCCGCTTCCACCGCCGGACGGGTCAGGATGATGCGGTTCACGGCTTTCTCCCGGAACGCCGTCACCGCCGCCGCTACGGCAAGATACGTTTTGCCGGTGCCGGCAGGACCCACGCCCAGGGTAACCGTATTTTCCCGAATGGCCTCCGCATACTGCCGCTGGCCCACGGTTTTGGCCTTAATGGGCTTTCCCTTGGCGGTAATGCAGAGCACATCCTTTCCGATGGAAGCCGCTTCCTGTTCCTTGCCGTCCCGCACCAGGGACAGGACATAGGTCACCGTCTGGGTGCCAATCTGCTCTCCCCGGAGACTGAGCTGAAACAGGGTGCGAAGCGCCCGTTCCGCCATATCCACCTGCGCTTCCTCTCCCGTAATTTTGAGCTGGTCTTCCCGGCTGACTACGGAAACGGAAAGTTCTTTTTCCAAAATCTTTATGTTTTCATCAAACGCGCCGAACACATTGATAATCAGCGCGATGCTTTCCACCCTGATATCCTTTTCCGTCATTTATTCTGCCGTTTCCTCCTTTGCAGGTTCTCTGTCTCCGTCCAAAACCTGCACGCCGATGCGCTCCAGGCATTCCGCGCGGTAATATGCCGCGGCGTTTTCTCCTTCCTCCTGCACGCTGCCGGTCAATTGTGTGATGGTCCCCTGGATGCGTCCCTGCAGATGTGCGGCCGCGCCCCGGCGGATTCCCTCCTCCATGTCGGCCGCCTCCTGCCGGCTTGGAACCAATTCATAATAGGTATAGGTCTGCTTTACCAGAGAAAATGGCGTGAAGGTTTCACCGAAAACAGTAAACTGTATTTTTTCTTCTATTTTATCACAACAGCCGGTTTCAATTCTACTGCCTGGGAACAAATTTATTCTTTTTTTGCCCCAAAGCAGAGCATAGCGCTGCTTTGTCTCTCCGGTATACGCCTTGGTCCAGCCGTTTAGCGGCCGTACCCGCTTAAACCGGTACCATGTGCGGGCCTCAATATCCGCCATAGAATGGGTGAGAAACGGCGGCACCTCTTCGTTCAGCGGATACACCAGCGCGTCCACCAGCTTCTCTCCCCGTTCCACGGTTTCCCCTACTTTTTTTAAACCGGTACCTCCCTTCACATCCATTTTGGTAATTACGCCGGTTTTGTCCGAAATGATGTCGGTAACCAGTTCCTCCTGTTCCATCCGCGGCGTTTCCCGCCGGGCAATCACCTGCACATCTGCCCGGTTCCCGGACAGGTTCACGGAAAAAAACGCCACATCTTCCATTTTCATCATCATTTGCAGCTGCACATCCTTGGGATGAATATCCCGTATCTTGGCCCCCTCGTATACGCCCAATTCCGCAAGATTCAGCCGAATCTCCCGGCGGGAAATCTCCGGCGGTGCGTCAATGTCAATATACCATACATACGCGGACGCGGCATAGACAGTCAGAAAAAACACAGCGGCCCCCAGTATCAGCCCATACCGCTTTGCCCCGCGGCGCAGGACAAACGGCACGCCGCGCCGGCGCTTCACTTCCAGTGCGCACCGCGCCTTTTCCGCGGCGGCCCTGGCCTGCCGCAGCTGTCCCGCCGGAACCGTGGCCCACAATGCATCCACCTCCGTTCGCCGGATGTCGGAAAGTTCCACCATGTTCGCGGCACAAATGTTTAAAAACCGTTCCAAATACGGTCCCCGGATACAAATCCGCACATTGCCCCGCAAAAACTTTACAAACTCCGAAATCATGTCTGTCCTCCGCTCAGTTCACATATTCTACCGTCACAATCCGTCCCGAAATCGCCAGTTCCTCCGGATTCATCGCCCGCAGTTCCAGATCCGTCCCGGTGACTTTGATAAAAATTTTCCCGCAGTTGATTTTCATTTCCTCCCTGCCGTATGCGGCAAGGCCGCAGTGCCCTTCGATGCGCACCATGGAATTTCCGAAAACCTCTGTCCTGGGATATTCTGCGACCCGGTTCTCCGCCGCCGCTTTAATTTTTTCGTTTAAGGATACACCTTTGTCCATCAGCAAAACTCCTTTTAACAAATATTATGTAGTTTACGCATTAAAAGAACGGCGCGTCAATATATTTTATTGTGGAAAGGGGGTGGCCGACAGAAATGCCCGCCAAACGAACCATCGGCAAAGCCGTGCTTGTTTTTTTCCTGCTTCTCACCGCTGTGTGCTCCAAGGACGCCGCAGCGGCTGCAAAACTTGGCATTGACCTGTGCCTGAACAGCGTGATTCCTTCTCTTTTTCCTTTTTTTGTCATTTCCGGACTATGCACCGCCTTTGGGCTGGACGGTTTCTGCCGCTTTTTTTCTCCTCTTATGACAAAGCTTTTTCATCTGCGGCCCGCCCTCGCCACACCGCTGCTTCTGGGGTTCCTCGGCGGCTATCCCGTCTGCGCCGTCACCCTGTCCGAACTTTTGCGCACCGGACAGGCGTCCCGGCCGGAAGCGGAACGTCTGCTTTCCTTCGGCAACAACACAGGCCCCGCCTTTGCCATATCCGTCTGCGGCGTCGGGATTTTCGGCAGCGTGCCGGCTGGCGCCGTCCTGTATGGCATCCACATCCTCTCTGCCCTTATGACCGGGATGGTGCTGTGCCGGGCAAAACCGCTGCTCCCGTTTCACGGACAAACCGCAGAACGGGCGGACCCGCCGGCCGCCAAAGCCATCACCGGCAGCATTCAAAACGCCGTTTCCTCCGCGCTCTCCATCACAGCTTTTGTCACATTTTTTGCCGTGGTGCTGGCGCTTTTGCAAAAAACCGGTGTACTGTCCCTGCTGTCCCGGTGCGTCGGCGCCCTCACGCCTCTTTCCGGGCCGGAGGCACTTGCTGCGGTGACGGGCGCCTTGGAAATGACCAATGGGCTGTATCTGCTTTCTCCCGCCCTTCCCTTTGCCTTCCCTCTGTGCGCAGCCATTCTTTCCTTCGGCGGCCTGTCCGTCTTTTTCCAAACTGCGGGCGTATTGCCGCCGGTGCGTCTTGCGCCCATGCTCCGTGGAAAGGCGCTGCATGCGGCGCTGGCCTTTGTTCTGGCGGTTTTATGCCGTCCCTTTCTCTTTGCCTGAGACACTGGAATCCCTTTTCCTGTGTTTTTCGAAAATTTTCCATAAATTATGCGGTTTTTCCTAATTTTCCCGTTTTTTATCAGAAAAATATGAATTTTTTCCTTGACCTATGGTTTTTTCCCAAGGGGTATAGTATAATGAAGCCATACCATTGACAAAGGAGAGATGGCATTGGCAAACCAACCACTGTTCCGCCGGAACCTGGAACCTCGCTGCGCCTATTGCGCCCGGGGAACCAAGTTGGATGACCGCACGGCGCTGTGCAAAAAATGCGGCGTGGTGGATCTCGCGTACCATTGCCGGTCGTTCCAATACGATCCGTTCAAGCGCGTCCCGCCGAAAAAGCCGGTTCTCCGCGGCGGCTTTTCCCAAAAGGATTTTTCTCTGACGGACTAACCAAGCCCGCCCAGCCTGTCTTGATTTCTGTTCCCCGGGAGGATGTTTATGAAACTGTTAACCGTAAGACTTTCTGCCTTGCTTCTCCTCTGTATGCTTCTGTTTGCCGGCACGGCTTACGCCATCGCGCCCATCAGCGCCGACGCCGGTGCCGCAATTTTGGCGGATGCCAAGAGCGACACCATTCTGTACGAGCGAAACAGCCGTGAAAAAATGTATCCCGCCAGCACGACAAAAATTATGACCGCCCTGCTGGTGCTGGAACGCGGCAGCCTGTCCGACGTTGTTACGATGGAGGAGGCCGACTACGCAGGCGTTACCAGCGCCAGCAGTTCTGCCGGCCTGAAAGTTTCAGAAGAGGTTACCGTGGAAACCCTGCTTTACGGCCTGATGCTGCCCTCGGGCAACGAAGCGGCCAACGCCCTGGCCCGGTATGTCTCCGGCTCCACAGAGGCCTTTGTGGAGCTTATGAACCAGCGGGCCAAAGAACTCGGCTGTGTGAACACCCATTTTGCAAATCCCAACGGGCTGCATGACGACAACCATTATACCTGTGCTTACGATCTGTATCGCATCGCCAAACAGGCCATGACAGACGAAACTTTCTGCGACATTGCAAACACCGCGCAAAAAACCCTTCCCGCATCCAATTTGCAGGCGGAGCGAAAGGTTTATACCACAAACCAGCTGATTCTGCGCCGGTCCGACCCTACCTATTATACCTATTGCAACGGCATCAAAACCGGCCACACCACGCCGGCAGGCTACTGCTTTGTCAGCGCCGCGGAAAAAAAGGATTCTTCCCTGATTTCCGTTGTACTGGGGTGCGAGGCGGGGGAAAACGGCGAAGCGGCAAAAAGTTTCACCGAAACCATCAAACTGTTTGACTGGGGATTTGACAACTTTGATTACCAGACCTTGGTGGCTTCCGGCGACAACATCGCGGAAATCGACGTGCGCCTTTCTTCGGAAAAGGATTATGTGGTTCTGGCTTCTGCCGGCCCGGTTTCCGGCTTGGTTCCCAACGATATCCAGCCGGACAGCCTGACGTTTTCCAAACACATCCCGGAATCCATCGACGCGCCGGTAAAAAAAGGCGACGTGATTGGCACACTGACGGTTTCCCAGGGAGATACGGTATACGGCACCGTGGATCTTGTGGCGACTACGGATGTTTCCCTCTCCAAAGTACTGTATTACGCGGACAAGCTGGAAACGTTCTGCCGTTCCAAATATTTTCTGCTGGTTTTGTCCTGCGTGGCCGCCCTTATCCTTCTTCTGTTTGTTGTTCGGGGGATAAACCGCGCCCGGCGGCGGCATAGCCGCAGATCCCGGCGATACCGCAGCCGCTACGACAGCCCCAACCGCGCCCGCCGCCGGGGCCGATAGACCGAGGGAGGCTTTGTCTACAGCTGGAATTTCTGAACATTCCTTTCGCCGTATGCAAGCTGCCGGAAGACCGTCCGGTTCCCGCCGGTCCCTACGGTTTCTATCGCCGGACCGTTCAACACATTTTGGCACAAAAAGACTCCGGGAAGTTTGACTTCCCGGAGTCTTTTTTCTGTTTCGGCTATTTCAGCCAGCTGGGTTTTTCCCGCATCCGCACCCCCGCCGCAATGCCCACCGCCAGGAACATGGTAACAAGGGACGTGCCGCCATAGCTGAAAAACGGCAGGGTAAGCCCCATCACCGGACACAGCCCCACGCACATCAGGATGTTCTCAAAGGTTTGGTACAAAAACATGCCGCAGATGCCCACGCACAGCAAAGAGGAAAAGGGCGTATCCGCCTTGTAGCTGATGTACAGCAGGCGCAGAATAATAAGACTGAGCACCAGAAGAATCGCCGCCGCGCCCACCATGCCAAACTCCTCCGCACCCACGGAAAAAATAAAGTCCGTATGCTTGGCCGGCAGGGAACCGTACTGCACTTGCCGGCCATTCATATACCCTTCTCCGGTCAGCCCGCCGGCGCCGATAGCAATTTTGCTCTGTATGGTCTGATACGCGGTATCCGGGTCAATTTCCGGGTCAAATAACACCAAAATTCGGTTTTTCTGAAATTTTTCCAACACGAAATTCCAAAGCAGCGGCACGGCCAGCACCACAGCCCCCAAGGCGCCGAATACCCATTTTATCGAAACGCCCGCAGCAAACACCATAAACACGCAGATAAATACATACGCCAGCGCCATGCCCATATCCGAGGAAGACGCCAGAATCACCCCTACCATAACCCCCAGGTGCAGCCCCAGGCCCAGCAGAGTTTTTACCTCGTTGATATGCCCCCGTACCCGGGTCAGATGCCGGGCAAAGGTGAAAATAAACAGCAGCTTGCCGATTTCTGCCGGCTGAATGCCAATGGGAATGCCTATGCTGTCAAACCGGATCCAGCTGCGGTTGCCGCCGTCTTCCACGCCAAACACAAACAGGGACAATTGCAGCAGCAGATTCAACAAGAAGATCCATTTCCAGAACCGCCGAAATTTTTCCAAATCAATCAAAGACGCGATCACAAACCCCACCAGCCCGATGACAAGGCAGGCTGCCTGGACTTTGACAAACCGTCCCGTGGCATAAGAGGCCGTGGCGCTGTGGATGAGAACCAGTCCGTATCCGGAGGCCGCCACAGAAAGAAACAGCAAATATAAATCGGTATGTTTGAAATAATGTAAAATCCGCTGCACAGCGCACCGCCTTTCCAGGTTCTTTCCCCAGAGCCTGTCCGGCTCCGTCCTTTTAGTATACCATCAAATCCCCAAATATTTAAGAGAAAACAAAATTTTTACAATTGATCTTCCAGGCCTTGTTCCATTTCTGCCCCGGTATTTTGGCAATTTTTTATATTGCTGCAATTTATTCCCCAAAACGGCATGCAAATTCCCGGAAAATACGGTATAATAAACGAAAAAGCGGCCGCAGCGGGCGGCAAACAACGCCCGGCCGGCGGGAACGGTTTCCTTCCGCCCTGCAAACAGCCCGCTGGTACATATTTTGATGTTTACAGGAGGATTTTGTATGCGCACCGATATTGAAATCGCGCAAAACTGCCAGATGCTCCCCATCACAGAGGTGGCGAACGCCTTATCCCTTCGGGAAGAGGAGCTGATCCTTTACGGCAAATACAAGGCAAAGCTGTCCGACGGGGTTTTTGACCGTCTGGCCGACAAAAAAGACGGCAAGCTGATTCTTGTCACCGCTATCAATCCCACACCGGCGGGAGAGGGAAAAACCACTACCACCGTGGGGCTGGGCCAGGCGATGCGGCAGATTGGCAAGCGGGCTGTCATCGCCCTGCGGGAACCGTCCCTCGGACCGGTGTTCGGCATCAAGGGCGGTGCGGCCGGCGGCGGCTATGCTCAGGTTGTGCCTATGGAGGACATCAACCTGCATTTTACAGGAGATATGCATGGCATCACCGCGGCAAACAACCTGCTTTGCGCTATGCTGGACAATCACATCCAGCAGGGCAACCATCTGCAGATTGATCCCAGACGGGTGGTCTTTCCCCGGGTGATGGATATGAACGACCGGGCGCTCCGGAACCTTGTCATCGGTCTGGGCGGCAAGGCAAACGGCGCGGTCCGGGAGGACCATTTTATGATTTCCGTGGCCAGCGAAGTTATGGCCATTGTTTGCCTCGCCGCCGACATGGCGGACCTGAAACGGCGGCTTGCCGGCATTCTGGTCGCCTACACCTATGACGGCCGGCCGGTATATGCCGGGGATTTAAAGGCGCAAGGCGCTATGGCGGCGCTGCTCAAAGATGTGCTCAAGCCCAACCTGGTGCAGACGCTGGAGGGTACGCCCTGCCTGATGCATGGCGGCCCCTTTGCCAACATCGCCCATGGCTGCAATTCTGTCCGGGCCACCCGTCTGGCCCTCAAACTGGGGGATTACGCCATCACGGAAGCCGGTTTCGGCGCAGATCTGGGGGCAGAAAAATTTTTTGACATCAAATGCCGCAAGGCCGGGCTCACTCCCTCCTGCGTGGTGCTGGTCGCCACCGTTCGGGCCCTTAAATACAACGGCGGCGTGCCAAAAACAGAGCTGTCCGCGGAAAACCTTGCCGCCCTGGAAAAAGGCAGCGAAAACCTTGCTGCCCATATTGAAAACCTGAAAAAATTCGGCCTTCCCGTCGTCGTGGCCATCAACGCCTTTCCGACGGATACGCAAGAGGAACTGTCCTTTGTGGAAAACCTGTGCCAGCGCCTCGGCGTGCCGGCATCCCTTTCCGAAGTGTTTTCCAAAGGCGGCGCCGGCGGCGTGGACCTGGCCCAAAAAGTGACGGCCGCAGCGGAACAGGGCGGAGAAGCTTTCCGCCTGCTTTATCCGGACGAGCTTCCTCTGGTGGAAAAAATCCGAACGATTTCCCGGGAAATTTACGGCGCGCAGGACGTTTCCATCCTGCCGGCGGCGATGCGGGAACTGCAGTCCATCGAATCCCTTGGCGGCGGCAGCCTGCCGGTGTGCATGGCCAAAACCCAATATTCCCTGTCAGACGACCCCACCCTTCTGGGACGGCCCCGGGACTTTACCATCACGGTGCGCAGCGTCCGCCTGGCGGCCGGCGCGGGCTTTGTGGTTTGTGAAACCGGCGCGATTATGACGATGCCCGGCCTGCCTAAACGGCCGGCAGCAGAAGCCATTGACGTAGACGACAACGGTGTCATCACCGGCTTATTTTAAGGAGGACGTATGAAATTTATCTCACCAAATCCGGACGGCACAGAAGCCATCGGCCGAACCCTCGCTCTGCGGGCCAAGCCCGGCGAGATCATCGCCCTGTACGGCGGCATGGGCGCGGGAAAAACCACCTTGACCCGGGGCATTTTGGCAGGCTTTGGCTACACTGGCAGCGTGACAAGCCCCACTTTTTCCATTGTCAACGAATATGACACCCCCAAGGGCAGGGTATGCCATTTTGATATGTACCGCATTACCAGCGAGGAGGCCCTGTTGGACATCGGCTGGGAGGACTATTTGAAGCGCGGCGATATTTTAATTGTCGAATGGTGTGAAAACATTGCCCAGGCCCTGCCGGAGCATTTTACCAAAGTCACGCTGGAGTTCGGTCCCCATGAAACCGCCCGCAGCATCGACATTGAGAAGGTGTAGCGTATGCGGCTGCTGAGTTTTGAATCATCCAGCGTTTCCGCCTCCGTCGCGGTAACCGACGGTGAAATCCTTCTGGGCCAGTCTTTTCAGAACGTAGGCCTTACCCACAGCCGCACCCTGCTGCCGATGGCAGAAGCCCTGCTGGCAAACACCGGGCTTTCTCTGTCCCAGATCGACGCCTTTGCCGTGTCCGCAGGTCCCGGCTCCTTTACCGGCGTGCGCATCGGCATCGCCACGGTAAAAGGGCTTGCCGCGGCGGCAGACCGGCCCTGTGCCGGCGTTTCCTCCCTGGAAGCTGCGGCCTTCGGCCTGGACACGGCGCGGGATATCTGCGCGGTGATGGACGCCCGGGCCGGCCAGGTATATAACGCCCTGTTTCGCTGGGAAGGGCAGTGTCTGACACGGCTTTGCCCGGATCGGGCCATTTCCATGGAAGATTTGGAAAAGGAGCTGCTGGATTCTGAAAAAGAATATATTTTAGTTGGAGACGGCGCAAAACTGTGTTATAATAATTTAAATAAGGTGGCGGACCGGTTGTCCCTGGCCCCGCCCCATTTGCGTTATCCTCAGGCATACGGCGTCGCCCGGGCGGCAGACCGCGTTCCCTTCGGCGATGCGGACGCCTTGGCGCCGTTTTACCTCCGTCTCCCCCAGGCGGAACGGCAAACTGCTGCCTTCGGAAAAAAACGCATAAAATGACAGAAAAACAGGTGAAGGAGAGTATCTGCAATGGCTAAAGTATATGTAATGGACCATCCTTTAATTCAGCATAAGCTTTCTCTTATGCGCGATAAAACAACCGGGGTGAAGGAATTCCGGGAAGCCGTGAGCGAAATCGCCACCCTGATGTGCTACGAAGCCACCCGCGATCTGCCCCTCAAGGAAATTGAAATCGAGACCCCTATGGCCGTGGCAAAGGTTAAGGTGATTTCCGGCAAAAAGCTGGCCATCGTTCCCATTCTGCGGGCAGGCCTTGGCATGGTGGACGGCGTGCTGAACCTTATCCCCGCGGCGAAGGTCGGGCACATCGGTCTGTACCGTGATCCGGAAACCCTGAATCCGGTGGAATATTACTGCAAGCTTCCGTCCGACATCGCAGAACGGGACGTCATCGTCCTGGATCCGATGCTGGCCACCGGCGGTTCCGCTTCGGCGGCCATCACGTTTCTGAAAAACCATGGCGTAAGCCACATCAAGCTGATGTGCATCATCGGTGCGCCGGAAGGCATCGAGGTGGTGAAAAAGGATCATCCGGATGTGGATATTTTCCTCGCCAACGTGGATGAAAAGCTGAACGACCATGGCTACATCGTGCCGGGGCTCGGCGACGCCGGCGACCGCATTTTTGGCACAAAATAACTTCCGTTCCAAATGACCGACCCGCCCCCTCCCAAAGAGGGGGCGTCCTTTTGAAAGAATATGCTATTGTACGAAGAAAACAAACGTTATTATGCCTTTTCCGGTTATTTAAAACAAAAATACAGCGGCAAGGTGGCAAAAATTTCTCTGGATGCCGGCTTTACCTGTCCGAACATCGACGGCACCAAAGGCGTGGGCGGCTGTACTTACTGCTCCGGCCGGGGCAGCGGCGATTTCGCCGGCGATCCGCGGCTTTCCATCCGGGAACAGTTTTTTGCCGTCGCAAAACGGATGCAGGAAAAGTGGGCCAGCCTGCGCTACATCCCATACTTCCAGGCCTTTACCAACACCTATGCTCCGGTTCCGGTTTTGCGGCGGCTCTATGAAGAAGCGTTATCCCTGCCGGACGTGGTGGGACTTGCCATCGCAACCCGGGCGGACTGCATTTCCGATGAGGCGGCCGATTTGCTGCAGGAATTGAGCCGGCGGACCGATCTTGTGGTGGAACTTGGTCTGCAGTCCGTGTTTGACGAAACCGGCGAGCGCATCCACCGCTGCCACACCTTCGCTGATTTTTTAGCCGGCTTTGCAAAGCTTTCTCAGCGGAACATTCCGGTGTGCGTGCACATCATCAACGGACTGCCGGGGGAAACGCCGGCGATGATGCTGCACACGGCAAACACCATCGCCCGCCTTCCACTCCACAGCGTAAAAATCCATCTGCTTCATGTGCTACGGGGCACAAAAATGGCAGAAGAATATGAACGCGGTGAATTTTCCCTGCTTTCCCGGGAAGACTATGTGCAAATTGTATGCAATCAGCTGGAGGTGCTGTCTCCCCGCACGGTAATCCAGCGCCTCACCGGCGACGGCAAGGCAGAGGATCTTATCGGTCCGATGTGGAGCCTGAAAAAACTCGTGGTGATGAACGAAATTGACAAAGAGCTGCGCCGGCGGAACAGTTGGCAGGGAAAATTTTATACCCCCTGACGCCAAATATTTTGTATCTCTGCCCCGCGGAACCGATTCTTTTCCACGGGTATTTCAAACGATCTCTGGAGTCTTGTACTATGGTATATCAAATTGTATTTTACGGCATTCTGGTGGTGCTCACCGTTTTCCTGTCCACAAAATTAGGGTTTTATGTGGATCAGATCGACAAAAAATCCAACCTCAGCTCCGCCTTTATCGGGGGCGTGCTGCTGGCCGCCGTCACCTCTCTGCCGGAGCTGTTTACCAGCATTTCTTCCGTTGTGCTGGTGGAAAAGCCCGCCCTTGTTCTGGGCAACATCTTAGGCAGCAACCTGTTCAACAGCATGGTGCTGGGGCTTGTTTTCCTGCTTTATGGGAAGCATGTTGTAAAAAAACGACTGGTGGGAAGCCATCTGGTTTCTCTTCGCTCTGTTCTCCTTATTTTTGCAATGCTGCTGTTTCCCCTGTTTTTGGAAAAATCTCCGTCTGTGCTGTCTGTCAGCGTCTATTCTCTTGTGATCCTGGCCGTTTATCTCATCAGCTTTCGTTCGATGTCCCAGGATGAAAACGCCGCGGAAGACGACGACCTTCCCTGCCCCCTCACCCTGCGGCAGATCGCTGTGCGTTTCGTTTTTTCCGCGGGCTGTCTTATTGCGGTGAGCATTCTTCTCACCTATGCCTCCGATACGCTGGGCGCGGCGCTGGGCTTCGGCGCTACTGCGGCCGGCGCTCTGCTGCTGGGCGTTGTCACCTCTCTGCCGGAACTGATTTCCTGCTTTGTGCTGGCAAAAGCCCGCAATTTTAACGCCGTCACCGGCAACATTGTAGGAAGCAATCTGTTTAATTTTCTCATCCTTGTCGTGGCGGATATCTGCGCTCCCCGCCAGGAGCTGTATCAGTTCGACCCGACGGCACGGCTGCTGGTGTGGCTGGGACTTGCCGGCACGCTGTCCTTTTCCGTGCTCCTTACCCTGCATCGAAACAAAACCAGCGGAAAGGTTTCCTTTGGCGTTTGCTGCGCCATTCCCCTTGTCTGTTATGGCATATTCGCCGTCTTTGGTACATAACCCCATCTTATGGAGGTATTTTTTATGGAACAAACCTATATTATGCTCAAACCTGACGCCCTGCAGCGCGGACTTGTCGGCGAAATTCTTCGCCGAATCGAACAAAAGGGGTACCGCATCGCCGCCGCTAAGACGATGACCCTGAACGAAGCCCTTCTTCGGGTGCACTACGCCCATCTGACGACCCGGTCATTTTTTCCGTCTCTGGTGGAATATATGACGTCCGGTCCGGTGCTGGCTCTGATTGTGCAGGGGGAAAACGCCGTTGCCGGCATGCGCGCCATCATCGGTCCCACCAAATTCGAACAGGCGGCCGGCGGCACAATCCGGGGCGATTTCGCAAATTCCACCACGCGAAATCTGATTCATGGCTCTGACTCGCCGGAAGCCGCCCGGGAGGAAATCCAGCGGTTTTTTGGAGAACTTCCCCGCATTTTTTCGGGAAATAACGCATAAAGCGCGGCCGGCGCGCTTTGACAAACGCCGGAAAGGATACGGTACACCAAAACAACCTTCACGGCGGACAAACAAGCGGCAGCAAAAGACGGGAAAGAAGGAAAATCCTTCTTTCCCGTCTTTTCTATGCCTTGTGGAATGTTAGAACGGCATTTTGAGCCTTTGAGGGTAAACCCTATTACCTCGCCTGTTTCCGTGCTCTGCAAGTCGAATAAATCAAGGCTTTTTACCCTCTAAATATCCACGCTGACAGTTTGAAATGTTACGCAGTAGAACGGCATTTTTGAGGGCAAGAATATAAAGACATTCTTCCGTTAATTGCAAGCCGTTTTAGCCGCATAAAATCAGCATTTTTCAACCCTTATTCGTAACATCGCAACAGCCATTGTCCATAATACAGAGAGGGCGAAAGCAACGAGTGCTTTCACCCTCTTATCTGCCCAAGTACAAAGTTAAAAAATATTTGAAAACATCTTGACAAGCCATTCAATTAAGTGTATTCTGTTTACAGATTGATTTTCATATCTGTAAATTATAGTTTTTGGAGGTTAGTTATGAAGTGCTTATTTCAAGATTTTATCAATTCAAATCCAAACTGTTCGGGGCTTGCGTCAAGTAGCACTGCCAAGGCGCTGTTCGACTTTTTATCCCAAGACATTATTACCATAAAAATGATTGAATATGCAGATATTGGAAAGCCGGCTCTGGCGGGGTGTGTTAGTGAATTTGAGGCTTTTTATGACAGTATTTCTAATCCGGATATGTCATTGAATGATGATTTTAATAAACAAGCTGTTGGTAGAATGATTAAGACTATACTCGAACCCTTTGGTTATCTTCCGACCAATCAAAAGGCCTTTTCTAAATCAAGTGGAACAAAATATTTTAGATCAGCTAAATGTTATTCTTTAACAGGACCAGCCTATTTAGCAGTTGTAAAGCAAATAATCGAAACAGATTCGTCTCACAGAACGGGGTGCAATAATGAGTTTTGCGTATAAGAGAATTTTGTGTTTGCTGTGTCTTTCTATTATCTTGCTAATGTCGAGTTGTTCCTCTGCAAAAAATGATAATGCTATTGCAGACGCAACAGAACAGTCGGATGTATCTTCTGATGAAACTATTGAGGAAATTGTAAAAGATAACAAGATTGAAACCGAGTGGTTTACATTAGAGGTTCCTGATAATTGGACAGGTACTTATACTTACGAAGAAAAATATAACGATGAAATTGACGAATTTAGTTTAGAAGTCAGTATGAGGTCCAAGAGCGAAAACGGAAATGCGTTTCTGTTCAGCATTGAAATATCTCCGTTAGAAGATGCCGATTATATTGTTATATCTTTGGAATATGAATGGCTTGACCCAATAGGTATAATAACAACAGATAATGGAACCGCCTATTTTGTTTCAAGTTATTTAGCAAGTGAAGCAGCTTGCACAGATGATGAAATGGAACAATTTGCAGAACTTGCAAATGGTATAGATCAGTGTTTATCCACATTTAAGCCAAAATATGACGAACAATTTCAAGAATGGAATGATAAACTTTTTGAAGAATTAAAATCAAGTATTGAAACAACCCCATATGTGCCCTATACGCTAAATATACTTGATTGGAATTTTGAAGCATATAAAAATCAAAGCGGGATTTATTTTCACGATATTACTAACCAAGTTATTTCCGATTACTACTTAATAAATCAGTTAGACGGAGTTTCCTATTATAGCGGAGACAATGTGCTTGTAGCCGTTGAAAATGAGAGCATTGTTGCTTTAGCTTATATTCCGAGTACCGATTCAAGATTTGGTTCTTGGTCTACAACTCCAACAGTCCGAGATGTTATCAACGCAGAGGAATTGACAGAATTATTCAATGTTGCTCCCGAAGTGTTATCAGTTGACGGAGACGCTGTATGCCTTTATTCTTGGAGGATTGACAATGGGTATATAGGAATTAAAGCGATAGGAAGCACTGACCCGCAATGGTTGTATGACAATTCTGCCCTTGTGTTTATGGTGTATTCGGACAAAAAATTCTGTTCCCTATACAATTAACTAAAAATATACAAATTCTATTGAATGTTGCTTTGCATTGCTGAAAGCAATGCAAAGCAACATTTTTTATTGGGCAAGTAGATTGAGAAAAGTTTTCCCAAAAAATTCGTCCGACAAGTTGGCAAAATGAAAAATCTGCGTGTTATCGGAAACAAGGGGTACCGCGTTTATCCGCGCCCTTTGTTTCCGCGCACCCTTTCCGCCTTTTCTGCATACCCTGCGTATATCGGAGGTGCTAACATGAACTATAAAACCCCTCAGCCCTACCCCAACATTCCGCCGCAGCCATCTTTTCCCGCCGCGATTCGCCAGCTTCTGCCTTTGTACGCAGGGGAACTCGGCGAACTTACAGCGGTGACGCAATACTTCTATAACCATCTCATTGCGTCCGAACTGATGGCGCCGGAAATTGCCGACGCATTCCAGCAGGCCTCCCTGACGGAAATGCGCCATCTGGATGTATTGGGCCGCTTGATTCTGGCTTACGGCGGCGACCCCAAATTGGTGTCTTATGCCCCTTCCGGCCGGCAGATGGAGTTCTGGAGCAGCCGGTATCTGGTCTATCCCAAAACCCTGGGCGATATGCTCAAATACGCCGCCATCGGTGAGGAGAAAGCCATATACCAATATGAGCAGACCAAACAGCGCCTAAACCTTCCTTTGGTCACGCAGGTTATCGACCGCATTCTGCTGGACGAACGGGCGCATCTGGACGAATGGGACCGTCTGCTGCAAACACTCTAACTCCCACAGGCTACATAACGGCGGAACAAAGGGCGGGGAATGTTCCCCGCCCTTTGTCGTAGTAAGAAAAAACGATGAAGTTTTGAAAAAATCGTTATCGAATGGCTTCCAGGCCGCCCATATACGGACGCAGCGCCTCTGGAATGGACACCGAACCGTCTTCGTTTTGATAATTTTCCAAAATTGCGGCCACGGTACGGCCCACAGCCACGCCGGAACCATTTAAAGTATGGACAAGCTGTGGCTTTCCATCTGCATTTCTGCCGCGGATGGAAGCCCGCCGCGCCTGATAGTCCAGGAAATTGGAACAAGATGAAATCTCCACGTACCGATTATACGACGGCATCCATACTTCAATGTCATAGGTACAGGCCGAACTGAACCCCAGGTCCCCGGTGCACAAAATCACCACACGGTACGGCAGCTGCAGGCCCTGGAGCACCCGTTCCGCTTCCGCCGTCAGATGTTCCAGTTCGTCAAAAGAAGTCTCCGCCGCGACAAAGTTGACCAGCTCCACCTTATTAAACTGATGTTGCCGGATCAGGCCTCTGGCATCGCGTCCGGCAGCGCCGGCCTCCGCCCGAAAACATGCCGAATAGGCGGCGTAGCGCACCGGCAGCATTTCACAGGGGATGATCTCCTCCCGGTACATATTGGTAACCGGGACTTCTGCCGTCGGAATCAAATAAACATCCGTATTTTCCAGATGATACATATCTTCCGCGAATTTTGGCAGCTGACCAGTGCCGGTCATAGATGCGGTGTTCGCCATAAACGGCGGCAGGATTTCCGTATAGCCGTTGGCGCTGTGCGTATCCAGAAAATAATTGATCACTGCCCGTTCCAGCCGTGCGCCCAGGCCTTTATAAAAATGGAACCGGGAACCGGTTACCTTGCCTGCAGTCTCCGGATCCAAAATATCCAGAGCCTTGCCGATGTCCCAATGCGCCTTTGGTGCAAACGAAAATTCCCGGGGGGCGGAAAATTTCCGTACCTCCTGGTTGCAGCTGTCGTCTGTGCCTTCCGGCACGCGGTCCGCCGGCACATTGGGCACGGTGAGCAGCACTTCCCGCAGCGCAGCATCGGTTTCCGCCAGCCGGCCGTCCAGAACCTTGATTTCTTCTGAAATCCCCTTCATCTGTGCCATAATATCAGATACGTCCTCGCCCCGCTTCTTTCGTGCGGGAATGGATTTGGATACTTTGTTCTGCTCCGCTTTCATCTGCTCCACTTTGCCGATGATAGAGCGCCGCAGGGCGTCCAATTCCAAAATCCGGTCAATCTCCGCATCATAGCTTCTGCCCCGCATGGCAAGGCGCGCTTTGCACCGTTCTGTATTCTCTCTGATATATCTTATATCCAACATTGTTACTCACCCTCGCTTAACGCTTCTTTGATCAATATATATTCCTGATATGCCCCGTCTCCCAACAATTCCGGCAAATTTTCTGTACCAAAGGTATTTTCCAACCGGGCAAGCAGCTGCCCGGCAGTCGCCGTATCTCCTGCTACATATCTTTTCTCCAATTTCCAGATTTCATCCAGCGCTTGAATCCGCGCTTCCTGTTTTTTTATAAATTCAGACACATCTTCCCCATCTTCCAGGCCAAGGCTTTCCCGATATTCTTCAATTTCTGCCTCCAGCGCCTGAATGGTCTCTTCCTGATCCGCCAGTGTCGCCTGCAACGCTTCCACCCGGGCGTTGGCGCCCTGTACCGCGTTCACCTGCTCGTTCAGCTTGCTGTCCAGCGCGCTCAACTGGCTGTCCGCCCGGAGCTGCGTCGCATAGGAAATCAAAATGAGCACCAACGCAATTCCAAACAGTCCGATAATATATACCGACAGGAAATTTTTTCCTTTTTTTTGATTGTTGTCCACGGTTTCCTCCTGCTATATGTTCAACAGCTTCAAAGCGCCGGTTAATCGCTCCAAATCTTCATTTCCATAAAATTCCAATTCCAAAACCCCCTTGTTTTTCCCCGGGGCAATGGTCACTCTCCGGCCGAGCACAGCCTCTATCTCTTGTTCCAACTCTTTATAATAATCAACTTTTAAGTCCATTTTATCCTGAATATTCGTTTTATTCAGTCGTTTTACATAACTTTCCGCCTGTCTTACAGACATCCCTCTGTCTGCCATTGTGCGGGCGGCCAAGGTTTGCTTCGCCGTATCTTTTACCGCCAGTACTGCCCGGGCATGTCCGCTGGAAAGCCTGCCCTCCGCCAACATGTTTCGTACCTCTGCATTCAACCCCAAAAGACGCAGGGAATTTGCCACCGCGGAGCGGGACTTTCCAACCCGTTCCGCCGTTTCTTCCTGCGTCAGGCCGAACTCTTCCATCAGCGTTTGATATCCCTCGGCCTCTTCCATTGGATTTAGATCCTGTCGCTGCAGATTTTCGATCAGGGCCAGTTCCATAACCGTCTGATCGTCCGCCCGCAGTACATACGCCGGAATTTCCGTCAAACCGGCCTGCCGGGCTGCCCGCCACCGCCGTTCGCCGGCAATAATCTGATAATAACCGCCCTCCGTACTCCGCACGGTAATGGGCGTTATCATACCATGGAGTCGGATGCTTTCCGTCAGCTCCTGCAGAGCCTCCGGGTCAAAATTTTTGCGAGGCTGTCCCCGGTTTGGTTCCAGCTTTCCCACCGGGAGCATGCGGAATGTTTCATCCCGCGGGATTTCCTGCGTCTCATACGCCTCTCCCAACAACGAGGTCAAGCCCTTGCCCAGACCGCCGCGCTTACCGGTTTTTGCCATTTGCTTCCCCCTGTTCTGCATGATCCCGTTCTAAAAATTCTTCTGCCAGCGCCATATACGCCTCCGCGCCTCTGGAATACCGGTCATAAGCGGTAATGGGCTGCCCATGACTGGGTGCTTCGGAAAGGCGGACATTTCTCGGCACTACGGTGGCATACACCGTGCTGCCAAAGTATTTTTTTACTTCTTCCACCACCTGCATCGACAGGTTGGTTCTGCCGTCAAACATCGTCAGCAGCACGCCTTCGATAACAATGCCGGGGTTGAGTACTTTTTTAATGGTTTTTATGGTGCTCATTAATTGCGTCAGCCCCTCCAGCGCGTAATATTCGCACTGCAGCGGCACCACAACGCTGTCGGCTGCACAAAGACAGTTCACTGTGAGCAATCCCAGAGACGGCGGACAGTCAATAAAAATATAGTCATACTGCTCCGCCAACGACCGAAGCACTGTCCGCAGGCGGTACTCCCGTTCCTGCAGTTCAATGAGGTCCAGTTCTGCGCCGGCCAAATTGACATTGGCACCGATGACGTCTACCCACTTTGTCTTATGAATGCCCTGTGCCGGCGGGATATCCTTTACAATCAAGTCATAGATGGTAATCTCCAGCTTTCTGGGATCTATTCCAAACCCAGAAGTCGCGTTACCCTGCGGATCAAAATCGCAAAGCAGTACCTTTTTTCCTTTTTCGCTGACGGCTGCCGCCAGGTTTACCGCTGTGGTCGTTTTGCCCACGCCGCCTTTTTGATTCGCAAGTGCAATGATTTTTGCCATAGATTCCTCCCGTTTTCTGGACGGCTTTCTCAAAATTCTCACTTTGGACGTCTCAGCTGGAACCATGCCAGGCTATGGCAAAGTTCACGATGTTCTTTTATTATAGCACAGAATTCCTATTTTTCAATCTTTTGTTTCACGTGAAACAAAAATTTCTCTCTTCCTTCTCTGTTTCACGTGAAACAATGTTCCTCCACCGGCAAAGCAAAAATCCCCTCTGTTTTTGCAAACAAAGGGGATCCCAACGAAAAAAGCGTTTTGGGGAAACGCTGCGCTGGCACAGGATTCCGCCCCAGACCTTAACAAAGCCAACTCAACATGCCTGGGACTTGGAATTCGGGATTTGTATTTTTAACAGAATCCCATCCGGATGCTGTTCCTTCTCTACTTTGGCATTGACGCCGGATTCCCGCATCGTCAACACCGCTTTATCAATGGTATTCAGAAAAAAGCGTACGTCTTTGATAAAACGCACCATCGAGTTGACTCGGTTTTTTTGCTTGGCATCCTCATCCAGCAGGCGGTCAATGTACTGCTCGCTCCGGCTGACATTCAACTGATGCTTGATAATATAATATGTCGCTTCGATCCGCAGTTCATCGCTGTCCAGGCGGAGAATGCTGCGGGCATGCCGTTCGGTCAAACCATTTTCCCGGATGATCTGCATATTTCGCGGCGAAAGCTTGAGGAGACGCAGCTTATTGGCCACTGCCGACTGGGTTTTTCCTACCTTTTGAGCCGCCTCCTCCTGCGTCAGCCCATAACTGTCAATCAGCCTCCGGTATCCCCAGGCTTCTTCAAAAAAATCCAAATCCTTCCGCTGCAAATTTTCCACCAGAGCGATGGCAGAAGAGTCCTCTTCTCCCGCCTGCATCACAATGCAGGGCACTTCCCGCAGGCCCGCCTGCCGGGCTGCCCGCAAACGGCGTTCGCCGGCAATCAGCTCATACCCCCGGTCGGACTTGCGCACAGTCAGAGGGTTGAGTATGCCATACTGCAGAATGCTTTCCGCTAATTCTTCTATGCCTCTGGGGTCAAAATATTTTCTCGGCTGGGACGGATTCTTGCTGATCAGCGCAACTTTAATATTGCGAAGGCGTTTATCCGAAAAACCGTTTACAAACATTTCCCTTTTCCTCCCTGCTTCTATTGCTTACAGTAAAATTTTACCATTTTATTCCAAATTGTAAAGAAAAAGACATCGCATTTTTCGACAGAAATCCGAATCTGGCATAAAATACATTGAAAATCCGACAAAACCAAGGGGTTTACGGCACAAAATTCACTCAAAAAAGTTTTTATAATAAAACTACAATTTGTAATATTATATAAAAATAAAACAGTTTGTATAACCAAACTGTTTTATAACGGATTTTTTATCATTTTATCAAAGCGCCGGGGAAACCGCGCCGGAGTCTGCCGATCCTTGCGGATGAACACCAGGCGATGGGTAATTTCCGTGCCGGGGATCGTATAATCCTCCGTGCCGGAAAGGCTTCCGCCCAGTGCAGAAACGGCTCGTCGGGCGTCCCGAATTTCCTCCTCCGCAAAAATGCTTTTCATCGCCACAAAGACGCCGCCGGGCCGGACATAGGGCAGGCACAACTCGGCCAGCAGCGGCAGTTTTGCCACCGCACGGCTAACCGCCACATCGAATTGCTCCCGCCGATCCTTTACCGCTTCCTCCGCCCGTCCATGCAGCGCGGCAATTCCCCGCATTCCTTCCTCTTGAAGAAAGTCCTCCAGGAACCGGATGCGTTTCGCAAGGCTGTCCAGCAGCAGAACATCACAGTCCGGATTTAAAATTTTCAGCGGTATGCCGGGAAAGCCGGCGCCGCAGCCCACGTCGATCAGGCGCCGGCCGCTTAACGACACGGCTTTGCCGAGATAGGCGCAGTCCAGAAAATGCTTCACCGCCACCTCTTCCGGCGTTTTCAAAGCGGTAAGATTCATTACCTTATTGGTTTCCAGCAAACTTGTGCAAAACCGGCCGAAAGTTTCCAGCATATCTTCCGTATATGGAATGTTCCAGGCGGCAAGGCCCGCCTGCAGCAGCGTTTTCATCCCATTTCCTCCTCTTTGTCCTCCAACTGACGATCCGGGAACTCTTCTATCCCAGACGGAACCGCTTGTGTTTCCGCCATTCCGGCTCCTACCGCCCATTTTCTTTTTCCCGCAACTCGGTATAAATCATAAGACTTGTCACATCCGCCGGACTGACGCCGGAAATCCGGGAAGCTTGTCCAAAACTTCGGGGGCGGATTTTGTCCAGCTTCTGCCGGGCTTCGATGCGCAGAGAAGGCACGGCAAAATAATCGATTCCCTGGGGAATCAATTTGCTTTCCATGCGGCGGAATGCCTCCACATCCGCGAGCTGCCGCCGGATATAACCGTCGTATTTGATGGAGATTTCCACCTGCTCGCAAATTTCCCGGCTAAGGGCCGGCCGCTGCGTGTCAAACGGGGCGAGATCTTTATAGGACAATTCCGGCCGGCGGATCAGATCGGAAATCTTCACCCCGGACTTCAGCGGCGTACTGCGGTGTTCCGCAAGAAACGCCTGAAGCTCCGGCGACGGACCCACGGACACTTTGGAAAGCCGCTGGATTTCCCGCTCCACCGCCGCATACTTTTCCACAACCTGTTGATGCCGTTCCCGGGACACCAG
Source organism: uncultured Eubacteriales bacterium (assembly GCA_934395135.1). GTDB lineage: Bacteria > Bacillota > Clostridia > Oscillospirales > Butyricicoccaceae > CAKRRK01. Next base: position 1,141 of record CAKRRK010000006.1, on the reverse strand, counting down.
TCCCACCCGGCAGCCAATGGGCGTCAGCCGAAGGTCCGCGTTATCCTGCCGCAGCAGCAGGCGATATTCCGAGCGGGAGGTCATCATCCGATACGGCTCTCTTGTCCCGCGGGTCACAAGGTCGTCCACCAAGGTGCCGATATAGCCGTCCGCCCGGTCCAGCACCATCGGCTCCCTGCCTAAAATCTTCAGGGCGGCGTTCACACCGGCCACCAGCCCCTGTGCCGCCGCTTCTTCGTAGCCGGAGGAGCCGCAGAACTGCCCCGCACCGTAAAGGCCGGCAATCTTTTTGGTCTCCAGGGTGGGATTCAGTTCCAGGGGATCCACACAGTCGTATTCTATGGCATAGGCAGGACGCATCACTTCCACATGCTCCAGACCACGAACCGTGCGGATCATCCGCAGCTGCACATCCTCCGGCATAGAAGAGGAAAAACCCTGAACATACATTTCTTCCGTATCCAATCCCATCGGTTCTATAAAAATCTGGTGCCGCTTTTTGTCGGCAAACCGGACAATTTTATCCTCAATGGAGGGGCAATACCGCGGACCGACGCCTTCAATTTTACCGGAATACAGAGGAGAGCGATGGAGATTTTCCTGAATGATTCGCTGCGTTTCCTCTGTAGTATACGTTAAGTAGCAACTCGCCAGATTGTGGGGCTTTTCTTTGGTTTCAAAAGAAAACGGAACGATTTCTTCGTCTCCTTTCTGTACTTCCATCACGGAAAAATCAACGCTCCGGCGGTTGACTCTGGCTGGCGTACCGGTTTTAAACCGCATCAAAGTAAGGCCCATGGCCTTCAGGCAATCGTTTAGTCCGCTGGCGGCAAACATCCCGTCCGGACCGCCTTCATAACACTGCTCGCCAAGGATAATTCTGCCCCGCAGATAGGTGCCGGTACACACAATGACAGCCCGCACCCGGTAAACCGCACCGGTTTTGGTCTCCACCGCGGTGACCGCCTGCCCTTCCGTATGAATGCGGCATACCTCACCCTGTTTCAGGAATAGGTGCTCCTGCGTCTCCAGCGTTCGCTTCATATACGCACGGTAGCGCATCCGATCCGCCTGCGCCCGGAGGGAATGCACCGCCGGCCCCTTTCCCCGGTTCAGCATCCGGTACTGGATACAGGCAGCA
>CAKRRK010000005.1 GCA_934395135.1 uncultured Eubacteriales bacterium | reverse complement strand
TGGAATCCGGACAGCGGCAGGGGAATATGCGGCGGACTGCGTGATTCTTGCCACCGGCGGGCTGTCCTATCCAGGAACAGGCTCTACTGGAGACGGCTATCGTTTTGCAGAAAAGTTGGGACATCATATTACAGAGCTCAGGCCGTCGCTTGTCCCGCTCTGCGCCAGGGGAAACGTCTGCGGCAGCTTGCAGGGATTGTCCTTGAAAAATGTTTCCGTCAAGGTGTGGGAAAACGGCAAGATGATACATCAGGATTTTGGGGAAATGATGTTTACCCATTTTGGAATAACCGGGCCGCTGGTTCTGACAGCATCGGCAAAAATGCGCCGTATCGGGGAGAGCGACTATAAAATTACGATCGATTTCAAACCAGCACTGGATGAAAAGCAACTGGATAAACGAATACTTTCTGATTTTTTGGAAAAACAAAACAGTGATTTCATCAATGCGCTGTCAAAACTTCTTCCTCGAAAGCTGATCCCGGTGGTTGTGGGAATGTCTGGCATTGACGGGCGGCAAAAAGTGCATTCCGTCACAAAGGAACAGCGGACTGCCTTGGTGAAACTTTTAAAAGCGTTTCCGGTGGAGATTTCCGGCACGGCGCCTATCGAACAGGCGGTGATTACGGCCGGCGGCGTAGATGTAAAAGAAATTTCCCCCAAAACAATGGAATCAAAATTGATGCAGGGTTTGTATTTTGCCGGGGAAATTTTGGATGTGGATGCCTATACCGGCGGATTCAACCTACAGATTGCCTGGGCAACTGGATATCGGGCTGGCAGTTCGGTATAAATTAAGAGAGGGGCGAGAATTATGAGCTATATTGCGGTGGCGATTGACGGTCCATCCGGAGCTGGAAAGAGTACAATTGCCAAAATGCTGGCCAGAGAACTCGGTTATATGTATGTGGATACCGGCGCGCTTTATCGTGCAATCGGATTGTATATGGAACAAAATGGGATTGCAGGCGCTGACCGGAAGAGAGTAACCGCGGCCCTCGAACGGATTAAACTTCGTCTGTCCTACGATGAAAATGGCTTCCAGCGAGTGTACCTGAATGAAAAAGATGTTTCGGAGGATCTTCGTACCCCTCGGATTGCCAAATATGCTTCCGAAGTGTCTGCCATTCCAGAAGTCCGCGACTTTTTGTTGGAAATTCAGCGGGATATGGCAAGACAAGACAATGTGATTATGGACGGCCGGGATATTGGTACGGTTATCCTGCCGGATGCGGAAGTGAAAATATTCCTCACCGCTTCGGCGCAGGCCAGAGCATATCGCCGGTATCAGCAATTGCGGCAAAAGGGGCAAACGGTATCCGAAGCATCTGTTTTGGAAGATATGATGCAGAGGGATCGGAAAGATGCAGACAGGGCTGCCGCACCGCTGAAACAGGCGGAAGACGCGGTCCTGGTGGATACCTCCAATCTGTCGCTGGAGGAAAGTGTACGGCGGATCAGACATATCATCGAAACAAAACTAAGTTAGAGGGAAGAGTATGGATGTAGCGAAGAAATCAACGAATGGATACGTAGGCAATAAACCGTTTCAGACCTTTGTCTGGCAGGTACTCAATATTGGGATGCGTATGTATTTTCATATTGAAGTAATCGGCAGGGAAAATATTCCGGAGGGAGGATGCGTCGTATGCGTAAACCACAGCAATTATTCCGATCCGCCGCTGGCTGCATTGGCGCTGGGGAGCAAATCATTCCCCGCAATTATGGCAAAAAAAGAACTGTTTCAAAGCAATCGCTTTTTTGCCAAATTGATTTCTGCCTTAGGCGCGTTCCCCATCAACCGGGAAGCGGCGGATTTGACGGCGATTAAAACTGCGTTAAAGGCCATCAAAGGCGGGCAGAAATTGCTCATATTTCCGGAAGGAACCAGACGGCGCGGGGAAGAGGATTTGGCGGCAAAAGAGGGCGCTGCACTGCTCGCCGCCAAAAGCAGGGCGCCAGTGCTTCCAATTTATCTGACAGAAAATAAAAAATTTCGTACCCATGTAAGAATGATTATTGGAAAACCTTTTTTTGTTACACCGGATAAAACGGCGGAGCATCCGTACCGGGCGGCGTCCGATCAAATCATTCATACGATTTATGCGTTAAAAGAGGGCGACGTATGAAATTAATGATAGCGGAAAAGGGCGGGTTTTGCTTTGGTGTGCACCGGGCAGTGCGGCTTGCCGAGGATACCTGCGCATCGGTGAAACCGCTGTATGCTTTGGGGGATATTATACACAACACGGAAGTTATCCGCCGCTTGGAAGAAAGCGGAATGATAACGGTGGACCGTCCGGAGGAAGTTCCGGCGGGCGCGGCAGTTCTTGTGCGGGCGCATGGGATTGGCCGCGAGGCGGAAGAAGCCCTCCGCCGGAAAAAATGCAGAATGATAGACGCTACTTGTCCGTTTGTAGAAAAGATACATAATATCGTTGCGACGCAAAGCAGCGAAGGGAAAACCGTGTTTATTATAGGAAGCCGGAAACATCCGGAGGTTGCAGGAATTAGCGGCTGGTGCCAGGGGGCGGTGTATGTGTTTGAAACACCGGAAGAAGTCCAGGCGTTTTGCAGCAGTGGGATTTTGCCGCGGGAGACGGAGGTCGCTGTGGTGGCGCAAACAACGGCAAATCGAAAAAATTGGAAGAATTCTGTTAACATTATAAAAAAAGAGTATACAAAAGCAAAAATTTTTGATACAATATGTAATGCGACTGATGAACGTCAGACAGAAACCCGTCAGATCGCCGAACAAGCGGATGTGATGATTGTCATTGGCGGAAAGAAGAGTTCAAACACGAAAAAACTGTATGAAATCAGCAGTGAATTGTGTGAAAAGGTGGTTTTTATCGAAAAAGCTGACGAGCTGCACATCGATACATCATCGCTTGCGCCAGACGCTGTCATTGGCATTACGGCGGGCGCATCAACCCCGGCTTGGATAATGAAGGAGGTCACAAATATGATGAGCGAAGAAATTAAAAACGAAACGGAAGATTTTGCAACATTACTGGAGCAATCCATTAAAACTTTAAATACAGGAGATAAGGTAACCGGTACCGTAATGAGTATTGGCGAAAAAGAAGTCAATATCGATCTGGGCGTAAAGCATGCGGCTTATATCCCGTTTTCCGAATTGAGTGACGACCCGGCTTATGATGTACATGCCAACATCAAAGTGGGCGATACTGTGGATGTTATCGTGGTGCGCGTAAACGATGTGGAAGGTACGGTAATGCTGTCGAAAAAGCGTGTGGATGCTATGCGCGGCTGGGATCTTCTGGAGCAGGCCAAGGAAAATAAGGACGTGCTGGAAGGTACAGTGATTGAAGAAAACCGCGGCGGCGTGGTGGCAACAGTGAACGGCGTACGGGTGTTTATCCCGAGCAGCCAGACTGGTTTGTCCAAAGATGCACCGAAGTCCGATCTTTTGAAGCAGAAGGTGCAGTTCCGGATTACCGAAATCAACCGGCAGAGAAAACGTGTGGTTGGTTCGGTGCGCAGTGTGCTTCGGGATGCCCGTCGGGAAGCAGCGGAAAAGGTTTGGGAAACCATTGAAGTGGGCCAGGAATTTACTGGAACAGTAAAATCTCTTACTTCTTACGGTGCCTTTGTTGACATCGGCGGCGTTGATGGTATGGTACACATCTCTGAGTTGAGTTGGGGTCGAATTAAGCATCCGTCTGAGGTCGTAAATCCCGGTGATGTGGTAACCGTATATGTCATTGCGCTGGATCGGGAAAACAAGAAGATCTCCCTTGGCTATCGTCGGGCAGAAGACAACCCCTGGGTCATCTTTACCAGCAAATATGCAATTGGCGATGAAGTAACGGTTAAGATTTTGAAATTTATGCCGTTTGGTGCATTTGCAGAAATTATTCCGGGTGTGGATGGATTGATTCATATTTCTCAGATTGCAAACAGACGCATCTCCAAGCCGGAAGATGTTCTTACCATCCATGAAGAAGTCAATGCCAAAATCATTGACATTGATTTGGAGAATAAGAAGATATCGTTGAGCATTCGTGCGCTGTTGGAAGACAATGCAGCGGAAGAAGAAGCCGAAGCGCCGGAAGATGCCGCGGTTTCAGAAGAAGAATAAAGTACAGAGAAAGAAAAGCCGTGAAAGATATTATCTTTGGCGGCTTTTTTGTCATAATGTTTCGTCGTACTGTCATACAGTAACACAGGTGATGCATTATGATAATCAAGGCAATCCGAATACAAAAACAGATCGTAGCCGTTGGGATTCTTCTTATTTTTGTGTTGGCGGTCGGACGAGGGCAGATTTCCGATGTGTTTACAGCAAAGGATGAAAAACGAACTTTGATTTTGGACGCAGGACATGGTGGATTTGACGGCGGCGGCGTTGGCGCCAGCGGTACCCAGGAACAATACATCAATCTCAGCATCGCAAAAAAGACCAGACTGCTGGCACATTTTTTTGGTATTCCAACGGTAATGACTCGGGAAAATGACGAAGCGCTGGACTATTCAGCGGAAAAATCAATTCGGGAAAATAAAATTGCAGACATTAAAAAGCGGGAGAGCATCATCAATTCTGTGGAAAACGGCATGCTGATCAGCATTCATTTAAACAAGTTTGAAGACGCGAAGTATAAGGGCGCGCAGGTGTTTTATTCCAAAAACAGCGACGAAGGCGAGTCCTTTGCCGCTGCGATGCAGGCATATCTTGTGAATGGCCTGGATAAAAACAATACCAGAAAAGAAAAAGCGGCGTATGATACCATATATCTTATGAAAAAGACGGCATGCCCCGCTATAATTATTGAGGCTGGCTTTTTATCCAATCCGGAAGAAGAAGCACTCCTAAATACTGATGACTATCAAAAACGGATTGCCGCGAGTATTTTTGCGGGCTATGCTAATTATATCAACCGCAGTGTTTTGTGACATATCGCCCAAAAGTAAGATATATTATTTGCAAAAATGTATACGATATAATTGTTGACATACAAAGCGACATGCGTGTATACTGATAATAGTGCTGAGATAGTGCGCAGAAAAGGTGAAAAGAAAAGGAGAAGAGAACATGATTCAACTTGGTAACAGTTCTGACTCTTGGGGCGTCTGGCTGCCGGATGACAGCAAGCAGATGCACTGGAGCCGTGTGTTGGATGAAATTGCACAGCTGGGCTATCATTATGTGGAAATTGCGCCATATGGCTTTTTTCCCAAGGATCCCGCTGTTCTCAATGAGGAACTTGCAAAGCGCGGTTTGAAGGCTGCGGCAGGCAGCCACTTTATGGATTTTGAGGACGATTCCGCGTTTGAGGACGATTTAAAAGTGGTTCGCGAGATGTGTGAAATGACGGTCAAAATCGGAGCAAAGTATGTAACGCTGTTTGACAGGTTGTATACAGATCTTGTGACTGGTGAAATTCGTCGACCGAGCAAGTTGTCAAAAGATGAGTGGAAGGCCTTGATTCGCAACGTGAACAAAGTTTGCAAGATTATTTCAGAGGATTATGGCTTGATTGCGGCATTTCATCCGCATGCCGGCTCTCATGTGGAAACAGAGGAACAAATTGAGCGCTTTTTTGATGAAACGGATCCAAAGTATGTGAAGTTTTGCTTGGATACCGGGCAACATGCCTTTCTTGGCGGTGACGTTATCAAGTGCTTGCGCGAGCATACGGACGCCATCTGCTACTTACATATTAAAAATATCAACCCCGCTGTCCGGGAAAAAGTTCTTTCTTCCGGCGTCTCCTATCTGGAAGCGACAGCAATGGGAATCTGGCCGCCTATTAACGATGGCGTCATTGACTTTTTGGAATTAAAAGCAGTGCTGAAGGAAATTGGCTACGATGGATTTGCTATCGTAGAGCACGACTGTTATCCGGTGGAATATGATAAGGTGCTTCCTTTTGAAAAGAAAGCGTATGACTATTTAAAGAGCATCGAATTTGGTGAGTTTTAATGTCAAAAAGTCCAAAGCCCCCCTGTGTTAAAAACGCAGGGGGCTTTTTTATAACCTCCAAACAATTTTCACTAAAAAAATGAAATAATCCTGAAATAAAATTTATTTCCCGAAAAGGAAAAGAGTTAAAATATTAAACAAAGCATTATTAAATTTTATGTATACATTGCTGAAAATGAGAGAATCAAAAAAGACTTCTTGAATTATGGAGGAAACTGTGATATATTTATAATAAATAAAAAGGAAATTAACTAAAAATAATATTTTTATTTTTAGCAAAAACGCCAAAGGAAAGGATTGTTGTTCCGTTGGCGGTGTTCCTAATTTGAGAAATTTGAGGAGGAAAAAGGCATGATAAAAATCGGAAACTGTTCGAATTGCTGGGGCGTATGGTTTGCAGAAGATGACAAACAAATGCCATGGCAGAGAATTGCAGATGAAATTTCAGAAATTGGTTATCAATATCTGGAATTGGCGCCATTTGGCTTTTGGCCGGAGGATCCGGATGTGCTTTTGCCGGAACTGGAAAAACGAGGCTTGAAGGTTGTGGCCGGCAGCTATAACTGCTATTTTGAAGACGAAGAAGATATGGAAGAAAACCTGAATATGATCCGCCGGGCATGCAAACAAACCAAAACTGCAGGCGGAGAAATTATGGTGTTGTTTGAGTGGATGTATTGCGATATGTTCACCAATGAAATTACCCGTCCGCCCCAGCCGACGGAGGAAGAATGGAATCGCATGGTAAAGAACATTGTCCGGGCCTGCAAGGTAATCAAAGAAGAATTTGGAATGATCCCTGTCATTCATCCACATGCCGGAACACGTCTGGAAACAACCGAGCAGGTGTATCGTTTGCTGGATGAAACCGATCCGGAAACCGTATATCTGTGTCTGGATATTGGCCAGTATGCGTATTGTCATGGCGATGTAATGGAATGCATTCAGAAATATGGCAAGCGGATTAAATATCTCCATTTGCGGAATTTGGATTCCAAAATTCGTGATAAAGTTTTTGAAGAACACCTTCAGTATGCGGCAGCTACCAAGATGGGCGTGTGGCCGGAACTGGGAAAAGGCGATATTGACTTTGTGGAAGTAAAGAAAGCGCTGGATGAAGCTGGATTTGACGGTTATGGCGTCATCGAGATGTGCTGTTATCCGGTAGAAGACCAGTCCCAGCCCTATAAAACTCAGAAAGCCAATTTTGACTATCTCAAATCCATTCAGTTTGGGCAGTTTTAACGAAAACGCCGGAACAAAGGATTTGATCTGACGCATACCTCAAAACACGGCGGTTTATGAGCATCGCGCTGGAGTTCTGCTTTTGGCTGACAAAGAAGGATACCCCTGGCGTACGATAATTGAATAAAAATGTCCCCTCCTCGTGTAAATATGCACTTTAGTGCAAAAATATACGGGGGGGGGGCAAATTATTTTTTAAGGAGGAAGTTATGAAAAAATTATGCATGCTTATTTTGGCCTTGGCTTTGGTTTTGACTATGTTTACCGGTTGTTCCGGGGATACTCAAGCGCCGGCAGACAATCCGGGAACTCCTGCAGATGCTGCCGCTGACAGCGTCAATCCTGCTGATTACAGCATTGGCACGATTATTATGACCGTTGAGAACTCCTTCCAGGTTTTGCAGGGAACGGCGGCAGAGGCAATGGGGAAGGAAATTGGCTTTAAAACCGACGTTGCTGATGGAGAAAGCAGTGCAATCCGTCAACAGGAAATCCTGGCGAATTATTTGTCACAGGGGATTTCCGGCACCGTGGTGGTTCCGGTGGATCCTGGCTCTGCGGACGATATGCTGGCGCTGAATAAAGAGGATGATGTGCCAATGGTATTTTTAAACTCGGAGCCAGATCATGATGTGGTAAAATCCTGGGAAAAATGCATGTATGTTGGCTGTGTGGCCAGCGACGCGGGCCGTATGCAGGGAGAAATATTGCTGGATTATTTTAACAACGTCGACGGTGCAGATAAAAATGGCGACGGTGTGATCCAAATGGTACTGGTTTGGGGACAGAAGGACATTGCGGATGCGATTGCGCGGAGCACTTACAGCGTGCAGACCCTGGAAGAAAATGGCTGGGAAGTAGAATTGATTCAGGAACCTGTTTGCCCGTCTTGGGGAAAATCGGAATCGTTTGAGGCCTGCACCTCAATTGTCAGCGCCATAGGACCGGAAAACATTGAGGCCTTTAGCTGCAACTGCGATGAACTTGCCCTCGGTGCGATTGAAGCATTGAAGGCAGTGGGCTATAATACCGGCGATCAGTCCCCGGCGAATTTTGTTCCGGTGGTAGGTGTAGATGCGGTGGACAGCGCGCTGCAGGCCGTCAAGGATGGTTCTATGCTTGGCACGGTCAAACAGGATGGCGATAAAATGGGAAAAACAGCCGCAAAACTGGCGTATTTGATGGCTACCGGCGTTATCGATCCGAATACGCTGGCGGAAGAAGTTGGCGTGGCATGCGACGAAGAACATTTCTTCTGGATTGATTATACAAAGATTACAGCGGATAACGTGGATGAATTTATAGGTTGATGAAGCAGGAAACGCTGCACGGGATCTTGCTCCCGTGCAGCGTTTTACTCCAAAACTTTGGCCGGAGAAATGAGGTGGCATACACATATGCATGAATATATATTGGAGTTGAACCATATTACCAAACGGTTTCCCGGCGTTTTGGCGCTGGATGATGTCTCCCTGAAAATCCGCCCCGGTACGGTGCATGCGTTGTGCGGGGAAAACGGCGCCGGGAAGTCCACACTGATGAAATGTCTGTTTGGCATATATAAAATGGACGAAGGGGAAGTGATCGTTAACGGGGAAAAGAAAGAGTTTAAGAACACACGACAGGCATTGGACAATGGTATCTCTATGATACACCAGGAACTGCATCCCATCCGAGACCGTTCCGTTATGGAAAACTTATGGGTTGGACGGATTCCCAATAAGGGCATTCTGGTTTCGCAAAAAGAAATGTATCAGAAAACCGTGGATTTGTTGGAAAAGCTTAGAGTCCATGTCAATCCTTATGAAAAGGCCGGAAATCTGTCCGCCGCTATGATACAGCTTATTGAAATTGCAAAGGCGGTAAGTTTTCATTCGAAAATCATTGTGATGGATGAACCCACGTCTTCACTGACCGAGCCGGAAGTGGAAAGCTTGTTTCAAATTATTGACGAGCTGGTAGCCGCAGGAACGTCCATTATTTACATATCGCATAAGATGGAAGAAATTTTAAAAATTTCCCATGATGTGTCTGTCATGCGGGATGGGAAAATGGTCGGCACCTGGCCTGCATCGGAACTGACAACCGAAGCAATCATTCAAAAAATGGTGGACCGGGATATGTCGCATCGGTTTCCGCCATGTCGGCATACGCCGTCAGAGGAGGTGGTTCTGAAAGTCAGCAGCCTTACCTCGGACGATCCAAAGTCCTTTCGGGATATCAGTTTTGAACTGCATAAGGGCGAAATTTTGGGAATTGGCGGGTTGGTCGGCGCACAGCGGACAGAACTGGTAGAAGCCATTTTTGGGCTGCGGGGCATTGAAAAAGGCAAGATAGAGATGCATGGCAGAGAACTGCAGATAAAATCGCCGGCTGACGCCATTGCGGCGAAAATGGCGCTTTTGACCGAGGAACGGCGGCAAACTGGTATTTTTCCGGAATTGCCCATTTTGGAAAATACGGTCATCGTAAATGAGCGGATGTATGCTTCAAAGGCGGGCATCATCAAACAAAATGAACGGATGCAAGCGGCGGACGAAGGCTGCAGCAAGCTCAAAGTAAAGACGCCGTCTCTCCAGCAGAAAATACAGAACCTGTCCGGAGGGAATCAACAAAAAGTATTGGTGGCGCGATGGCTTTTGACCAATCCGGACGTGCTGATTCTGGATGAGCCAACCCGCGGTATTGACGTTGGCGCCAAATATGAAATTTATACACTGATCCACCAAATGGCGGAGGAAGGCAGAGCAGTTATTATGATAACATCGGAAATGCCGGAGCTGCTGGGCATTTCCGACCGCGTGTTTGTAATGTGCGAGGGAAAACTCAGCGGCTTCTTGGAAAAGGATGCGTTTTCTCAAGTGAATGTCATGCGGCTCGCTACGCAGTATATGGAGGATGAAAGCGAAAAAATTCAAAAATAGAGGGAGGTATGCCGTATGGCAGAACGTTCAAAAAGAGGCAATATTCTGATCGTTGTGATGGGAATCATTCTTTGTGTGTTTGGCATTGTTTGGTCGTTTTTCAGTCCAAAGGAAGTCTATGACTTACCTTATATTATAACAATTATCGGCATTATTCTGGCAATTTTGAATATAAAAAAATATATTTCAAAAGGAAAAGCACTGGGTTCGGCGCTTTCCTATGGTTCCGCAGGGGAAAAAAGCCTGAAAAGAACTTTATCCGAAAATGGGATTAAACTTGCACTGGTCGCCCTGTTGGTGGTCATCTGCTGCATTTCGCCTGCGTTTATGCAGGCGCGGGTGCTTTGGGATATTTTAGCACAGTCTTCTACCAGGATCGTATTGGCGCTGGGGGCCTGTCTGCCGCTTTTGATCGGCGGTGTGGATCTGTCTTCCGGGCGTATGGTAGGGTTGTCCGCAGTCATTGCCGGCTCCATGGTGCAGGTTGTAACGTATGCCGGTCGGTTTTATCCCAATATGCCGCAAATCCCTATTATAATTCCAATAATTCTCTCCATTGTCGTCTGTGCGGCCCTTGGGGTTGTCAGCGGGATTCTGGTATCCAAATTCAATGTAAATGCCATGATAGCCACGTTGGCGGTGCAGGTTATTGTATATGGGTTTGCTATGCTGTATATTGGGATGGAACCCAATAATTCGCAGCCTTTGGGAAATTTTCTGGAAGCGTATACCAATCTCGGTCAGTTTAAAGTGTTCGGAAAAATTAATATTCTTGTATTTGTAGCTTTGGGGCTGGCGGTGCTGGTATGGTTTGTGCTCAATAAAACTATATTGGGAAAAAACATCTATGCCATTGGCGGAAATCATGAGGCAGCTGTTGTCTCCGGCATTAATGTTGCGAAATATACATTAGTCATTTTTATCGTTGCAGGCGCTCTATATGGGCTGGCTGGCGTAATGGAATCTATGCGAACCGCCGGCGCGACAGCGAGCTATGGCGCAGGATATGAACTGGATGCGATTGCGGCATGCGTTGTAGGCGGCGTCTCTTTAAACGGCGGCATCGGCAAAGTAAGCGGCGTCATTTTTGGCGTTTTAATGTTCACAGTGATTACCTACGGCCTGCAGTTTATCGGAGTAGATCCTATGTGGCAGCAGGTATTCAAAGGCATTATCATTGCGTTTGCCGTTGCGCTGGACGAAATGAAATCCCGGCGATAAGTTTCAGGAGGAAATAGATATGTTACAGAATCGAGTTGCAGTTATTACCGGCGGCGCAAGCGGCATTGGCCGGCAGTTTTGTCTGACAATGGCAGGGTATGGCGCGGACATTGTGGCCATTGATATGAACGAAGAGGGCGCAAAGGAAACCATTTCTATGGTAGAAACTCTTGGACGGAAAGGGCTGGCGGTAAAATTGAATATTACGGATAAAACCGCCATTGACAAAGCAGTTGCTCAAATTATGGAGCGGTTTGGACGAATCGACATTCTATGCAATAATGCCGGCATGGTACGTGCCGGCTTGCTGAAAGATATTGACGAAGCAGCTTGGGAGATTTCGATGGAAGTGAATGCGAAAGGCGCTTTTTTGATGTCGCAGGCGATTGCTAAGATTATGATGGAGCAAAATTATGGAAGAATTGTCAATACTGCCTCGCAGGCAGGCCGGATTGGCGAATATGCAAACGGACCGTACAGCATTTCAAAATCTGCGGTTGCTATGCTGACGCAGATTTTGGCGCTGGAACTCGCGGAATATGACATTACTGTGAATGCCATAGCGCCAAGTTATATTGATACGCCGCTGCTTCGCCGCGGTATTGCGGAGCAGGCTGCAGAACAGGGAAAAACCTTTGATGAATTGATGGAAGAATTGCTGCAGACGGTACCAAAGCGAAGGGCAGCAAAGCCGGAGGAAATTGCGGAACTGGTTGCCTTTCTTGCCAGCGAAAAGAACAGTTATATGACCGGCACCCTTCAGTTTATTACCGGCGGAAAATTTATGCAGTAAACAACAGACAAACAGCTTTCTTTGGCAGAAGGCTGTTTGCCCCGCATTATCACGGATATTTCTCGTGGCGCAAAAGAAACGATAGCTTGGGAGAAGGTATGAAAAAGATAATTGCTGTACTTTGTATGTGGGGCATGCTAGCTGGGATGTTTGCCGGCTGCGGCGGGGAACATGGCAGCCGGCAGCCGGCGGATGCTTCCATGGTTGTCATGAAAATAAACGGGGAAGCGGTTCCAGCCTCTCTGCTTGCTTCATATATGGCCTATTTAAAACCACAATATGAAGAAGCGTATGCAGAACAGTTTGGGAGCAGCGAAAGAATGTGGGAAAGTTCCCGGTACCAGACGTTGCTCGTCAACAGTGCGATCCGGCAAATTCAATACGAAAAAGCCGTGCCTGTTGCAATGAATGATTTGGGACTGAAATTTTCGGAGGAGGATGCGGCAGCTGTCAGAGACACCATCGCAATGCAAAAACAGGTGTGCGGCGGGGAAGCAGTCTACCGGGAATTTCTCGCGCAGATTGGACAAACACCGGAACAGTATGAAAAGATTTTAACAATTGCCGCGGAATTGGATCAAATAAAGGAGCAGTTGTATGGGGAGAATGGGATCGTCAAAGTAACGGATGAAGTGGTGAAGAATCGCTACCTCTCTGAATATTACAGAGCAAAACAAATTTTTATCCGGGGAACGGATGAGGGAGGAAGCGCACTGTCTGCGGAAAAAATGCGGGAAAAAGAAGTGCTTATCCAAAGTATATACGAAAAACTGCAAGCAGGAGAAAGCTTTGACACGTTACTATCTCTGTACGGCGAAGACGGCGGTATGCAGGCCTATCCCGAAGGATATACGTTTGCAAGGGACGAGCACTTGATCCCGGAATTTGTGAATACCGCGGTATTGCTTCAGGAAGGAGAATACTCCGGGATCGTGGAGAGCAGCGCCGGCTGGCATATTATCCAACGGTTGCCGCTGGATATGAGCGTTTTGTACCACCCCCAGGGTTCTTTGACCAAAACATGCATTTATGATGAAATTGCAGATGCGTTGACGGATTTGACATCGTATATGGAGCCATACCTTGCTGCGCTTTCGATAGAAACGATGGATTGCCTTTCTGAAATCACGGTAGATAACTTGGAACGATATCTTATTCCGGAAGAGAAAACCGGACCGGTTTAAAGGGAACCCCAGACAGGATCGCAGTGGTTCAAGGAAAATAAAAAAACACTTTCCGATTTTTTGGAAAGTGTTTTTTTATGAAAAAGTAGCAAACAAGCCCAACAAAGATTATACAATGGAGCCGGGTTTATTGCGGATCACGGCCTGAAATAACCCATGGTTTGTACAATAAAGGTACAGAGAGCCGCCGCGTCCGGTTAAAGGAAGACGAAACGCAGGACTTTGTTCCGGATACAGTCGGACAAAGGAAAGACGATCGTTGCATACCCAGGCGGCAAAAGAAATATAATGGTCTTTTCGCATTGGATGGTGCAGCGTAATATAATGCTCCAAATCGCTGGGTTCGATGACCGGAAGATGTTCGTCGTCGCAGGCAGAAGGAGAACAGGGATTCAGCGGTCTGCCGCAGCATGAAACAGACGCGTTTCCAGTGTAGGTCAGGATGTTGCCGCACAAAGGACAAACCAAAAATCGTACGCGCTCTATTTTTCCGGCATCTGGTGGATTTGGAGTCAGTTCCCCCTGCATCAATTTTAAAATATCGGCGCCGAGAATGGACGAAAGCTGCTTCCAGAGGGAAAGATCCGGACATCCAAGCCCGCATTCCCACTTGGAAATGGTTTTATTGCTGACGCATAATTGTTCGGCGATTTGCTGTTGTGTCAGTCCTTTTTCTTTGCGGAGCTGTAAGATCAGACGGCCGATTTTTTCATAATCCATAATTTTTCACCTCGGATATAGTTTACCGTGCTTTGCGTCCAAAAGCAATCTACGCTGCGTAGACTGGAAAAAAGGATCCCGGTTATTTGAGATAACCGGGAAAGGGGGTTAAATGTTTTTCAGAATTTGAAAAATGTTTCCTTTAATACTCTGAGAAGATACGGAGAAATCAGAAACACGGTGGTATATTTTTTTTCGTTCCTGGTATAGGGTGCGGATGCGCTCTTCCCGGTTTTCTGCTTTTAGCATCGGACGGGAATGATCATAAGAAAGGTTTTTCATAATTTTGTCAAAGGGAGTGTTTAAAAACACCAGCAGCCCGGTTTTCTTTATCGCCGCTGCATTTTCGCGGCGCAGCACCGCGCCGCCGCCCAGTGCAATGACCGTTCCGCTTCGTGCGGCAAGTTGCCGGATACAGCGGCTTTCCAAATCCCGGAAATAGCCTTCTCCTTTTGTATCGAATATTTCTGGAATGGAGGTTCCTTCTTGCTGCTCCAGATAAAGATCCGCGTCTACAAAGGGAAGCGATAAGGCTTTTGCCAGCTTTTTGCCGATGGTAGTTTTTCCGCTGCCCATATAACCGCATAATACAATGTTTTGTTTCTTGTGAATGGACTGCAGGCGCTTTAAGGCCATTTCTCCATATAGCTTTAACAACAGTTTATCGCAAACTGCGGCATCCACAGCATGCCCTGTCCAGATTTCCTGGGCTTTGGCGCCCTGCATCAGCAGCATATACAGGCCGTCGCGGTACTTTGCCTTTATTTTGCGGCTTTTTTGCAGAAGCTGTGTCATAGGGGGATTGTAGATGGCATCAAATGCATAAACAATATTGGATGGAACCGCAGAAAGCGGACAGACTCCTTCCTTGGGATACATGCCGATGGGGGTTCCATTCACAAGAACATCGATTCCTTCCGGAAGCGCGTCCGGAGCAACGGAAAAGATGCGGCTGTTTCCTGTTTTAGTCCGCAAATCCCGGGCAAGGCGGGAGGCTTTTTCCGGATTGCGTCCGGTAATATAAAGAGTACCGCATTTGGAAGCACAGTGCAGTCCCATCACAGATGCTGCTCCGCCATAGCCTATGAGCAAAACAGTTTTGCCGGACAGGGAGATTTCATCCCGTTGCAGGGAGGCGGTAAAGCCAAGAAGATCCGTGTTGTAACCATGGCTGATGCCATGGTCAAAGTGAACCGTGTTTACGCTGTTTAATAAGCGGGCCTCTTCCTGGATTTCATCCAAAAGGGGAAGGATATCCTTTTTATAAGGAATGGTAACATTAAATCCGCATAATTTTTCCCGGGCAAGGCGATAAGCTTCTTCCAAATGCTCCGGCGGCACTTCGATGGCGTAGTAATCCGCATCGTATCCATAACTTTTAAACAGATCCTGGTGAAGTTCCGGAGACATCGTATGCCCCAGAGGATAGCCAAACAAACCGTATGTGTCTTTGCAAGGGGTAAAGTTCTTAAATTCATCAAAGGTTAACCGCATAAAAGATTCACCACCTAAAGCGTATTGAGAATATCAAAAAAGCCTGGATAGGAAATGGAGACAACATCTGCATGCTGCAATTCCGAACATCCATCCGCGCCAAGCGCCAGCACTGCCATACTCATAGCGATTCGATGATCATGATAACTGTCAAAAACCCCGGCCTGCACCGGCGCGCCGCCTTGAATTTTCATGCCGTCCGCCGTTTCCTGCACACAGACGCCGGCTTTGGAAAGCTCCGAAACCATTGCCGTGATTCGGTTGGAT
This sequence comes from uncultured Eubacteriales bacterium, assembly GCA_934395135.1. Classification (GTDB taxonomy): domain Bacteria; phylum Bacillota; class Clostridia; order Oscillospirales; family Butyricicoccaceae; genus CAKRRK01. The sequence continues at coordinate 68,648 of CAKRRK010000005.1, read as the reverse complement.
TCTTTTACCTTCAATTCGGCTGCATCAGAGATAATGGTTTCTCCCTGCGCAAATGCCGCCGCCACCGCTAAAATGGGAAGTTCGTCAATCAGTCGCGGGATGATATTGCCGCCGATTACGGTACCATGCAACGTAGAAGAACGAGCGACAATATCACATACCGGTTCTCCCGTTGTCTGGCAGTTTTTCAGCGTAATGTCAGCGCCCATTTCCTGCAATACATCCAAAATTCCGGTTCGGGTAGGATTGATTCCTACATGCTCAATGGTGATTTCCGAATCCTTTGTGATCAGCGCCGCCACAATGAAAAAAGCGGCGGAAGAAATATCCCCGGGAATGGTAAAGGAAAGGGGAGAAAGACATGGAGGAGGCGTTAATAGCACAGAGGTATCTTCCGACCGCACTTCCGCCCCCATTTGCCGCAGCATAATCTCAGTATGGTTGCGGCTCGGAGCAGGTTCAATAAGCCGGGTTTTTCCATGGGCGAATAATCCGGCCAGCAAAAGACAGGACTTTAATTGGGCGCTGGCGACAGGCAATCGATACTCTATGCCGGAGAGCCGGCTGCCTTTGATAACAAGGGGACAGAACTTTTCTTCTCTTCCGGAAATATGCGCCCCCATCTGCCGAAGAGGAGAAATAATGCGGGCCATAGGGCGCTGCGCAATGGAAGAATCACCGGTAATGATGCTGTCAAATGGCTGGCCGGCGAGAATACCGGCCATCAGCCGGGTAGTTGTTCCGGAATTTCCGGTATACAGAATATCCTTGGGGGGAGTCAAACCGGAAAGACCTGCGCCATGAACAGTTACTGTGTCGCCCTCCAAAGCAATCGACACGCCCATTTGCCGGAAACAGGCAATGGTAGACAGGCAATCTTCCCCCAATAGAAAACCGTGGAACTGCGAAACGCCATCCGCAAGAGCACCAAGCATAATCGCCCGATGGGAGATGGATTTGTCGCCAGGGACGCGAAGCGTTTTTTGAATATGATGAATTGGTTGAATTTTCATAGTGCAGAATTACTCCTTGTCACAATGCGAAACGGAATAACAGCCCAGAAGACGTACTTCCGGAAGTTCTTCGAACAATTGATAAAGCAGGCACCGGGTTGGATAATGCAAAATGTTTCCGGTAAAATCAACATAAAAGCGAAACGTCCAGGGCGTCTCCGCCAAAGGACGAGAATGAATTTCCGTCAAGTTGGATTCATAATCGGAAAAAATAGATAAGGCAGAGGAAAGGGATCCGGTGGTATGAGGCAGTGTAAACATAAGGCTGATACGGTTGTCTGTGTCCGCCGCCGTCAGTTCCCGGGTTACAGCAATAAATCTGGTTTGATTGTATTCGCCGTCATTTATTTGCAGGCGCAACGGAACCAGACCATAAAAGTCTGCCGCCGCTTCGGAACAAATCGCCGCGCCGCAGCGGTCATGTCCTTGGGCGATGAAATGTGCTGCCACCGCCGTATTGCTCATAGCCTGTGCTTCAAACTGGTGGGCGGCGAGAAAGTTCTGGCATTGTCCGAGTGCCTGCGGATGAGAATATACTGTATTTATATCCGAGAAAGCGGTTCCCTTTGCTGCGGCGAGACAATGCTGTATGCGCATAATAATAGAATGGGAAATATGTAAATTATACTTTATCAAAAGGTCATATACTTCGTTGATGGCGCCTGCAGTGGAATTTTCTACCGGGACAATTCCCACATCCGCCTCCTTGGCAGATACCTTCTGAAAAACCTGTTCAAAGGTTTCCGCAGCATAAAGGTTCGCCTTGGGAAACAGTTGCTTCGCCGCCCCGTATTGATAGGAAGCAGGCATTCCCTGGTAAAAAACATTTTTCGGTGAAAGCGTGCGCTGCGCGATATCCAAAGAAAAAGATTCGGGATGTTTCTGCAAAATACGCTGATATTGGTGCGTACGGCTGGTGCGTATGGTTGCTTTTAAAACGGAAGAAAAACTTTGCTTTAAATCATCCGGCAAGTCCTGACACAGGGAAACAAGGAGCGCTTCCTCGCGGTCCGGTTTTAGAATCTTGTCGCCTCTGGCAAGCTTATTGTCCGCAACCTCCTCCGCAAGAGACATACGGCGCAGAAACAATTCTTTCATATTGCGGTCGGTTGCCGTAATGTCGGCACGAATTTGGTCAATATCACGCATAACCCTTTGCCTCCAACATTAGATCCGCAATGGAAACTGCCACAGCCGCTTCAATCACTGGAGCTGCTCTGGTCACAATGCATGGATCGTGCCGTCCATGGATTACGAGGGCCTCACATTGCATCGTTTGCATGTTTAAAGTATGCTGTGCCCGGGAGATGGAAGGGGTTGGCTTGATGGCGGCGCGGACAATCAGCGGCATCCCAGTTGTAATTCCACCCAAAATACCGCCGTTAAAATTGGTTTCCGTTCGAATGGTTCCGCCTTCCAGAACATAGTTGTCATTTGCTTCGCTGCCCTTGAGCGTGCTGATGGAAAATCCGGCTCCAAATTCCACACCCTTCACTGCAGGAACATTGAACAGAATAGAAGAAATCCGGCTTTCCACCGTTCCCATCATCGGGCTGCCGATTCCGGCAGGAAGTCCGATTGCCGCGCATTCGATGATACCGCCCAAAGAATTTTGTTCCATACGGGCTTCCTCAATGGACGCCAGCATAAAGGATTGAACTTTTGGATTAATGACCGGATAGGCCTGATTCCGCAAAACGTCCAGCTGCGCCGCGGTGATCGCGCATTCGTCAAACGGCGTGTCCTGAATTTGACCGATCGACTGAATGTGCGCGCCTACGGAAATGCCGAGCGTACGCAGATATAGTTTGCACAACGCGCCGCAAAAGGTAAGCGGCGCTGTTAATCTGCCGGAAAAGTGTCCGCCGCCCCGCGGATCGTTGTATCCCTGAAACCGAATTGCACCGGTATAGTCCGCGTGACCGGGACGAGGTGTTGCGGAAAGATTTTGGTAGTCGCCGGATCGGGTGTCCGTATTTGCAATTACGGCACTAATGGGCGTGCCTGTTGATTTTCCCTGATATACACCGGAAAGGATTTTTGGAAAGTCGGATTCCTGACGCGGTGTGGATTGTTTGTTTTTTCCTGGAGCCCGCCGGGAAAGTTCGGATGCAATAAAGGTTTCGTCAATGGATATGCCCGCCGGAAATCCATCCAGAACTGCACCGATACATGGTCCATGGGATTCTCCGAAAATAGAAATCTTTAATAAATTTCCCCAGATAGAACTCATATGCGTTTCTCCTGTCTTTGTGAAAGCGCCTTTCGCATAACAGCGAGGAGCGCGTCGGTTTTGATGGGATAAATGGTGCTTTTTCCCAATTCCTTCAGCAAAATAAAGTGAATGGTATCTGCCATTTTTTTCTTATCCGACTGAAGGGCACAAAAAATGTCGTCAATTGGATAGGGAAGCTCTGTTGGAAGATGGTGCTGTTGCAGAATCGAACACAGTTGATGGGAAACATCCGGGCCGACGCCCAGCGCTTGGCCAATTTTTACCGCGGCGACCATACCGATGGCCACCGCCTGCCCATGTGTAAGTTCGGTATAATTTCCAAGGCGTTCCGCAGCATGGCCGATGGTATGACCAAAGTTTAAAATCATGCGGAGTCCAGTATCAAATTCATCTTTGGATACTATATCCCGTTTGATTTTGACACATTCATAAAGGATGTCGTCAATATGCTGCCGGAAGGTTTCCTTTTCTGCCAGCGCAAGAATCTGTGAATTCTGGATACAGCCATATTTGATAACCTCTGCCATGCCGTCTGAAAAAATCGTGTCTGGCAGAGTGGAAAGCACAGACGGATCGATGAGCACCAGAGAAGGCTGATAAAAAGCGCCTACCAGATTTTTGCCTTCCGGCAGGTCCACACCGCATTTTCCGCCGACAGAAGAATCCACCTGTGCCAGTAACGTGGTCGGGATCTGACACAGGGAGACGCCGCGAAGAAAGGAGGAGGCCGCAAAGCCGGCAATGTCGCCGGTCACGCCGCCGCCAAGGGCAATCACAAGGTCTTTTCTTGTAAGTCCTGCGGCACACAGATCATGGTAAATGGCGGAAACTGCATCCAAATTTTTATGTGCCTCTCCGGCTGGCAGAATTGTTTTGGAAACCGGAATGGAAAATTGGGAACGGATGCTTTCAAACAGCAGAGGGTAGACATGACTGTCCGTTACGATATGCACCTTGGACGGAGAAAATTTTTTCATGCAGTTTGCAGCGGTTTGCGCTGCAAGACCGGATGCAATATAAATATCGGAAGTATTTTTTGCACCCGCAATCGTAAGATGTTTCATCATGTCAACTCCTACAAACTGCGTCCGATAGCATTTGCCACAAGACGGATTTTGTTCATGGTTTCTTCAAAAGATTTGTAGGTAAGGGACTGCGCGCCGTCCGACATCGCATGCGGCGGGTCGTTGTGGACTTCTATAATAAGACCGTCTGCACCGGCGGCGATTGCAGCCATAGCAAGCGGCTCCACCATCCAGTAAATTCCGGCGGCATGGCTTGGATCCACAACAACCGGCAAATGGCTCAGGCGTTTCAAAACTGGAACCGCACTGATATCCAGGGTGTTTCTGGTATAGGTTTCGTAGGTACGGATACCGCGCTCGCACAAGATAATGTTTTCATTTCCACCGGCATAAATATACTCGGCAGACATTAAAAATTCCTCAATGGTGTTGGCAAATCCGCGCTTTAAAAGAATCGGCTTTTTCGTATGACCCAATTCTTTCAACAACTCAAAGTTTTGCATGTTTCGGGCGCCGACTTGAAAACAGTCACATTTGTCCAAAAACAGTTCAATGTGCGCAGGGTTTGTAATTTCAGTAATAACCGGCAGATCAGTTTTCTTTTTCGCGGCCATTAAATAGGCGAGACCCTGTTCCTTTAAGCCTTGGAAGGAATAGGGCGACGACCGCGGCTTCCAAGCGCCGCCGCGCAGAACGGTGGCGCCGCACTGCTTCACATGCTCTGCAATTTCGGTTATCTGCTCTTCGGATTCCACCGAACAGGGGCCGGCCATTACCACCAGACGGTTGCCGCCGATCTGCACATTCCGGCCAATTGGAACTACGGTATTTTCCGGGTGCATTTTTCGGTTTACGCTTTTAAATGGTTCCTGCACTTTAATGATTTTATCCACACAGGGATTGATCATAATCGTACTTTGATCCAGGGAAGAGGTGTCTCCTACAAGACCGATAATGGTTGTTTCCGCACCTTGAATCGGTTTGGCGGAAACATTGAATTTTTCCAAATAGGCATGCAATTTGTCGCATTCTTCTTTGGAAGTTCCTTTTTTTAAAACAATTACCATAACATACGATCTCCTTTATCTGATTTTATAATGATTTACAAAATAAAAAAAGCCCTTCATCCCCTCGATCGGGACGAAAGACTAATGTTTCCGCGGTACCACCCAAATTCAGCCAAACGCTGCACTTTCTAAAAAGCACAAGAAAAATCTGATGCTTTCACCACATAACGGAGGTAAAACCGGAAACGCCTACTTTGTAGTTCAGCATTCCTGCTCATAAGGGAACTTCTATTTACAAAATCATACGGTTAATTTCAGCTGACATAACCGCTCTCTGCAGGATTTTTGTAAATTTACTTTTCTTAATCATCGCATTTATATTATTCTACAAGCATTATAGTATGTTTTTTATAGCTTGTCAATGAAAAATTGCGCAGGAAAAGAAAAAGTCTCTCAAAAATTCTGCGCAGCAGAAAGAGGCTTTTGCGGAACCTTCCGGTGCAAAGCCTCTTTGTGGATTACAATGCCATTGGCAGCGGCCTCTCCAACCTCACCTCCGCATGCCGGCTAAGAAAGAATCAGGATTCTGGGAAGAATGATGCAATTCGTCCGCTACAGCAGCTTTGTGAAAGCAAGAAGCATTAAAACCGCGCCGCCTACCCAGGAAAGATTTAGTTCGGTTTTTCCGGCCACTTTATTTCCCAAGGAGCCGCCGATCATAACAGCCGCTATATTGACGACAAAAGACAATACAAGAACTAAGCAATAATTGATGGTCACAAGACCGGATCCAAAGCCAACCGCAAGGCCATCCACAGAAAGCGCAATTGCAAGAGTAAGGGCTTCTTTGGCAGAAAGTTCCTTGGAAGCATCTGCATCTGCCTGAGTCGCGTCGCAGATTACCTGTAGAAGAAAGCGAAAGTTTAAAAAACAAAACTCCGCTTTTGGCTGCATCGTTCCGCTTTTTTGAATCCAGCGTTTGATGGCAAAGTCAAAAAAATTGGACAGCGCAAAAAGGAACAAAATAGCAAAACTGATGTACGCGGTCATAGGTTCCGGCAAAATATTCCGGACAAAGGCTCCAACAACGAGAGAAAGCCCCAGCATGCCGGAACACACAAAGTTAATGACAGCGCCGGATTTTAATGGGATTTTAATACGATTTGCTCCATATGCAAAACTTGCGGCAAATGCGTCCAGAGACAATGCGGACACCAGAGCAAAGGCTTCCAGGCTGCAAAGCAAAACATCCATATAGCAGAGCCTCTCTTTTTCTGAACTACTACCACTATATTCCACTTTGGATCCGTTGGTTACAGCTTGCGAATTGTTTGAAACCATACGATTTTTCATCCAAATTCGGCAAATTCCGCAAGGTATAAATTCTGATATTTGAGTAAAAATATTGGTAATTAATTTGGCTGTAAAACGAGGTGAAAGTATGAAATTGCAGATTGAAGATGGCTGCATTGCCTGCGGGCTGTGCGTTTCTACCTGCCCAAGCGTATTTCAGATGTCTCAGGAAGGTGTGGCAGAGGTTTATGCTGCGCCGGCACAAAAAGAACTGGAAGAAGTGGAAGAAGCGGCCCGGAACTGTCCTGTCAGCGTCATTCTTTTTGAAAAAGACGCATAATCTCTGCCATTAGGAATGTCGTTTTTTAAGCGCAGAAAAGGAAAAATACACCGGAACTTATTCCCGGTGTATTTTTTAAGGTGTGAGTGCAAACGGCTCTGCGCATTAAGCATAGGGCGAGAGCGCCTTGCAGTCAACTTCAAAACTTGTATAGCCATACCAAAACAGGTTTGACTTTTTGCTATCTTTCCGATATAATAATCATAATATTTCTGTCAGAAGGTGTAGCTCAGTTGGTTAGAGCGCTTGCTTGACATGCAAGAGGTCGGAGGTTCAAGTCCTCTCATCTTCACCACATCGCGGCGAACGGTTTGGTTCGCCGCATTTTTTAATGCTGACATCGTTCATTCTTTCCAATAGCCTATTGGCTTTTTGTGCCCATATTCTTTCCGTTAACGCTGCATTCGGTTAGCCCTTTTTCTGAATGCAGGCATTCACATAATCCAATGGGACATCCATACGTTTTGCAGCTTGTTCTGCTGTCATGCCGCTTTCTACAAAGCGCCGGCAAACCGCTTCCATATTTTCTCCGACTTCAACAATATGCCGGTCTGGGTCATAAAACCGAACCACTCGTTGCCCCCAGCTATGCTCTTTGATTGGATGAACATACTCAATATCATAATTATTCAGCATATTTGCAAAAGCATCAAAGTCATCTTCTTCAAAGTATACCTCAAAGCTATTGCCGCCAAAAGAGATATTCTCCGTGTGAATAAACTCCTGATAGGTTTCTAACGTCTGTAAGGCAAGTCCGCCCGTTAGTGTCTTATTTGCTCCAAAATCTAAAATCACATCAAGGCTAAGCACATCTTTATAAAACTTGACCGATTTTTCCATATCACTTACAACAAGCATAGAAGATATGAACTTCATGGTACCTTCTTCATAATCCTAAGTTCTTACGTGCTTCTGGGTTGTTTTCTCTAATGACTGCAATTACAGCACATTTCGCAACATCAGAGCAAGCACCACAGGTGCTCACACCTTTTTTTAAAGCACATTGTCGAATATCACAGAGACTATCACAAAATACGGTTTTTTTTCCACTTGCTCTGCAACCCTCACAGTTGATATGTTCCGGCAGAATTGGTGCATTATTTAGTGCTGCCCAAAGTTTTGCAGTCTTTACACGCAAATCCTGGTCATCCTTGACGGTTGCAAGGTAAGCGTCACACGTTTCACAGTCCAAACCACAATGCCCTATCAGGTTTTTCATTGCTATGCACCTCCAAAGGCGAATTTGACGCTCCCATTTTACCATAACATGGCCCCTTATTCAATTCATATCATAATTCCCTTTGTTATGCAGGGGCACATGGCTCCAAAAATTTTAATAATAATTTGGAATATCAAAATCTAAAACCCTATTTAATCCGCAGAAATTTTAACAAAAATCTACAAGTACAGGAAAAAAAGGACTCTGGCCCGTTGTTACAGGGACAGAGTCCTGCCTTTATATTTCGATACGATATTGCGATATATTTATACGGTAAAACAACCGCTTTTTTTGGCGGACCAGGGATTTTTATACGTCCGCGCAAAAGAACGCGATATGGAAGTTAAAATAGGAGCCGTCCGACAGATGCTACGAAAAAGCACAGCCCGATACCGGCTATAGTGGGAATAGCTATAGCGACAGCAGTCCATCGGAGACTTTTGGTTTCTTTGTATATGGTAATGCATGAGGTGGAGCATGGCCAGTGCATCAGAGAAAAAAGCAGCACACAGATTGCGGTGAGCGTGGTCCATCCATTGGTTACCAGCAACGCCTTGAGGTCGGAAAGCTTATCAAATTCTGTCAGCATACCGGTGGACAAATACCCCATAATAATCAATGGAAATAAGATTTCATTGGCCGGGAAGGAAAGCAAAAAGGCAATCAGGATAACGCCGTCCAGGCCGATCAGCCGTCCGAATGGATCCAAAAAGGCCGCGATGGAAGAAAGAATGCTTGCATCTCCGATATAAAGATTGGACAACAGCCAAATAATCAGACCGGCCGGCGCAGCAACGGCAGCTGCCCGGGCAAGAACGAAAAGCGTTCGATCCAAAATGGAACGTACAATTACTTTCAGGAATTGCGGTTTTCGATAGGGGGGAAGCTCCAGCGCGAAGGAAGAAGGAATGCCTTTAAACAGCGTGCTGGAAAGGAATTTGGAGACAAGAAACGTCATAAAAATGCCTAAAATAATCCACAAGGTCAATATAACGGCAGATAAGAACGAATAACCCGCACCGGCGGACAAAAGAAAAAACATAGTAATGATGGAAATCGCGGTTGGCAGTCTGCCATTGCAGGGAGCAAATACATTGGTAATCATGGCGATCAGGCGTTCACGGGGGGAATCAATAATTCGGCAGCCGGTGATGCCTACTGCGTTGCAGCCGAACCCCATGCAGTGAGTTAAAGCCTGTTTTCCGCAAGCACCTGCCTTTTTAAACGCGCAGTCTAAATTAAACGCGATTCTGGGAAGATACCCGGAATCTTCTAAGATTGTAAACAGCGGGAAAAATATAGCCATTGGAGGGAGCATTACAGCGATTACCCAACCGGTCACACGAAATACCCCGGACACCAGCGGAACATAGAACCATTCTGCCACCTGGGCATGTTCAAAGAACAGAAGAAGTTTTGTTTCTGCGTAATAAAAAAAAGACTGAAGCAGGGAAGACGGGTAATTTGCACCAACAATTGTAATATAAAATACCAGCAGCAACAAGCCGATCATAACGGGTATGCCGGTTTTTTTGCTGATGAAAAATTTATCGATCTTTCGGTCTCGACTGGATGGATTTTGCGTTTGAAAGGAAACAGTTTGGTTGCAAATGTCTTCTGCATTCAATACAATGCCGGACACAATGTTTTTTTCAAAAGTCTCGTCCGTATGACTGTGGATATATGTCTGCCAGAAATCGGAATAAAAATTATAGCCGGTATTCTCATACATTGCTTGGAAGAAGCTTTTCTTTTGATCAATGAGCCGCAGAGAGAGCCAACGCTTGTCAAAGCCGGTTTCCGGCAGCCGGGGAAGTATATCCTGGATGTATGCTTCAATGTTTTTTGGATACTGGATTTGATATTGCGGAGAAAGAGGAGTGCTTTGACATTCCTCGATGGTCTGTAATAATGTCTCGATTCCAGCGCCGTCCCGTGCGCAGCAGCATACAACAGGAACACCAAGAATATCATGCAGTTTTTTATCTTCCACAAGAATGCCTTTGGAGCGGGCCTCATCCATCAAGTTAATGCACAAGATAACATGGGAATGCAATTCCAGTGTCTGCAAAAACAGGATAAGGTTGCGTTCCAAACATGTGGCATCGCAGACGACAACGACGGCATCCGGCTTTCCAAAGCAAATGAAATCACGGGCAATTTCTTCCTCATAAGAATTGGAGTTTAAGGAATAAGTCCCGGGAAGGTCAACCATGATATGGGTTTTGTTGTTCCATTTATAGGTACCGAAAGCCGAGGAAACCGTTTTCCCCGGCCAATTTCCCGTATGTTGATTTAAATTTGTAATCGCATTAAAAATGGTGCTTTTTCCGACATTTGGATTGCCGACAAGCGCCACTTTCGGGATGTCTTTGTTTGCAGTGGTACAAACAGAAGCGAAATCAAATTCGACTTGTTTGTTGCTCATAATGCATCGCCCTTATAGTTCAATTTGTATGTTTCTGCTGTCGTCTTTTCGAAGTGCTATAACAGCGCCTCGCACCTGATATGCCACTGGGTCGCCAAACGGTCCTTTGTGGGCGCAGTATACCTTGGTGCCCTCCACAATGCCGAGATCCCAGAGCCGGCGCTTTAGCATGCCAGTTTCTGAAACGTTTGTTATGTATCCAAACTGACCCTCGGACAAATGATCCAGGGTGGTAACAGTAGATATCATATTTAAATCCCCTTTGCATTTTAAATTCTCATTACCATCCTATTCCACAGATTTTGTTTTGTTATTGAAAACAGGTATTTTTCGGAAAATCCTGCATAAAGATTCCATAGAGAACCGGAGGAGACATATGAAAGAAAATAAAGGGTATATTTACACAATTATATTGGGAGTATGTCTGATGGGGTGCCTTCTGCTGATTGGGAAAATGCTGCTATCCAGTTCTACACCGCTGCACAGTCCTCCCATGCCGTCGGATATTGCGCCGTCTGCCGAGGAGTCTTATTTTCGCCTTTCGGAGGATACGCTGGAGAGTATGATACGGGATAATGCTTCGGGTATTCCATTGGACAATGTAGAGGTGACAATCGCAGAGGATAACGCACTCCAGTTTGACTTGACAATGAAACGCCGGGAACTAAAAAAAACGGCGCAGGAAAACAGCCAGCTGTCTGCTTATTCCGATATAATTGATTTTTTGCCGGAAGATGTGTGCTTTCGCTGCAGTGTGGGCGTTGGCAGTACAAACAGCGGAGAAGTTGCAGTTTCCCTGGAAACTGTTTCCGTTATGGAACAGGAGATACCAAAAAATATTGTAACCGATACAATTTTTTCCGGCCTGTCTCAAAGCATCAATCAGATGCTCCGTGAAAATCATATTCAGGTTTCGGAGTTGGTCTGCAAAGATGGGTATCTTATGATAAAAAAATAAAGCACAATCAAAAAGATTGTGCTTTTGCCGCTGTATACAACAGAACAAGCTTATCAAGCAACCCGTCCGCCGCCAATATAATGCCGTGCGCTCCAAGAAGAGCTGAGGGAGGCATAACATACGGTTTTTCCAGCAGAGGGAGCGTGAATATACTGATCGTTTCCAACATAGATTCCTACATGACCGACCCGTCCGCCGGAACTGCTGTTGCTGAAAAATACCAGATCGCCGGGCTGAAGATTTTCCCGGGAAACACGGGCAGTGGAGGCGTACTGACTGGCGGAAGAGGAACCTAAGGTATAGCCATGCTGTTTGTAAGCATAATATGTAAGTCCGGAGCAATCAAACGCGTTTGGACCTTTCGAACCGTAGGAATAAGGTTTTCCAATTTGCGCTTTGGCGGTTTCCACAACGGTAGCGCCTACAGGAGAACCTTGCGATGCGGTAGAAATAAGGATGTCACCGTTAGCGCCTCGGGAAACAGAGGAAGCGGATTTTACAATTACAATATAATCCGGATGAACATATCCAATGGTTGCGTTGCTTTTTATTTTGTACCAACCGTTCTGAATACCAATCACATCCATAGTGGCGCCGAACTTCGCCTGAAACAGGACAGACGCGGCGGTGGATGGTGTGCTTCTGATGTTTACGACCGAACCGGTAATAACGCCGTTGCCAATTAGAAAATCGGCGTCTTCCGAAAGGTTTTTCAGATATTCGGAACTAACATATCCTGTTGTGCTGTTGATGGCAACCTTGCTCCATCCATCGCTTTGCGCAAGGACAGCCACTTTGGAACCGCTTGCAAGTTTACCCAGCACTGCGGATGAAGTAGAGGCAGATGCACGGAAGTTCAGGGATGAAGAAGCAGTAACTGTGCCAACATTGAGGGCAAATACGCTGGAACAGGAAAGAGCGGCTACGATGCAGCCGGAAATAACCAGTTTTGCGGCTTTTTTAAAAGAAAACATGATGAAACTCCTCCGTTAAGGTTGTCATTATTTAGAAGCCAGCGCTCGATTCAGCCAGATTTCAGCAATGTCCAGCGCGTTGTATAAACCGTTTTTTTCCGTTTGCTTTACAATGCGGTCTTTGGACCGGACATCCGGAGAAGTATTTTGCAGCTGAACCGATATTTTTGTAGACACGTCAAGATCCTGCACTTTTTCTGAATCCAGTATCTGCATCATAATGATGTATTTTTCCGCCATATTACCGTAGTAAATAATATTATTGTTACGCATTAATGGATGGCCTTTGTATTCCAAAATACCGTTCGTTTTTTGATTTGTCGCCATAAAAACTCCTTGATTGTTACAAAAAAATATTCTTCGGGTTACAAAATAAATAACAAATAGTTACAATATGGTTACAGTATAACACGAGCGATGTCGTTTGTCAATTCTATTTGGTAATAAAATATAAAGAAGTCTGCAAAATAATTGCAGACTTCATAAATTATTAACAATTAGCTGTTTAAATAGTTTTTTACAAGAACCTGCAGCAGTTCGTCGCGGTCTATATGCCGGATTTTGCTGCGGGCATTTTTGTGATTTGTGATATACGTCGGATCTTCGGAAAGGATATATCCCACAATCTGATTGATTGGATTATATCCCTTTTCTTTCATTGCATCATACACGTCAATCAATATTTTTTTCATTTCCTGACTGTTGTCATCTATGATGCTGAATTTTCTCGTTTCGTCTACCATCGTTGTGAGAAACCTCCTTTCACTCAGCAATGTTGTTCTTTCCTTCATTATAATATAAGATTGCCTGGGAGTAAAGGATTAACTGCGCAGAACCGCGCCGAAATTTTCTTCCAGAACAGAGATTGCTTTTTTCACCGCAGCGTCACATTCCTCATCCGTCAGTGTGCGGTCAAAGGTGCGCATTATGATACTGTATGCCACGCTTTTCTTATTGTTTGGAATTTGTGCGCCCTTATATACATCGAAAAGCTGGATGCGTTCCAAAATGCTGCCAATGGCTTTGGCAATGGCGTTCTCCAAATGTGCAACCGGGATGCAGTCATCGCACAGAATGGCGATGTCTCTGGTGGAAGCAGGATACTTCGGAAGGGGAGTGTACTGTTTTTTGGCCGCGCGGTGGGAAAACATAGCGTTGACGTTGAGTTCGCAGGTCAATACCTCCGATGAAAATCCGGCTTTTTCACTGATGGCAGGATGTATTGCGCCAAACACGCCGATTACAGTTTGACCGGATAAAATGGCGGCGCATTTGCCGGGGTGATAGGATGGATTGTGGTTTTCTGCTTCGAAGGAAATATTCGGAATGTCGGCTTGATGTAAAATAGCTTCTATCAGACCCTTAAATCCGAAAAAGTCATATTTTTCATAAGTACCAAGGGTGAGAATTTTTTCTTCCGTCGGCAAAACATCCTGATTTACCACGCCTTGCTGTACCTGTGGTTTGTATACGGTGCCCAATTCAAACAAACTGGCCGTTGCATTGCGGAAATTGTAGTTTCTTGTAAGGGTATCAAACATCGAGGGGAGCGTGGTAGTACGCATCACGCTGAACTCTTCTCCCAGAGGATTCAAAATAGTAATGGAACGGCGGCGGGGATCGTCCTCAGGAAGGCCGATGTCGTCATATTTTTTGGGACCGATGAAAGAATGCGTCATCGCTTCGTCAAAACCGACGGTTTGACAAAGAGAACTGAGCAGCCGTTCAAAACTCTGCTTTGGTGTGTAAGCTCCCTGGACGGTTTCTCCGGCATACAGTGTGGTGGGAATTTTGTCATATCCGTAAATTCGGGCGATTTCTTCCGCGATATCGCATATCCGTTCTATATCGCCGCGGAAACTTGGAATCAAGATAGTATCCTTTTTTACTTGGAATTCCAGAGTTTCCAAAATGCGCGTCATTTCCGGTTTGGATACTGAAATTCCGAGAAGGGCATTGATTTTATCCGATTCCAGTGGAAGCGTGCGATTTTCCTTGGAGGAGTGGTCGATGTCGATGATACCGTCCAAAACAGTGCCGGCGGCGAACTCTTCAATCAACTCACAGGCGCGGATCACAGCGTCTTCGCACATGCGTGGATCCAGTCCTTTCTCAAACCGGCCGGAGGCCTCTGTGCGCATACCGAGTTTTTTGGCGGTGACGCGGACGGAAGCACCACTAAAATTAGCGGATTCAAACACGATGGTTTTTGTCTGTTCCGAAATTTCGCTGTTGAAGCCTCCCATAACACCGGCAACCCCTATGGGTTTTTCTCCGTCGGCAATCACCAGCATATCATCGGTGAGCTCTCTTGGCTGCGCGTCCAGCGTTTCCAGGGTTTCTCCCCGTTTTGCCGTGCGCACAATGATTTGCCGGTCGCTGAGGCAGGCGTAATCAAAGGCATGCATAGGCTGACCGTACTCCAGCATAACATAGTTTGTAATATCCACAATATTGTTAATTGGACGAACACCGGCTGCAAACAGCCGTTCCCGCATCCACGCGGGGGAAGGTGCAATGTGAATGTCTTTTACGACCTTTGCCACATAGCGTTTGCAAAGGTCGGGGCAGGCAACGGAAACCTTCAGATAATCATGAATGGATTCTTCGGACGGCCGCCGGATTTCCGGCTTTCTAATGGTATAGGACCGGTCAAATGTTGCGGCAGTTTCTCTGGCAAGCCCGATAACGCTTAAGCAATCAGGACGGTTGGATGTGATTTCAAATTCCACCACATGCTCATCCAGCCCAACGATTTTGCGGACATCTTCTCCCACCGGCGTTCCCTCCGGGAAGATAAGAATGCCGTTTTCGTCGCCGTATGGAATTTCATGCAGCGTCAGCCCAAGTTCCTGAAAAGAGCACATCATACCATTGGAAGGGACGCCCCGCAGTTTTCCTTTGGTAATTTTCACCCCCCCCGGCAAGGTGGATTTGTGCATTGCCACCGGCACAACCTGATTTGGCGCCACGTTCTGCGCACCGGTTACGATTTGGATTGGTTCTGTCCGGCCAACATCCAACTGACAGATAATTAAATGGTCAGAGTCCGGATGTTTTTCCGTGGATAAAATTTTCCCTGTAATCACATTGTTGATTTCAGCGCCAAGATAGGCAACGCTCTCTACTTTGGAGCCGGACATTGTCATCTTATCTGCATACTCCTTGGTGCAGATGCCGTCGATATTCACATAATCAGAAAGCCATTTCAGCGGCAGTTTCATAATACATTACCTCCATATATTGTTCCATTAAAACTGATGCAGGAACCGAACGTCGTTTTCATAGAACATCCGGATATCGTCAATCTTATAGCGTCCCATAACAATGCGTTCCAGCCCAATGCCAAACGCATAACCGCTGTATATGTCTGGGTCAATGCCGCAGGTTTCCAAAACCTTGGGGTGCACCATGCCGCAGCCAAGGATTTCAATCCATCCTTCGCCTTTGCACAGCCGGCATCCTTCGCCCTTGCACTGGAAGCATTGAATATCCATTTCAGCCGAAGGTTCTGTAAAGGGGAAATGATGCGGACGGAACCGGACAACCGTATCCTCGCCATACAGTTTTTTGGCAAACAATTCCAAAATACCCTTTAAGTCACTCATGCGAATGCCTTTGTCAACGACCAGTCCCTCGATTTGATGAAAAAGAGGGGAATGCGTTGCGTCTACTTCGTCGCTGCGGAATACGCGGCCGGGGGCAATGATGCGGACCGGCGGTTTTTGCTGCTCCATTGTGCGAACCTGTACCGGTGAGGTCTGCGTGCGAAGGACGATATTGTTGGAAATATAGAAGGTGTCCTGGGTATCTCTGGCCGGGTGATCCTTGGGGATGTTGAGTGCTTCGAAATTGTAATGGTCATATTCCACTTCCGGGCCTTCTGCTACAGAGAATCCCATTCCCATAAAGATGTCTTTTACCTCATCCAGAACAATGGAAAGCGGATGCTTTTTGCCAATGGTTACCGGAGTGCCCGGCATGGTAACATCTACCGTTTCACGCACCAGTTTTTCTTCCAGAGCCGCTTTTTTCATACGGTCGTTTTGCTGCGCAATCGAGGCTTCCAGAGATGCACGCACATCGTTTACCATTTGTCCGACCAGCGGACGCTCTTCCGGCGGCACAGCACCCATGCCCCGCAAAATAGAGGTCAGTTCCCCCTTTTTTCCTAAAAATTTCACACGAGCCGCATCCAGTTCCTGTGCGTTCGTTGCCGCAGAAATTTCGCTTGTCGCGGTGCGCAGAATCTCCTGCAGTTTTTCTTTCATAGCCATACGCTCCTTTTTATTTGGTTCAATCGTTTTATCTCATCATGCATTTGCCTTATTTGCAGTAAAAAAACCTTTCGTCCCAACATGTCAGAAGGGACGAAAGGCAAATCTTCCGCGGTACCACCCGTATTTTTGCACAAAGCAAACACTCAAAGGCCAGTAACGCTGCCCAAGCGCCGTTCCCTACGGAAATAAAGTTCAGGAACGAGGCTCCCGGGAGAACTTCGCAAAGTACATCTTGCGGCGGCTTTCAGCCGGTGGCCGCCATCTCTGTACAAATGTGCCGTTGCTACTTTTCCCATTCATCGCTTTTCATATATATTATCCTTTATATCATATTTAGCGAAAAATTGCAATAATTATTTGACAATGGAACAATAATATTGTATGATAATACAAGTTCTATAAGGAAAAATGCAATGAAAAAGAGGAGTAGGCTGGTGCTGGTTTTCAGAGAGGGAATGTCAGGTGCAAATTTCCCAACACGGCTTTGCCGAAGGTAGCTTTGGAGCAGGTTGTCTGAATTTTCTGTAGTAAGACGATCCGGCGATGTCCCGTTATCGGCATGTTTGAGTGTACTTTTGTAAAAAAAGGTGGTACCGCGGAGTTTGTCTTCGTCCTTTGTGTTGGTTTAAGGAGGAAGACTTTTTTTGTGGAAAACTATGGAGTATATAGAGAGGAAGATTAGTGTGAAACAGGAATTGCCAAAAACTTATGATCCGAAACAAACAGAAGAAGCGCTGTATCATTTTTGGCAGGAACATGGATATTTTAATGCGGAGGTAGATGAAAAGAAACCGCCGTTTTCCATTGTGATTCCGCCGCCGAATGTAACGGGCCAGCTCCACATGGGGCATGCGTTTGACGATACATTGCAAGATATTTTGATCCGAACCAAAAGAATGCAGGGATATTCTGCCTTATGGCTGCCGGGCACCGACCATGCCGGCATTGCCACACAGATTAAGGTAGAGGAAGAACTGCGTGTCAAGGAAGGTATCACCCGGTATGACCTGGGAAGAGAAAAATTTCTGGAGCGAGTTTGGGCATGGAAGCATCAGTTTGGCAGCCGGATCATTGAACAGTTAAAAAAAATGGGTTCTTCATGCGACTGGCGCCGGGAACGGTTTACGATGGACGAAGGCTGTTCCAAGGCGGTAAAGGAAGTGTTTGTCTCTCTTTATGAAAAGAATCTGATTTACAAAGGCAGCAGAATTATCAACTGGTGCCCGCACTGCCGCACCGCACTGTCCGATGCAGAGGTCGAATACGAGGAGCAGGAAGGGAGCATGTGGCACATTCGGTATGATGTAAAGGACAGCGAAGAGTCTATCATTATAGCCACTACGCGGCCGGAAACGCTGCTTGGCGATACGGGGATCGCGGTAAATCCGGAGGATGAGCGTTATACCCATTTGGTGGGAAAAATGGCGATTTTACCCCTTGTTGGAAGGGAGATTCCCATTTTTGCAGACAGCTATGTGGACAAAGCCTTTGGGACCGGCTGCGTAAAAACCACACCATGCCATGATCCGAACGATTTTGAAATGGGCCAGCGCAACGGACTGGAACAGATTCTGATTTTTGACGAGGATGCCAAAGTCAACGAAAACGGCGGAGCATACCAGGGACTTGACCGATATGAAGCAAGAAAGCAAATTGTTGCCGATCTGGAAGCAGAAGGACGGCTTGTAAAAGTGGAGCGTCATGAGCATAATGTCGGCACATGTTATCGCTGCAAGACGGTAGTAGAGCCTATGACCTCTGCCCAGTGGTTTGTAAAAATGGAGCCGCTTGCCAAGGAAGCGATTCGGGTTGTAAAAGAAGGGGAAGTGCGGTTTGTTCCGGAACGATTCTCCAAAATCTATATCAACTGGATGGAAAATGTGCATGACTGGTGCATTTCCCGCCAGCTTTGGTGGGGTCACCGGATTCCGGCCTATTACTGCGATGACTGCGGAGAGATGACGGTTTCCAGAACGGACGTTAAGGTCTGCCCAAAATGTGGCGGCAGTCACATACGGCAGGATGAAGATGTGCTGGATACATGGTTTTCCTCAGCGCTTTGGCCGTTTTCTACCTTGGGGTGGCCGGATGAAACGCCGGAACTGGATTATTTTTATCCTACCAGCGTACTGGTTACGGGCTATGATATCATTTTCTTCTGGGTTGCAAGAATGATTTTTTCCGGGATGGAACACATGAAGCAAAAACCCTTCAGCACGGTGTTTATCCATGGCATTGTTCGGGATTCTCAGGGGCGTAAAATGTCGAAATCTCTCGGCAACGGAATCGATCCGCTGGAAGTGATTGCGGAATACGGCGCGGACGCACTGCGCTTTACGCTGGCGACCGGAAACAGTCCGGGAAACGATATGCGCTATTCCAGAGAACGTGTGGAAGCGAGCCGCAATTTTGCCAACAAGATATGGAACGCCTCCCGGTTCATTCAGATGAATCTTACGGTGGATACGCTTGTGCTGCCGAAAAACCTGCAGCTGGAAGATAAGTGGATTCTATCCAAGTTTAATACCCTGGTACGGGAAGTAACGGAAAATATTGATAAGTATGAACTGGGGATTGCGGCGCAGAAGCTATATGATTTTATTTGGGACTATTTCTGCGACTGGTACATTGAAATTGTAAAGTCAAGACTCCAGAATGCGGACAATGCGGAAGCCCGGGAAAGCGCCCAAAGGGTACTCTGCTTTGTCCTGTCGGAAACTATGAAGCTGCTGCATCCGTTTATGCCGTTTTTGACAGAAACCATTTGGCAGGCACTTCCTCACAACGGAGAATCCATTATGATTTCCGAATGGCCGAAATGGGAGGACACGCTGTCTTTCCAAGCGGAAGAAGAACAGATGGAACTTTTGATGGATGTGATCCGTGCAGTGCGGAACCGGAGAGCAGAAATGAATGTCCCGCCCTCCAAAAAAGCGCAGCTTATCATTTTGACAGACCGGCCGCAAATTTTTGAAAACAGCCGTGAATTTGTCGCAAAGCTTGCATATGCGTCGGATATTTCACTGATATCCGCCGCGCCGGCGGATGTTTCCAGCATGGTATCGGTTGTCACAAACGGAGCGCAGGTTTTTCTGCCGCTGAAGGAATTGGTTGACTTTGAAAAGGAAAGAGCGCGCCTTCGGAAAGAAAAAGAAAAGGCGGAAAAAGATCTGGCATTTCTCGTTGGCAAACTAAATAATCCGGGATTTCTCGCAAAAGCGCCGGAAAAAGTGGTGCAGGGCGAGAGAGAAAAAGCGGAAAAAATACAAGCTTTGTTGAAAAAGCTGGAAATGAATCTGGCGGCGCTGTGAGGAAATGCGAAATGGACGTTCCGGACGGACGGCTGACAAAGACGAAAAAGCACAGGGTTAAATACGGGATAGCAAAAAATTTGCCCCAGTGACAGCAAGCGCCAAAATACAATTACCGCGATTTACTATAATGGTTCTGTACGAAAAGTACAGAACCATTTTTTTGGAGGTGTTTTTGTGGATTTATCCCATGAAATCCAGGGAAGAGAAATTATTATATATTTCAGCGGCGAATTGGATCATTATCATACAAGAAAAGTAATCAACTATACAGAACGTATGGCGCTGTTGTATCCGAAATATGATATGGTGCTGGATATGAAACAACTGAACTTTATGGATAGTTCCGGGATTGCGGTGGTAATTTATGCCTTAAAGGGAGCCAGAGCAAACGGACGGAAACTACTGCTGCGGCATGTTCCAAAGTTTGCATACAAAATTTTCAATGCAGCCGGCCTGTGCAAGTTAGTGGAAATACATCCATGGAAAGGAGAGGAATAACTTATGAATGTGACCAATAAAATGCAATTAAAATTTGAAAGCAAAGCGATTAACGAGGGCTTTGCCCGACAGGCGGTAGCGGCGTTTGTCTCTCAGCTGGATCCAACGATGGACGAGCTGAACGATATAAAAACAGTGGTGAGCGAAGCCGTAACAAACGCGGTGGTTCATGGCTATAAAGACGCGATTGGATACATATTTGTTACGGTTAAAATCATCGGTTTGGATACAGTGGAAATTATAGTGCGGGATAAAGGATGCGGAATACCGGATATCAAGCAGGCGATGGAACCTATGTATACCACGGGGAACGAAGAGCGTTCCGGCATGGGATTTACCATTATGGAAAGTTTTATGGATAAACTGCGCATTCGGTCAAAGATCGGAAAAGGGACGACAGTCTCTATGACACGGCGCATTGATTCCAAGATAAGCGGTGGAAAATAAATGGAGCCTCAGATCAAAAATCTGATTCTTTTGGCGCAAAGCGGAGACGATCAGGCATATCGTCTGCTGGTAGAAAAAAATAATGGACTGATATGGAGCATTGTACGGCGATATATTGGCCGCACGGTGGAAACGGAGGATTTGTATCAGATTGGGTGCATGGGATTTATCAAGGCAGTACAGCGCTTTGATATGCGTTACGCAACGGAGTTTTCTACCTATGCGGTGCCAATGATTGCGGGAGAGATTAAACGTTATTTGCGGGATGACGGCATCCTCAAAATCAGCCGCAGCACAAAGGAGTCCGCAATAAAAATAGGACGAGCCAGGCAGGAACTGATAAAATCCTTGGGAAGGGAACCAAAGCTTTCGGAGATATCGCAAGCGGTGGGACTGACCTCTGAAGAAATTGCAGCCTGCGAGACTGCTGTTTTGCCGGCCGCTTCTTTGAGTCAAACCATATATGACGACGGCCCTGTAATGGAGGATCTTATCGGCACGGAGGGTATTGAGGAAAATATTGCGGAAACCGTTGATTTGAAGACGGCGGTTGCCAAACTTCCGCCGGAACAGCAAAAGCTTATTGCTCTGCGCTATTTCCATGGATTTACGCAAACAAAAACCGCTAAAATTCTTGGTATTTCTCAAGTGCAGGTGTCTCGTTTGGAAAAGAAGGTCTTACTACAATTGAAAACCCTGATGGAATAAGTGAATTTACAAAACCTTGATTTTTGAAAGGAAAATCAAGGTTTTTTGTCGCGTTATTTTGTGCTATAATAGAAACAATTCTTAAGGACAAAGGAAATAGAATATGCAGACAAAATTTGATATACAATATGCCGCGTTGCGGCAGGCAATTATAGAACAGGAGTTTTCTGGTTTAAATGAACGGCAGCGGGAAGCGGTGTTCGCAACAGAAGGGCCTTTATTGGTTTTGGCTGGCGCGGGAAGTGGAAAAACCACAGTGATTATCAACCGTATCGCCAATTTATTGAACTATGGAAGAGGATATTCTTACGAATATGCACCGGAGGATGCCAACGAAGAAGACTTGGAATTTCTTGCGGGCTATCTTACCAATCCTTCACCAGACCACGCTGTGTGCGCGCGTGGACTTTGCAGTGTGGATTCGGTGCGCCCATGGCAAATCCTTGCCATAACTTTTACCAATAAGGCGGCAAACGAACTGAAAGATCGGCTGCGGCATGTTGTTGGGGAAGAAGCACAGGACATCTGGGCGCTGACGTTCCATGCGGCATGCATGCGGATTCTTCGGCGGGATATTGACAAATTAGGATATGATACCAGCTTTACAATTTATGATGAAGAGGACAAAAAGCGGGTGATTGCCGCAATTATAAAAAGACTGAACTTGGACGACAAACGGTTTGAACCTCGATCTATCTCGGGCATTATAAGCCGTGCAAAGGATAATTTAGAGTCTCCGGAAGAATTTATCAAAGGGCAGTCAGACTATTTTAAATCGACGGTGTATGATATTTATCGGGAGTACAGCAAAACACTGAAGGCGTCCAATGCGCTGGATTTTGACGACATTATCAGCAAAACGGTAGAACTGTTCCAAGCATACCCGGAGGTGTTGGAAAAATATCAGCGGAGATTTCGGTATGTGCTGGTGGACGAATACCAAGATACAAACCATGCCCAATCTGTATTGTCGGCACTTCTTGCCGGGGGCTACGAAAATATTTGTGTCGTTGGAGATGACGATCAGAGCATTTATAAATTCCGCGGCGCTGTCATTACCAATATTTTAGAGTTTGAATCCCATTTTCCAGCAGCAAAAACAATTCGGCTGGAGCAGAATTATCGTTCTACACAGAACATTTTGTCTGCGGCCAACAGTTTGATTCAAAACAATAAGGGAAGAAAAGGCAAGAAGCTTTGGACCGATAACGGGGACGGAACAAAAGTAAAGCTGCATAAAACCGATAACCAGGAAAGCGAGGCACTGTATATCGCGCAGCAGATTTTAAACGGATATTCGAGCGGCGATGCATTCCGGGAATATGCGGTTTTATATAGAAACCATGTTTTGTCCAACAATATAGAGGCGGCTTTCAAAAAAAGCGGAATTCCATACCGTATTGTCAGCGGCATACGGTTTTTTGACCGGGCGGAAGTAAAGGATATGCTGTCCTATTTATCCGTCATTGAAAACCCGGCAGATACCCTGCGGTTAAAGCGCATTGTCAATACGCCGGCGCGCAAACTGGGGGCAAAATCCATAGAGACGGCAGAACTTACGGCGGCGCGGGAAAATACATATTTGTTTGATGTTCTCTCACGGGCGGAGGAATTTCCGGAATTATCCAGGACAGCCTCTTCTATGAAAAAATTTGCAAAAATGATTTTTGATCTGCGGGAAATGCGGGAGTTTCTTCCGCTGGACGAATTATATGAAGAGCTGCTGTTTCGTTCCTCCTATTTGGAAATGCTGGAAGAAAAAAATGATGTGGAATCCCAGGGAAAAATCGAAAATATTTTGGAATTAAAATCCAATATTGTGGATTATATCAATAAAACGGAAGAACCCTCTCTTGCTGGCTTTTTGGAGGAAATGGCCTTGTTTACGGAATTTGATAAGCTGGATCCCGAGGCGGACGCTGTGGTAATGATGACAATTCACAGCGCCAAAGGCCTGGAATTTCCGTATGTTTTTATTTGCGGTATGGAAGACGGCGTGTTTCCGGGCTTCCGGGCGGGGGAAACAGAAGAAGAGATGGAGGAGGAAAGAAGGCTGTGCTATGTGGCGATGACCCGGGCCAAACGGCAGCTTTATCTCACATGTGCAGAACGCCGCATGATGTACGGATCTACCAGATTCTCTATGCCATCTCGGTTTTTAAATGAAATACCGAAAGAATATATGGATTCCAACATTTCGGAAAAAGCCTTTGTGCAGACAGAAAGCCGTGCTACATTCCGGGCGCCCAAAGCAGTGTATCCGTCTATGCTAACCTCCAATCATAGGGAAGCTAGCGCTGCCGTCAAGCAATATCGGCCGGGTGACAGCGTGGTGCATAAATCGTTTGGCAAAGGAATGATTGTGTCCGCCAAAGAAATGGGCGGAGATTGTTTGTTGGAAATTGCTTTTGATGGAGTCGGCACCAAACGACTGATGGCAAAAGTGGCGTCACAATTCTTGAAAAAAATGGAGTAATGGAAGGTTTTTAGAAAAGATTAAAATGGAAACGCCCTATTCCATACATTCATGTATAAAACAATAGAGTCCTCTTCATTGTGACGGAGAGAAATAGCGGATAAACTGTTACATAGAACGATTGTAAAACAGCATTGTGACAACAGGAGAAATGGAAAAACTCTAATCTGTAACGATCCGAGCCGTTTTTCCTCTATACGCATAAGAGTCCTGCGGAAAGGGCCGCAGGCATAAGTACCCAGAGTTCTTTGCGATTATCCCACCTCAAAAGCAGCCGGATCAGGCCTCTGGCAGAGAGAAATTGGAAAAACGGCATTGTGAAATATGCAGTCATTTAAGACAGTCTGTAATTGATTTTTGAGGAAAAATGTGATAAGATAAAAACAGGAATAATTGTCAAAAAAGGAGCTTGACAGGAATGGCGGTGTGGCGTACAATGCTGACAGCACAGCACAGCACAGCACAGCACAGCACAGCACAGCACAGCACAGCACAGCACAGCACAGCACAGCACAGCACAGCATAACTCTGTCCATTTTTTCTGCCAAGTTGTTTTTTACAATTTGCAGCGTCTTAAAGGTGTATTTTGTTCATGATTTGTGGTTTTATGGACGGGATGCGCCTTTTTGTATTTTTTACCTTTGGTGAAATGCCGGAAGGAACAAGCGATATAAATTTAAGGAGGTAATACAATGAAAAAGAAGGTTATGGCGGCTTTGTTGGCCCTGTGTATGGTAGTGACTCTTCTTCCGTCCACCGCACTGGCGGCAGAGGAAGGCGAAACTTGGGCAGAAGCTGTCATGGAGAAACCGACGGGATATTCCGTAGATACTGCGGAGAAAACGGTAACGATTTCCAATGCGGAAGGACTCGCATGGTTTGCCAAAGAAATTAACTCCTGGGAAAGCAAAGCGGCGGATGAAAAAGTCAGTTTTGCTGGCTACACCATCAATATCACAGACGATATTGATCTGTCTGGCAAGCTGTGGATTCCAATTGATGCCTCGACAGTCAAACTGATTGATGTGGAAGAGCAACAAAAAATTGACCGCGACCAGACCTACAATAATAAGCTGCTGGCCGGTGCGGTCATCAACGGAAATGGGCATACAATTTCCAATATGGTCGTAAAAAACACGGTCCGTGGTCCACATTATGATTCGACTCCGGGGGATGGACAGAACAGCTATTATTATGCCGGGTTTATTGGCCGTACAACCGGGGATTTGACCATTCATAACCTGACCTTTGCGGGCGCCAGTGTTGACGCATATAATGAACAATTCGTAGAAGAACATGGCGGCAGTAGCATGGCTGTTGTTTTAGGGTATTACGGCGGCGGCACACTGACGCTGAATAATGTCACGGTTTCCGATTGTCTTGTCGACGGAATGCAGAAGGTAGGCGGCTACGTTGGTCAGTGCAGCGGCGCTGTCACAATCAACAAATGCGCCGTTGTCGATTCTACATTTCGGTCTCTGTATCAGTGCGCTCCGGTCATCGCCTATGCCATGAACAGCCAGTATAACAATGATGATGGAACCGTCCCCAGCAAGCGGGCCAATACGCTGACAATCAATGGTGTGAAACTGGAGAATAACAGGGTTGTCATTGTCAAAGAGGAAGACGTGACCTATAAAACCATTGGCAACAATGTGGATGTATGGTATTACACCAAGTCAGGGGGTTACGATCTTTGGCTTGGCAACCAGGCCGACGCTGTACTGATTGCTCAGGACAGATTTTCTGCTATCAGTGGAACATCCGATGCAGTAGCTGATAAGCCGTTGACGATGGCTGCTGAAGTTAACGGATATCAGTATGCGGTTTTGGAAGATGCCGTTGCAAGCATTGAAGGGGAGGGGACGATTACCATCTTAAACGATGTGAAATTGACGGAAACCCTGGTAATCCCTCAGGGAAAAAAGATTACGCTGGATCTGGCTGGAAAAACTGTGATCAATGCACTAAATGGCGTTCCTACCAGTGAAGAAAGTGATCCTTATATGGGACGAATTTTCCATGTGGAAGACGGCAGTGCTTTGACGGTGCTTGGCACAGCCAAAGGAAGCAGGATGCAGATTGCGGAGGATGCTGTCAGCAATGGATTTTTCACCATAGACATAGGAGGTTCGTTGACGTTAAACGGCGGAGCTTATGCAGGTGAAACGTCCAAGTTCTATTACGGTGAGGGACAGGAAAACTATCAGGGTACGATGATTCACGTTCTTGACCGCAGCGGAGACACGCAGAAGGCATCGGCGATTGTCCTCAACGATTTGACAGTTGATAGTAACCATACTTTTTTGGATACGGATACCATTGCAACCGGAAACGAATTAACAGTCAATGTAAACGGCGGCAATTATCAGGGAACTGCGGCATATCTATTCCATGTAGATAGTTTTCCAAAGTGCCCTATTCATTTCAAAAATGTGACGGCAACTGTCGATGGACCAAAGCCGGTTGTGGAGATTTCCGGATCAGACGGGACATTTGACGATTGCATATTTAAAGTTGTAAAACCGAATGACAACAACTATTCCGACAGTGCTGTTTTTGTTGGTTATGACGGTATTGCAACCATTAACAGTGGAACCTACGAAGCAGGCGGTACCGCGCTCTATATCGGAAGCACAGGAGGCCGTATTGTAGTTAATAGCGGCACATTTAAAGGCGTAAAGCATGCTGTCAAAGCCGATGCATCCGGAAGTTATGTCTCGGAAGTAGAAATCGTTGACGGTGATTTCAACGGGGACCTTGCGGTGGGCGGAAATGGAACAAAAAGAATTTCCATTTCCGGCGGTTACTTTACAACTGACCCAAGCGAATATCTGAAAGAAGGCAAGGCGGCTATCCCCAGCGATAAGAGCGGATATGCTTTTACCGTGGGGACAAAAGCGGAAACGGAAGTAAAGACGGCCGTTGGCGCACCGGTAGTGGACACTTCTAAGTTATCTGCTGATTTGGGCGATGCGATAGAAACGGTGGCGGCCGTGTCCCAATCTGTTGAGGCGGATACGGCGGTGCTGACCGCGGCGGCGAATGCAGTGTTAGACAAGGCAGACAGTCAGGCAGAAGCGGCAAAAGCTGCGCTGACAGCGGACAGCGATTTGACACCGCCGGCGGGTGCCGATCCCCATGTCTATGCACAGACCTATCTGAATATTATACCAACTGGTTATGATGCGGACACAAAGACCGCAACGCTGGATATCCAGCCGATGTATCGTGTGGTTGCGTCCTATGTAGATCTTAGCGATCCGAACAACGAAACTGAGCTGGCGGTAAAAGGGGATGTTGGCGTGGAAATTCCAAATGCCGTGGTATTGGAAAATTCGGAAACCGCGCTGACAGAAATTACAACCATTGCTATGACCGTAGATTTGCCAACTGGCTTTACCGCACAAGCGGATACTACTTATTATGCAAAACATATTCATAACGGCAAAACCTATTATTATCAGTTAACAATAGATAACAATCAGGCAACCTTTACAAATCCCAACGGTTTTTCTGAGTTTGTACTTCCTGTTGCGCTGACACCGGCAGCTTCCATTGGCAGTGTGTTTTATGAAACATTCCAGGCGGCTGTCACGGATGCAAAGGATGGCGAAACCATTACAGTGCTGGATGCTGCTGCGGATTTAAGCGCCTCAATGTCCGGCAGCAGCCGTACGATCACGGTTGAGAACGGGGCCGGATCAGAAATTACAGTAAAGGTTGGAAGCAAGACAGAAACTCTGATAGATGGTGACTCGGCGGCTTTCCAATATATTCGAAGCACCGGCGGAAGCGTGGAATATACGATTGTTCTTGGAACAAAAATAGAAAATGGCACGATTTTGGTGTCTGCCGAAAAAGCATCTGTTGGAAAAACAATTACAATTACCGCAACAGCAGACAATGGGTATGAAGTCCAGAAGATAACGGCAAAAGATGCGGCAGGAAGAGAACTCCACCTGACGAACAAAGGCAATGGGACTTATACGTTTTCTATGCCGTCTTCCAATGTGACGATAACAGCATCTTTCCAGGCAAAAACAATCCTGGAATTGCCATTCCAGGACGTAACGGAAACCAATTGGTATTATGATGCAGTGTGCTATGTATATGAAAGCGGTTTGATGCAGGGTAACGGAGAAAATACGTTTCTTCCCAATGGGACATTAAGTCGCGGGATGTTGGCCCAGATCCTGTATAACCGGGAAAACAAGCCAATAACAGAAGAAACCGATGTTTTTTCTGATGTAGCTGCCGGCGTATGGTATGCAGACGCCGTGCATTGGGCGGTAGAACAGCATATTGTAGATGGATATGGCAATGGAAGATTTGGTCCTAACGATCCAGTAACCAGAGAACAAATGGTAACCATTCTGTATCGTTATGCAAAATACAAAGGATATGATACAGAAGATGGCGGTATGGCAATCCGGGAATTTGCAGACGAAGAACAAGTTTCCAATTGGGCAAAAGATGCAGTCATTTGGGCTATTCAAACAGAATTGCTGGAAGGAGACGGCAATGGTTACCTGCATCCTGCCGGTACAGCCACGCGATCACAGGCAGCGCAGATTCTGATGAATTTTTGCCAGCTTGCAGCCCTTTAGGTTTCGGTAGACATTACGAAAACAAACCATCCACAATTTTATACTTTTACATCAAACCCCCACAGGAAATGAATTCTGTGGGGGTTTGAGTTGGGCCAAGACTTTAACCAATGCTTTGTTAGGATACGATACCGCTTTCATATTGGGAAAGGACGGTGGCATAGGTTATGCTGATGTCAATTTTTGGCGGTGTTATTTTTTCTGTTTTGCACCCGCCGTTTTCCGGTGGATCCCCGGCGGTGTCCGGGAGATGCAGCTGTTGCAGACGATTGGCGAGTGCGGCCGCTTTTTTTGACAGATAGCGGATGAGAAGAAGCATAGCTGGCCGTTACCGTTTTTCCTGCAATTTTCTGGCCATTCATTTGTTTTACAATCAGTGTCCGGAACTTTAGTGGCACTTCGGCCAACGAATAGTCGGCAAAGCAGGTGATCTTTTTGATTTGATTGTTTGGAATATGGGTTTGCTCTATGATTGCCTGTAAAATTTGATTTGGCGATACCGAATGGCTTTTTCCAATGTTAAACCGGACTTGAATTGTTTCGCCGGAAGTGGACGGCGCCGAATTCTGGCGTGTCGACTTTGTCGGCGGTGATTGAAAATCAATGTCCAGTTTTTCCAAACAGCAGTGCAAAATGGTATTGCAGATTTTTTCATAGGAAAAACCTTGGGCAGCAAGATCTGCTATCATCGGATGGGATAAGGCAGTACCAGCCTTTAAATGCGACAGGATATCATCAAAAAACAGTTGTTGTTTGTTGTCCCTGTCCGACCCAAGCATTGGGACGGATTGCGCGGTGATTGGACTGCCGATATATTTAGAAATAGCCTGAATTTCAGCGGTTTCCAGCTTGCCGCTGACAATGCTGTAGGATTTTCCAGCCTTTCCTGCACGGCCGGTTCTTCCGATGCGATGGATATAAAATTCGTGATCCTGCGGGATATCAAAATTGTAAACCGCATCCACTGCGGCAACGTCGATGCCGCGGGCTGCAACGTCCGTGGCAACCAGAATGCCAATGCGTTTCTCCTTGAATTGCCGCATTACAGTAAGCCGGGCATTTTGTTTCATATCGCCGTGAATTGCGGCGGCCGGGAGATGATGGTTGTTAAGATACCGGCAGATTTCCTCCACTTTTTTCTTGGTATTGCAGAAAATTATGGAAGATGTGTCATTGTGCTGCTGCAGGAGCGACAGCAGGATTTCCGGCTTTTTTCCCCGTGGTGCAACAAAATAAAATTGTTCAATGGTATCCAAGGTTTTCGAATTGGAATCGGAAGTGTCGATCAAAACCGGATTTTTTTGATATTGATGCGTAATACGGGCAATTTCATCGGGAATAGTGGCAGAAAATAACAAGGTTTGATGCGGAGCTGTTACAAAAGCGAGGATTGCTTCAATATCCTCTCGGAATCCCATTCGCAGCATTTCATCAGCTTCGTCCAAAACCAACAGCCGGACGTCACTTAGCTTCAGGGTTTTTCGGCGGATGTGATCCAAAATTCTGCCCGGTGTACCGACAACAATTTGGACGCCCTTTTTCAATATCGCGATCTGCTGCTGAATCGGCTCGCCGCCATATATGGGTGTAATTTTAATGCCTTCCATATATTTTGCAAATTTCCGCAGTTCTTGAGCAGATTGGACGGCAAGTTCCCGCGTAGGACAGAGAATTAGAACCTGTGTGATTGGCTGCCGGCCGGTCAGCGAAAGGGCAGGAATGCCGAAAGCCAGGGTTTTTCCGGTGCCGGTATGGGATTTTCCGATGATGTCTTTCCCGTTTAGAATCGCAGGAATTGCCTGCTCCTGAATCGGGGATGGAGTATGAAATCCCAGATCAGAGATTGCATGCAAAATAGGTTCCTGCAGGTTTAAAGTTTGAAATGAATGCCTCAAATCGTACCTCCAAATGTACAAAAAGAATGGCAGGGCGGTAAAATGCCCTACCAAGCGATAATAACATTATAAAAGATTCGATTGAAAAAGTCAAATTTCCTTGTGCAGTATGATGCAATTTGCAGAAAGAGCAACCATTTGGATTTTTGAAACCTCTGCATAAAAGCATAAGACCGTCTCAAAGCGAGACGGTCTCTATTCGATTCGAGGAGGAAACCTTACTTTTCCTGAAGTTCTTCTAAAAATTCCGCAATACGGGTCATTGCAGTTTTTAAATGTTTCATAGAATAGGAGTAGGAGATGCGGACAAACCCTTCGCCGCAGTCTCCGAATGCGTTGCCGGGAACGACCGCAACTTTTTTGGATTTTAAAAGCCGTTCACAAAAATCATCCGAGGAAAGACCAGTGGACTGGATGGATGGGAACACATAAAACGCGCCCAATGGCTCAAAGCATGAAAGCCCCATAGACCGCAGGGAGGAAACCACAAAGCGTCGCCGGATATCGTACTGTTCCTGCATATACTGAATGTCCTTGTCGCCGGAACGCAGCGCCTCAATTGCTGCGAACTGGCTGATCGTCGGCGCACTCATAATACCATACTGATGAATTTTACAGATGGGAGCGATGAGGTCTTTGGGAGCCATTGCCCAACCAACCCGCCAGCCGGTCATTGCGTAGGATTTGGAAAAACCGTTAATCACGATGGTACGTTCCCGCATTCCCTCCACGTCTGCAAAGCAGACATGCTCACCTTTATAGGTAAGGTCGCAGTAGATTTCATCGGAAAGCACCAGGACATTGGTGTCTTTTAACACATCTGCAATCGCAGACAGTTCTTGACGATTCATAATTGCGCCAGTTGGGTTGTTCGGATACGGCAGGATGAGAAGCTTTGTTTTTTCGGTAATTGCTGCCTTTAAATCTTCCGGCATTAATTTGAATTCATGTTCCTCTCGCGTCCGTACTGGAACAGGAATGCCTCCCGCAAGATGCGCAAGAGGACTGTAGCAGACAAAGGAAGGCTCAGGGATGAGCACTTCGTCGCCAAAGGATAAAAATGCACGCATTGCATTGTCAATTGCCTCGCTGCCGCCGACGGTTACAATGATTTCATTGTCAGGATGATAATGCACATGATATTTTCGTTGCACCATTTTAGAAATTTCCATGCGCAATTCTTTTAGGCCCCAGTTCGAAGTATAAAAAGTAAACCCCTTTTCAATTGCGGAAATACCGGCGCGGCGCACCTGCCAGGGTGTTTTGAAATCCGGCTCGCCGACGCCAAGGGAAATAGCGTCTTCCATTGTGGAAACAATGTCAAAGAATTTGCGGATTCCGGATGGCTTAATGTCTCTTGCCCGGTCGGAATACAGCTGCCTCACATCTACCATGAAAAAAGGACCTCTCTTTCGTCTTTTGAGGTAGCTGCAAAATCTACGCCCTGCTCTTTATACTTTTTTAAAATAAAATGCGTGGAAGTAGATTGTACAGCTTCAATGGAAGCAAGATGTTCCGATACAAAGCGGGAAATTTCCCGGAGAGACCTGCCGGAAACAATGACAGACAAATCAAAGCCGCCAGACATTAAATAAACCGATTCCACTTCCGGACAGGAAGCGATTTTTTGTGCGATTTCGTCAAAGCCAATGTCCTTTTGCGGCGTTGTTTTTACTTCGATAAAAGCAGTGACCATTTCTTCCGCATGGTCGACTTTGTCCCAGTCAATGATTGTTTTGTATCCAATAATGGTATTGTTTTCTTCATATGCTTTAATCGCCGCGGCGGCTTCCGCCTCAGAAATGCCGGCGATTTTGGCGATCTCTGCAGTGGAGAGGCGCGCGTCGTTGTTTAACAAAGATAAAATCTTGTCCATAAAAATGACCTCCTGTAAAAATGTATTCTACCCTCAGACAAGAGGAGGGATTTCAAAAAAATGAAAGTTGGAAGTAATCACAAAAACAAAGCGTGAACGTTGCTGTATGAGTACCATACACCAAAAATACAGCAGCAGTTTATAATTGTTTTTTATTATACAATAAATTTCAGGGATTGAAAATAGAAATTGGTTTGAAAAATGAAAAAGATTGCGCTACAATAAAAAAAGTAACGGTAAAGAGAGGCGTGTCTGTATGAGATACCTTGGAATTGATTTTGAAACGGCAAACTCCAGTTATGAAAGCGCCTGTGCCATTGGGATTGCCGTATATGAAGAAGGTCAATTGCTTTGGACAGAACATTTTTATATAAAACCGCCGAAAGAATTTGGAAAATTTTGCTGGTATAATATGAAAATACATCATATTACAAAAAGAATGGTGGAAAAGGCGGAGACCTTTGATAGAGTATGGGAAAAAATCAAAGGAGCATTTTACGGCAGTCTGGTAATTTGCCACAATGCTGATTTTGATATGCAGGTGCTGGTAAAGCTTCTGGAATATTACCACATTGTGGTGCCGGATATGGATTATATATGTACAGTACGGGTGTCGCAAAAGGTATGGCCAGAAATGGAAAATCACAAGCTGAAAACCGTGTCGGATTGTTTGGGGATTCCGCTGAATCACCATAATCCGCAAAGCGATGCCATTGCCGCGGCGGAGATCTTTAAAAATTCCCTGCAAAAGATGCGATGTCGGGACGGCAGGAGTCTCGCGCAGTGTGTTGGTTTGAGCATCGGCAAGGTTCGCAATGGCGGCATTATCAACTGCAAAAATGTTAAAAAATGTGTATAAGAATAAAAAACACAACAAAGCCGGCGATATGGCTTTTGTTGTGTTTTTTTGTGCATTGCGGGTTTGTCTATGGGATTATCAACAGAGAGGAAAGACAGTCGGGATAGTTTTTCAGTATGCTAATCCTCAACTGCACTATCCACTTCGCTAAAGATTCCTATGTCAGCTTTTTCTTGCTTGTATTCGCGGTCATATTGTTTGACTATACTCCATGTAAGTTTTTGCCCGGTTTTAGGATGTTTACCTGCACTCGATCTTCTTCTTTTTTGCTTCAAAAATACAGAGATAGAAGAAACCGATATGCCACACCACTTCGCGGCTTCTGTAATCGTTTCAAATACCTCTCCTGTCTCATTACAACGCACTTTAACTTTTCGGTTGGGCGAGTTTTGAATAGCACTTTTCCTCATCTCTTTATGAGGATCATAGCTGCACCACCCGAGATCCGTTGCGCGTCTCAAATAACGAGAAGTCGTTGTTGCCCCTATGTCCAGCTTCTTTGCAATCTCATTTCTTGTTATTCCTTCGTTATATAAATCAGCAACATCTCTAACCAATGTCTTCTGTGAACGAGCAAAGCATTTATCATAATCTATACTCACTTGTGGATACAGTTCTTGAAGCAGAGCGGAAGTTTTGAATGCTTGCATTAAAAAATCATATTCAGAATAGCGACAATCAACAACAAGAACATGATATCCGTGGCTTGTCGCTAAATACGCCTTTTCTATATCATTAGCCTGTTCCTCCTGTAATGAGCGCGCACCATAAGTATGAAATCCGCCGTTATAATGTTGAATACCATGCGTTTCTATAATCAGTTTGTCTTCAGCACAAACAAAATCGTAGATTAACGGAGCAGACCAATCAAACTTAACTTGCCTTGAAAAATGCTTGCCTGTTTGATTCTCAATTTGCGATAGAAGTTCTGCTGCGTATTTTTCTGGAACAGATACTCCGTCTCCACAAAATTGACATTTCAACCCTCTGCTAACCAGTTTAGAAACGGAAACCATAAATTCATTATTACAGTCGGGACAGCGTACTCTTACTTTTTTAACGCTGCCACGAGAATACAAAAAACCATCCTTAGGATTGACCAAATATTGCACGATTTCTGGCGAAGTATGGGCAATACAGTTTTTATCCGTAACAACTATCCCTGTGCAGGCTTCACAGCCCGTGTGCTTTCTTATACTACCTTCAAGTTTTTTACCAATATGTCCACATTGGAGACATTGATAGCGATATGCCTTTTGTCTCCATCCTTTATTGTCAGTCTCGATGAGTTGTTCGATTATCTTTATATTGCCGGACTTTGTGTGGACTATATCTCCAGGACGATATGCATGGTTATGATTGATTGCACCAATAATATTGCCCAGCTGTCCTTTTATGAGCTGTGCAACATAAATCTTCGATACTGCTCCCTTGTACGCTACAAGCAATAAAGTTTTCTTGGGGTTGTAGTCGATGATTTTTAATTGTCCCGTGATATCTCCATATTGAAAATGAATACTCTTTCCAACACAAGCACGCCAGTCATTTCTTCCGTTGATTGTCTTGGGGATATCGTTATGATCTATAAAACAACTTTCGTTATTATTATGTGACAACATTATCCCTCCATTCAATTCATTATTTAATGCAAAAGGGTAATAACCATGGAAATTATAGCAGCAATTAATGAGAATATTGATACCATAAGCGCTCATTTCGCAACTTTTGATGAATTCTTCAATCTGGGTTTCATGATATATTGCATCATCTGATCTGTGTGTAGCATTTCGTAGTTCTTCTGCCTGTTCTTTTGACATTCTCATTTTACCCATCCATTCCCCGCATAAACAGCTTCATCAGCGTTTCCACAATTTTTGACTGTTTTTTACCTATACCCGTCCGTTGAGATACCGCTGCCGTCACCGCAGCGACTATTTCATCCTTTGTGGGTTTTCGCCCTATCTCACTTGCAAACTGTTCCCTAATTTCCTGAACCATCTCTTTTGTGACGGTTTGCGTGGGTGCTGTTCCATCATCAATATCTTTCTTAATATCCTTTTTCTTAATTATACAGTTTCTTTTTTCGTGCGCCTTTTGGTTTAAAAGTGAGTTTGCGTTCTACTCCGTTTTTGGAAATGGGCAGTTTCGTATCCGCCAAAGAAAAGCAATAATCCGAACCCATCGCCAATCGGAAACGGGTTCGGATTATATTGGTTTGGTGCGCCTGAAGGGACTCGAACCCACACGCATCGCTGCACGAGAACCTAAATCTCGCATGTCTACCAATTCCATCACAGGCGCATCTTTTACTGATCTGTGTATCGCCGCTGGATTTGTGACGACACATAACAAATTGTATTCTATCATTTGGGCATTCGTTTGTCAATCAAGCATTCCGGTGCTTTCTGACATCGTTCGATCTTTTACCGTTGATAAGGAGTATATAAAGTGACCATGGAAAAATAGAAACCAGACGCTATAAGCCTATGGCGGCTGCTTTTTTTGCTTTAGATTCAAAACGCCAGGACAAACTTTTGGTCTAAGGCAGAGGGGGCAGACATAGGATATAGCAGGTGAACGAGATGGAACAAATAAAAAGAAAAGAAGTACAAACTGCGATAGCCTGCCTTCCGCTCCAGTGGCAGAAAAAAATCAGGGGAGCCAAACAGTTTGATGGGATAGAAGAAATACGGCTCCGGATAGGGAAAAACATATCCCTCTTGATATCTGGCGCAGAGCAGGAAATTCCGGATACTTTCGTGACACGAGATGTTCTGGCGGAAATAGTGATGCGGGCGGTAGAATATTCGATTTATTCGTTTCAGGATAGCATACGACAGGGATTCATTACAGTAAAGGGAGGACATCGTATCGGCATTTGCGGGACAACCGCCTGCAGCGGAGAAGAAATTTTATCGTTTCAGCATATTTCCTCTCTGAATATTCGCGTGGCAAAAGAACATTTGAATGTGGCAGAGCCGATTATGGGAGAGATTCTGGGATATAACACGTTGATTATTTCCAGGTCCGGAATGGGGAAGACCACGCTGCTGCGGGATATTGCCCGGCTTGCGTCGATGCAGGGCATAAAAACTGCTGTCGCTGACGAGCGGTGTGAAATTTGTGGCTGTTATTTGGGAGAACCGCAGTTTACCTTTGGAAACAGTTTGGATGTCATGGACAACTGCCCAAAACATGTGGCGGCAATTATGCAGATTAAAACGATGTCGCCGCAGTTGCTTATTATGGACGAATTGACATCTGAAAAGGATATCGCGGCGATAGGAGCCTGCCTTTACAGCGGGGTTACGATCATAGCTTCCATTCATGGCGACAGCATGGAGGATTTGTGTCGGCGGCCCTATTTGCAGGGATTGCTTCACACCGGTTTTTTTGAAAAAACGGTAGAAATTCAAGCGTCCTATGGAAATCGAACATATGTTGTAAAAAATATGGGAGGGAAAACAGATGTATAAATTATTGGGAGCGGTACTAATTATCTTTTGCGGCATTGCATTTGGAATGACACTGACACAGCGCCTGCAAAAGAAAGCGGACGCTACGACCTGCATGATTTCCGCGGTTCGGCACATCGCGAATGAAATTGAGTACAAACTTACACCGATTACACAGATTATCGAAGAATTATCAGAAATGAATGGATTTACCGGTTTGTTTTTTTCCTCCCTCCGACAGAAAATGCAGACCGATCCGGAAGCTTCTCTGATTTTCTTATGGAAGAAAACGGTGGCAGAGCATATTGAAAAGTATTTTTATCCAGAGGATGCAAGAGTGCTTTTGGATGTGGGGGATTTTTTAGGTCGTTATGATAAAATTCAGCAGGTGCATTCCCTTCATTGTGCAGCAGACAGTCTGGTGCAGCGTGCGGAGGAACTAAAACAAACCGCAAAAACAAAGGGGCGCATTTACAAAACATGTTCCTTTGCCGCAGGATTGCTTTTGGTCCTGGTACTGATTTAGGTGGCGTGGTATGGAAATTGATTTGATTTTTAAAATTGCCGCCATCGGGATTATTGTTGCGGTTTTAAATCAGTTGCTGGTGCGATCCGGAAGAGAAGAACAGGCAATGATGACGACCCTTGCAGGGCTGATTGTTGTGCTGATGATGGTAGTGCAAAAAATAAATGAATTGTTCGCATTGATCAAATCGGTGTTTGGGTTCTGATGGCATGAACATTTTAACGATTGTCCTTTTTGGAGTGACCGCTGCGGTGTTGTCCTATGTACTGAAAGGATTCGGCAGCAGGATAGCAATTTTGCTGTCTTTATGCGCAGGCAGCATACTTTTGTTGGTATCGTTTCGCTATATCCAAGATGTCCTGGACAGCTTTCAGCCGATTTTGCGTTTTGCACAAATTGATTCGGAGATCTACCTGCCGGTATTAAAGGCGGCAGCCATTGCGGTGTTGGTACGCATTACGTCGGCAGTCTGCAAGGATGCGGAGGAATCGGCCATTGCGGCAAAAATAGAACTTGCTGGGATAAGCTGTGCAATGATTGTATGTATGCCGTTGTTTACCAAAATCATAGAATTGATAGGACAGTTGATCGAATGAAATGTTTTATAAAAAGAAGTGTAGCGGTAATAGGTATCCTTCTCGCGGCGGTATGGTTTTGTTCTGGCACCTGCTACGGGTATGACAAAGATATTTACGCACAGCAGGAGGAGATTGTGGGAACCGACCATATTATCCAGTCGGTTCCGGCAGAGAGCCGGCAGCTGTTAAATTGGGACGAGCCGTCTGTCGATTTAGACTTAGGAGAAGAAGTACTGAGTATTTTGCAGAAGACCGGTTCAGAAGGGAAAACAGTTTTTTTCTCTGTCATTCAGGTTCTAATGAAAATATTCATTGTAGTGGTGATTTGCGGGTTTGCCAGGGGATATGCGGACGCTATGCAAAGCGGCTATATGGAAAATATCATCCGCATTGCCGGCATCCTTGCCATCTTGTCAATGACGTTCGGAGATTTTAAAAGCCTGCTTTCTATGGCGATTACCGCCATCCAGGATCTGAATATTTTTTCCAAGGGAATGCTTCCGGTCATGGCCTCTGCCATTGCAGTTTCCGGAGCGCCAACAACCAGTGTTGTTGTATCCAGCGTGACAATGATTTGTTTTGATTTCCTGGTAACTGCCATAAATTCTGTGTTCATTCCTATGGTTTGCGCTTATCTTGCAATTATTACTGCAAATTGCGCGCTTGGAAATGATATGCTGCTGAAGCTTGCCGGCTTTATCAAATGGATTATTACCGGTGCCCTGAAGCTGATCATGACGGTCTTTATCAGTTATTTGACGGTCAGCGGGATCATTGGCGGCAGCGTGGACAGCGCTGTGACAAAGACTGCAAAGTTTGCTTTATCCGGTGCGGTACCGGTAGTGGGCGGGATTATTTCGGATGCAACGGAATCCTTGCTTTCCGGTGCGGTTATCCTGAAAAATGCCACAGGCGTATTTGGTTTAATCTGTGTCATCGCCATATGCGTAATACCATTTATTCATATCGGCATCAATTATTTGGTATTCAAGGGGGGAACTGCCGTCATATCGCCGGTATGTGACAACCATCTGTCGAAATTCATATCGGGGATTGGAGATAGCCTTGGAATGGTGCTTGGCATGCTTGGCGCATGCAGCATAGTAGTTTTTTTTGAGTTGATTTTTTCAATTGTAGTTGGAGGAAGAGGATAGTGGAGCTTTTTGGGAAAATTGTAGTATCCGTAACAGTCGCAGCTATATTTTCCGGCGTGGTCATGGCGTTTTTGAAAGAAACTGCGATGAAAGAAATAGTGCGGCTTGCCCTTGGAATGCTGCTGATAATATCCGTGTTGGTGCCGGTTATACAGTATAAAAACGACTTTTTTAACATTCCGGTATTACAGGAGCAGAAAATGGTGCATACAGAGGAAGTGGTTCGAAAAAATGATCGGCTTGGATTCAGTGTGATTGGCGGAAAACTATCGGAATATATCAAAGAACTTGCAGAAATGGAAGGAATTTCCTGCAGTGTGCGGACAGAAGTTTCTTATGACGACGGCAATAATCTTGTAATAGACAAAGTACATATTGAATATGATGAAGAGAAGACAGATGGAAACAAGCTTGAAGCTTTGTCGGAAATAATTATAGAAAACTGCGGAATAGAAAGCAACAAACTGGAGTTTGTCGGGAAAAGCGTATGAAGATTTCAAAAGAAGTTTTAATTGCAATTGTAAAAAAATATAAGTTTTTCATTTTGGTTCTAATGGTAGGGATTTTGTTTCTTGCCGCTGGGAGCGGAGGCAATGAGAAGACAGCAGCCCAAAAGGAGGTGACATCGCAAGCGTCCTTTGATTTGGCTGCATTTGAAAAAAATTTAGGAGAGAAACTGACACTGATTGATGGAGCGGGCCGTGTGGAAATTATGCTATCCCTTGCTTCTGGGGAGGAATCGGTTTTCGCTTCTGATGTGAAAGAGGCCAGCCAGTATTCGGAAAACGGGGGAGATATCACATCCGACTCCGAAAACTATGAACGCTCCACCACAATTGTTTCCAGCGGCAGTTACGGACAGGAACCAGTGCTGTTAAAAACAGTATATCCAGAGTTTAAAGGAGCTGTGGTCATTTGCGACGGGGCAGATAACAGCAAGGTATGCCTGAAAATAACAGAGGCTGTCACAGCGCTGTGCGGGATATCTTCTGATAATATTTCAATCAATAAAATGAAAAAATAGGAGGAAACAATATGTCATCGGTCAAAAAAAGAAGTGCAATTTACGGCGTTATTGGGCTTATGCTGTGTGTTGCGGTGTATTTGAATTGGAGTTATACGCAGTCCCCGGATGAAATGGTGGTGGCTGATCAGGCAGAATCTGAATTTTTGGACAGTTACGCAAACGCAGGAGACGGTTCAGAAGCCGCCGATGTATCCGCCATTTCGGATGCGGCAGATACAGCCGCAAACGACTATTTTGCAGAATCAAGGCTGTCCAGACAGAAAGCCAGGGATGAAGCGATTACCATCTTAAAACAAACAGCTGAAAGCGACAGCGTGTCAGACGAGGAGAAAAAAGCAGCCAACGAACAGATCACAAAACTGGCGGATAATACAGTAAAAGAATCCAGAATCGAAAGCCTGATTAAAGCAAAGGGATACCATGAATGCGTAACCTTTATCAGCGACAGCGATGTCAATGTCATTGTTTCCAAAGGAGAGGGTGAATTTGACGCGGAAGACGCGTCAAAAATCAAAGATATTGTGCTGTCAGAGGTGCAGGTTTCTGCGGAAAATATAAAAATTGTAGAGACAGATTAAACTTTTTGGGAATTTGCTTTTATTTTAAAGGATTGTATGTTATAATACCTCCCATAAGGAGTGTGATCATTATGGCAGAGAATAAAGATTATTGGTCAACTGCCAACGAGCAGGGAACCGTCAAAATTTCTGAAGATGTGGTTGCATCAATTGCCGCGATTTCCACAACGGAAACAGAAGGCGTGGGCGGTATCTACACCGGTGGATTGGGCAGTGACATTGCCGAATTTTTGGGAAAGAAAAACAATGCCAAAGGCATTAAGATTCGGTTCAACGGTGATCTGGTGGAAGTAGATATCTGTATTTTAACCATTTATGGATACAGCATCATTGGGGTTGCGAAGGAAGTGCAAAAGGCGGTGCATACCGCCATCGAATCTATGACAGGCCTTCATCCTTCTTTTATTGATATACACATATCCGGGATTGTATCCGGAAAAAGCAAAGGAAAAGATGCATAAAGACAGCAATTTTATGGCGGACAGTTATGTCCGCCATTTCCTTTGCCGGAATTGAATGCTGGCATTTCGCCGGCTGGCCTGCCAAAAATCGGAAGCGGGTGAGATTCCTGATGCAGAACATCGCATTTTTTGCCGCTTTTTTGAGGATATGCAGAATTTTTGGTGCAATACTCGTGAAAGCTGATAAAAAAATTATAAGATTGTTGCATATTTTATTGGCATGGGGTATGATGTATGTAAATATTTTTTATGGATTTCAGGAGGCAGATGTGAACAGAAGAGAGGCTCGGGAGACCGCGTTCAAGTTAATTTATGAGTTGGGATTCCATGGATTTTCCTCCACGGATGAATTGACTTCTGTAGTAGAAGAAAGCGCGCTGCCGGATATTTATACCCAGGGAGAAGATGCCCCGGCGGCAGTATGCGGGGAAGAATCCGCGTATATCTTAGCGGTAGTGCGAGGTATCGCAGAGCACGTTGCTGAAATTGATGGAATGATTGAAAAGTATGCCAAAAACTGGAAAGTGTCCCGACTCTCTCGGGTAACCAGAGCAATTTTGCGCCTGGCTGTTTATGAAATCTTCCATATGGATGGAATTCCCTCCGGCGTTTCCGCCAACGAGGCGGTGGAACTTGCCAAGAAATATGAATCCAAAGAGGCCTCCGTGTTTATTAACGGTGTGCTTGGCAGCGTAATTCGGGAAGAGAAGAAGACGGTATGAGCCTGTATCTCGGAATCGACACCAGCAACTATAAAACCTCTGTTGCCCTATTCGATGCAAAAACGCAGCGGTATAGAAACGAAAGTCTCCTTTTGGCAGTACCAGAAGGCCGGCTTGGTTTGCGGCAGAGCGATGCACTGTTTCAGCATGTGGTGAATCTCCCGAATCTGTTTCATCGTTTTAAGACAGAGTTTGGGGCGGCCATTTCCGGCGTTGGCGTCAGTTCGCGTCCTCGTGCCGTTGAGGGTTCGTATATGCCATGCTTTCTCGCTGGTCTTGCGGCGGGAGAAGCAATTGCCAAAACCCACAATACGCCATGCCTGCATTTGTCACACCAGCAGGGACATATTGTTTCTGCTGCTTTTTCCGCGGGAAAACTGGATTGGATCGGCAGGCGTTTTTACGTATGGCATTTATCGGGCGGCACAACGGAATTGCTGCTGGCAGATTGCAGTGCCGGCTGTGCGTTACAGACGGAAATTGTTGGTGGCACGACAGATATTGCTGCCGGGCAGCTGATTGACCGCGCGGGCGTGATGCTTTCGCTTTCTTTTCCGGCCGGCGCACAATTGGAGCAAATTGCTGAAATGGATACAAACTGTGGATATCAGCCCAAAAGTACGGACGGTTATTTTTCTT
The DNA here is from genome assembly GCA_934395135.1 of uncultured Eubacteriales bacterium. GTDB lineage: Bacteria > Bacillota > Clostridia > Oscillospirales > Butyricicoccaceae > CAKRRK01. The sequence continues at coordinate 26,052 of CAKRRK010000005.1, read as the reverse complement.
TGTCCGGTATGGAAAACAAAATCAAAGCATTCTATGAAAGCGGCGCGCAGCCGGGCGACGTTGCGGCGGCTGCCATACAGACCGTATGCAATGCGATAGTACGCGCTACGGAACAGAGAATGAAAATCGAACCCCTGCCGGTGTTGTTTTGCGGCGGTGTGGCGGCAAACGGGTATTTGCGAAAGCGTATGGAACAAGCTTTTCCGGGGCAATGTTGGTTTGCTTCCGGTGAGTTATCGGGTGACAATGCCGTAGGCGCTGCGATCTTTTCTTATTACAGCCAGCAGAAAGAACAGGGAATGTTATGATTTATTCTGTTTCCGAGGTGAATTACGAAATAAAATCCATGTTGGAGTATCAGGAAAACTTCCGGAATATTTTTATTCGGGGAGAAATCTCCAACTATAAGCGCCATACCTCAGGCCATCATTATATGACGCTGAAAGACCAAGAGGCGGCGCTGTCTGCGGTAATGTTCCGAACAGATGCGGCCAAACTCCGCTTGGTTCCGCGCAATGGAATGCAGGTGATTGCCAGAGGAAGGATTGGCGTTTTTGTAAAAAGCGGGCAGTATCAGCTGTATATCACGGATATGATCTCCGATGGGGCAGGGGACCTGCATTTGCGCTTTGAAGAGTTAAAGGAAAAATTATATGCGGAAGGGCTGTTTGACCCGGCGCGAAAAAAGGCACTGCCCAAGTTCCCGAAGTGCATTGGTATTGTTACATCCCCTACTGGCGCCGCAGTGCAGGATATGCTTCGCATATTAAATAATCGCTATCCGCCTGCATCTGTCCGGCTGTATCCCGTACTGGTGCAGGGAGAAGGCGCACCTTCCGCTATTGCAGAAGCATTGAAACATATCAACGAGGAAGGCTTGTGCGATTTGATTATTACCGGGCGCGGCGGCGGCAGTATAGAAGATTTATGGGCGTTTAATACAGAAACGGTAGCAAGGGCAATTTCCGGTTCCAGGATCCCGGTGGTTTCTGCGGTAGGGCATGAACCGGATGTGACGATCGCCGATTTTGTGGCAGATGTGCGCGCTTCGACGCCATCCAATGCGGCGGAACTCTGCGTTCCGGATCAACAAGAACTAACGATGTTGTGCAATAATTTATATGACCGCTTGAAAATCGCGGCGAAAGCGGCGGTTGCGGCGCGCAATATGACACTCCTGCATCACAAAAAGCGGCTGCAGCTACGCAATCCGCAGATGCAGATAGAAGAAAGCCGTATGCTGTTGGCGCATCTTTCCGATAGAATGCAGGCTTTTGTCCGGGAACAGCATTTGCGGGAACGCAATAGATTTTCCAAAGCAGTCGCCTACCTGGACGCCTGCAATCCCATCAAAGTGTTGGCGAGAGGGTATAGCATTGTGTCGGATGAAACAAAGCAAATTATCCGGGACGGAGAATGTCTGGAACAGGGAGACTGCGTTACGATACAATTTCACCGCAACAAAGCCCGGTGTACTGTCACTGAAATTATAAAGGATGAGGAATAAAAATGGCGTCTTCGAAAAAAAAAGAATTGGATTTTGAAACATCTATCGCACGGCTGGAGGAAATTGTTTCCATATTGGAACGCAATGACATTTCCCTGGAAGAGAGCATCCGGTTGTTTGAGGAAGGAACGGCTCTGTCCTTGCAGTGCAGCAGAAAACTTGATGCCGCAGAACAGAAAATTACGATGATTACCAGAGGGGCGGACGGTTTGGAAGAACAGCCATTTCCGTTGGACAAAGAGGAATAAATATGGAGTTTCAAAAGAGATTTGAGCAATATGTTACAAGCATAGAAGCGGCCCTTCCAGCGTATTTGCGACCCAAGGAACCAGAGTGCAAAACAAAGATTTACGATGCGGTCCAGTACAGCCTTCAGGCTGGCGGAAAGCGCCTGCGGCCTATGTTGCTGCTGGAGTTTTGCAGAGTTTGCGGCGGAAGTGTGTCGGACGCTATGCCGTTTGCCTGCGCTTTGGAAATGATTCATACGTATTCTCTGATCCATGACGACCTCCCTTGTATGGATGACGATGATTTGCGGCGCGGAAAACCAACCAGCCATAAAGTTTACGGAGAAGCGCTTGCCGTGCTGGCTGGTGATGCGCTGTTAAATCGAGCTTTTGAAATTATGCTGTCAAAGCAGGCGATACAGGCCTTTCGGCCGGAAGATGTCCTTTCTGCTGTCTCGTATATTGCGCAATGCTCCGGCATGGATGGAATGATCGGCGGACAGGTTTTGGACATCGGGGCCGAAGGTCAACGGCTAACAGTGGATGAACTGATTTTTCTGCAAAGGCTTAAAACCGGAAAACTCATCGAAGCTGGAACGGTATCCGGCTGCATCCTTGCCGGGCGGAGCGATGAAGCGACGCTGCAGGCCGCCAGAACATATGCAAGGGCGCTTGGGCTGGCGTTTCAGATCCGGGACGATATTTTGGATGTGGAAGGAAATACAGAAATCTTGGGAAAAGCAGTCGGCAGTGACGAACGCGGAGAAAAAGCTACTTTTCCAGCCGCAATCGGGATGGAACACTGCAGGAAGGCCATTGCAGACCTCACGAAAGAGGCGGTCACTGCAGCTTCTAAGCTGAAGGATCCTGTTTTTTTGGTGCAGCTCGCACATTTTTTGTCGGCAAGGGAAAAATAAACCGTTTTAAAATTTCCGTAAACTTCCGTGGCGAACCTTGCAAACAGGTGCAAAATGTGATAATTTATCAATGTGGCGCAGTATTCTAGTCAGCTCATACGATTCCCAAGACGGGGCTAAAAATCCGTTAAAGGGCATATCGATGAAGTCCCTGGTGTTTGCTTCTTACGCCCAGTCTGGGGTGGATGCTGGGGGTTAAGGTTTTAGGGCGCGTTTCAATGGCATGAAATACCGACCCTATTTCCGTGGAGACCTGTATATGTGGAGCACCTATAGCACCGATTCTGGTTGATGGATGCTTTACGTTGCAGGGGAGAACCTGTATTGCGGTGCGGATGGCGTTTTATCCGAACGGATAAAACTGCACTGAAGTTGCTGTGTGCAGAGTAGCCTGCCTTGCGTGGTCTTGGTGAATAGTGTATCCGCCTACGGATTCCCGGCCAGGAAACCGTGGGTATTGACACTTGAAACCTTGGCTGCAAAAGAGGTTAAGAATCGTGTTGACTGCCGTGGAAATCACCTAGGCTGTCGTTTTTCGGGCAGACAAGGGATTGCAGTACGGACTAAGTGGCAATTCGGTCACAAGAATAGCAATATCTTGGTATATACTATAATGGGAAACCTCCATGTCGGCGACGCATGGCAGTATGTAGGGAAATCCAACCGAACCTCAAGCCGTAAGATTAACTTTGTCTGCCGCCACATAATTTTAAATATAAGGAACAACAAGGGGTTTTAAATTTTTTGGACAGTAAAAACAAAAAAAAGACAAAACTTTTCCGGATAGATTTTAAATGGGTTATTTCCATAACTTTTTTTTCATTTCTTATATCTATGCTGCTTTCCTACGCATCGTCGGAGGCAATTCAGCATGTAAATAATCTGATAGCATTTATCATTTTGCTTGCAGTGGTTATTTTAGGCATTGTTTTTGATATTATTGGCGTGGCGGCCACATCCGGCGATGAGAAACAGTTTCATTCTATGGCGGCAAAAAAGGTAAGCGGCGCCAAAGAAGCGGTTTGGCTGGTACAAAACGCGGAGAAAGTTGCGAGCTTTTGCAATGATGTTGTGGGGGATATTGCTGGTATTATCTCCGGTGCTACCGGCGCGATTATTGTGGCTCGGATTATTGTGGCAGGTACGCCACAGGGAACGGTTATACAATTGGTCATTACCGGCCTGATCAGTGCGCTGACCATTGGCGGAAAGGCAATGGGAAAAGGGTTTGGGATCAGTTACAGTGGAAAAATATTATTTGCCGTAGGAAAAATTTTACATGTTTTTCCTTGGTTTCCGGGAAATAAGAAATGACTTTGCGAAAACGTTGGCAGGCGTTTTAGAAAATCACTGCCTCGGCGGATAATTCTATATTCCGTCAGATCTGCGCATTTGGAAGCTTTAGCAGGTTCCAGATGACTAAACACGAAACAAGGTTTGAAAAATCATGGGACAATATAAGATATTAGACGGCATACAAACTGCTGATGATATAAAGGATTTAACACCACTGGAAATTAACGCGTTGTGTACGGAACTTCGCCAATTTATTATTGAGAATGTTTCTCAAACGGGAGGACATCTTTCTTCTAATTTGGGTGTTGTGGAATTGTCCGTTGCGCTGGAAAAGGTGTTTGACAGCCAAAAAGACCGTATTGTATTTGATGTTGGACATCAAAGTTATGTACATAAAATTTTAACCGGAAGAAAAGAACAGTTTTCAACACTGCGAAAATATGGAGGCATTTCTGGATTCACCAAGCCGGAGGAAAGTGAGTGTGACGCATCGGTTTCAGGCCATGCGTCTATTTCAGTTTCTACAGCGCTGGGAATGGCGCATGCCAGAACGCTGCAAAAGCAGGAATATCAAGTTGTCGCTGTGATTGGAGACGGTGCGTTAACCGGAGGCATGGCGTACGAAGCGCTGAGCGATGCGGGAACATCCAAAGAACCGGTTATCATTATATTGAACGATAATAACATGTCCATTGCTAAAAATGTGGGTGCAATGTCCAAACATTTGGCAAATCTGCGAATGAGTCCGCGATACTTACGGGTTAAAAAAAGGGTAAAGGGCTTTTTGGAATATTCTTATATTGGAACAAAGCTTTCTGATTTCATCACGAAAATCAAAAGCGGCGTCAAATCGGTTTTGCTGCCCAGTTCCTTTTTTGAGAATATGGGGCTTGCTTATTTGGGACCGGCGGATGGCCATGACGTGCAGGCGGTTTGCGAGTTGCTGGAAATGGCAAAAAGTCTGCAAAAGCCCGTAATCGTGCATTTGATGACGCAAAAGGGACGGGGCTATCCTTATTCGGAACAAAGTCCGGATCGGTATCATGGGGTATCACCCTTTGATATAAAGACGGGAAGTCCATTAAAATCACCGGGAAAAACCTTTTCCGAGGTGTTTGGGCAAACACTCCTTACTTTAGCGGACATTGATCCAAAGATTTGTGCGGTTACGGCGGCGATGCAGTCCGGCACAGGTCTTTCCGCTTTTTCCAAGTTATTTCCAAAGCGTTTCTTTGATGTAGGCATCGCGGAAGAGCATGCTGTGACGATGGCGGCGGGAATGGCAAAACGGGGACTAATGCCCGTGTGTGCCATCTATTCCACTTTTTTGCAGCGATCTTTTGACCAGTTAATCCACGATGTCGCGATTGATCACATCAAACTACTGCTTGCCGTTGACCGGGCCGGAATCGTAGGCGACGATGGACCAACTCATAATGGGGTGTTTGATGTGGGTTATCTGCGGCAGGTTCCGGGGATTGCGGTGTTTGCACCGTCCAATTTTCGGGAGCTGCGCTCTATGATTTCCGCAGCGATTTATCGCACAGACGGACCGGCAGCGGTTCGCTTTCCCAGAGGAGGAGAAGGAAAGTTTGTCAAGGACACGTCAGAATTTTCGATTTGTATTTTATCACAGGGAAGAGATATCACTCTGGTTTCCTACGGCATTATGATCAATGAAGCGATTGACGCCGCAGTAACATTAAAAGATCACGGCATCAGCGTGGAACTGGTTAAAATTAATCGGCTGGATTGCTTCGCGATGGAAACCATTCAGGCCAGCGTAAAAAAGACCGGACGGATTATTGTGGTAGAAGATGTGGTACATCAAGGTGGAATAGGGCAGTATGTGCTGGAACATCTGGTGGGAGAAAAACTGGTTTATTACAAGCTGTGCAACACAGGAGATCGTTTTTTGCCCCATGGGGACGTTCAATCAATATATCGGTACTGCGGCATTGACAGTGAGAGCATTGCAACGGCAGGGATGGAGGCTATGAAGTTTTGAAAAAAGAGCGGCTGGATGTGGTATTGTTTGAAAAGGGCCTGTGCCCTTCCCGGGAGCGGGCCAAAACCACGATTATGAGCGGCCTTGTTTATGTCAATAACCAAAAGGCGGAAAAAGCCGGGATGATGGTGGAAAGTGACGCGGACATTGTTGTGCGTGATAATGGAAAGTCCTATGTCAGCCGCGGCGGACATAAAATTGAAAAAGCTCTGGATTCTTTTCAGATTGATCCATCCGGACTGTGCTGCCTGGATATCGGCGCCTCGACCGGCGGTTTTACCGACTGTCTTTTAAAACGGGGTGCCAGAAAGGTATATTCTATTGATGTGGGATATGGCCAGCTTGCCTGGACGCTGCGGCAGGATCCAAGGGTCGTTTGCATGGAACGAACGAATATTCGGCATGTTACACCGAAAGACTTGTCTGATGTGCCGGAATTCGCAGTAATCGACGTTTCATTTATTTCCTTGAAGCTTGTTTTGCCGGTGGTTGCTAAATTGCTTTGTGATGCCGGACGGATTGCTTGTCTTATTAAACCACAGTTTGAAGCGGGCAAGGGAAATGTGGGGAAAAAAGGTGTGGTACGCGATCCGAAAATCCATCAGCAGGTGCTGGAAGCTTTTGTGGAAAATGCTCACACTACAGGGTTTCAAGTGCTTGATATAACGTTTTCTCCGATGAAAGGCCCGGAAGGAAACATAGAATTTTTGGGATATCTGGGGAAAGAAAATTCGGAAAGGATGGAAATTGACATAAAATCCGTTGTCGAAAAGGCTCATCTGGAATTGGACAAGTAGGTGAAAAATATGAAAATCGTGATGATTTATCCAAATATTCGAAAAATTGATACCGCAGAGGCGTTTCGCGAAATTTATGCGCTGTTGCGGGAAAGAAACGCTAAGGTCATTGCACCCTATTGGGCGGCAAAGTTTATAAACAGTTCCGATGTGGAATTTTATTCTGTGGAAGAATGTGTCAAGATTTCAGATTTTATCATTGTGCTTGGCGGCGACGGCACGATTTTGCGCATTGCCAAAGAAGCGGCGGAATATCGCATTCCAATCATTGGCATCAACTACGGTCATTTAGGGTTTGTAACGGAATTGGAGTCATCTGATATTAAAATGATACACCGCATTTTTGACGGAAACTATTATTTGGATAAGCGGATTATGCTGGATGTATGTGTATTTCGCGACGATGCCAAGATATTCACGTCGACGGCTCTGAATGACGTTATTTTGACCAATGGGACAATGTTTAAAATTATTAAGGTACAGATCTATGCAGACGGCGTTCCGGTTTCGGCCTTTCGCGGAGACGGAGTTGTGATATCCACCCCTACAGGCTCCACCGCATATTCCATTGCGGCGGGAGGGCCGGTCGTGGAGCCTACCTCGGAAAATATTTCCGTAACGCCTATTTGCGCGCACGAAGTTCAGGCTAAGGCCTATGTGTTTTCCTCGGATCGAAAAATTACCGTAAAAGCAAAATCCTATAGTGATAAAAATGCGTATTTATCAGTGGACGGCAGAGAAACCATTGAAATTTTCCCGGACGATATCATACGAATTCAGCGATCCGGCTATGAAACAAAGCTTATCCGGGTAAAGCGTCAAAGCATCTATCATGTCATCCGTGAAAAATTATCAGGCGGAGGAAACGTATCATGAAATTTCAGCGACAAGCCAAAATTTTGGAAATCATTGAAAAAAATGAGATTGAAACCCAGGAAGAACTGTCCCAGAAACTCCGGGAATTCGGTTACGACACAACACAGGCAACCGTTTCACGAGATATCAAGGAATTACGCCTGATAAAGAGTCTGGCGCCCAGCGGCAAATATAAGTATGCTGTGGCCAGTGATGTGGAGAGCAGCTTTGCGGCACGACTGAAAAACATTTTTAAAGAATGTGTGACAAAAGTGGACTCCGCGCAAAATATTGTAGTTATTAAAACGCTGCCTGGGTTAGGATCCGCTGCAGCAATTGCCATTGATGCGATGAAAATCGAGTCGGTTGTGGGAACGATTGCGGGAGACGATACGGTGTTTATGGTAATGCGGGATGATGATTATGCCCATAAGTTTTGCAGAGAAAGTGTGAATATGCTTCGCTGAGCGATGAATTGTAGGTGGGAGACCATATGCTGAGTTTGCTTCACATTGAGAATATTGCGGTCATTGAAAAGGCAGACATTGCTTTTTCCCCCGGGCTTTCTGTGCTGACCGGCGAAACTGGCGCAGGAAAATCCATTATTATTGACGCTATTTATGCATTGATGGGACAGCGGACAAGTCGCGAACTTATCCGTCGGGGAGCAGAAAGCGGCTTTGTCAGCGGCGTTTTTTCCTGTATTTCCCGGGAAATACAGGAAAAGCTGCTGGAACTTGGCCTTTCCGGCGATGAACCGGAAACGCTTTACATCCAACGAGAAATCCTTCTTAGCGGGAAGACGGTGTGCCGTGTCAATATGAGGCCTGCGAATACGGCTGTTTTGAAAGAGTTGGGATATTATCTGATGAATGTGCATGGGCAGCACGATGGGCAGAAGCTGTTAGGCCGGGAGAACCATATTGACTTTTTGGATAATTACTGTAATATGGAAGAAGATATTACGGCTTATGAGGATAGTTATCGCGTATTGCTCTCCTTGCGGCGGCGGATTGCTGCACTGCAAAAAAATGAACAGGTGAATCTGCAGCGAATGGATGCGCTGCAATATCATATGAACGAAATCGACAAAGCGGAGCTTACATCAGGCGAAGAGAAAACATTGCGGGAAAAAAAGGCCTGTTTTGATCATTATGAACAGATATTTGGAATATTAAATCGCTGTGATACTATGCTAAACGGTACGGATGACTTGCCGGGAATGCTGGGGGATATCAGTGCAATTGCGAGGGATCTTTTGCCTTTGTCGGCAATTTCTCAGGAAGTTCAGCAGCTGTATTCCCAGGCAGAGGAGATACAATATGCGGTCACGGAGTTTGCAGACGGTATTCGCCGCTATATGGACGGCATCGCTTACTCTCAGGAGGAGCATAATGCGGTGGAGGCCAGGCTGGATTTGATCCAGCGGATGAAACAGAAATATGGTGCTTCGGTTGAGGAAATTCTGGAATATCGCGGACGCGCGGAACAGGAATGGAACGAGATCTGCATGCCGGAAACGGAAAAAGAAGAACTGTATAATGCTTATCAGAATCAGCTTCAAACGGCAAAGGAGCAGGCCGGAATTCTCTCGGAACGCAGGAAAGCCGGCGCGGTATTGCTGCGGGCTTCGATTGAAAAAGAGTTGGCTGACCTTGCGATGGAAAAAGTGCGGATAGAGATTCGTGTGACTCAAAATCAGCGCCTTACAGCAAAGGGAATGGATACGGTGGAGTTTTTAATTGCGACCAATCCGGGCAGCGAACCAAAACCCTTGGAAAAGATTGCGTCTGGCGGGGAATTATCCAGAATTATGCTTGCATTAAAAAATGTTTTAACCGAGGGAGAATCGGTAGGCACGCTTATTTTTGATGAAATTGATACCGGCGTCAGCGGTAGAGCAGCAGGCAAGATTGCGAAAAAGCTATATGCCATTGGTCAAAAAAAGCAGACGCTTTGTGTTACCCATTTGCCGCAGATTGCGGCAATGGGGGATCATCACTTGATGATCGAAAAGGAAGTCGAACAAGATCGCACGGTGACACATGTGTTTCCGGTAGAAGGGGAAGCACGGGTCTTGGAATTATCCCGCCTGATATCTGCGGATGAAGTCACGCAGGCGGCCAAAAATAATGCAATTGAACTGCTTACAAAAGCGGCTGAATATAAAAAGAAATACAAAGGAGTTTAGCAGATGTCAGTCTTTCAGGAATTAAAAGACAGAGGGCTTATTGCCCAGTGCACCAATGAAGAAAAAGTCAGGGATTTATTGGATCATCAGAAAACGAAGTTTTATATTGGATTTGACGCGACAGCAGACAGTCTTCATGTGGGACACTTCCTGCAGCTTGTTGTGATGTCTAGGCTGCAAAAGGCCGGACATACTCCCATTGCGCTTATTGGCGGCGCTACCACGATGATTGGGGATCCCACTGGGAAAACCGATATGCGTAAAATGCTGACCATTGAGGAGATTAACCATAATGCGGACTGCTTTCGGAAGCAAATGCGCCGGTTGGTGGATTTTGACAACGGAAAAGCAATGATGCTCAATAATGCGGACTGGATTTTGCCGTTTAACTATATGCAATTTTTACGGGAGGTCGGCGTTCATTTTTCGGTGAATCGTATGCTGACGGCAGAGTGTTTTAAAAGCCGTTTGGAAAAGGGCCTTACGTTTATTGAGTTTAACTATATGCTGCTTCAAAGCTATGACTTTCTGCATTTGTACCGTACGCAGGATTGCAAGCTGGAATTGGGTGGAGACGACCAGTGGTCCAATATTATCAATGGCGCCGACCTGATTCGCCGCGTAGAGGGCAAAGATGATGCGTATGGCCTTACGTTTACACTGCTTACCACGTCCGAAGGTAAGAAAATGGGCAAAACAGAAAAGGGAGCTGTTTGGCTGGATCCGGAAAAAACATCGCCGTATGAATTTTTCCAGTATTGGAGAAATATAGACGATGCGGATGTTGTGAAGGTAATGAAGCTTCTCACCTATATCCCATTGAGTGAAATCGCGGAATATGAAAAGCTGTCCGGCAGTGAACTCAATCCGGTAAAGGAGCGGCTGGCTTTTGAAGTGACAAAAATGGTGCATGGGGAGGATGCGGCTCAAAAAGCGATGGATGCTGCGAAAGCAATTTTTGCAAAAGGCGGAGATAGCAGCAATATGCCGACCACGGTCCTTTCGAAAAGTGACTTTTCCGGCGGAACAATCGGTATTTTGGATTTATTGGTACGGTGTGCAATGGTTCCATCCAAAGCGGAAGGAAGAAGAAACGTAACGCAAGGCGGCGTGTCTGTGAATGATGAAAAAATTACGGATCCTGCGGCAGTCTTTGATGAGGATGCGGTGAAAGCCGGGCTGATCATTAAAAAAGGAAAGAAAAGCTTCCACAAAGCTACCATGTAGACTGGATAGAAAGAACCCTCAATCTGATATGGCGTTTACCATGTCATATTGGGGGTTTGAAAACAGGACAAAGTTTTCGTGAAAGGAAAACATTTTGCGGGAGATGTTTTTTATTTCAATAAAGAGACAACTTGAATTTTAATCTTTTTCTCCTAATAGGGACGTTCAATCGGGATATCACCCGTCGAGGGTGTTTTTCACAAGAAAAGAGGATTACTCTCAATAGATGAGGTAGGAAACAGAGCTATCATTCCAGAGTGGATGATAGCTTGTTCTGTTTGCAGACAAAATTACAGGCATTTCTATACACCAACGGATACATTAAGTTTCTGAAACGGAAGTCAGAAGTCTAAAAATTGGAAGAATTTTAATAAGAATCTCACCAACGCATACAAGCAATTTCTTCCAACGACAAAAATTTTCGAGAGAAACAGATGCAATATACCCGATTTTCCATGATTTCTACAAAGCTGCATCCTTTTCCTGGAAGATTTCCAGTATTTACATTTGTAACGTATGGCAAGAGAGTGTTACAATTGAAACATTCCCAAAGGTAACCATTTTTGAAATCAAATTGAAACCATTTTGAAACCGTTTTGCAACATGAAAAGGAGGAAAAAATGAAAAAGAAGTGGATTGCGGGAAGTATGGCAGCGTTGATGCTGACAGCCGGCGTGATGCCGTCTGCACAGGCGGCAGGCACAACCGTACGCCATACCGTTGTGCCGGGAGATACCCTTTGGAAAATTGCTGTAAATTACCAGGTTGGACTTCGTGAGATTAAAGATGCAAATACACAGTTCAAAAATCCGGATTTAATTTATCCTGGAGATAACGTATACATACCGACAACAGACCAGGCTGTAACATCATATGAACAACAGGTAATTGACCTGGTGAACGAAATCAGAAAAGAAAATGGTTTGTCTCCCTTAACCGCTAACTGGCAGCTTAGCCGCGTTGCGCGCTATAAAGCACAGGAGATGCATGATAAAAATTACTTTTCCCATACCAGCCCAACCTATGGTTCTCCTATGACCATGATAAAAAGTTTCGGGATATCCTGCAGCAGAGCTGGAGAAAATATCGCAATGGGGTATAAAACACCGGAGGATGTTGTAAACGGATGGATGAATTCCAGTGGTCACCGTGCCAATATTTTGAATGCGTCTTATACACAGATCGGTGTAGGATATGTGTATAACGGCAACTATTGGAGTCAGATGTTCATCGGATAAGTATATATTGCCTTTCGGGAAAAAGCAAAGGTTTGTCGAATAAAAATTTTGGCAAATCTTTGTTTTTTTCATTGCAGTTTTGAAAAAAGTACGGTATAATAAGTAACGTTAACATTTGCGGGTGTAGTTCAGTGGTAGAACACCAGCCTTCCAAGCTGGTTACGTGGGTTCGATTCCCATCATCCGCTCCAATCCGTCAGCCCAATTTGATTTGTTCAAATTGGGCTGTTTTATTCAGGAGTGTTTGCCTTGTGCATGGCGGTGTCATAAGCATGAAGAGTGTGTATATATTTTACACTTTGCTGACCGAAACGACAAAATATGGATCGGAGGTTTTTTTATGCAGTTTATTGCAGATTTGCACATTCACTCCAGATACTCCAGAGCCACAAGCCGGGATTGCACACCAGAGATGCTGGAGGTATGGGCCAGAAAAAAGGGCCTTGGACTAATTGGAACCGGAGATTTTACCCATCCTGCCTGGCGGGAAGAACTTGCGGAAAAGCTCTCTCCGGCAGAAGAGGGGGTGTTCATCCTCAGGAAGGAATATCGGCGCCCTGGAACGGCAGTCTGTAGGCAGATATCGTCGGACACAGGAAAAGACTTTACCGCTTTTGATGAATCTGCATGTCAGCCGCGCTTTTTGCTGTCCACCGAAATCAGCTCTATTTATAAAAAAGGCGATAAGGTGCGCAAAGTGCATAACGTAATCCTTTTGCCAAGCTTTACGGCGGCGGAATCGCTATCAAAAAAACTGGAGAGCATCGGTAATTTGCATTCTGACGGCCGGCCGATTTTGGGGCTGGACAGCCGGGATCTTTTGGAAATCACTTTGAATATCTGTCCGGAAGCAATGTTTATACCAGCGCATATTTGGACACCGCATTTTTCTCTTTTTGGTGCTTATTCCGGATTTGATACAATCGAAGATTGCTTTGGCGATTTAACAGAATATATTACTGCACTGGAAACCGGCTTATCCTCAGATCCGGGAATGAATTGGCGGGTTTCTGCGTTAGATCGATTTCAACTTATTTCCAATTCTGATGCACATTCGCCGGCGAAGCTCGCCAGAGAGGCAAATCTATTCCAAACGGATCGGAATTATGCTTCTATACGGACGGCGTTAGAGGATAAAGCATCGGATGCATTTCAGGGGACATTGGAATTTTATCCGGAAGAGGGAAAATATCATATGGACGGACATCGCCGCTGTAAGTGTTGTTTAACGCCGGCGGAAACCATTGCGGCAGGAGGAAAGTGTCCGGAATGTGGAAAACGCATCACCGTAGGGGTGTTGCACCGAATTGAAACGCTTGCAGATCGTGCGGAAGGATACCGTCCTGCAAACGCAAAGGATTATCATCATATTATTCCGTTACCGGAAGTCATCGGCGGATCCTTGGGCTTAGGGGTTTCCAGCAAAAAGACGCAGGCGCTTTATGAAAAAATGCTTTGTGGTTTAGGCGCAGAATTACCCATCCTCCGGGAAATACCGCTGGAGGAAATCTCTGCCCTCGCGGGTCCGTGCGTGGCAGAAGGTATTCGGCGGGTACGCAGCGGTCAGGTGCAGTGGCAGCCTGGATACGACGGAGAATATGGCGCGGTGACCATTCTGGATGAATCTGCGCGGAATTATTTTGCAGGGCAGATGAGTATGTTTCCAGTTGGTTCTCTGCCAAAAGAAGCAAAGGACAGAAAACACAAAGCGGTAAAAAGGCCAGCTGTCAAAGGATCTGCATTGCCCGACTATGAAGTTGCTCCAATGATGAACAGGGCGCAGCGGGAAGCTGTGCACAGCTGTGGCGGAACGATTGCGGTAATAGCAGGACCCGGCACCGGAAAAACCTATACGCTTATTGAACATATTCGATATTTGATAGAGGAACAGCAGGTAGATCCAAACGAAATTACCGCCGTTACGTTTACAAACAAAGCTGCCGGTGAACTGCGGGAACGATTGAATAAGCGCCTTACAAACAAGAGAACGGCTCGAGCCGTTCACATTGGCACTTTTCACAGCATTTGTCTTGCATTGCTGCAAGATTTGCAGGAGCAGCGAACTTTGCTTGCTCCGTATGATGCGCTTGCGATTGCGGATGTTGTAAAAAAGGAATTGGAAATGTCTGAAACGCCAAAGACCATTTTGCAGGCGATCAGCGCAAGAAAGAATGGCCTGGAAACGGCGGAAATATTGCCGGAGGAGGCATATAGGCGGTATACTGAAAAACTGGAGCAATACCAGGCGATGGATTTTGATGATTTGATTGTATCTGTATGGAAATCCTTTTCCCAGTGCGGTCAAGCCTTGGATGCATTAAGAAAACAATTCCAATATTTGTTAGTGGATGAATTTCAGGATATTAATCCGGCGCAGCTGGCACTCATTTTGCAGTGGAGTGTTCAAAACCGGGAATTATTTGTCATAGGGGATCCGGATCAAGCTATTTATGGATTCCGCGGTTCGGATCCCCGGTGCTTTGAACGCCTAAAAGAACGCTCCGTTCATTACCGGCAAATCGCGTTGACAGAAAATTACCGCTCCGCGCCGGAGATTTTGCAATGTGCAGAGCAGATTATAAAAAAACTGCCGGAAAGTGCGGCTGGAGGCAGCCGGGTGTTGCGGCCAAGATCTTCCGCAGAAGGCAGCGTGCGTCAGCTGGCGGCAGACAGTGCTTTTTCGGAAGCAATTTTTCTGGCAAAGGAAATAAATCGTTTGGTAGGCGGCATAGATATGTTGGACGCCCATCAACAGACATCGGAAGAAAACGACGTATTGTGTAGCTTTTCCGACATTGCCGTGCTATATCGCACGCATCGGCAGGCCGCCGTTTTGGAGGAATGCCTCCGCAAAGAAGGAATTCCCTACATAGTAAGTGGACGGGACCGCTTTTTAGAAAAGGAAGAAGTCCGCAAAGCGATTTGCTTTTTTTCATCGGTTGTATTTCCCGGCCATCAAATTGCCGCGGCGCACAGCGAAAACCTATTGGGAAAAGAAGCGTATGTCCGGTTGAAGCATCTTTTTTCGCCGGAGCGCCTGAAAAGAGAATCCGCCAGCGACTTGCTGGTGAGCTGGATGGCGGAAACCAACGAAAAAGCTACCGATTCTTTGCGAAAATTGTGTGAAATGGCTGTATGTTATCCTACTTTGCCAGAACTGCTGCAAAACCTTATATTGGGTGAAGAGATTGATGTAAGACGGTATGGGGGAAAACAGTATCAAAGCAATGCCGTTACCATAACAACTCTTCATGGTGCGAAAGGTCTGGAATTTCCGGTGGTATTTATATGCGGCGTGTCAGATGGTATCCTTCCGTTGCGCTTGGCAGAAAAACCGGTGGAGCTTGACGAAGAACGACGGCTTTTTTATGTTGGAATGACTAGAGCAAAAAAACAGTTGTTTTTGCTGACCTCTTCAACACCGTCTTCATTTTTACGGGATATTCCTGCCAACATGCTGCAGAAAGGCGTAGTTTGGAATGCATCGCAGGAAACGGCGAAACAAATTAGTCTGTTTTGAAGCCGCTGGGAAATAAACAGCAGATGCCATGGTTGCGTCTGCTGTTTTTGTATGCGATGCGGAACGCCGGAAAAGCTTTCCCAAAGAAGAGGGAAGAAGAACAGAAAGATTGACAGACAAGCATAAGCGGGATCTGTTTTTATTGGTCCGCCTGAGATTGATATAAAAAGCATATGTTAAAAAATTGTAATATTTCCAATTTGCACTTTTTAAAATTGTTAGGATATACTATAATATACACAGTATAATAGGATAGGTTGTCCAATACAGCAAGATAGGGGAACAAACCATGAAGGAAAAGAAAAAATATTTATGCGATGCCTGCGGTTATGAAAGCGCAAAATGGTATGGAAAATGCCCGGCTTGCGGAACCTGGAATTCCATGAATGAATTTTTGGAAAAGGCAGATAGTAAAACAAGAGGCATTCTCCAAAACAGCCGGAAAAGCGGCACGCCGAAAACGATGGAAGAGATTGCATCCGATGGGGAGATACGGTTTCCCACAGGAATCAGCGAGCTGGACCGGGTTCTGGGCGGTGGTGTGGTACAAGGTTCCTTTGTTCTTGTAGGCGGGGAACCGGGAATTGGTAAATCGACATTGCTGTTGCAAATGTGCAGTGTACTGAGTCAAGCCAATAAGGTATTGTATGTATCCGGAGAAGAATCGCTTCGTCAAATTAAACTGCGGGCCCATCGGTTGCAAATGACAGCTTCTGAGCTCTTTTTTTTGGCGGAAACAGACATCCGGGAGATTTTCCGGCAGACAGAGCATACACAGCCGGATGTACTCATTGTCGATTCCATTCAAACGGTATACAGTGAAGATATTCCATCGGCACCAGGGAATGTTTCCCAAATAAAAGAATGCGCGATGCAGCTGATGCAATATGCAAAACTGCATAACGTTACCATTTTTGTAGTAGGACATGTGAACAAAGGCGGGGATTTGGCGGGTCCCAAGATTTTGGAACATATGGTAGACTGTGTCCTGTATTTTGAGGGAGAGCGCCATATTGCATACCGCCTGCTTCGAGCGCAAAAAAACCGATATGGCTCCACCAACGAAATCGGAGTGTTTGAAATGACGGATAAGGGACTGCTTCCTGTCGATAATCCATCTGCCGCAATGCTGGCTGGACACCCTGGGAATGCGCCTGGAACTGCCATTGCCTGCACAATGGAAGGAAGCCGTCCTATTTTGGCGGAAATTCAGGCCTTGGTGTGCAAGACGGCTTTTGGCGTTCCACGGCGGACAGCCGCCGGTATCGATTACAACCGAATGGTTTTGCTGCTTGCCATCTTGGAAAAACGGGTTGGTATGGCGCTTTCCGGATTTGATGCATACGTTAACGTAATTGGTGGCATGAAACTGGACGAGCCTGCCATTGATTTGCCGCTGATCCTGGCGATAGCCTCCAGCTATCGGGATAAACCGCTGTTGGATGGAATTCTGTCGTTTGGAGAAATTGGTTTGACAGGAGAACTGCGGGCGGTTTCTGCACCGCTGCAGCGTATTCAGGAAGGCGCCCGCCTGGGGTTCCATACATGCATTATGCCGGTTCAGAAGTTGGGTGAGGCGCCACCGGAATGCATGAAAATTATTCAGGTAAGTACCATATACGAAGCAATGGAAAAGGCACTTTAAAGAGGGGAAGTGGCTGCTTTGCAAAAAAAGTATGATATTACGGGTATGAGCTGCTCCGCATGCTCTGCCAGCATTGAACGAAATGTAGGAAAGCTTGACGGCGTTTTTAAAGTGGCAGTGAATCTGCTGGCCAATACGATGTCCGTTGAGTTTGATGAAAACGCGCTGTCCGAACAGACAATTGTACAGACTGTGCAGAAAATTGGGTATGGAATCACGCCGGCTGGTCAAAAGCCGTCTCACCTGGAAGCAGACGCAGAAGTTTCCGCAGAGCAAAATTTAAAAAAGAGATTTATCACATCGGTTTGTTTTTTGCTTCCGCTGATGTATATTGCAATGCATGATATGGTCGGGCTTCCCGGCATTCCGGGGCTGCAGGGCATAAAAAACGCGGCCAATTTTGCTTTTGCGCAATTTCTCCTAGTCCTGCCGGTTATGTTTGTCAATCGGGTATACTATGAAAAAGGTTTGAAGAGCCTGTTGAAACGAGCGCCAAATATGGATTCACTGATTGCCATTGGGTCTCTGGCGGCGGTAATTTACGGTGTGATTGCAATTTTCAGGATCCAATATGGATTAGGGCATCAGAATATGGATGTTGTGATGCAATATTCTCACAACCTGTACTTTGAATCGGCTTCTATGATTTTAACGTTAATTACTTTGGGGAAATATCTAGAGACAAGATCCAAAGGAAAGACATCGGATGCCATCAAAAAGTTGATGGATCTGACACCGGATACGGCGACCCTTCTGTCGGAGGATGGAACAGAGAAAACCGTTGCGGTATCCGACATTCGAAAGGGCGATATTCTGATAATAAAATCAGGAGAAAGCATTCCCGTTGACGGTACGGTGGTGTTCGGCGAAACATACGTTGACCAATCTGCCATTACCGGTGAAAGCATTCCGGTTCAGAAGGTACAGGGCGACGCGGTGATTAGCGCCACTGTGAATCAAAATGGGTATATCCGCATGCAGGCAACCAGCGTGGGAGAGGATACTACCATTGCCAAAATTATTCAGCTTGTGGAAGAAGCGTCTTCTTCCAAAGCACCTATTTCCCGGCTGGCTGATAAGATTAGTGGTATTTTTGTTCCCCTGGTTATGCTGATTGCCCTTGGAACCGCTGTTATCTGGATGCTGGCCGGTCATACGGTGGAATTTTCCCTGTCTTTGGCAATTTCTGTGTTGGTTATTTCATGCCCCTGCGCATTGGGTCTGGCAACGCCGGTGGCCATTATGGTTGGCACCGGCAAAGGTGCGGAAAATGGAATCCTGATAAAATCTGCCGAAGCACTGGAGACCGCTCACAAAGTTACCACGGTAGTGCTGGACAAAACCGGCACCATAACGGAAGGAAGACCTTATGTCACGGACATAACTGTTTTTCATAGAATGGAAGAGTCTGCATTTTTATCCCTTGCGGCGTCCGCGGAAACCATGTCGGAGCATCCGCTAGCGGCAGCAGTCGTAGAATACGCAAAAGACAAAGGCATTGCGCTGCAGAAAACAGACCAATTTTCTTCTATGACAGGAATGGGAATTGCAGCTAAAATTTCTGAAAAAGCTGTTTTGGCGGGAAATGCGTCGTTGATGAAACAAAAAGGGATTGAAATCTCACTTGCCGAAGATATGGCGCAAAGGTTAAAAGCGCAAGGGAAAACGGTACTATACTTTGCTTTGGATGGAACTTTGGCGGGGATTGTCGCAGTTGCGGACCGTGTAAAGCAAACCAGTCGGCATGCCATTGAAAGTTTCAAAAAATTAAACAAAAAAGTTATTATGCTGACTGGAGATAACCGCATGACTGCCCAGGCCATCAAGGAACAGGTTCAGGCCGACGAGGTGATTTCCGACGTGCTTCCGGCGGAAAAAGAAAACGTCATCCGTTCCCTGCAGGAAAAGGGAGAGACTGTGATGATGGTAGGCGATGGCATTAACGATGCGCCGGCGCTTATGCGCGCAGACGTCGGTGTTGCCATTGGAGCCGGGACCGATATTGCCATCGAATCGGCCGATATCGTTTTAATTCGGAACGAGCTGATTGACGCAGTTTCTGCAGTGGAATTGAGCAATGCCGTCATACGCAACATCCGAATGAATCTTTTTTGGGCATTTTTTTATAATACAATTGGTATTCCGGTAGCGGCCGGCGTATTGTATCTTCCGTTTTCAATTACCTTGAACCCTATGCTTGCCTCTGCGGCGATGAGCCTCAGTTCGGTATGCGTTGTGTTGAATGCACTTCGGCTTCGTGGATTTCACCCTTCGTTTGCGCACAAAATGCAGCCGGCTTCAAAGCCCGATGGACAACGCACATCTGTTATAATAGAAGAAAGAAGAATAAAAAGTGAGGAAAACGTCATGGAAAAAAATATTTATATCAATGGTATGAGCTGTAATCATTGCAGGATGAGCGTGGAAAAAGCGCTGAATAGTCTGGAAGGAGTTACGTCTGCCCAAGTCAATCTGGAAGAGAAAAAAGCTGTCGTAACGATAAACGCTACCGTGAGTGACAAACAATTATCCGATGCCGTCACGGGATTGGGATTTGAGGTATCTTCCATCGAATAACAGAGGTACGCAGAAACATTTGGAATATTTTCAGAAAGCATAAAAAAGCAGCCAAATACAAATTGGCTGCTTTTTATAAAAAATGTGAGCAAGCGGTAAGCCGAGTTCTGTCGTTGAACAATCATCTATCTGGTACATATGTCGCCATATGTCTCTAGCCACCTTTCTGGGAATGAGTCGAGCAAACCCTGGGGTTCCCAAGCTGGTGTTGCTGCGGATAGAGTTTACAGGCTTCCCGGGTTACCCAGGGAAGCGGTGAGCTCTTACCTCGCCTTTCCACCCTTACCCTTGCGGCTGCAACGGCGGTTTATTTCTGTTGCACTTGTCCTGGAGTCGCCTCCGGCAGACGTTATCTGCTATCCTGCTCTGTGCAGCTCGGACTTTCCTCACAGCAAAACTGCGCGATTGTTAAGCTTACTCACGCGTATATTATGCTATAGTTTTGCGCCATTGTCAAATAAAATGGTGCCGGCTCTTGAATTTATAGGTGGTACGAGGTAAAATCTATTATATAATTTGGAGGAAAAAAGATGACGGCATTTGACGAATATTTTGAAAAGTTTCGGAAAAAGGACATTACCGTCATAGGCGTTGGTGTGAGTAATGTCCCTTTAATCCGGCTGCTTGTGCGCTATGGCGCTAGAGTTACCGCCTGCGATAAAAAAAGCGCGGAGGCTTTAGGAGATGTATACCCAGAATTGACCGCGCTGGGCGTTTCGTTTGCGTTGGGAGAAAACTATCTTTCCAATTTGACGGGCGAATATATTTTCCGTACACCCGGGATGCATCCGGAGAATCCGGCACTGCAGGCGGCCAGAGACAATGGCAGCATCATCACCAGTGAAATGGAAGCTTTTTTTGCAGTATGTCCTTGTAAAATCATTGCGGTAACCGGTTCTGACGGAAAAACTACAACGACTACATTAATTTATGAAATTTTAAAGAAGAGTGGATATACATGCCATTTGGGCGGAAATATTGGAACACCGCTTCTGGCAAAGGTTCCGGCAATGAAGCCGGAAGATTTTGCGATTGTAGAACTTTCCTCTTTTCAATTGATGACGATGCAAAAAAGCCCCAATATCGCGGCAATTACAAACCTTGCTCCGAACCACCTCGATGTGCATAAAGATATGGAAGAATATATCGGAGCCAAAAAAAATATTTTTTTGCATCAGTCTGCGGGGGATACTTTGGTCCTGAATGCGGACGATGCAATTTCGTCCGCTTTCCAGCCGGAAAGCGGGGTGACCCTGCTGCAGTTTTCCATGGAAAAGCCGGTGCAAAATGGCGTTTTTCTGGCAGGAAGCAACATTTGCTTGGCGAAAGATGGCAATGCTGAAACAATTATGCGCGTTTCGGATATTAAAATTCCGGGGCGGCACAACGTGGCAAATTATATGACGGCGGCGGCAGTCTGCGCTCGGTTTGTATCAACGGATGATATTTTCTCCGTTGCCAAAAATTTTGGCGGCGTGGAACACCGGATTGAATTGGTGCGGGAATTCAATGGGGTTCGGTATTATAACGATTCCATCGCCTCCAGCCCAACGCGAACCATTGCCGGACTTCGGTCTTTTTCGCAAAAGGTAATTTTGATTGCCGGAGGATATGATAAAAAGATACCATATGATGTGATAGGCCCCGAAATTTTAGCCCATGTGAAGCGGTTGATTTTAGTAGGACCAACAGCTCCGCTGATTCAGAGAGCTACGGAAAGCGCAGCGGGTTTTGCAGAACATCCGATTCCGATTACAGAGTTCCAGGAATTTTATGATGCGGTTTGTTTTGCGAGAGATGCTGCAGCAGAAGGGGATATTGTGCTGCTCTCTCCCGCCAGCGCATCCTTTGACCGCTTTCAAAATTTTGCGCAGAGAGGAAATTGTTTTAAAAAGATTGTACTGTCGTTTTCTGTTTGATTTTGGATCTGGAATCATGTATAATAAAATAGAGTAGTTTTTGCAAAAAGGAAAAAACCTGCAATCGAAGAAACGACAGGACATTTCCATCGGATGATGAGGTAGATATGAAAAAGGACATAAAACTAATAAGACCGACCACCGCAACAGAAATCATTCTTGTATTAGTCATTATTTCTGTTTTTGCTGCGATTGTTGCCCCGCTTTATTTTTACCCTACAAAGAATTATCGGATTGCAGAGCAGCAGACGGTTGCGCTGGAAACGTATGCGGCAATTGTTGCTTATGTGGGAGAACAGGGAAACGATGATCTTAACTCCGTATGGGTGTATGAAAACGAACAGTTTGAAAAGAGATACGCTATTTCGCAATCAGATATTGCGGACAAAGTAGAGGGCAATATCGACCTATATCATTATGACGAGGAGAAAGGCTATTTCGTCGGCGATTGCGTGGTTCGAAGCAGAATTGATGAAAACGGAAATATTACGGAACATCGTGTATTTTCCCAAAGCAGAAATGTCACCACCAGAATATTGCCGGGGCAGGATCCGCAATACAAAGATGGCAATAAGCTGAAAACCGAGTGGTAGGGAGGCGTTTATGAAAGTGACGGTTGAAAAAAAGCAGGGAATTCCATGGATGGCGGTTTTGGCGGCGATTGTTGTCATTGTTGCGCTATATTTTGTTATGGTGCCGTCTCTGCGGGCATATCGGGAAGAAGCACATCAGGATTATCTGCTGGCGGAAGCCAAAACCGTGTATCTGACGGCAGAGAATGCTGCGCGTCGGCTTGAGATCAAAGAACAGACGCAGGTGTTTAAGGGCGGAGAAGATCCGGTATCTCAAACGGTGCAGGAAATGATCCCCGGAAACATTCAAAGTGATTATGAACTGACAATCGGAGCAAATGGCAGAGTGATCGCTTTTAAATTGTATGATGGTACCTATACGGTGGCAAATCCCTCCGGCGAGCCGGTTGCATATGACTCCTTAAGTATAATTTCATAAAAACAGAAAACCTATATATTTGGATATATAGGTTTTCTGTTGTATATACAAACATTTGTTCTTGATTATTTACAGAGTATGGCGTATAATGTATTCTTGAAAGGCAGGTGGCAATATGGCCGATTTTAAAATTGTAAGCGACTATCAAATGTCTGGCGACCAGGAATCGGCAGTATCCAAACTTGCGGAAGGCATCGAAAACGGCATTTCTGAACAGGTGCTTTTGGGCGTAACCGGTTCTGGAAAAACGTTTACCATGGCAAATCTTATTGAACGCACGCAGCGGCCTACCTTGGTATTGGCGCATAACAAAATTTTAGCCGCCCAGCTTTGTACAGAATTGAGAAGTTTTTTCCCAAAGAATGCAGTGGAATATTTTGTTTCGTATTATGATTATTATCAGCCGGAAGCATATATTGCATCCACTGATACTTATATCGAGAAGGATTCTGCCATCAACGATGAAATTGACCGTCTCCGTCATTCTGCAACAACAGCCCTGTTTGAACGAAGGGATGTTATTATCGTGGCAAGCGTTTCATGTATTTATTCCCTGGGCGACCCGATTGATTATAAGAACCTGGTTATATCCCTTCGGCCGGGTATGACAAAAACCAGAGACGAACTGGTGAAAAAATTGATTGATATTCAGTATGAACGAAATGATGTGGCTTTTGAACGCAATCGATTTCGCGTGCGGGGAGACGTTGTAGAAATTCATCCGGCCAATGTGGAAGACTATGCCATTCGCGTGGAGTTCTTTGGGGATGAAATCGATCGTATTTCTCAAATTAATATTGTCACCGGCGCTGTAACGATGGATTTACAGCACACCGCTATTTATCCGGCCTCCCATTACGTAACAACCAAGGATAAAATGGAACATGCGATTTGTGAACTGGAAGAAGAATTGCAGGAGCGTATTCGCTATTTTCAGGACAATGACCGGCTGTTGGAAGCCCAGCGCATTGAACAGCGGACTAGGTATGACATAGAAATGATGCGGGAAATCGGTTTTTGCAGCGGAATCGAGAATTATTCCAGAGTATTGTCCGGCCGAAGACCTGGTTCGGCGCCGTTTACGCTGTTAGATTATTTTTCCAAAGACTTTTTGCTCATCGTGGATGAATCGCATGTGACAATTCCACAAGTTCGCGCCATGTACCATGGTGACCGCGCGCGGAAGGAAAGCTTAATTGACAATGGATTTCGTCTTCCCAGCGCTTTGGACAACCGGCCGTTAAATTTTGAAGAGTTTAACGAAAGGATAAACCAAGTGATTTATGTCAGCGCAACACCGGCCGAGTATGAACGCAGCCGAAGCGGACAGATTGCAGAACAGGTAATCCGGCCTACCGGGTTGCTGGATCCTGCGGTGACAGTTCGGCCGGTAGAAGGACAAATTGACGACTTGATCGGCGAAATATCGGCGCGGACTGCCAGACATGAGCGTGTATTGATTACGACGCTGACTAAGAAAATGGCTGAAGATCTGACGGTCTATTTGGAAGGTGTGGGACTAAAGGTTCGATATCTGCACCATGATATCAAAACCATTGAACGCATGGAGTTGATTCGGGATTTGCGCATGGGTGTATTTGACGTTCTGGTAGGCATCAATTTATTGCGGGAAGGATTGGATTTGCCGGAAGTGTCTTTGGTCGCCATTCTGGATGCAGACAAAGAAGGGTTTCTGCGCAGTGAAACCTCGTTGATTCAGACCATTGGCCGTGCGGCCCGAAACGCTGAGGGCACGGTTATTATGTATGCGGATACTATTACGGGTTCTATGCAGCGTGCAATAAAAGAAACTGAACGTCGCCGAAAAATTCAGATGGAATATAATATGCGGCATAATATCGTGCCGAAAACCATTCAGAAAGACATTCAGGACGTTATTGAAATTTCCGTAAACAGTGTGACGTCTTCGAAACGAAGAATGAACAAAAAACAGCGCGAAGAGGAAATTCGAAAACTTACAAAACAAATGAAGGATGCTGCAAGAATGCTGGAGTTTGAAATTGCGGCAGAGCTTCGTGACCGGATTCGGGCTTTAACGGAGGAACAATAAAAATGCATGACTATATTCGCATCAAAGGTGCGAAAGAGCATAATCTGAAAAATGTAGATGTTTCCATTCCACGGGATAAGCTTGTGGTAATGACCGGGGTATCCGGTTCGGGAAAATCATCCCTGGCGTTTGATACAATTTACGCGGAAGGCCAGCGTAGATATGTGGAATCGTTGTCCTCTTATGCCAGACAGTTTTTGGGACAGATGGACAAGCCGGATGTTGAATATATCGAGGGCTTATCCCCTTCTATTTCCATTGACCAGAAAACTACATCCAAAAATCCTAGATCCACGGTAGGAACGGTAACGGAGATTTATGATTATCTGCGTCTTTTGTGGGCAAGAATCGGGATACCGCATTGCCCGGTGTGTGGAAAAGAGATCAAACAACAAACGGTGGATCAGATTGTAGACAAGATTATGGACTATGATACCGGAACAAAGGTACAGATTTTGGCGCCGGTTGTTCGCAGGCGAAAAGGTGAGCATCAAAAAGTCATTGCCGACGCGAAAAAAAGCGGCTATATCCGGGTACGGGTCGATGGGAATATTTATGATGTCAGCGAAGATATTGTTCTGGAAAAAAATAAAAAACACAATATCGAAATTGTAATTGACCGACTGGTAATACGTGAGGATATTCGTTCCAGGCTGACCGATTCTGTAGAAGCTGCGGCGAATCTTTCCGGCGGCCTCGTTATTGCAGATATCATTGGGAGGGAAGAGGTCCTGTTTTCACAGAATTATGCCTGCCCAGATTGCGGGATCAGCATTTCTGAGTTAACGCCGCGAATGTTTTCCTTTAATAATCCTTATGGTGCATGTCCGGAGTGCACCGGACTTGGTGTATCCTTAAAAGTGGATCCGGAACTTGTGGTTCCCAATAAAAACCTCTCTCTCAGCAAAGGTGCCATTGTCGCCAGCGGATGGTCGACCGCGGAAAAGGGAACTATTTCCTACATGTATTACGAAGCGTTAGGCAAAAAATATGGATTTACAATGAATACGCCCATAAAAAAGATGTCACAAGAAGCGGTGCAGGCA
>CAKRRK010000004.1 GCA_934395135.1 uncultured Eubacteriales bacterium | reverse complement strand
GGGTAACAGCGCCCCGATACAACGACTGTATAAAATTCGCTGTTGGAGAAAAAATCCCCGGCGGCTCAAAACAAACCCGGCAGCCGCCGTATCATTCCCCGGTCCAGGCGTCCCGTTTCCGCCGGGTTACTACTATGATACTATAAAAATACAACCGGCGCAATCCTATGGACAGGCGTTCTGCCGCCCGGCTGGAGGATAAGGGCCGGAAGAATATGCTCCGCTGCAAAAAACAGGAAAAATGCATTGACAAAAAACATTTGATGCGGTATACTATTTAGGCAGTCAAATTTGACTATGCGCCAATAGCTCAGTTGGATAGAGTGACTGGCTACGAACCAGTAGGTCGGGGGTTCGAGTCCCTTTTGGCGTACCACACCGGAGCAAGCGATTCGCCGCTTGCTCCGGTGTTTTTTATGCCAAACACAGCTGCAGCGCCATCCAGCGGGGCATCCATCCAAAAGATGCCCCTTGATAAATTCTTTCAAGTCCAACATATCCGGCATATCATATACGGTCATATGTTGGGTTCCGGCTGCGACCCGCTTTCTGCGGCAGTTCCTCATCCAAATGCCAACCGCCTTCACGCTCTGTCGTCTGGTTCCATGGTGTTTTTTGCCGAAGGCCTTGCGGATAGACTCCATCGCTGTTTGGCGCAAAGGGCAAGACAGATACCGCGCCGCAGAGGGGGACTATGCAGACGCACAGACAGGCGCGCCGTACACGCTCCCGGATGTGACTGCAAATAACGGAGCCTGTTACAGCAGCGTAAAAGCCGCCCTTGGCGACGGAAAGCAGGCCGCGGCGCGAACCGGATTGAACTGGCCGGGCCGGCAGGTTCCGAAGTATGACTTTAGAGTTTCACCCCGCTAACCATTCCCGGAAAATCATCTGCGCTTTCTCTGTTCCTCCCGCGGCTCGGCACACGGATGCTTTATAAAAAAAACGATCCCCTTTGTGTTCTTCTGAAGGCGCCACATGCCTGGAATCATCCCCGCAAGAGATAAAAAAACCGGAGTCAGTTTTGCGCATTGCCGCCCCTCCGATTTTTCCATTCTTTTTTCTCTCAGGTTGCTTTGGTCAGCACCCGCCGCACTGCGTTGTGCCAGCCAGTCAGCAGCTTATCCCGCTCAAAGCTGTCCTTCTTTCCGGAAAATATCCGTTCCGCGTTCCAATTCTGCAAAATCACATCCCGGTTTGGGAAAAACCCGGTTGCAAGCCCTGCCAAATACGCCGCACCCAGCGCCGTGGTTTCCGTACAGCCCGGACGCATCACTTTGGCGTTTAACAGATCCGCCTGAAACTGCATCATAAAATTATTGCGGCTTCCGCCGCCGTCCACTTTCAGCACCGCCGCCGTTGTGCTGGCCGCTTCGTTCATCATCTGCGCCAAGTCCCACACCTGATAACAAATGGACTCCAGCACAGCCCGGGTGATGTGGTAACGGTTGCTGCCCCTGGTCAGGCCAAGGAGCGCTCCCCTTGCATAGGGATCCCAATACGGCGCGCCAAGTCCCACAAACGCCGGCACAAAATATACGCCGCCGGTATCCTCTACCTTGCCGGCAAACTCTTCCGACTGGGCGGCAGACGAGATAATACCCAATTCATCGCGAAGCCACTGCACGCCGGCGCCGCCAACAAACACAGATCCCTCCAGAGCATACTGCACATGCCCGTTCATACCCCAGGCAATGGTAGTAAGCAGGCCGTTTTTGTGCATCACCGGAGCGTCGCCGGTGTTCATCAGCATAAAACAACCGGTGCCATAGGTGTTTTTCATATCGCCTTTTTCAAAACAAGCCTGCCCGAACAACGCTGCATGCTGGTCTCCGGCCGCGCTACAAATAGCAATCGGCACGCCGAATACCCCAGCGTCTGTTTCGCCAAACACACCGCAGGTATCGCATACCTCCGGCAGCATAGTCTCCGGTATATCGAACAGTCTCAAAATTTCCTGGTCCCAGCTGAGCGTATGGAGATTAAACAGCATTGTGCGCGCCGCATTGGAATAGTCCGTCTTATGAATGCGCCCGCCCGACAGCCGCCACATCAGATAGGTATCCACCGTGCCAAACAGCAAATCACCCCGCCGTGCCCGTTCCTTCGCGCCGGATATGTGTTCCAAAATCCATTCTATTTTGGTGGCAGAAAAATACGCGTCCACCAGCAGACCGGTTTTTTGTTGAATGGTCGGACCATATCCCTGTTCCAGCAGCGCCGTACATCGGTCCGCTGTACGGCGGCACTGCCATACAATGGCGTTGTATACCGGCTTTCCCGTGGTTTTGTCCCAGACAATGGTGGTTTCCCTCTGGTTTGTGATGCCGATCGAATCGATGTCCCCCGGGCGCAGTCCCGCGCGCCGCAGTGCCTCCGCTGCAGCGTCTGTCTGGGTGCGGAAAATTTCCTCCGGATCGTGCTCGACCCAGCCTTCCCTGGGATAATACTGCGTAAATTCCCGCTGTCCAACGGAAACCATCCGGCCGGCCCGGTCAAAAATAATACACCGGGAACTGGTTGTCCCCGCATCAAACGCCATAATATACTGCTTCAACCCTTCACTCCCTATCCTAACAGTTCCAAATACCGGGATGCCTCTTCCACATTCCCCACAGCGCACACCGAGACTCTGGAAAAATCCAATATTCGGTCTGCCGCCGCCATAATCCCTTCTTTTGTCACTTTATCATATTGCGCAATGTAATAATCGTCGGTAAAGTGACGGCCCTCGAACAGTTCCGTTTTTCCCAGCCGGTTCATATGAGAATGGGTGCTTTCTCCCGCCAGCAGAATGTTGGTTTCCACCTGCTGCCGCGTCCGTTCCAGTTCCCGGTCGGACGGGCCTTCCTTGCGGAAGCGTTCCAGTTCTTCCCGAATCAGCCGCAGCGCTTCTTCTTCCGACGCTTTGTTCAGCGCGGTATACACATTGAACATTCCGGTATCCTGGGCGGCGGCATGGAAGGTATACACCGAGTAGCACAGTCCCCGTTCCTCCCGCACCTTTTGAAACAGCCGGGACGACATTCCTCCGCCAATCATATTGCCCAGCAACGCCGCGGCAAAGCGCTCTTCGCTGAAAGCGGGCACGCCTTCAAACCCAATGCAGATATGGTTTTGCTCTATGGATTTTTCGTATACCCGGCTGACGGGCCGGTATACCGCCGGCGTGATATCATTCCGCCCCGTCCCCCGCATTTCAGAAAACAGGCCGCTGATATAGAAAACATCTTCCGGCGTAAAATTTCCTGCCAAAGCAACAACCGTATCTTCCGGACGATAATGGGCGTTAAAATAGGAAAAAAAGGACGCCGATGCAAATGCGGAAAGACTGTCCCGGTCCCCTAAAATCGGATGGCCCAGCCCAGTCCCCGCATAGCAGTTTTCCGCAATCTTTTCCGTTGCCAAATCTTCCGGAGAATCTTCATACATGTCGATCTCTTCAAAAATGACACCCCTCTCCAGCTGCACTTCTCCTTCCCCAAAACGGGAATGCAAAAACATATCTGCAAGCACCGCCGCAGCCGGCCGCAAATGACAGCCCAGCGTTTTCACATGGTAGCAAGTACATTCTTTTGTGGTAAAGGCGTTAATATGACCGCCGATTTCATCCATTTTTTTCGCAATATCCAAGGCGGACATCGTCTCCGTCCCCTTAAAAAGCATGTGCTCGATAAAATGCGACATGCCATAAAACTCCGGCGTCTCATAGCGGGATCCGTTTTTCACCCAAATCCCCAGGGATGCTGACCGCATATGGGGCAGTTTTTCTGTGACAATGCGAACTCCATTCTCCAAAACCGTTTTCTGATACATATCTTTCACCATCAATTCTCTATCTTTCTTAAACTTCCGCCCGGCATCCCCGGCGGCTGGAAACCATCTTTTTTTCTTTGACGCTATGAATTCAAAGAAAGCGCCTCCCGCCGAAAAACAGCCGGTTTTCCGAAACATTCCAAGGGCCGGCGCTTCTTTTTGTTCATTATATCATATCTCATGCCATGAAAAAAGCCATGCCTGCCGTTTTGCAGAACATGGCTTTGTTTCTATTTTTCGGGCGCCGCCGGACTTTTGGGCTTCAATTCCCGGCTTTTCATATGGGTGCCTACGATCTCCGAAACGTCGGAAATCGTCATAAAAGCGGAGATGTCGTCCTGCCGGACAATGGTTTTAATTTCCGACAATTCAATTCGGGTGACCACGCAGTAAAGCACTACCTTTTTGCCGGAAATCAAGCCTTCTCCCTCCAGCAAAGTACAGGTTCGGCCCAGCTTTTTGTAAATACTGTCTGCAATCTGTTCTCCCTGGTTTGTGATGATCATCACGGCCTTTGCCTGCTCCATACCGAGTTCCACCATATCAATGATCTTAAACGTGACGAAATAGGTCAACAGGCTATACAGCGCCCGATCCCAGCCGAACAGCAGGCCGGCAATCAGATAGATAATAACATTTATGGCAAAAATAATCTGTCCCACGGAAAAGCTGGTTTTCCGGCTGAGGAGCAACGCCACAATCTCCGTTCCGTCCAGGCAGCCGCCGTTTCGCAGCACCAGTCCGACGCCAACTCCCAGCACAACACCGCCGAATACTACCGCCAGCAACTCCTCCCGCGTGACGCTGACCATGTCCTCAAACACACCCAGAAAAAAGGAAAACACCAGCATCCCATAGATCGCTTTGACAAGGAAGCGCTTTCCCATAAATTTAAAGCCTATGATAATAAACGGAATATTTAAGACAAGGATAAACAGGCTGATGGACTTTTGTGTCATATGATTCAAAATCATACTGACGCCTGTAATGCCGCCGTCCAGTATCGTGGCGGGGATTAGGAATTCCTCCAAGGCAAACGCCGCAAGAATCGCGCCGATCGTCAGAAAAAAATAGGACAAAACTTGTTCTTTGACTGCGTTTTTTTGACTCATAATACTTCCTTTCCAAAACTCTTATTTTCTTCTTAAGAAATATTATACGCCTCTTCACGTTTCATTTCAACGACGTAAAAAGGCGTATTTTCCCCGAAATCCATATTCTATTGTGATTTTTTGTTAATTTTTTGTTAAAAAACCAAATATAAAATCAAAGGAATCGTAAGCATGGAAACCACCGTGGTAATAAACATATTTTTGGCAGCCAAAGACGCGTCTTTGCCATGTTCGGTGGCAAGAAGCACCGTAATGCTCGCTACTGGCATAGAAAGCATAATCAGGGTGATGGACAGAATATATTCATTGGGAATGATCCGTTTCAGGAGAGGCGCAAGGAGCAGCGGCAAAGCCAGCTGCTTCAGTGCCGCAAACAGATAGCTGTTTTTATCATTGAATACCGTTTTCAGTTCCATTTTGGCAAGCGTCGCCCCCATTACAATCATCGAAAGCGTCGTTGTCAGTTCGCCCACCATACTGATGGTGTCGCATACAATGGGCGGCGGCGACACATTGAGAAAATAAATAACAATCGCTACCGCCGAGGCAACTACTCCTGGTGTGCGCAGCGCCTTGGCATCAAATTTCGTTCGGACACCGCTGCCATAGCTCATGATGGAATCGCCCACAGTAAAAACCAGCAGGCAGAAGATCAGATTAAAAATCGCCGTATAAAATACTGCTTTTTCTCCATACAGTGCATCCATAATGGGAAATCCCATAAACCCGATGTTGGAGAAAATCGTCATAAAAATATACATGCCCTGCTGCTCTTTGGGGATCCGCATCACTTTTGCCAAAATCCATCCGACAACCGGCAGCACGGCAAACATAACAATGGCCACCAAAAAGACATACAGCGCCTCCCGTACATCCCGGGATGTCTGGTTCAGGACAGAATTCACAATAAGGGCAGGCATTGTGACATAGAGAACAAATTTTGTAAGTCTTGTGTTAAATTCGTCGTCAATCAACTTGACTTTAAACAGGAAATATCCCAGACACATCAGAATAAACAAAATGATCATTTGATCGATAATCACGTTGATGCTCAATCGTTCCACCCTCATTTCCTCTTTGGGAATAAGCAAAAACCCGCAGAAAAAACTGCGGGTTTTTACTTCCCATCCTGGTGCAGGTAACAGGACTTGAACCTGCATGAAGTTGCCCTCACATGGACCTGAACCATGCGCGTCTGCCAATTCCGCCATACCTGCAAAATTTATTGACCGAGATACATCATACAGGATTTTACAGCGCTTGTCAAGTCTTACTTTTTAAAGAAACTGCCGCAATTCTTCCAGAAACCGTTCTTCCACACAGATCAAGTTCTGTGCGATCCTCCGGCTTTCCCCGGAGGCGCTTTCATACTGGTTTAAATAGCGGCTGACGGACTTAATGCCCATATTGCAGCCTTCCGTCATAATATCCGCGACTTCCGCATCTGTGGGATTCAGCGTTAATTTCAGTTCTGTATCCATTTTGGCCATCGTCCGCGCCATAAACCCCGGCTCTTTTCCGGTTTTTCCTTTTTCCAGCAGCAAATCGTCTACTTTTTTCTCCATATCTTTATGCTGCGCACAATAGCGGTTTAGAATTTGCCGGAATTGTGAGTTATTCACGCTTTCCATCACCTGCTCCATAGAACGGATGGCCATTTTTGTGCCGGCACTGCATTCCTTCAGCAGCGAGATCGTATCATTTTCTTCCATGTTTCAATGCCTCCTTTTTCTGTATTTTTTGCAGAAAAAAGAAAAAATACTCCCCGTTATCCGGGGAGTATGAAAATTTTTTAATATCCCACAAAGGCTTCCGCCGTGTCTTCGCCAATGTCGCCGTTCAGGGAAAATACCGGCACGGGATAACCCAATCTTTCGCCGCCTTCGCCCTTCTTCAGTTCCACTGCGCCTTCAATCGTCTTACAGACATCTTCCAGTTTCATAGAAATCATCATCAAATCCTCCGGCAGACCAGAATAGCTGCGCTCGCCGTAGCTGCCGATGCCAAGCCCTACTTCCCCGGTCATTGTCGTGGTAATCCAGGAGTCGTTGCAGGTGGATTCTCCGCAAAATGTAAAGTGGCGCTTTTTATAATCCTTGTTCACAGAGCTTGTCAGCACCCAGAAAGCCTGTTCCGGATTAACAAACAAAATCACAGCATCCGGTTCCTCAAACAAACCTTCCTTGAGAGGCGCTGTCGCAAACACTTCCCACTCCTTTTTCAAGAAAGTGGTTAATGCCTTATGATGACTTTGAGCCGCCTCCATTGTGGAATGCCACCGGCCTTTAAATGGTTTTGCCGAATGCCATTTGTCATCCTTTTCAAACATACCGTTTACGCCGGCACAGTAGTTGTTGGTGAAGTTATCATATGTAATGGCAACGCACTCTTCTTTTCTTGCCGCCTTGCCTACCGCCATACATGGAGAACAGTTGGTCGGCTGAAATACCAATGCCGGAATTTTCTTTGCTTCCTCAATGGTTTTAAAGTACTTTACCGCCACCGGCACCGCCCGAAGACGAAAATGCAGCATCAGCTTTTCATGCAGTTCCTGCCAGTTCACATTGTTCATTTTGTTCTTTCCTCCATTCAGTTCTTCTTTCCGGTTCCTATAAAAACCCGCCGGCATTCCAAAACCACGCATACCGTTTTTATCGCCCTCCGGACTTTTCCGCACAACTTGTATACTGCCAAGACAAACAGCGTATCAATATTGATGTTGCGGCCACGGTTTAATTATAGCATAACAACGCTCAATTTTTCGTATTTTTTGTAGTTATCTCTAATTTTCTGCAAATTATACAATCTATTCTTATGCTTTTTGCACACATTTCCCATAGGCAAAATAAAAAAAGGGAACAAGTTGCACTTGCTCCCTTTTCAGCAATGGGATAAATTTTACAGTCTGCTCTGGAAAATTGCCTGGATATCTTCCAGAGAAAGCGGTACATAGTTGTTGCCCAGCAATCTCTGCTGATTGTCTACTGTACTCTTTGCAAAGGGTTCGATATCCTCCTGGGTTGCGCCGTAATCGCTCATTCTCTTCTTCGGCAGGATGCCTTCCAAAAGTTTCTCCAGCGCATCGAAACCGTCGCCGCCAAGGATATCGGAAAGGAGTTTTTTCAGATCCGCAATTTTGCCATTTGGCGCCTTTTGTTCATAAGTACGAAGCACCGACATAAAGAACTGATAGTTGGATTCCCCATGCGCTACATGGTACTTTCCGCCAAGTGCATAGCTCATCGCATGCACAGCAGCGCAGCCTGCGTTGCCAAACGCAATGCCGGCATAGTTGGAAGCCTTCAGGAATTTGCCGCCAAGTTCTTTTCTTGCTTCCTGATTTTTCACCACTTCCACATAACCGGACAGAATGTCCTTAATCGCTTCCACAGAAAACATTTCTGTAAACGAGGTCGCCTTCGGGCTGAGGTAGCTTTCCACCGCATGAATCAGTGCATCAATGGAGCTTGTGGCAAACACACCGTATGGCAGACTGCTCATAAATTCGGAAATGAGCACCGCATAGCTTGCATACATTTCTTCCGATACAAGACCCTGCTTTGTACCCAGTTTGGTACGATTTACAATGGCGATATTGGTCACTTCCGAACCTGTGCCGCAGGTTGTCGGTACAATAAACAGGTCAAACTTCTTCTTCAAATTCGCCATATCGTCATACATCTTGTTTACATCGGTATAGCCGCCGCCAACCGCAAGGATCTTCGCGATATCGATGATGGTGCCGCCGCCGACTGCCACAATGCGCTTACAGTCCATTTTTGCCATTTCTTCCAAAATGCCGTTTACCATAACGTCAGACGGTTCGCCCATTCCGTATTTTTCCTGGAAAATGGTTTTACATTTCACGTCATACTTGGAAATGGTTGGATTGTAAATATACTCATTGGTCAAAATCAGATCGTTCGGCCCCAAGTCAAATTCCTTGGCAAAATCGCCAAATGTTTTGTACTCGTAAATTGTTGGTTTTACCTGTAACTGCTTCACTTTTTTTCACTCCTTCATATATTTTAAACGTTAAGCAATAACATTGGATCGTACATATTCAGTTTATACATTTGCCATTTGTTTGTCAATAGCAAACCCCGCTTATGCATCGGGCTTTTTTTGTTTTTTTCATAATTTTCGAACCTTTTCTCTCTGTTTTTCCAACGCCGCGCCGCACTTCAGGCCAACTTCGCGAAAACGGCCGCAGGCTGTCCGCATCAGTTTCCCAGGCCGGATTCAGCCAGCCGCATCAGTTTTCCGAATCCTGTCCCGTATAAAACCGCCGTACACCATCGCAGAAAACGCAAAGCGTTTTCCCCTCTTTCTATTCATTTTCCTTATTTTGAAAGTTTTCTTGCTGTATCTATCATTTTTGACCTGCTTGTCTCTTTTCTGTTTGGACAATACGGTTTGCATTAAATTTAACGCTTTTTTAACACAAAATCGTCTTTAAATTGATATATTTTTAACAATAATGCATTTTTATGAAATAATTTTGTTCCTGGATCGTTATTTTTTCCCGATGCTTTGCGAAAAAAAATCATTCCTCAAAAAAATTATATTTTTTGAAATATTTCTATTGACAAAAATCATTTTTTGGATATTATGTAAATATAACCCTTGTTAAATTAGGCAATATTGACAAGGTTATCACAATCTTTCGCAATCCAAGTCTTTTCTTCGGGGAATTTCGGTGTTTGGCCGATTTTATCTTGTCAAAAGTTTCATTTTGCAAGAATGCATTATTTTTCCTTCATTTATGAACCGCCGAAGATTCGACAACTTTTGCATTGGAGGGATACTTATGGGATTGCAGTTTGGAATTTTATTTCAGAGTGTGCTGTATTTGGGCATTGGCGTGTTGTGCGTTGCCTTTGTGGTCGTGATGTTCACGATGTTTTCCGCTTTTGTTCCGGAAAGTCAGATTACCATGCCCAAACTGCACTATAAAATGAAATAGCATGATATATTGGATTGACAAATTCGATTTTTTGCCCCATGTCTGCTATGGTTTGCAGATCTGGCGCAAAGCATTGGATAGCAAACAGCGCACACCCAAAACAAAAGGTGTGCGCTGTTTTTATATTCCTATTTTTCATGCAGGTGTTCCGCAGCCGCAGAACCTCTTTCTTGTCCTCCCGCATCCAACCTTCCGCCGCTTAAAGCCGCACCGGCACTGTTTCGGAAAGTTCCAGCGCATCCGGCCAGACCTTGCAGCGATACGCCTGCACGGCAACACCTGCTGCTTGTGCCTGGAAAAGGGCATCCGCAAACAGCGGATCCATTTCCCAATTGGCGGTAAAATAAGAAACCTGCTCCATCTGCACAATAAATACCACCGCTGCCTGCACTCCTTTCTTTGCCATCGCACAAAGCTCCCGGACATGACGGCAGCCCCGTGCCGTAGGCGCGTCGGGAAAACGTACCACGCCGTTGGTTTCCAGCGTCACCCCTTTTACCTCCACATAGCATGGACCATCCGCAGTTGTAAGACAAAAATCCAGCCTGGATTGGCCGCATGGCACTTCTCGGCGGATTTCTGCAATCGTTGGGGCAAAATCCGGACAAAATCCTTTGCACAGCGCTTCGTAAAACACGGCATTGGGCGCCTGCGCGTCTATGTTGATGAGCCGCCCGGCCTTTTCCACCGCAATGAGTGAATATCGGGTTTTGCGGCTGGGATTTGCAGAAAATTCCAAATAAACGGTACAGCCCGGCGTCAGCAGTTCCCGGCATCGTCCGGTGTTTTTCACATGGCAGACTTCCTCTTTCCCGGAAATCAGGCAATGGGCGATAAACCGATTGGGACGGCGCAGAAAAATCCCGGATTCCACCTGTGTATACCGCATAAGGCTTACAGCACCTTCACGAAGTACTGTCTTGTCCGCGGTCCGTCAAATTCACAGAAATAAATCCCCTGCCAAATGCCAAGCAGCAGTTTTCCCTCTTCCACGACAAATGTCTGGGACGGTCCAACGCATGAAGATTTCAAATGGGCGGCAGAATTGCCTTCCGAATGGCGAAATTCCCGCCGGTCCGGAAACGCCTTATCCATACCATACAAAAAATCCGTGATCACATCCGGATCGGCATTTTCATTCACGGTAATACCCGCCGTCGTATGGGGACAATATACCACGCAGATGCCGCTTTTTCTGCCGCTGTCCCGCACCGTCTCTTTCACCTTTGTTGTAATATCATACAGGCCTTCCCGGTCTGTTGCAATGGAAAATGCACGAAACATTAAACTTCCTCCCTGTTTTCCACTAAATATGTAGCCTCCAGATCCGCCAAATGCAGTTTTACCGCCAGCGGGAACTTCCCAAATGCATTGGCAATGGAAAAGCTGCCTGCCCTGGCACTGTCGTCAAAACCGCCCATATGCCAGCGGATGGCCATCGCCTCTTCTGTTTTCAGGCGCATAAACCGTTCAATAAGATACACGGACTTTTCTCCATGTCCATACGGAAACTTGTCCTGTATGCTGTAAAATGGCGCTTTTTCCCATTGCCCCTCCGCATTTTTTACATTACGGTAAGAGATTTCATAAAACCCCGCCTTGCATATGTCATGCAAAAGGGACACAATGGCAAAGCTTTCCATATCGTCGGTTTCCGGCGCAAAGTGCTTTTGCATCAGCACATGATACACGTTCATACTGTGGTCTGCAAGGCCTCCTTCATACGCCGCATGAAACCTCGTGCTCGCCGGCGCTGTAAAAAAATCAGTAGACCCGATCCAGCCAAGCAGCTTGTCCGCCCCTTTTCTGTGAATGTTTTCTGAAAAAAGGCCGCTGAAAATTTCCGCTCTATCCGTCATATGGTACCTCGTTTCTCGCAAGTTCTTTTAATATCACCGGGTTGTTCAGGCTTTGGTCCTCCAACACCTTATCCAGAAGAAGCTGGAGCACCCTGCCGACTTCCTTGCCGCACAACCCCAGTTCCAGCAAATCATTGCCGTTGACCGCAAGATGCTTGAGACAAAAACACTGCTGCTTTTGCAGCACCGTCTGAAGTATCCGCTCTGTTTGCAGCAGGCGGGCGAGCCTGGCATAATCATGCCCTTTGCCGCAGCAATCCGCTTTCTGCACCTGGATCAGCCGGCGGAAATTTACTTCTCCCATCTTCGCCAGCCGGCGCCGGACAATCTTTTCATCCATTCCAAGATCCAGGGAATGATTGTCGATGAGAAACCCTACCGTTTCTACGGTCTCTCTGTCATAATGGAGACGCTGCAAGGTGTTTTCCGCAATTTTTGCGCCTATTTTGGCATGCCCCGGAAAGTGCCCCCGCCCCAGATTATCAAAGCACTTTGTCGCAGGCTTTCCTACGTCGTGAAACAACATGGTAAGGCGTACCATCCGATCATACGCGGAAACAGAAACCGCACGCACCGTATGTTCCCACACGTCATAATAATGGTGCACGCTATGCTGATGGCACAAAAATTCCTCCTGCAATTCCGGAAAAACCACCGCCAGAATGCTGCTGCACTTGAAAAGCGCCGGTGCCGCATAGCGCCCCATAATAATTTTGTCGATTTCTTTTTGAATGCGTTCACCAGCCACGTTGCGAAGGTTCTCTTTGTGCCGGGTCATAGCGAGGTATGTGGTTCGGTGGATCTCAAATCCGGTCTGGGCCATAAAGCGGATCGCCCGCAAAATTCGCAGAGCATCCTCCTGGAAACGCTCGTCCGGCGCGCCCACACAGCGAATCACTTTGTTCCGGATGTCCGCTTCTCCGCCAAATTTATCCACCAACCCAATTCTTTCATTGTAGGCTATGGCATTTATGGTAAAATCCCTGCGGGATAGATCCTCCAAAATAGAATCCGTAAAGGTGACTCTGTCCGGATGGCGGCAATCGGAATACTGTCCGTCCATACGATAGGTCGTAATCTCCACCGGCTTTCCTCCGTCAATCACGGTCACTGTCCCATGCCGGATGCCGGTTTCCACTACCCGCATCGAATGAAAGATTTCCTTCACCTCCCAGGGCTTTGCCGACGTCGCGACGTCATAATCCTCCGGCGCAGCTCCCCGCAGGCTATCCCGGACGCCGCCGCCCACCACATACGCGGAATGTCCGTTTTTCTCCAGTTCTTCTATCAATTTCTGCACATGCTGCGGTAACTTAAGTTTCATCATTCTTTTTCTTCAGCCGGGCCTTGTTGCCCTTTTCGTCTAGAATATACGTATTGTTCAACTGTGCCTCCAAGTTTCGCCGGTATGCCGCGATATATTCCTCCCGCAGGCGCTTTTGCTCCGCGGCTTCCTCTTCTGTTAGGCCGCCGGCTGTTTTTGTCTTTTTGGCAAGGGCGTTAATCCGTTTGATTTTTTCCTCTTCCATCGCTGTACTCCTGTTTTGTAATCCATGTTTAAATATAACGGTTTTACCGCCATCTGTCAATCAGCGGGACAGTTTCCCGCTTTGCCAGCAAACCGGTTTTCTTGACTTATTTCTCTCAAACGCTTATAATAAAGTGCAATCAACACGATTTTGGAGGTACCCTACTATGAAAATTGAGACAAAATGCATCCAAAGCGGCTATCATCCGGACAACGGGCAGCCTCGCCAAATTCCAATTATCCAAAGCACCACATTTAAATACAACACCAGTGAACAAATGGGGAAACTGTTTGATCTGGAAGAAAGCGGCTATTTCTACAGCCGCCTGCAAAATCCGACAAACGATTTTGTTGCGGCAAAAATTGCCGCGCTCGAGGGCGGTACCGCCGGCATGCTCACCTCTTCCGGCCAGGCGGCAAACTTTATGGCGCTTTTTAACATCTGCTCCTGCGGCGACCATATTGTAAGTTCTTCCAGCATTTACGGCGGCACCTTTAACCTTATTGCCGTCACCATGAAGCGCATGGGCATTGACGCAACGTTTCTGTCGCCGGATTCTTCGGAGGAGGAAATCCGCGGCGCGTTTCGGGAAAATACCAAGGCGGTATTCGGCGAAACCATCGCAAATCCTGCCCTGACGGTGCTGGACATTGAGCGCTTTGCCAGGGTTGCCCATCAAATGGGGGTTCCGCTGATTGTGGACAACACCTTTGCCACCCCTGTAAACTGCCGCCCAATCGAATGGGGCGCCGACATTGTCACCCATTCCACCACCAAATATATGGACGGGCATGGCAGCGCCGTTGGCGGCGCAATTGTAGACTCCGGCAAGTTTGACTGGACGGCGCACAAAGACAAGTTCCCCGGCCTTTGCACTCCAGACGACAGCTATCATGGCGTGACCTATACGGAGCGCTTCGGCCTTGCCGGCGCGTTTATCACCAAGGCAACCGCCCAGCTGATGCGGGACTTTGGCTGCAGCCAGTCGCCCCAAAGCGCGTATCTTCTGAACCTTGGTCTGGAAAGTCTGCCGGTACGGATGCAGCGGCATTGCCAAACCGCCCAGACAGTAGCGGAATTTTTGCAGCAGCATCCAAAAATCACTTGGGTAAGATACTGCGGACTGAAAGACGACAACTATTATGCACTGGCGCAGAAATACCTGCCCAACGGATCCTGCGGCGTTATTTCCTTTGGCGTTGCCGGCGGCCGCAAAGCGGCAGAACTCTTTATGAAGCACCTGAACGTCGCCTCCATTGAGACGCATGTAGCAGATGCCCGCACCTGCTGCCTGCACCCCGCCAGCGCAACCCACCGCCAGATGACGGACGAAGAACTTGCCGCCGCCGGCGTATCGCCGGACCTTGTGCGGTATTCCTGCGGTTTGGAAAACGCGGACGATCTTATTGCGGACATTGACCAGGCGCTGCAGCACATATAGGAGATCCTTTTATACCGAAAAAGCGTGCGCAACATTTCCGGTTCCCCAAACGGTTCTGCCGGGCAATATGTGCCGCATTCCTTCTCCGGCGGAAGAGGCGGCGCTGCAAGATGCGGTCCTTGACACCCCAGTCCGGTTATCCAGAACGCGCCGGTCGGCGCCTTTGGGCGGACGGACTTTGCCCGCCGGAAGGAACCATATCTCCATACGATAAGCCTGCCTTCGGTCTATCACAAACAGCAGGCAGCAAACTTTTTCCGCAGATTGCAAATGGAAAACCGTGCCACGATTGTGGCACGGTTTTTTTATATTCCGTAAAAGCGTTTTCCATTTTCCCTTGTCTGCCGGATCACCTCTTCCACCGGCATTTCTTTGATTTCTGCAATTTTTTCTGCCACAAAGCGAACATTCCGCGAGTCGTTTCGCTTCCCACGGTTGGGAACGGGCGCAAGATAGGGACTATCCGTTTCAATCATAATCCGGTCATCCGGTACAATGCGGATGACTTCTTCCGCACGGCGGGCATTTTTGTAGGTAATAACTCCCGTAAAGGAAAGATAATATCCCAGTTTCAGCAATTCCTTCGCCATTTCCGCGCTGCCGGAATAGCAATGATACACACCTTTTACCGCAGGATAGCTCTTTACCACGTCAAAACAGTCCTGGTGCGCTTCCCGATCGTGAAGAATCACTGGCTTCTGGTGTTTCTCCGCCAAGGCCATCTGCCGGTGGAAAAACGCCAGCTGTTTTTCCCGGAACGAGGTGTCCCAGTGATAATCCAGGCCGATTTCCCCCAGCGCAACTGTTTTCTCCAGAGAAAGCAGTCTCTCTATTTCCTCCAAGTCGGTTTCTCCCGCTTCCTTTACACAGCTTGGGTGAATGCCCGCCGCCGCATACACAAACGGATATTGTTCGGCAAGCCCGCAGGCAAACCGGCTGGTCGCTACGTCGCAGCCGGGATTTACGATAAGGCCCACGCCGTTTTCTGCCATCGAAGAGAGAAGCGCGGTCCGGTCCTCGTCAAACTGTCCGTCGTCATAGTGGGCATGCGTGTCAAACAGCAATTCCATTACCGGATCACACATCCTCCCGGCAGTCCGTCGACAAAAAGAACCTTTACCGTTCCGTCCGGACAATCCGCCGCTAAAATCATGCCCTGGCTTTCCACACCCCGCAGTTTGGCGGGCTTTAGGTTCGATACAAGAATGACCGTTTTTCCCAGCAAATCCTGCGGTGCATACCAGCTTGCAATGCCGGAAACCACCTGCCGGGTTTCTTCCCCCAGGGACACCTGGAGTTTCAAAAGCTTGTCCGACTTGGGTACCGGTTCACAGGCCATTATCTTCGCGGTTTTCAGCTCTACTTTGGCAAAATCCTCAATGCCGATCACAACGCCTTCCGGTCGGGGCGTTTCCTGCTTTTTGCCGACCGGTTTTTCCGCTTTCTTCGCCTGGTTTTCCAGTTCTTCCAATTCTTTTTTCATATCAATCCGGGGGAATAACACTTCTCCCCGCTGCACACTGCTGTTTTCCGGCAGGCCGCCAAAGGAAGCGGCGCTTTCCCAAGTGGTCAATTCCCCGGAAACCCCAATCTGCGTCCAGATTTTCTTGCAGGAATCCGGCAGAAACGGCGACAACAGCACCGAGCAAATGCGAACCGTCTCCAGCAGATGGTACATCACAGACGCCAGCCGCGGCTGGTTCGCGGGATCCTTTGCCAGCACCCAAGGCGCGGTTTCATCAATATACTTGTTGGCTCTCGAAACAACTTGGAAAATGTCCATCAGGGCGCTTTGGAACGCAAACTGCTCCATATGCTCCTCATACCGTTCCCGCAGCGTGCCGGCCAGCTGACAAAGTTCGTCATCCACCGGCGCGGCTTCGCGCTGTGCCGGCAGTGTGCCGCCAAAATATTTTTCCACCATTGTCACCGTGCGGGACACCAGGTTGCCCAGGTCATTGGCCAGATCGGCGTTAATGCGTGTAATGAGTGCTTCGTTGGAAAATACACCGTCTGATCCAAAGGGGAATTCCCGCAGGAGAAAATACCGCAGGGCATCCACACCATACCGCTGGCACAGCACAGCCGGATCCACTACGTTCCCCTTGGACTTGGACATCTTTCCGCCGCCGAGAAGCAGCCAGCCATGGCCGAACACCTTTTTCGGCAGCGGCAGTTCCAGG
The DNA here is from genome assembly GCA_934395135.1 of uncultured Eubacteriales bacterium. Lineage (GTDB taxonomy): Bacteria > Bacillota > Clostridia > Oscillospirales > Butyricicoccaceae > CAKRRK01. The sequence goes on along the minus strand of CAKRRK010000004.1, from coordinate 87,587 downwards.
CTCATGAGCATCGCGGGCCAGATAATGGAATGAAACCGCACAATCTCTTTGCCGACAAAATGAACGTCGCATGGCCAGTATGTTTCAAAGTCATCGTAACGGTCGTTGAGATAGCCCAGCGCAGTGATATAATTGGAAAGAGCATCGATCCAGACATACACCACATGGCCCGGATCAAAATCCACCGGAATGCCCCATGTAAATGAGGTACGGGAAACGCAGAGATCCTCCAGCCCCGGCTTGATAAAGTTGTTGATCATCTCATTCACCCGGGAGGCCGGCGCGAGAAAGGTGCCGGATTCCAACAGCTTCAGCACCGGCTCTGCATATTTGGAAAGCCGGAAAAAATAAGCTTCTTCCTCCGCATCCACCACTTCTCTGCCGCAGTCCGGGCACTTTCCGTCTACAAGCTGGCTTTCCGTCCAGAAGGATTCGCAGGGTGTGCAGTATTTTCCCACATATTTCCCTTTATAGATGTCCCCTTTGTCATACATTTTTTTGAAAATCTTTTGAATGGACTGGACATGATAGTCGTCTGTGGTGCGGATGAACCGGTCGTTGGAAATGTTCATCAGCTTCCACAAATCCAAAATTCCATGTTTCCCCGCCACAATATTGTCTACAAACTCCTTTGGCGTAACCCCCGCTTCTTTGGCTTTGAGTTCAATTTTCTGTCCATGCTCGTCTGTCCCGGTCAAAAACAGGACATCATATCCCTGCAGGCGCTTGTACCGGGCCATGACGTCTGTCGCCACGGTACAGTAACTGTGGCCGATGTGCAGCTTATCCGACGGATAATAAATCGGCGTCGTTATATAATAAGGCTTTTTCTCCATTTGCATTTCCTCCAAATTGTCAACTGTTTTTTATATCATATACCAAATTGTGGTTTCTTCGCAATAGCTTCGCCCGGATAAATCTCCGCTTTTGAAAAAAATGGCAGAACATTCTGCCATTTTTCCCGATTATTCATTCATAAATCCGCCGTCTTCCGATCGGTCCATGGTATCTCCATTTCCGGTCAGCCACCCGCTGTCACCAATCAGCAGCCGCATATTATCCACCAGATTGATAAATGCAATGCTTTGATACGCCTGGACAAACAGAGAATACACCAACAACACCACGCCCAAAACGATCCCGACTGCAAGCATCCAGCCGGTCAGCAGCAGGCTGTGGAAGATCATAACGCTGGTAAACACCAGACCAAACGCCACGCCGCACAGAGCCGGAAAAATATACCAGCCGATAAAACTCAGAAGAAATACCAGTAAATCCTTATAATGTCCCTGGAACAGCCGCTGTGTTGCCCGCATAATCTTCATCGCACCGATATTTTCATAATCTACGCCAAACATATACGCCGCTTCATAACTTAGGATTTTTGCAGTATACAGCAAAAGCGCAGCTACTGCAATCACCAGAGAAATCACCAGCAGCACTATCTGGGCAGGGCCGGTAATCACCATAGTGATTCCCAATGGAATTCCCACTGCAACGCCTACCACAAGGCTCCACAAAAACGTAAACACCATCACCAAAATACCGATTTTCAACGCGCCGCCATAGCGCTTTCCACTCTGGAACCGGGAAAAGATCAGTCCAACGGATCCTTCCCTTCCCCGAGCCGTGTTCATATAATAATGATACAGCCCCATTGAAATAGGAAGCAGCACAAAAATCGAAATCCAGAATGTCAGAAAATTATAACCGGCATTGCCGCCAGACTGCGTCATAGTATCCATCACATACCCGGCGGGATCCTGCACCATTGCCACAGTTTCCTGCATCGTCTGCCAGCTGGAAACGCCGGAAAGCAACAGGCCAGGCAGACAGGCAAGGAGCGTTGCAAGCAAAATCCATCCAAACTTTTTCCGCACTGTGGCAAATGCTTTTTTCTTGGCAAGTTTTCGCACAGCGGCCCTGTCGTATACCTCTTCATAGGCATATCCATTGGTCGTTTTCATTGTATCCTTCCTTTCACCAAATCATTTTTTCTATCCTTCCGGATCCGGCGGCACAACTGGTTCGGTTGGGGTGGTCGGTTCCGTCGGCGTCGTCGGCTCTGTCGGCGTAACCGGCGTCGTTGGTTCCGTTGGTTTTGCAGGCTCCGTTGGAGTAGTGGGTTCGGTTGGCTTTGTCGGATCCACCGGCGCCGTCGGTCCTGTGGGCGTTGTCGGTTCTGTTGGTGCAGCCGGCGCCACATAAATCACTTTGTGCTTTTCTTTGTAAACGCTGGTATTTTCCACCTTTGTTTCCGATTTTCCGTTAACGGTAACTGTTTTGTACAGCGTAACATTGTACCCCGTATAGCCGCCGTCCACTCTTGTTTGGGTTCCTGTAAGGCTCGGATCTTCCTTGGTTACCGTTTGCATCGGCGTGGTGGAATTTACTTTGGCAGACAATTCCACCTTTTTATCCTCGGTCTTATATCCCTTTATGGTAACCGTCACCGAACTGCCAGACTGGTATGCCTCAATCTTAATCGGGTACTTGGTATCATTGACAAACTTAAAGTCCTGCGATCCATACACTACCGTAGCGTCCTGTCCTTTTGGCGTATAAGAAACGATAAAACTGTGATTCCGCCGTTCTGTTACGTCCAGATCCGCCCGCAGCACCGCCATATAGAGGGTGGACGAGGTCTGGCAGATTCCACCGCCCATACCGTCCACAACACCGCCGTCCTGAAACACCTTGGCATTTTTAAAGCCGCGTTCCGCATTCCGCGGCCCTACGGTTTTGTTGTAAGAAAATTCCTCGCCCGGGTTCAAAATTGTTCCGTTGATATACTTGGCGGACAGCCGCACATTGGAAGTCCTGTCCCGCAGGCCTGCGTTCAATTCGGTGGTCGCCGTTCCAAGCACATCCAAAAACAGGGTTTTGCGCAGTTCTTCCTCTGTGATCTCCGGATCTGTAAAGGTAACCGGGACGAGATACGTCGCCTCGCTGCCGTCGCCCACTGCCTGTTTGGCCGCCGCCGCATCCAATGTGACGCCCCGCTCGCCCGGGATAATGGTTTCGCCGTCTGTGGTGTCAAGATAAGCATTCTTTGGGTCCCGGTCCACCTGCTGCTTCAGCTTTTCCGCGTCAAACGCCGGCGCTTTGTCAATTTCTACCGGCACTTCCAGGGGAGAAAAATCGGCATACGCAATCTTTTCCTCAAACTGCTGCATTGCCGCGCTCTTATCAAAGGTAACTCCGTCCTTGCCCATTGTCACAAGTACGCCCTCGTCGGTAATTTCAAACGTGAAATCGGAAGCCTCTGTGATCGCGGTATCGGCAATGTTCTGGAATATCGTCTGCACGCCTGTTTCATCCAGTATAACGTCCACCGGAATATCCGCGCCGCCCAACAGAGCGTCCAGCACTCGTTTCATATTGGAAAACAGATTGCCTTCCCTTGTGTATGCAAACGCATTCTCCACGCTGCCGTCAATATCCATTCCCTTGGTAACATCCGTCACCGCCGTAGGAAACGCCTGGCCGTTCACGGAAATTTCGATGATTTCTCCGTCCAGATACCCTGTCATCGTTTCACTGAGGGCAGCAAAGGCCTCCTCTTTCGACATGCCGGAAAGTTCCACCTCTCCGCATACAATGCCCTTGTGGATATTGGGATATCCCGCCGTATACCCTGCCAGCGCCGCAAACAACGCGGCGAGGACGGCAAGGACGATCCAAAGTATCCTTTTTCCACTGCCTTTTTTTCGCTGTTTGTTCCTATTCTCCGGGTTTCCGCCAGCGCCGCCGTGCATGCTGTAAACGGGATCCTCCTGGATATGGCTGGCTATATTTTCTTCCAATGCATGCACTTCGTCTATCACTTCTTCAAAGCTTTCTCTGTTTCTGCTGTCAGGCATAATAATCCCCTTCTCTTTGTTCTCCTCGCAGTTCCTCTGTTATCCCTTGTTATCCCTGCATGGCACGCGTTTACACATTAAATCGGAACAGAACGACGTCGCCGTCCTGCATCACATACTCTTTTCCTTCCGAGCGGACCAGGCCTTTTTCCCTGGCATTTGCAAGGCTGCCGCATGCTACGAGCTGGTCGTAGGTTATCACTTCGGCCCGAATAAAGCCCCGCTCAAAATCCGTATGAATTTTCCCCGCGGCCTGGGGTGCTTTGGTGCCCTTCTTTATGGTCCAGGCCCGGACTTCCGGTTCCCCTGCTGTTAAGTAACTCATCAGTCCCAAAAGATCGTAACACACGCGAATCAACCGGTCCAGGCCGGATTCCGTCAGCCCCAGATCCGAAAGGAACATCTCTTTTTCCTCCGGCGTCATGCCGGCGATGTCCTCCTCCAGTTTGGCGCAGATCGGCAGCACCTGGCAGTGCTCCGCCTCTGCAATGCGCTTTACCGCCTCAAACCGGGGGGAAGAGCCTTCGCTGAAACCGCTTTCGTCCATATTCGCTGCATAAATCACCGGCTTTGCCGACAGCAGGCCGATGGAGTCGATATATTCCTCATACTCCGCATAGTCCGGATAGGTTCTGGCATTTTTCCCCTCTTCCAGATAGGTTTTCAAACCCTCCAGCACATCCAGTTCCAGCTGATATTTTTTGTCGCCTTTCAGCATTTTTTTGGTGCGGTCTATTCTGCGGTCAAGCAATTCCAAATCCGCCAGAATTAATTCCAGATTGATGGTTTCTATGTCCCGGGCAGGATCCACACTACCTTCCACATGGATAATATTTTCGTCTTCAAAACAACGCACCACATGGACCACAGCGTCCACTTCCCGGATGTGGGACAAAAATTTGTTGCCAAGCCCCTCGCCTTTGGAGGCCCCCTTGACCAGTCCCGCAATATCTACAAATTCCACAGAGGCAGGAATGGTTTTTTTGGCATGGTAAAGTTCCGTCAAAACCTCCAGGCGTTTGTCCGGCACAGCCACCATACCGACGTTTGGATCTATGGTGCAGAACGGATAGTTGGCGCTTTCCGCCCCCGCATTGGTGATCGCGTTAAACAATGTGCTTTTGCCGACGTTCGGCAGTCCTACAATTCCAAGTTTCATCGATGAAAAACCCTCCAAAGGATATACGTTCAGTTCTTTTTATTATACACTATTTTTCAAAATTCGCCAATATTTTTGTTGAAATCCGTCAAATATTTTATTTTCCGTTATGTACATTTTTCACAAAAAGCCGTATAATAAAATTCATATGAATCGGAGGTGTTTTTCATGCCGGCTGCCGCTGCACATTGTTTTTTTGGCGAAAAGGTTTTATCCTTCCTGCCGCCTTCTTATCAATCTATTATTCAACCGGAAAAAAATTCCTTTTTCTTCGGCTGCCAGGGACCGGACGTGCTGTTTTATTGCCATCCGCTGCGCCGCCCGAATCCCGGCACCCGAATGCACCGGGAAGCCGCCGCGGAGGTATTCCAGGCACTGGTTTTTTCCTGCCGCGAACAAGCCTCCAGCGCCGCGCTGGCCTATCTTTTTGGATTTGCATGCCATTATGCTCTGGACAGCACGGCGCACCCTTTGATTGAAGCCGTCACAGCGGATCGGCTTTCTCCCCGCTATTGTCTGACTCCCTCCTATGCGCACCGCCTTTGCGAAAGCGATCTGGACGGCTGGATCATCACCCATTATACCGGATGTCCGCGAAACATTTATCCCATTTACAAATTGCTCCGGTCAGACAGCGGTTTTGTTCCCGCCGCTGCAGGCATGCTGACCTTTGCCTGCCGGACGGCGCTGGGTGTGCCGGCCGCACCCAAGGATATCCGTCCGGCCTTTTCGCGGATGCAGCGAATTCAAAGAATGCTGCACGACCCGGCAAACCGGCGCAGGCTTCCCCTCCGGCTGGCTGAATCCCTTGTGGGACAAACCGGCTTTTTTTCTGCGATGATTCCTCCTGTTTCTCCCCTTCCGGAGGATTGTCCTAACTTACAGCATGCGCCCTGGCGGCATCCAGACGGCAGCATCCGAACCGACAGCTATTTTGAGCTGCAAAACGACGCCGTAAAAAAGGCACTTCTTCTTGTTGCAGAACTTAACCGCTGCATTTCCGGCGATCCATTTTCCCTATCCCGGGAGCTGTTCCAAAAAGACTATCTTGGATCCGACAAAAACTGACCGTTTTCTCATCCTTTTTTCTGTTTCAGGTCCATTCTTCACATTTTATTTACATTGTTTTAATACTTTTTCCTTGACATTGGCGGATAATACAGGTATGATTGTCTTGTAACCAATTTGTAACCGTTTATAATCCGGTTTGTAATTTTTGAAATCAAACTGTAATTATCATCTTACATCATCAAGGAATTTGTCAGTATGCAGTTAAACAAAATTTTGGCCAAAGCAAAAGCGGTCTTTGTAAAAACAGAAAACGGGAGGGTTGTCCTTCCCAAACGCACCATAGCTTATACCCTTGTCTGCGCGGTTTCTCTGATCACCGCTTTCAATGTATTCGGGGTAGGCGTAAAGGCCACCGTCAACGGTGAGGAATCTGTTTATGTTCCTTCGGAATCCGCCCTGCAGCAAGCGGTGGAACAGGTGGAAGCGCATGCCAGCGAAGTGCTGGGAACCGACTATTCCTATACACCGGAAATTTCGTATTCTTTTGTCATTGTTCCAAAAACCACATATACCGCGCCGGAAGAGGTGACGGAAGTGTTGTCCGGCGCGGTGGATGAAATTTCCAATCTTGCAGCGCTTTCTATTGATGGAGAAATTGTGGGCTATACCGGCACCATAATTGAAGCAAACGCCGTTTTGGACCGTGTCGCCGCCCGGTATGCGGATGTCACGGACGACACCTTGACCGTGGATTTTGTGGAAGACGTGTCTGTGGATATGGTAGAAGCGCCTTCGGAGTCCGTTTTGACGGAAGACGCGCTGTACGACGCCCTGTTTTATCCGGATACAGAACGCTATACCGCGGCGGCGGGCGATACCTTGCATAGCGTAGCTTTGTCCTTCGGCACACAACAAGACCGTCTGCTGGAGTGGAATCCTTCCCTGCTCCCGGAAGAGGAAGGTGCGGATCTGGATACTGATCCCAACACCGGAGAGGCTGTAATTTCTTTGGACGAAGGAACGGAACTTATCATTCCGATAACAAAATGCCGCCTCAGCGTGCAGGTATCTTCCACTGTGACTTCGTATAACGAAATTATCCCCTTTGAAACCACTTATATTGAGAATGACACCTGGTCCATCAGCCAGCAGGAGGTGCTCCAGGAAGGTATCGACGCGCAGGCGGATATCACCCGGGAATACATTTATGTGAACGGCGAACTGACCAACACCTATGTATTGGATACGGTTTATACGGTAAAGGGCCAAAACGAAATCCTGGAAGTCGGCACCATAGATTATACCGTTGGCACCGGCGATATGATTCGTCCCTTTGCCGCGGGCAAAGTGACCTCGGATTATGGCTATCGCGGCGGTGAATTTCATACCGGCGTAGACTTTGCAGGCCCTACCGGCAGCGACGTGGTGGCGGCGGACAACGGCACCGTTATTTTTGCCGGCAGCAAGGGATCGTATGGAAACTGTGTGATTCTTGACCATGGCAACGGACTGCAGACTCTGTATGCCCACAATTCCGCCCTTACCGTCAGCGAAGGCGACGTGATCGCCAAGGGCACCGTGATTGCCAAGGTGGGTTCCACCGGCCGAAGCACTGGTCCTCACTGCCACTTTGAAGTGCGGGAAGGCACTCGGTTTGACGACCATGTAAACCCCTGGAACTATATTGACTAACATGTTAATATCCCCTGCTGTATTCCCGCAGGGGATATGGGTTATCGCACTCTGATGAATTGTCCGTCGTAAATCATATCCGGATTTTGAATGTTGTTAATGCGCGCCAATTCCTGTACCGTTGTATTGAATTTTCTGGCAATGCTGGTAAGCGTATCTCCAAACCGCACCATATATACATTGGAAAGCGGCGGCTTGGTGATAATCAGTCTCTGCCCGCTGTAAATCCTGTCTGGATTTGTAATACGGTTATCTCTGGCAATATCACCGATGGATACGCCGAATTTGCGGCTGATGTCCCACAGAGTATCGCCCGGACGGACAGTGTAAATTGTAGTCTGCATAAAAAATCCCTCCTTTTCTATCGCTTTATTATCAATATATGGAATTTTTACTTCACTTGTTCATTCTTCTCCTCATTATAGATATTCCTTTCGGATGCTCCCAACCGTTTTTCGGTTGGGAGTTTATCTTTGTATGCCGCAGGCCGATCGCGCAGGCCGCTCTTCTTTTGTCCCTTTTACCTTTTGTGTTGATATATGCCGATCTGTCAACCCCTTCGTCGATTTGACGGAACTCTAAGCATAGGAAAAGGCTCTCACCGCAATGGATGGGAGCCTCTGAGATTTATTGAGCTGTTGCATATTACGAATCAAATGCCAGAATAAATCGCTACTTCATCAGTTCTGCAACCCCTTCTTCCAGGTTCTCACCGCCGGTTAGGCTGTAGGTAAATCCATCCTTCTCCCACAGGGCATACCGAGTGGTTTCGTATGTATAATATCCAACCGAGATCCCGTTCACCGTGTCCTCTTTTTCCAGCGTGCCCCCGTGAATGCCGCTGATGTCGCCACTTCCGTACTTCATTCTAAATCCCATATCATCACTGTACCGGATGTCTGCCATTTCAGGATATCCATCCGTAACCCAGACAAGATATGTTTCTGCACCGCGTTCAAGCACAGGGATGTTGAAATCCAGGTACTGCTCCATTTCTTCAACGCTTTCCACCTCTATAAATGGTGTCACAACCTGTACAAATTCAGGTTCAGGTACAACTGATTGCTCCTTAAACAGAAATGTTCCTCCCAAAACCAGGCACAGGCAAGCGGCCATGGCACCAACGGACTTCCAAATCGTTTGCTTTTTGACCTTCATAGGTGGTTTCGCTCCTTTCACAATGTCATCGTCCAACTCGCCGATGACCTCAAACAAATACTCTTTCTTCATACTGCAAAGCCCCTTTCTCTTAAATAAACGGCCAGTTCTTTTCTGATTCGCTCAAGCATCTTTGACACGCTGCCTTGCAGCATTCCATAGTCTTTTGCAATAGACGAAACCGCGTCTGCATACCAATACCGACGAACAAATATATTCCGCTTCTTTTGGGAAAGGCCTCTTGCGAACGAGTTGATGGCATTCACCAGTTCTTGATGTTCCATAGTCTGTTCAACTGTGTTATCACCTGAGATACATTCCGCAAGTTCATCCAAAATGAACGTTACTTCAGCGCGCCGCTTTTCGGCAGTGGTGTATTTATACTTATTAAATGAGAGGTTTCGAGTTATTTTGCCAAGAAATGCCGAAAGATTGTTAGGTCTGTGCGGTGGCATGGAGTTCCATGCGTTCCAGTATGTATCGTTGACACATTCCTCTGCATCCTCATGGTTGCCCAGAATGTTCCTGGCAATCGAAGCACAGTAGTTACCATACTTATCCGCCGTGGCGGGGATTGCTTGTTCATTCCTGTCCCAGTATAACTGGATAATGTCATTATCCTTCATACAAATCCTCCTTTCACCTATATACACAGCTTTCAGTTGAAAATCTGACATCTTTTTTCAAAAATTTTTCTATCTTATAATACCATATTGTCACGAGTTTGGGTGTTCCGTTATTTGGGACGGGCCTTTTGATAAAATCACCGAAGATTTCACTATCAACACAAAGAGTAAAAGGGGCCTTCTTTTGTGTACATTGACAATTTTTCTCTTTGCCTGTTATAATAATTTATTATACTATACCAAAGTCGGAGGACACCCTGATGAAATCATATCCTGCCATTCTTTCCGCACTGCTGCTCGCTGCCGTATTGTTCTGCGGCTGCGGCAAAGACTCCGCCCCAGTTGCGCCGGAGAACCCCGCGCCGACGGTCCAGCCGGAGCCTGCGCCGGAGCCGGAAATTTCCGGCGTACTAAATCCCTTGACCGGCATATTCGAAGAGGAGCTGTCCGAAGAAGCCGCTGCCCGAAAACCAGTTGCCATTATGATCAACAATTTGAAAAAGGCGCTGCCGCAGCGGGGCATCTCGCAGGCGGATATCCTTTATGAGATGCAGGCAGAAGGTGGCATCACCCGGCTTCTGGCAATTTTTCAGGATCCCTCGGCGGTAGAGGAAATCGGAACCGTCCGATCCTCCCGTTCGTATTACATTGATATGGCGCAGTCTCATAACGCGGTTTACCTGCACTTTGGTGCAAGCCAAATTGCATACGATACCATCCGCGCCCGCTCCGGTGAATTAATTGCCTTGGACGGCATCCGCGGCGGCTACGAAGGCACGCTGTATTACCGGGACAAAGCACGCATTCAAAACGCCGGCTATGAGCACAGCGTATTTACCACGGGGGAGCGCATTGAAGAGACGCTGCAGACACTGAACCGGGATCTTTCTAACAGCAGCTGGGGGACTGCCTATTCCTTTTCGGAGGAACATTCCGCCAAAAGCGGACAATCTGCCGCGGTGGTTACCGTCCCCCATTCCAACTATATCACCGCAGAGTTTCGCTATGACCCGGAGACCCGCCAGTATTTTCGCTGGCAATACGGACAGGAACACTATGACGAAGCCTATGACTGTCAGCTGGCCTTTCAAAATGTTATTATTCCCCGGATGCAGACCGGCCTGCGGGGCGGGGATTCCTATGGCTGGATGAAAATCCAGACGACCGGAACCGGAGACGGTTACTATTGCTGTGAAGGCAAATATGTTCCTATCACCTGGAGCAAAGACCGCTATGACGCCCCCATAAAGTATTACCAGATGGACGGCAGCGAACTTGCGGTCTGCCCCGGCAAGACCTTCGTGTGCGTCGCAAAAACCGATACCGAAATTTCATTCTCATAGCTGTTGGAAATGCAACGGCAGTATTCTTGAAAGTTATGTGCATGTTACATATCGCAATTTTAAAGAAAATCTTGTCAAAAAGAATGGGAAACAGAAGCACAGTCTGGTCAAAAGCCGCAAAATAAAAGCGGGCTGGGAAAAGAAATTTCTTTTCCCAGCCCGCTTTATGGTTTGTCTATTCTTGCATGCCGGCCCAGTCAGGCGACGGGACGATCGTTGTCCAGTATTCTCTGGCATTGTTTTTTCGTTCATAAGTATGACTGTTTGTTGCTTCCTGAACGTCCAGATAATACCACTTGCCAATCTCCTGATTGTCCGGCCACTCCTTCATTTCCTTCCATAAATCTTCTTTGCTTTCCGGATTTCGGTTTAATACCCGGTTAACCATTGCCATCGCTTCGCCCCGGGTTATAAAGGCATTGGGCCGAAACGTTTTATCCGGATATCCTAAAATCCAGCCGTTTTCACTGGCCTTTATGATATCTTGTTTTGCCCAATGCGTCTCGATATCTGTAAAACTTTCTTCTCCGCTTGCTGCCCGTTCATCAAACCGTGCGCATATGGCGGCAAATTCCGCCCGGCTTATCAAAATTATCGAAAAGAAACAGCTTGTCATCCACCGTTCCATCTTGCAAAAACGGCATCTGTCTGAAAAAACAGATGCCGTTTCACTGCTTTTTGCCCCGCAAGGCAGGGGAATGCGGCGAAGAATTTCTCTTTTCCTTGTAACGCGCGGCCATTCTTTCGAAAAAAAGCGGTTACTCCTGAATATATTCCTGCCCAAATTTCCGGAAGCGGTCATACCGCTTTTGAAGCAAATCTTCCAATGGCATTGCAGCTTCCTTTCGGTACCAGCCTGCAATGTCTGCTTTCAGTTCCAAAAAAACCTTGCTGTACAGGCCAGTATGCTCGGAGACCACACGCTCGGCCATTCCCAGGGCATGCACATTCTGCGCTGTAATCTTGAGACACTCCGCGGCGTCTGCCGCTTTGGACGCATCCTTCCACAGGATGCTGGCACAGCCTTCCGGTGAAATCACCGAATACACGGCGTTTTCCATCATCCATACTTCGTCGGAAACCGCCAGCGCCAACGCGCCCCCGCTGCCGCCCTCTCCAATCAGGATGGAGAGCACCGGGGTTTTGAGGCTCATCATTTCCATCAGGTTTTCCGCAATGGCCTGCCCCTGTCCCCGTTCTTCCGCACCGATGCCGCAGAACGCCCCAGACGTATCGACAAAACAGATCACCGGGCGGCGGAATTTTTCCGCCTGCTTCATCAGGCGCAGGGCTTTCCGATACCCTTCCGGTTCCGGAGAACCAAAATTCCGGTGGATTTTTTCCTTTGTTCCCACCCCTTTTTCGATGCCAATCACTGTGACCGGCACGCCATCCAACAGGGCGATCCCGCCAAGGACCGCCGCATCGTCGCCAAAGCGCCGGTCGCCATGCAATTCGGTAAAATCCGTAAAAATATTCCGGATATAGGCAATGGCAGTGGGCCGATCCGCACTCCTCGCTTTTTTTACCTGGTCATACGCTGTGTTTGCCATGTGCTATGTCACCTCTATGATATCGCAGCAGTCTGGAAATCATCTCTTTCTGCCGGTCTCTTTCTACAATCTTGTCAATAAAGCCATGCCGCAGCACAAATTCCGCCCGTTGAAAACCGTTGGGCAGCTTTTTGCGCACCGTCTGCTCGATCACCCGCGCACCGGCAAATCCCACAACCGCGCCCGGTTCGGAAAGGATGATATCCCCTTCCATCGCAAAGCTGGCGGTCACACCGCCTGTGGTTGGATTGGTCAATACCGTCAAGTAAAAATGGCCTGCGTCGCTGTGTTTTTTGACGGCGCCGGAGGTTTTTGCCATCTGCATCAGAGACATCAGCCCTTCCTGCATCCTGGCTCCGCCGGAAACCGTAAACCCCACGACCGGAAGCCCTTTTTCTGTGGCGTGTTCAAAAAGACGAGTGATTTTTTCACCCACTGCTATGCCCATACTGCCCATCATAAAAAACGGGTCCATCACAAACAGGGCACATTTTTCACCGGAAATTTCCGCTTCTCCGCAAATCACCGCTTCTTTTTCCCGGCTGGACTTTCGTATATTCTCAATTTTTTCCGCATAGCCGGGAAACTGCAAAATATCCTGGGCGATCAAATTCGCATCCAACTCTGCAAAGGTCCCTTTGTCGGCAATAAAATCGATCCGCTGTCTGGGGTTCATTTTAAAACAGTAGCCGCATTGGCAAACATTCAGATGTTTCCACAGCGTGCTGATGGGCGTTTCCTTGCCGCACACGGGACATTTTTGCGTGACTTCGCCCTCTTCCGTCTCAGAAATATATTTTCTGCCGCCTTTTTCCAGCTTATTTCTGGGCTTGCCAAACAGCATATTCAGGGGCATGCCCCTCACCTCACTTTACAAAAAAATCCGTGCCATACTCTCCGGAGACAAACCGGCTGTCCGAAATAATATCCATCTGCAGTTCCACATTATTGGGCACGCCCTCGATAATCAACTCACACAGCGCCGCCCGCATCTTTCGTATGGCCTCTTCTCTCGTGGCGGAATATACAATGAGTTTGCCGATCATCGCATCGTAAAAAGGCGGGATGGCGTAGCCCGTCCACAAGGCGCTGTCAAACCGCACCATAGGTCCCCCCGGCACATGCAGGAAGCGCACCTCTCCCACCGACTGGGCGTTGATCCGGCATTCAATGGAATTGCCCTGTATGGCCACATCCTTCTGGGTAAAATTCAGCGGAATCCCCGCCGCAATACGGATTTGCCATTTTACAAGGTCAATGCCTGTTACCTGCTCCGTCACGCCATGCTCCACCTGCAGCCGAACGTTCATTTCCATAAAATAAAATTCCTGTTCCGGCGTCAGCAGAAACTCAATGGTGCCAGCGTTTACATACCCCACCTTTTTGGCGGCCTTCTTGGCAGCCGCCATCAGTTTTTTCCGCAGGCTGTCGTTTACTGCCGGAGAGGGGGATTCCTCCACCAGTTTCTGATTATTTTTCTGAATGGAACATTCCCGCTCGCCAAGACAGACAATATGGCGGGCTTCATCCGCCAGAATCTGCACTTCGATATGTTTTGCCTTGGCGATAAACTTTTCCATATACAGCGCGCCGTCCCGGAACGCTTCCCTCGCTTCCGCAGCAGCGGTTTGAAACGCCTGCTCCATCTCTTCGGGAGCGTTCACTCTCCGGATGCCCTTTCCACCGCCGCCGGACCGGGCTTTCAGCAGCACCGGATAGCCGATTTTTTCCGCCACCTGCAGCGCCTCGCCTGCGTCCTGCAGCAAATCTGTTCCGGGAATCACCGGCACACCTGCTTCTTTCATCGCCTGTCTCGCCTGGTCTTTGTTCCCCATCCTGCGGATGACGGCAGGATCCGGTCCAATAAACGCAATGTTGTTTTCCAGGCATTTTTGCGCAAATTCATAATTTTCGGATAAAAATCCATATCCGGGGTGGATCGCCTGCGCGCCGGTCACCAAGGCGGCGGAAAGAATGCGGTCCATCTTCAAATAGCTTTCTGACGCTTCTTTTCCGCCAATGCAAATATGTTCGTCCGCAAGGACCGTATGCAAAGACTCTGCATCTGCTTCCGAATAAACTGCCACCGTGGAAATGCCCATTTCCTTACACGCCCGGATAATGCGGACGGCCGCCTCCCCTCGGTTTGCAATCAAAATTTTTGAAAACAAAGTATCACTCCCCGACTATCGCAAATGAAAAATCTGCCTTGACGCAGAGCTTCCCGTCTGTATATCCTTCTCCATGGGCAAAGAAGAAATTGCCCCGGCTTTTTTCAATAACGCAGCGGGTTTCAAAGGTTTCCCCCGGCACGACGGGCTTTTTAAAGCGTACTTTATCCAGGCCGGTGAAAAAGGGCGTCACCGGTCCTTTTTGCGGATTCTGCAGCAAAACGCAGGCAGACTGCGCCAGCATTTCACAAAGAATCACTCCCGGTACAACCGGATTCCCCGGAAAATGGCCTTTTAAAAACCATTCGTCTCCTTTCACGGTATATTTTCCGTGTGCCTCGCCATCCACAACTTCTGCTTCTTCCACGAGAAGCATATTGTCCCTGTGGGGGAGGATTTTCTTGAGTTCTTCCTGCTTCATTCCGGGCCTCCCTTATGAAATCCGTATTTTAAACAGCGGCATGCCATATTCAACCACATCTTTATTGGCCGCGCACACTTCTTCTACCACGCCGTCCTTTTCCGAAACGATTTCGTTCATCACTTTCATCGCCTCTACAATGCACAGGGTATCCCCTGCCCGCACCGTATCCCCGACGGACACATAGGGCGCCGCTTCCGCAGAGGGGGCGGCATAAAATACGCCCACCAGAGGCGCTGTTACCGTATACAACGCAGCGTCCGTCAAATCTTTCTGGACGGCCGGCGCATAGTTGATGGGGATGCTGTCCATCGTTTCCTTCTGCCCGGCGCCGCTGCGCTCCAGCTCAATGGCAACCTCCGCTTCTTCCACTTTCAGCTTTGTAAGACCGTATGTGCTCATCAGTTCCGCAAGGCCGCGAATATCTTCCTGTTTCATTCCCGGTCCTCCTTTATAAAAGCAACGCATGCATTGTGGCCGCCAAATCCAAGAGAAAGAGAAATCGCGCAGTTCACCGCTTCCTTTCTCGCCGTCTGCGGCACATAGTCCAGGTCACATTCCGGGTCCGCCTCCAAAAGGCCTACTGTCGGCGGGATGACACCGGTTTGCAGCGCCAGCAGGGATGCAATGGCCTCCACTGCGCCTGCCGCCCCCAGCATATGGCCTGTCATGGATTTTGTGGAACTTATAATGACATGGTCCGTGCACCCAAACGCCTGTTTCACCGCCTTGGTTTCCGCGGCGTCATTGAGTTTTGTTCCCGTACCATGTGCGTTCATATAAATTTTTTCCGTTTTCGCAATGCCGCCCTCCGCAAGCGCCGCTACAATGGCATTTGCGCCGCCGGTCGCCTCCGGATCCGGTGCGGTAATATGATACGCATCGCAATTGACACCATACCCCGCAATTTCGCCGTAAATCTTTGCGCCGCGAGCTTTCGCATGGCCATATTCTTCCAAAATCAGCGCGCCGGCGCCTTCTCCCATCACAAAACCTTTTCTGCGCGCGTCAAAGGGCAGGCAGGCCTCGTCTTTGTTTTCCGCCGGCGAAAGCGCCATCATGTTGGCAAACCCTGCGATACCTATGGGAGAAATGGCAGCTTCCGCGCCGCCTGCGATAATCGCATCCGCATACCCATGTTTTATGGCGCGGAACGCTTCGCCAATGGCGTTGCTTCCGGTAGCGCATGCCGTCACCACCGGAAGGCACGGCCCCTTGGCATGGAAACGAATGGCAATATTGCCGCCTGCAATATTGCCGATGATCATCGGAATAAACAGCGGCGACACCCGCCGCGGGCCTTTGGTAAAGAGTTTTTCCATCTCTTTGGAAAATGTATCAATTCCACCCACACCGAATCCCATATAGACACCAAGGCGTTCGTCTGCAACGGTTCCTTCCAGGCCGCTGTCCTCCATCGCCTGCACCGCTGCCGCCGTGGCATATTGGGAAAACAGGTCGTTTCGCCGCGCCTCTGTTTTTT
Organism: uncultured Eubacteriales bacterium; assembly: GCA_934395135.1. Taxonomy (GTDB): domain Bacteria; phylum Bacillota; class Clostridia; order Oscillospirales; family Butyricicoccaceae; genus CAKRRK01. The sequence continues at coordinate 71,107 of CAKRRK010000004.1, read as the reverse complement.
CCATATATTGGAGGGGATCAAATCCTTTAACCTCCGCCGCGAGTTTGGTTTTAAACTCGGTTGTATCAAATTTTGTGATACGGTCAATGCCATGCCTGCCGTTTTTCAGGCTGTCCCACATACTGCCGATGTCATTGCCCACCGGAGTGACCGCACCAATTCCTGTCACTACAACTCTTTTCATACTGGACTCCTTTATATCGCAAGGCCGCCGTCTACCCGGAGCACCTCGCCGGTAATATACTCTGCCTGGACAAGAAACGCCGCCGCTTGGGCAATGTCCTCCGGCTGTCCCATCCTGCCCAAGGGGATTTGGGCGACCAGAGGATTTTTGTCGTCAATCGCCTGCGTCATATCGGTCTTTACAAAGCCCGGCGCAATGGCATTGCAGCGGATATTCCTTCCGGCAAGCTCCCTTGCCACGGATTTCGTCAGCCCAATTACCCCGGCTTTGGATGCGGAATAGTTGGCCTGCCCCGCATTTCCTATCATCCCAGAGACGGAACTGATGTTCAGGATCGTCCCGCCCCGCTGTTTCACAAAAATCCGGCTGACATGGCGGATCATATTAAACGCGCCTTTGAGGTTGATGTGCAGCACATCGTCAAAATCCGTCTCTTTCATTCGAAGAATGAGTCCATCTCTTGTGATTCCCGCATTGTTGACCAAAATATCAATGGAACCAAACGCTTCTTTCACGGCGTCCACTGTCTGCTGCGCCTGCGTGAAATCCGAAACGTCGCATAGAAAGCATTCCGCACGCACGCCCATTTGCCGGATCGCATCCCGGGCCGCTTGGGCTTTTTCCGTATTTCCCGCATAAATGATTGCAATCTCTGCCCCAAGGGAGGCAAACTGCCGCGCAATCGCAAGGCCGATTCCCCTGGAGCCTCCGGTAACAATCGCCACTTTTCCATTAAGCATTTGCCTGCACCTCCGCTGTTACTGTCTGAAATTGCTCCGGCGTTTCCACGCTGTACACCCGCACATCTTTGGAAATCCGGCGGATCAGTCCCGCCAAGGTATTGCCGGCGCCTACTTCAATGAAAGTGTCCGCCCCATCCGCAATCATCCGGAGCACCGTATCCTTCCACAACACCGGGCTTTGTATCTGAGACGCCAGCAGTTCTTTGCCTTCTGCCGGATAGGGCTGCGCCGTTTTGTTGGCATACACCGGAATGGATAACGGTGAAAACACATAGTTCTTTAGTTCTTCCGCAAATTTTTCCGCGGCCGGCGCCATAAACGGGGAATGAAATCCACCCCCCACTTTCAAATCCACCGTGCGGCCTTTCTCCGCTTTTACCGCTTCTTTCAGCAACGCGAGATCGTTCTGCCTGCCAGACACCACAACCTGTCCCTGAGAATTAAAATTCACCGGATATACCTGCGCGAACTGGCTGCACAAACGGATTACCGTCTCGTCTGACAATTTCAGCACGGCAGTCATTGCGGCGTCTGTCATTTCCGCCGCCTGCTGCATCAGTTTCCCCCGCTGACAGACCAGCGCAAAGCCGTCCTCTATGGAAAAGGCTCCGGCAAACGTCAGCGCCGCAAGTTCTCCCAGGGAAAACCCCGCCGCCATATCCGGCACAATGCCCGCTTCCCGCAGCGCGCATGCCGAAGCTACGTCCACACAATACAGACAAGGCTGGGTGTTTTCCGTCTTTTGCAGCATTTCGTCACTGCCGAAAAAGCACTGCTCGGACGTTCCCGGGCGAAGGCGGTCCGCTGCGGCATAGACTGCCTTTGCCGCGGCGCTGTGCCGGGACAACTCCAGACCCATGCCGCTGTGCTGCGCCCCCTGTCCGGCAAATACAAACGCTATTTTACCCATGTTCCCGCACCTTTCAGCACTGTTTCCGCCTGGGCGAAAATTTCCTCTATGATTTCCCGGGCGGGCTGTTCTTTTTTTACCATCGCGGCAATTTGTCCCGCAAGAAAACAGCCTTTTTTTGTATCGCCTTCCACCGCCGCAAGACGCAACGCGCCGCCGGCCAGCTTTTCCAGTTCCTCATCGGAAATGTCCGTATATTCTACCTTGGCATATTCCCTGGAAAACGGAGTTTTCAGGCTGCGCACCGGATGCCCCAGCCGCTTGCCTGTCACAATGGTAGACAGATCTTTGGCCTTGATGATTTTTTCTTTGTAATTTGGATGCACGGAGCATTCATATGCGGACAGGAACCGGGTGCCGAGCTGTACGCCGCAGGCGCCCAGCAAAAACGCCGCCGCTACTCCCCGGCCGTCCGCAATGCCGCCGGCGGCAATCACCGGAATCTGTACTGCGTCGCACACCTGTGGAGTCAGCGCCATTGTGGTAAGCTCTCCAATGTGTCCGCCGCTTTCGCCGCCTTCCGCAATCACAGCGTCCGCCCCCTGGCGTTCCATCAGTCTTGCAAGCGCCACGGATGCCACCACCGGAATCACTTTGCAGCCCGCCGCTTTCCACATTTTTATGTACTTGGACGGGTTCCCTGCACCAGTAGTGACGACCGGTATGTTTTCTTCTGCCACTACCTGCGCTACTTCGTCAGCGTAAGGACTCATCAGCATAATATTCACGCCGAAGGGCTTCGCTGTGCCTTCCCGCGCAATCTGAATCTGTTTTCTCAGATAGGCGGCGTCGGCGTTCATCGCGGAAATAATTCCAAGACCGCCGCCCTCCGAAACTGCCGCGGCCAGCGCGCCGTCGGAAATCCAGGCCATGCCGCCTTGGAAAATTGGATATTGAATCCCAACAAGGTCGTTAATAGGCGTTTTTATCATAATTGCTTCGCCTCACTTCGCCTGAATTGCTTCGATAAATTCCACCAATTCTCCGACGGTTTCCAGTTTTTTGTCCACCTCAATTGAAATGCCCAGCTGATCTTCCAGATCCATCACCATTTCCACCGTATCCAGCGAATCAATCCCCAGGCTCTCAAAGGTAGAGGCCTCTGTAATGTCGTTGACGTCACAATCCAGATGCTCTGCAATCACTTCTTTTACTTTTTCCAATACCATGGTTATTTCCTCCAAAAATTCAAAAATTATGATAACAGCCAAAGCTGCTTTCGACTTTGTTTCTGCCGGCGGGTTATAGTACAGCCCGCAGCAGGCAGGCGGCGCTGGTCAGGCCGGCGCCAAAACTTGTCATTGCAATATAGTCGCCGTTTTTCAACTTGCCGCTGCGCCATAACTCATCCAGCAGGATCGGCACGCTTGCCGCCGACGTATTGCCGGTATTTTCAATGTTGGTGCAGTAGCGCTCCGGCGGGATGCGCAGCCGCTTGCGGGCGGCGTCAATGATGCGGATATTCGCCTGGTGGGGAATTACCCAATCTATATCTTCCTCCTGGAGTCCCGCCTGGGAAATCACGTCCAAAAGGTCCTTTTGCATTGAATGCACGGCAAATTTAAACGTCTCCTGGCCGTTCATCCGCAAAAATGGCGTTTCCTTTTCTCTGGTATAAAACGGGCATTCTCCGGTAAACTGCGGGATCTTCAGCACATCGTCGCCGCCCTTGGCGCACAGCCTGGATGCAAGGTAAGCATCTCCCGGTCCCAAAACCGCCGCGCCGGCTCCGTCGCCGAAAATAATGGCGGTTCCCCGGTCCGTCCAATCCAGCAGCCGCGTCATCCGCTCCGCGCCGATGACAAGCACCCGCTGCACTGCCTTCCGCACGAAAAACCCCGCCGCCGTATCCAGCGCATAAATAAAGCCGGAGCAGGCGGCACTGACATCAAACGCAGGACAGCGGGCGCCCAGCATATTTTGCACAAGGCAGGCCATAGAAGGCGACGCGCAGTCCTCGCTGATGGTGGCGCACACAATAAGATCCAGTTCCTCCGGCGTAACACCACTGTGCTCCAAGGCAGCCTGTCCCGCCCGGAACGCGAGAAACGCCGCGCTTTCCGTTGTGCATACTCTGCGGTTGTGAATGCCCAGCCTTTTATAGATCCATTCGTCGGAAGTATCCAAAAATTCGGCAAGTTCTTTGTTGCTCACGCTTCGTTCAGGGAGATAATGCCCTGTTCCGAGAATTGTAAAACTCATGGTTGTTTCTCCAGTTTCGCAAAAATTCAGAGGATTAAAAAAATTAGTTTGACTATCTAAGTTATCGAAATTATCATAAACTCTGCGGAAATAATTGTCAAGTCTTTATTTTGATATTCCTGCAAAGAAACAGGAGCTCCCATACAGGTTCAGTATAACAGAACCCATATGGGAGTTTGGAGAGAAATATGCAAAAGTTTTTCTTAAAAACCAAAAAAATTTGTTTCCAGCAGAATGGCGGATGGTCTGTCCGCGCATCCGGCCGCCGCTATTTTCTAAGCCAGTGCGGGGTTACGATAATTTTGCCCGGCGCGCCCTTACGGGAAACTTCCAGCGCCTCCAGCACATCATCCAACCGGTATCTGCCGCCAATCATGGGACTGAGATCCAGCCGTCCGCCGGAAATCAGACGAATGATATCCGGCCATACGCCATGCCCCGAGCCGCCCATAGAGCCGCTGTACACTGCGGAGTTGGTCTGGAAATATTGCGGGAAAATGGGAGCCTCTGTGCTGCCAAGTCCAATCTGGCATACCTTAGCGCCGACCGCCAAAGATTTCTGGATTTCCGGAATGGTAAACCGAAATGCGCCGGTGGCTTCTACATGCATCATAATGCCCACACCGCCGGTCGCGCCCAACAGCACTTCGGATGCGGTCTGCCCTGTTTCCGCCAGCCTTTTGGGATTGAGCACCATATCCGCACCCATCTGTTTTGCCATCTCCAGCCGGTCGTCGAACAAGTCAATGGCAAATACTTTGGCCGCGCCGGCGGTCTTTGCAATGGCGACTGCCGCAAGTCCTACCGGTCCCGCGCCGGTCACCGCCACATACGCCCCGGGACGGAATCCGCCTGCAGTCGCTATCATGCCATTGTAGGCTACAGAGGTCGGCTCAATCAGCGCCGCTACCTCCAGCGCTTCCTCCTTGCTGCCGTAAATGTCCACAAAATCGTTCACTTGATAGCAGAACTTTTCTTCCGCTATCATATAATCCGCAAAGCCGCCGTCTCTTGTGAAGCCAAGTTCCTCCAAATTCTGGCACTGGTTCACCATTCCCATACGGCAGGGATCGCATTCGCCGCACCAGTTCATAGTTTCTGCCACCACAAGATCGCCCACGGAAACGCCCGTTACTTTCTTGCCCACAGCCACCACTTCTCCGCTGTACTCATGGCCAATGATGGTACCCGCGGCGCAGTGCCCGGTGTATGGAACATAGTTGTCCGCGTCCGCCCCGAGAAAATGCACGTCAGAACCGCATACGCCGCAGGCGCCGATTTTAATGAGCACTTCTTTTTCCGTCAGTTCCCGAACGTCCTTTTCCACCAGCTGCAGGCTGGGATTGTGCCAGATTTTATTCCCGCACAGCGCCATCTGCAGCGCAATCTCTCTCTGCGTGGGCGTATAATCCTTTTTCGGCTGAAACTCCGCCTGAAACTGTAATCCTTTTATTTTCATGTATCTGTCACCTTTTCATCCAATCTCATGCAACCGGTTATCCGGTTACTTTTTCACCTTTTTGGTCAGCACGTCAAACGCTACGGCAAAAATAAGAATCGCGCCCTTCACCATATACTGCCAATAGGTATCCATATTCAGCATCGTCATACCATTGTCAATGGTGGACATCAGCAGTGCGCCGATGATAGCGCCGTATACCTTGCCGATGCCGCCGGACATGCTGGCGCCGCCGATGACCGCTGCCGCAATGGCGTCCAGTTCCATACCAACACCGTTAGAGGCAATGCCGGCTCCCTGCCTGGAAGTAAGCACCAGACCAGCAACGGCCGCGATAAAGCCGTTCACCATAAAAATTGCCACCAAATTCTTTTTGATGTTGATACCGGAATATTTTACTGCCTCCATATTGCCGCCAATGGCGTAAATCTTACGGCCAAATGTGGTTTTTTCCGCCACAAAGGTAAATACAAGCACAACAATCAGCAGGATCAGCACCGGCACCGGAATGCCTTTGTAGCTGGCCATTACCCAGCAGAACAGTCCCAGAATCACTGCCGCCACAACCCATTTGGCAATGGCTGCACCGAGAGAAGTGGTTTCAAAACTGTATTTTTTCTGCGTCACACGAGTCTTGATCCCGGAGATTACAAACGCCACAATGGCGATTACGCATAAAATCCAGCTAACCGCCGGCGGAATGTACGCCTGTCCAAAGGTCAGGTAATCATTGTTCAGCGGCGTGATGGTCACGCCTTTGGTCAGCGCCAGCACGGCGCCCTGCAAAATCATCTGACCGCCCAAAGTGGTAATAAAGGACGGCACGCTGAAAAACGCGGTAATCGCGCCCTGTGCCAATCCAAAGCCAACGCCGACCAGACAGGCCACCAGTATGGCAGCCGGTGTGCTTACGCCGTGGTAGCACATCATTACCGCGCTGATACAGCCGGTAAATCCCGCCAGATACCCTACGGACAGGTCAATGTGCCCCGCAACAATAATAAGCAGCGCGCCAACGCCCAAAATGCCCACAATGGACATCTGCCGGAACAGGTTGGACAGGTTCCGCGGCGTCAAAAACGTGCCGTCGGTCAGCGCCGCAAACAAAATCCAGAGAATTACCAGCGCGCCGATAATCGCATAGGTTCGCCAGTCAATTTTAAGCCCCTTCTTTTTCTCCTTATTCATGGATCGTACCTCCCGCTGATATTGTCATAATCTTGCTCTGGGTTGCTTCCTTGTAGTCAATTTCACCCATGACTTTTCCTTCGTTGAATACAACGATCCGGTCGCTCATCCCCAGAATTTCCTCCATATCGGAGGATATCATAATTACCGCCACGCCTTCCGCCAGAAGCTGGTTCATAATCTTGTAAATCTCGTATTTCGCCCCCACGTCGATGCCGCGGGTGGGTTCATCCAGAATCAGTATTTTCGGTTCCGTCATCATCGCTTTGCCCAGTACGACCTTCTGCTGATTTCCGCCGCTCAGATTGCCGGCGTGGGTGTTGACGCTGGGCGTTTTGATCTTAAAATATTCCACCGCCTTGTTCGCCGCCACAATTTCCTCATTGGCATTGAGAATGCCAAGCCGGGAAACCTTTTTTAAGCTGGGCATTGTGGTATTTTCCAAAACGCTCATTCCCAGCACAAGCCCCAGCTTTTTCCGGTCCTCCGTCACAATGGTAAGACCGTGGTCCAGCGCTTCCCGCGGGCTTTTCATGTGCACCTGCTGCCCATCGATATAAACCTCGCCTTCCGCCTTGGCCTCCAGCGCGCCGTAAATGCTGGAAAACAGTTCCGTCCGCCCGGATCCCATCAATCCGCTGACGCCCAGGATTTCGCCCTGATATGCCTTCAGGTTAATGTTATCCAGCAGTTTCTTGCCGGGTACATGGGGGTTTTCCACGGAATAATTTTTTATTTCAAGCCGTACCTTGCCTCTGGTATGCTCTTCTCTCGGAAATAACTGGTTCAGTTCCCGCCCTACCATGGCGTTGATAATTTCCTGTTTCGGAAAATCGCCGATTTTTCTCGTTTCAATGCTCTGGCCGTCCCGGAGAATGGTTACCCGGTCTGCGATCCGCATTACCTCATCCAGCTTATGGGAAATATAGATGCAGGTAATGCCGTCTTTGCGCAGCTTATCCACCATTTCCAGCAGAGAGTCCACTTCCTCTTCCGTCAGGGACGCCGTCGGTTCGTCCAAAATCAAAATCTGCGCATGTTTTGCAATGGCCTTTAAAATTTCCACAATCTGCTGCTTCTGCACACTCAGGGACTTTACCTGGACTTTGGGATGAATACCGGTTGCAGGGTCTGTGCTGATGCCCATAGACTGGATCACCTTTGCTGCGTCCGCATACACCTTATCCCAGTTGATAACCCCCAGTTTTGCCGGCTTGTTGGACAGAAAAATATTCTCTCCCACATTCATTTCCGGCACCAGCGCCAACTCCTGCTGAATGCATACTATGCCCACATCCTCCGCGTCCCGCAGAGATTTAAACTGCAGTTTCTTGCCGTGGAGCAGGATATCGCCCTGATATTCCAGATGAACGCCGCACAGCACTTTAATCAACGTGGATTTTCCCGCGCCGTTCTCTCCGCACAACGCATGCACTTCCCCCTCATGCAGGGTAAAATTTACGTTGTCCAACGCTTTCACGCCGGGAAATTCCTTGGTTAAATTCTTTACTTCCAACAATACTTTGTTTTCCATCCGCCGCACCTCTTTCATTAAGCCGCCGGCTGGCACACGGGCCATGTTCCCCGGATACCAGCCGGCTTCCTATTTACATTGCTGAATTGTTTTATCTGGCTGACGGCCGAATTACTGAGGCCACTGATCCTGCGGAATGTTTGCATACACTTCTTCCATGGTGTGGAAGCCTGTGTCAACGATTTCCTGCTTCATATTGTCTTTTGTTACGAAAACCTGCGCAATCTTCAGCATAGGAATTTTTTCTCCGCTGGAAATTTCAAACTCAATGGGAGTGCCAAGGTCACTGTCCACCTTGGACATCGGGTCGGATTCACCGTTTAATACTGCCATTACCAACTGGCATGTCGCCTTGTTGAGCTTTAACAGGTTTTTGTAAACTGTGCCGGTCTGCTTGCCTTCTACCACTCTCTGGCAGGCGGCAACGTCCGCGTCCTGTCCGCTTACCGGAACCTGCCCGGCAAGTCCCTGGGCTGCCAGCGCTTCGATGGCGCCGCCCGCAGTGCCGTCGTTCGGAGTGATAACCGCCTGGATGTCATTGCCGGTTGTCGTCAAAGCGTTTTCTGTGTATTCCAGCGCCTTGGTGGGATCCCAGCTGTCCACCCACTGCTCCAGTACGATGTTAATGTCGCCTGCTTCTACCGCGTCGCCGATCACAGACCATACGCCCTTGTTAATGTTCTGCGCATTCACGTTCGCCGGGTCGCCGTACAGTACCACATAATTTCCCTTCGGCGCCTTTTCAAAGACAGAAGCAGTGATCATCGAACCGGTTTCCACTGCGTCAAAGGTAACAAGATAATCCACATTGGGACTGTTCAGTGGCTGGTCGTATACGATGAGGGGCACTCCCTCTTCCTTGCAGGCATCCGCGATAACCGCCGCAGCGTCCGCATCCGCCGGCGTGATAATAATAAGGTCTACGCCCTGGCTGAGGAAAGTCTCGCACTGGGAAACCTGCTTGTTGTTGTCATAACTTGCCATCTGATACTGGAATTCAACGCCTTCTGCTTCAAAGAATTCCTGGAACATGGCAATTTCACTCTGCCACCGTTCTTCCAGTTCCTGGCCGCAGGAATATGCCACTTTAAACGTTTTCCCGGTAGTATCTGCCGGTGTGGTTCCATCGTCTGCCGGTGGGGTTGTGTCGCTGGAACAGCCAGCAAACATACACACGGCCATTGCAAGGGCCAGCAATACTGCTAAGAATTTTCTCATGTCTTCTCCTCCTAAACATCTCGGAACAAGTCCTATTTTTTATTGCAGTTATGGTTTTTAACTCCTCTCCCGCGAACTTAAAATCCATCTGCTATGGTTTCATTTTACGAAAATCCCATCCCAATCTCAACCGACACCCTTCAGAGAAAAGTAGGTAACATTTAGGTCTTTTTTTCTTCCTTTTAGCAATATGCCAAATTACCCCCCCCCCCCCGATTTGTGCAAGGTGTACATTTCCTCTCTGTTGTTTCCCCATGTTTTTTGTGCTAAAATGAAACCAGTCTTATCGTTCGCGCTGTATCGACGCCGATTCGGCGCGGCAAAAGGAGAGGAATATGAAACGGGTTTTAATCTGTGACGACGAAATTAAAATATGCCGTCTGCTGATCAAACTGGTGGATTGGGGCGCCCTGGGGCTGGAGATTGCCGCCACTGCCCAGGACGGTACCGATGCTTTTGCGCTGATCCGGGAGCTGCAGCCGGACATTGTCATCACTGACATCAGCATGCCGGGACTGGACGGCATCGAACTGATCCGCAAATCCAAGGAACTGTATCCGGACATCCATTTTGTCATCATCAGCGGCTACAAGCAATTTGATTATGCCCACAATGCCATCAAATTTGGGGTGGAGGATTATCTGCTCAAGCCCATTGAAAAAGAGGAGCTGCTCCATGTCCTCCAAAAAATCACTTCCCGCTTTGCGGCCACCCGGCAGCAGAGCGCGGAAATCGACCGGCTGCACCGAAAGCTGGAATCCAGCATGCTCCGGCTGAAAAGCCAGGCGCTTCCCGCGCTGTTGGAGGGCGGCACGGCGCCCAGCCGTTCCGCTTTCAACGCCCAGTACGGCACGCGGCTGTCTCCCACAGGATTTCTTTCGCTGCTGATCAAGCCCGCTATGGCGCCAGATCACATAACGGACGCCGCCCATACGATGATGCTGCAAAAATGCCGGCAAATTGCGGAACAAATCCTGGGCGGCCGGATGGAGGAGCTGCTTTCGGCGGTCCACCCAAAAGGAGTCTATCTGCTGCTCAACGGCAGTCCGGAACTTCTGTCGGATATCTCCTTGTATCTCCGTCAAATTGCCAAAAACATCCTGATGCTAAACGATATTTTCCCGGATATTGCGGTCACCATCGGCATCAGCTCCATTTCCGCGGAATTTTCCTCGGTGCCGCGGCAGATAGAGGAAGCCACAGCCGCCGCCCTGGAGCAGTTGACCGGGTACCGCCCCCAACTGTGTTATTATCGGGATATTTCTCCCCAAAAGCGCACCACGCCGGAACCTATGCCGCAGAATGTGCGGTTTTCCTTCTTTCATGCAATGGAAATTCTGGATACTGACGGCGTGCTGGACATTCTGCAATCTTATCGGCGCGCATTTTCCGGAACGCCGTATACCGGGCAGGCGGCCTATGCGTTCTGTTTGCAGGTGTACGAACAGTTTCTTGCCGCGGCGGACAGCTTCTCTCTGAATACCCAGCATGTTCTGCCCATTGACTTTTTGACCGTTTCCCTGCGCTACCGCAGCTTTCATGAGGTGTTTCAGCTGCTGCTTGATCTCATTTCCGACTGCATCGCCGTGTGGCGCCTGGAAAAAAAATCAGAAAACTCCAGACCCATCCGCATTGTAAAGCAGTATATCCAGAAACATTTTGCCGCTCCCATTACCCTGGAAGATTTGGGAACAGCATTAAACTTTAATCCCAACTATTTATCCCAGTTGTTTAAGCAGGAAACCGGCGTCAATTTGAAGGATTATCTTCTGGAGGTGCGGATGACAGAGGCCAAGAACCTGCTGCAGCATACGGATATGGTGCTGCCGGACGTGGCGCTGGCAGTCAGTTATAATGATCCCAAACATTTTTCCAAGCTTTTCAAAAAATTTACCGGCTTGTCGCCCAAAGAATACCGGAAGCTTTACCACATTTAGCCCGGCGGAGAAAGGAAAACGGCCTATGAAACACTTCACCCTTGGGCAGCGAACCGCCTGTTTTTATTCGGCGGCGGCCATTTGTGCCGCGGCCGCCTCGTTGTTCGGCGCCGCCGCTGCTTCTGCACTGTCGCATCGAATCCTGTTTTTCGCCTTGTTTGTGACAACGGTCTGTTCCGCTCTTCTTATGTATTTTTTGGTTCTTCGCCCCGCAAGGAACATCAAGGAAGCCTATACTGTGTTCTGCGATACCAAGAATCTGGAACCGCTGTTGGAATGCGACCTGATTTATGCAGAATCTTATATGTTTTTAAACGAAATCAAAGACATTCTGGATCGGCGGGCGGAAGTCGCTTCGTTCAGCAAGCATGCAGAATTTCTCGCCCTGCAAAACCAGATCAATCCCCACTTTTTGTACAACACCCTGGAAGCCATCCGCAGCGACGCCCTTTACGCAGGGCTTGACAGTCTGGCAGAAACCGTAAAGGCGCTGGCGACCTTTTTCCGGTATACCATTTCGGAAAACGGCGATGCGTTTTCCGTGCAGGATGAACTGGACAACGTGCGAAATTACTTTACCATTCAAAACTACCGATTTGGGGACAAACTGCGGTTTCAGGTGCATTTCGACACCGACACGGACCGGAAACAGATCCTTGCCTGCCGTCTTCCCAAGCTTACGCTTCAGCCTATTGTGGAAAACGCCATCCGCCATGGACTGGAGCCAAAAAAACATGGCGGCATTGTGACCATCTCGTTTGAAATGACTCAGACAAAGCTGATTATCAGCATTGCAGATGACGGCGTTGGGATGGACGGCGATTTCATCCGGCAGCTCAACCGTTCTCTTACCGCCTTTGAAATCCACAGCGGCGGCCAGGGCCAGCCGTCCGCCGCCCGGCAGAGCATTGCCCTGCGCAATGTTAACAGCCGCATCAAGCTGTTGTTCGGATCGGAATACGGCCTGCACATCTTCAGCCACAAAGACGTGGGGACAGACGTCCGCATTACCCTGCCGCTGACGGCTTCCACGGTCCCCCGCCCCGGGGAGGTGCTGTCATGAAAACCGAGCTTCTGCGCATCGAAAACGGCATGCTGGAAAGCAGCGACGGCGTTTTTCTGCGGGATCTGTATTTGTATGCGTTCTGCGGCGAAACCATCGGGATGGTTTATGATAACTTTATCAGTGCGGATTCCATTATCCGCGTATTGTCCGGAAACGCTACGCTGGACAGCGGTACGCTGTTTTATTATGAAAAACGCATCCCCCACGCTGCCGCGCTGGGGGTTTTTAAACGAAACGCCACCATGATTTCCGAAAAAACAAAGCTCAGCCCCAACCTGACGGTTCTGGAAAATTATCATCTTCAAATGCGGCCAGCCTCGCCGTTTCTGCACAATCCCTACCGCTATGCCAGGCAGGTTTCCTTTTTGCTCCAGGCGTTTTCGGTCCCGTTTGATCTGTTTGACTATGTTCATTCCCTTTCCCCTCTGCTGTGCAGCATTGCAGAGCTGCTTCTCGCCTATCTTTCCAAAAAACAATATGTCATTTTGCTCAATCCCAACAATTATTTTTCCGCCAGCGAGTGCCGCGAATTTATGCGCTATGTCAACCGGCTAACCGCTCTGGGTATGACATTTTTTATTTTTGATTACGATCTGGACTTTTTAAGAGATTATACCAACCGGATCTTCCTGGTGCAGCATGGTCAAACTGCCGGAATTTTTGACAGCCGCCGGAAAGAAGATGTTTCCCGGCTTGTTTACAGCGGTGATCCGACAAAGCCGGCGCCGCCGCGTGGGTTTTCCCCGCCTTCCAGGGAAATGCTGCGGTTTCAAAACGTATCTTCCCCCGCTTTCCAGGACGTTTCGTTCCGTTTGCGGCAAGGCGAAATTCTCTCTATCACCTGTTCCCAGGACCGGGAATACCAAAGTCTGCGGGCGCTGCTGTTCGGGCGGGAATCTTCGGATTCTGGTACCATCTTCTACCGGAACCAGTATTATACGGCGCAGGGCCTGCAGCATTCCATACGCCAAGGCCTGTGCATTGTGGAGGAAAACTCCATTCACACGATGCTCAATGAAAATACCGACGTGCTTTCCAACTGCTGTATGGACGTGCTGCACAAAATCAGCGGTCCCATACTGCAAAACAAATATCTCAACAGTATCCGTTCCCGTCTTTCAGAGTATTTTACACCGGCAGACTTCAGCCGGCCGGTGCATACCCTGTCCCCTTTCGAAAAGCAAACCCTGGTGTTCTGCAAAATGCTGCTCTATGCGCCCAGCGTGCTGGTATGCATGCGCCCATTTGCATTCCCGGACGTAAAAATGTTCGGTGTTGTACGCAACATGATCGCCGACTGCGCCCGGAACAATATTGCCGTGCTCATTTTGTCCCTGCAACCCCCCAACCTTGCCGGACTGAACGCCACGGAATATATGCTGTACCGCGGCGTCTTATCCAAACCAACCCAAGGCGCGGAACGTCTTGGGTTGCCGCGGTGATCCCTTTCGACGCCAAAACAGGCAGGGCGCCGGCCGTCTGGCCGGCGCCCTGCCTGTTTTCTGCAAATATCCTGTCTGCGATATCAATAATTCTGATACCGCGGCCGCCTGTAAGTCCCGGTGTCAAACGACGGGTTGTAGGCATAGTAATTTCTGGAATCCAGATTATCCTGCAAATTTTCCAGCGCTTCGCCGAACCGCTGGAAATGCACCACTTCCCGCTCCCGCAGAAACTTCAGCGGATCCCGCACGTCGGGATCGTCAATGAGACGAAGCAGATTGTCATATGTGGTTCTTGCCTTCTGTTCTGCCGCAAGGTTTTCAAACAGGTCGGTGATCGCATCCCCTTTGGACTGCAGCGGCAGCACGCTGAAGGGTACGCCGCCGGCAGATTGTGGATAAACCCCTGTGGTATGATCTACAAAATAGGCATCAAACCCACTTTTTTTAATTTGCTCCGGCGTCAGATTTCTCGTCAGCTGATAAATAATCGCCGCGATCATTTCCGCATGCGCCAGTTCCTCCGTACCCACATCGGTCAGGATTGCCTTGCCCACGTCATAGGGCATAGAATACCGCTGGTTTAAATATCTGGTGCCTGCTCCCAGCTCTCCGTCCGGTCCGCCCAACTGGCTCATCACCAGTTTGGCAGCAGCCGGATCCGGATTCGTGATCTTGATTGGATACTGTAATTTTTTCTCATAATCCCACATTTAGTTTGCCTCACTTTCCCAAGGCCATGGCCCTTCTGTCCATTGCCAGTAATCGCCGGTGTTGTTTTCATAGCGGATTGGACCGTACTGCGCCTCATACGCCCGGAGGGCTTCCTCTTTTTCCGCCTTGTGCGTTGCGAAATAGGAAAGCGCCTGTGCGTCGTTGGGATTGGAATCCAAAAACAACTGGGCGTCCCTCATCGCAAAATCTTCCATTTGAAGACGGCGCAATGCCTTTTGCCGGTCAGTCACAGTTGGAACCCCCCTCTCCGATAAACATTTTATCCAGCGCCGGGAAAATCGTCCCCCGGCTCAGGGCAACGTCGGTCTCATATACATCCTGCCATCTCTGTTTCGGCACAAAGCCCATAGCGAGGGCAAGATTTTTCTCCGGGATGGGTTCAAACGGTTCCTGTGACGCCGCATTTGTCTGGTTTTTCCAGTTGTTTGCGTCCAGGTCGTATTCCATCTGGTTGATATCCCCCTCGCCGGCGCTTTCAAAATACAGAGCGCCGGTCATATCGACCATAGATTTTTTCTTATCCATAAGTCAATCTCCCATTTTCTTGAATAATTTGGCAATATTTTGCCGTATTCTATCCTATGTTTCAATTTCTTGTTTTGTGCTGCCGCAAATTTGGCTATGTTCTTCCTTCTTCGCCGGTTTGGCTGTGTGCAGCGCTGCAGGCTGCTGCAACGCCGCACCTTTTGTATTCTGGCGATTTTGATTTTTTACCATTTCAACCTTCTGCTTTTTGTGGTATGATAAAGTTGCCGTCGGTTTTACCGGCCGGAATTTTATCCTTTGGAGGAATCGTTTTATGTCTGATGCAGCTTACGGTACGTTTACCTGTCCCCAATGCATGACGGAACACCAAATCAAGCTTTGGACCAGCATCAACATCGCCGTTCATCCGGAACTGCGAAAATCGATAGAAACGCTGTCTTATTTCCAGTTTGAATGTCCCAATTGCGGAAAAGTCAGTTTTGTCCTTCGTCCCTGCCTCTACTTAGACAGCGCCAATGCGTTTCTCCTGTGCTTTTCTCCGGACGGCAGCATTCCCGCCGACGTCAGCAATGTCCGTTCGCTTTCCGGCTATACCCTGCGCTGTGTAAAAACCCCCAATGCCTTCCTGGAAAAGGTGAATATCCTGGAACGCGGTTTGGACGACCGGGCGATGGAACTTACCAAACTGGTGTTGTATTTGCAGCTGGAACGGGATGGACTGGACGTTGTGGATTTGGTATTTCACAGCCTGGAGCAGGGAAATTTCCGTTTTGTCGCCGTTCTGCCCAACGGTGAGGAGCAGCACATTACTCTGCCTCCATCTTCCTATGGGAAATTTGCCGCGGATGTGCGGGAACTGCTGTATACGCCCGGCAATCAGTTTTCCGTCGTGGATATGGATTGGGCCAAAGAGACTCTGGCGTTGCTGTATGAACGGTAGGCTTGCCGGTTTCTTCCCCAGCTGTGCTGTTTGCCGCAGTTTGAGCCCGCCGAAAATCTGTTTCCGAACCAGACAATGGTTTCGGCCGGTGCTTTTTGTACCGCCGCCCCGGACGCGGTTGATAAACCATCCCCATTGTGCGTTCCGGCGGCAGCATTTATTATTGTATTGATATCACAAACCGTAACAGCGGCAGGGATATATCCCTGCCGCTGTTACGGTTTGTTTTGTCTGCAACGATCTTCTTTATCCGGCGTTTTCATACCGCCCTACAAAAAGGAGTTCCCCGTCCGCGTTATCCCGGATGGCAAAATAGAAAGGTTTGTCGGCGGTAAACTCCCGCACCAGCGGTGGACGATCCACCGGCGCTGCGCTGGCGGTATCCATCGCTGCGGTCACTGCCGCGGCTTCTGTGCCCTTCTCATCGATCGCGAGATAGGTTTTGTGCAGCACGGTGTCAAGGTACAGCCTGCCGCCTGGCAGAACGCGTTTGTCTACCATCGCGCTGAGATCGGCCTTGTCGCTGTTGTATGCGGTACGTACGCCAAGGGCTTGCAGCGCATCGTCCATCGCTTTGCCATACTCGATCTTGAACTTCGGCACCGTCAACTTGACTTTGGCCTTCTCAAACTCCGCTGTATGGAGCAGATTGTCCACGGCAAGATCATCCCGGTCAGAAAGAATCAGATACATGCTGAAGTCCGCGTCCCGGAAATATTCCCAATTGTCTCCCATTTCGTTATCCACCGCGTATTTGCGGTAATCCAATTTAACAGCTTCCACCCCCGGCGTGCTGAAATAGCCAAACTCGTCGGTCTGGTGCATAAAATCCACCCATGCAGTGGTGCCGTCCTGATTGGCAAAGGCGCCTTTTTCCGTCCGGCTTTCCGGAAATTCTTTCTCCCAGGCAGCTTTAAAATATACCGCATTGACAAGCGCTGTGGTAAAATCCCGATTGTCTTCCGTTAAAATGACCGGGATTTTACCCCGGGTTTTTTCCTTGACCCAGGCATTAACCTTTTCCACGGAATCTGCCAACGTTACATCCCGGGTTTCCGCCCGGTAATATGTTTGCACCGCGTCGGAAAATTCTTTTAAAAATGTGCCCTTTCCGTCAAACCAGCTCTGGTTCATCCAGATGGAGTTGGCAGTATCCAGCGCCATAATGCGGCTGTAATCGTCATACCTTGCAAGACGCTCCCGCACCGCCTGATTAAATTGATCCAGATCGTCAATCTGCAGCGCAGACAGCAGTTCCGCCCGGGTGTCGCCCTTGGCGCCGTTTGCCTGCATTGCCAGACACATACGCACCGAGTATGGTGAAATCGACCAGTTTCCTTCGGGATTTACCGCAGAAACCAGACTGTCCGCAAAGGTTTTTTGTTCCGGTTCCGGCACTGCACTCATTTGCCAGTCCACAGCGTTTTGGATCCACCGGCCGGCCTCAACACCGGATACCGCGTCATAAGGACGAAATTCCGGTTGATCGCCGGTGTCGATGATGCCGTACATCCAGCAGGCCATAACGCCGCTTTGTGCCCATGGTGCTACATTGTGCATATCTGGTGCGCCAGTGCCGCAGCCGGCGGGTCGGGCGGTATAGCGATAATCCAGATACCGGCCCAATATAGCCGCAGCCTCCTGCCGGGTGATGGTATCGTCCGGACGAAATTCGCTGTTTTCATCGCCGTTTACCAACCATTTGTCATAGGCCCAGCACACGGCGCTGCGGATGCCGCTGTTCTTCGCCACATCGCCGAAAGGGCAGTCGCTACCGGCATAGCCCGCCAAATCCTCGCCGGAACTCTGCGCCAGCCGGGCCAAAAAGCTCCCCCGCGTCTCCCATTGCCGTGGCGTGGCAAAGGCTGTGGAAAATGCTGTCAGCATAAGGCAAAGCGCCAGTGCCAGACTGCCGATTCTTTTTTTCATCTTCATCGCTCCTTCCCATTCTATCCTCGCATAGTTTGTTGGCTGAAAATCTGCTTCTATTCAGGATAGACGGTTTTTTCTGCCGGAAGGTTCCCGCATTTGGAAACAATTTCTTTTTTCCTGCCTTTTTTGGAGCGGCCCGCGCCATTTCTTCTGCGCCGTTTAGTCCTGTATTCCTTTGCGCAGCGCCAGATATTCGTCAAATGTACACTGCTTATCCCACATGCCGTCAGGGCGAAGTTCAATAATCCGGTTTGCAATGGTCTGTACCATTTCATGGTCATGCGAGGCAAATAAAATGTTTCCTTTAAAATCCCGCATTCCGTTATTTACCGCCGTAATGGATTCCAGATCCAGATGGTTCGTGGGCTGATCCATCACCAGGGCATTGGAGCCGAACAGCATCATTCTGGACAGCATGCACCGTACTTTTTCCCCGCCGGACAGCACATTCACCGGCTTAAACACATCGTTGCCCGTAAACAGCATTTTCCCTAAAAATCCACGCAGAGTGCTCTCCAGGGTGTCTTTGGAATACGGCGCCAGCCATTCCAGCATGGTTTCTGTATGGTCGTTGAAAAATTCCGAATTGTCCTTTGGAAAATAGGACTTTGTAATGGAAACGCCCCATTTGAAGCTGCCCTCATCCGGTTCCAGTTCCCCCATCAAAATCTGAAACAACGCAGTCGCCGCCTGTTCGTTTTCCCCCACAAAGGCGATTTTATCCTCCCGGCTCACAATAAACGACACATCTTTGAGCACCGGCACGCCGTCCAGCGTTTTGGAAATCCCCTTGACTTCCAAAATGTCCCGGCCCGGTTCCCGATCCATTGTAAAACCCACGAAGGGATACCGTCTGGAGGAAGCTGGCAGCTCATTTACCGTCAGCTTGTCAATCAGCTTTTTCCGGCTGGTTGCCTGACGGGATTTGGATTTGTTGGCGGAAAAACGGCGGATAAAGCTTTCCAGTTCCCGGATCTTCTCCTCGTTTTTTCGATTCTGATCCCGCATCATCCGCTGGATCATCTGGGAAGATTCATACCAAAATTCATAGTTTCCCACATACAATTTGATTTTGGTATAGTCAATGTCTACAATATGGGTGCATACATTGTTCAAAAAATGACGGTCATGGGAGACCACAATCACGGTGCCTTCAAAATCGGCGAGAAAATTCTCCAGCCATGCAACGGACGAAAGATCCAGATGATTCGTCGGCTCGTCCAGCAAAATAATATCCGGCTTGCCAAACAGCGCCTGCGCCAGCAGAATTTTCACCTTTTCCGTATCCTTGCAATGCCGCATCGGCGCATACAGCAGTTCTTCTGCCGGAAGCCCCAGGCCCTGCAGCAGTTTGGCCGCTTCCGTTTCCGCTTCCCAACCGGAAAGCTCTGCAAACTCTGTCTCCAGGTCCGCCGCCCGGATGCCATCTTCCTCTGTGAAAGGGTCTTTGGCATACAACGCTTCCTTTTCCTGGATGATAGCATACAACCGGGGATTTCCCTGAATGACCGTATCCAGAACGGTAAACTCGTCATAGGCAAAATGATCCTGCTTCAGTACGGACATTCTGGTGTGGGGCTTTCGATCCACAGAGCCGGTAGATGGTTCCAGATCGCCGGACAATATGCGCAAAAAAGTGGATTTCCCTGCACCGTTTGCACCAATCACACCGTAACAATTTCCCTCTGTAAAGAGCAGATTTACCTCCGAAAAAAGGTTTTCCCCATTAAAATTCAAACTAACATCGCTGACTGTAATCATAGTTCCTCCAACTTTATTCATTTGCTTTATTCTATCATTTTCCCCAGAGATTTTCCACCTGTTTTTTGTCTGTTCCCTATTTTTGACAAATTCTTACAAAGCGGTAGACAGCGGCCTGGTTTTGTGATACACTTACTTACGAAGAAAATTTCATATCTTCAAAGTTTTATGAGCAGAGTAGGTTTCCGTGCGTAAAGTGTTGTCTGAACGGGGAGTTGTCAGACGGACGAAGGGCGTTGGTCCCGCGGTACGGAACACCGCATCCCGCTGCTGCATACCGGAGAACAAACGCCTCCTCTATGTGGCAAATTTTTTAGAGGAGGTTTCTTTATGCTCAAAAAAAATCCGATTTTCACCCCCCGCGGTCTGGTGACAATGGCACTGTTTATCGCCATCAGCATTGTACTGTCCCGTTTTTGCGTCATCTGGATCACAAACAGCATCCGCATTAGTTTTGGCAACATTCCCATTTTTCTCGCCGGCATTTTGTTTGGCCCTGTGGCCGGCGGCGTGGTAGGCGGTCTTTCGGACATCATCGGTTCCGGCCTGCTGTCCGGGCTTGGCTGGTATCCGCCTTTGACCATTTCTCCGGTGCTCATCGGCGTGTTGTCCGGGTTTCTGCGGATGCTTATTTTGAAAAAACTCACCTATCCCCGCACGCTCGCGGTGGTTTTGCTTCCCAACATTGCCGCGTCCATGCTGTGCACCACATACCTGCTGCACACCCTGTATGGCACGCCTTTTCCGGCGCTTCTTGCCGTGCGGGTTCCGCTTTATGGCGCCATCGCCATAGCTGAATCTTTTATTATTTACCATTTGTGCAAAAGCAAACTTTTTACCACACTTCATGTTTGGCCCAGGGAGGGCAGTTATGAACATTGACCAGGCACTTTCTTATATTCACCATGTAAAATGGCAGGGCAGCAAGCCCGGCCTGTCCCGCACCCGGGAGCTCCTTTCCAGTCTCCATAACCCGGAACAGCAGCTGAAATTTATCCACATTGCAGGCACCAACGGAAAAGGCTCCGTCGCTGCCTGCCTGTCCGCTGTGCTCCAGGAGGCGGGCTATACCGTAGGGCTGTATACCTCTCCCTATATCCACACGTTCAACGAACGGATCCAGGTCAACGGCAAAAACATCTCCGATGCGGCACTTTGCCGCCGGATTGAGGAAATCCAGCCATTCGCCGACCGTATGGCCGACGCTCCCACGGAATTCGAGTTAATTACCGCGCTGGCATTTCTGCATTTTCAAAAGGAAGCCTGCGACATCGTCATATTGGAAGCCGGCATGGGCGGCGCGCTGGATTCCACCAATGTAATCAGCACACCGGAAGTATCTGTGTTGACCTCTATTTCTTTGGACCATGTCAAAGAGCTCGGTCCCACCATTGCGGACATTGCCCGCACAAAAGCGGGCATCATAAAACCGCATGGCTGCGCTGTGTGTTACGGCGGCGAGCAAACGGTAAACGAGGTTCTGCGCCAAGCGGCAGACAGACAGCAGGCCGAACTTTCTTTTGTGGACTTTGACCGGCTCCATATGATTTCCGCCGATGCGGGAGGCTGCGTATTTGATTTCGGCGGCCTGCAAGGCATTCAACTCCCTCTTGCAGGCACCTATCAGCCAAAAAACGCCGCCCTCGCTATTACGGTTCTGGAAACTCTGCGGCAAAAAGGCTGGCCGGTTTCCGACCGCCAGATTGTCCGCGGCCTGGCCCGTGTTTCCTGGCCCGGCCGGTTCGAACTCTTGCGCCGGCATCCGTTCTTTGTTTTGGACGGCGCCCACAATCCAGACGGCATCCGGGCCACGGCCCAAAGCCTGTCCGCCCTTTTTCCCCGCCAGAAGATTATCTTTCTGGTCGGTGTTATGGCGGACAAGGACGTCCCCCGAATGATGGACTGCATTGCGCCGTTGGCTGGCGGTTTTATCACGGTGGCGCCTCACAATCCACGGGCAATGGACGCTTCCCGGCTGGCGGAGCTTCTGTCCCGCTACGGAAAACCGGTGGTTCCCTGTGATACCATTGCGCAGGGGGTTTCCAGTGCGTTTTCCCTTGCCGGAGATTTGCCGGTGTGCGCGCTTGGTTCCCTGTATTTTTCCGCCGATGTAAAAAACGCCGTGTTGGAATACGGCAAACACGAAAAAACAGCGCAGTAATATTTACTGCGCTGTTTTTCTGGTTCAGTCCTTGGTTTCTTTTTCTCCCACCACCGCAAACACCATTCAGC
Organism: uncultured Eubacteriales bacterium; assembly: GCA_934395135.1. Lineage (GTDB taxonomy): Bacteria > Bacillota > Clostridia > Oscillospirales > Butyricicoccaceae > CAKRRK01. The sequence continues at coordinate 49,138 of CAKRRK010000004.1, read as the reverse complement.
CTGTGATGCACATAGGCTGCGGCGCGCCGGTCAAAGAAACCGCGCCGTCTGCTGTCACAAGATAGGTATTTTCCGTTCCTACCATGCCGGCACCGAAGACCGCAATTTTCGGTTCCACCGCAAACACCATGTTTTCACAAACCGCTGTCCCGCTTTTTTCCGCAATCACTGGTGTCTCGTCGATGGTCAGGCCAATGCTGTGGCCAAAGAATCGGCCGCCGTTCATAAAGCCCGCCCGGAACTCTTTTGGAATATCCCCCTGCAGGCTGGCATAAATATCGGACAGCACTGCGCCGGGACGAAGCCGGTCCGCAATGCGTCGTTCCAGTTCCATACAGCATGCCGACGCATACGCAAGTTCTTCCCGGTGCTTGTCCCGCCGGAGATCGCCAAAATAATATGCCATGCTTTTGTCCGTATGATAGCCTTCATACCCGGCAGGAAGATCCAGATACACAACCGTGTTTGGCTCCAGCTTGTTTTGCAGACTCCCCAGAGATTGCACTGCAGCACAGGTGCCAAAGGTACCGCCCGGTCCGTCAAATGCTGTTTTTTCAAAACAGCTTGCCCCAAAGGAAGAAATGCCAATGACATCCTCGCCCAAAGGCTGGTTAAAGCGGGCAATTCCATGCGCACCGTCCCGAACCTGCGCCGCATAAATGGCAATGCTGAGTTCCGCTTCGGAAATTCCGGGCCTTAAAAGGGTTTTGGCCGTTTCTTCGATGGATTTTTGATGAATTCGTCCGGAGTGTTTCATCTGTTCTATTTCATAAGGGCTTTTCACCGCCCGCTGTGCCTGCAAAACATCGTTTACACTTCCCACGCCGTCAAATGTTATATGCTTCCCTACCAGCTGCAGCCAGTCCAAGGCAGCGGTTTTCGTCTCCACATACAGCGTTTCAACCCGGCTGCCATAGACTTCCGCCAGAGAGCGAAAACTTTTCATCGGCCGAATGTCCGGAAATTCCGATTCCCGTTCCGCTCGTTCCAGGCTGCGGCGCACCCACAGCACCGCATGCTCCGGCGTGACCGCAAACACGCCGTCCTGCATAGTTCCGGTAAAATAATACATACTGACTTTGTGGTTTAACAGCGCGATGGTCCACCCCGGATGCCGCTGCTCCATTCCCCGGCGAAACGCTGCAAGCCGCCGGGAAAGTTCTGCCCCGGGCACTTTTTTTCTGTCTTCTATCATTGAGATAACCTCCCGGAAAAAGTTATTCTCATTATATAACCTTTTTTACACCAGTACAAGTATGGCAAGATAAACCCCATACTCTGCCAAAAGAACCACGCCCTGCCACTTACGGAATCCTCCGTTTTTGATCGCAGGAAGCACCGCTGTCAGGCTCATAATAATCACGGCCGGTAAATCCAGTTTGCTGGTGCGCGGAGGGATGGAAAGATAGCCTCCGTCCGCAAACGCACACACCGGCAGTATCATTGTAAGATCCAAGATGTTCGCGCCAAATATATTCCCTACAGAGAGACTGGATTCTTTTTTTCGGATGGCGGTAATCGCCGTGGCAAGCTCCGGAAGGGAGGTGCCAAAAGCCACCAAAGTCAGGGCAATGATACTTTCCGGCACAAAAAAGATGCGGGCAATGGCCGTACCGTTGTCTACCAGCAAACGCGCGCCTAAAATAATCGCCGCAACGCCGAGGACAAACTTCAGAACATTGAGCAAGCTTTCTTTTCTCTCTGGCCGCACCCGGATTCGTTCTTCCTGCCGGCCGGTTTTGCTTTCTCTGACGTTGGAAAGCATAAACAGCAGGAAAATAAGAAGGAGCAAACTGCTTTCCACAAACGAAAGCTGGCTGTTGATGCCAAATGCCCACAAAAACAGGACGGCGGCGATCAGGAGCAGGCTTTTGGTGCGAAGGCCATGCTTTGCTTGCTTTCCAGACAAAAACAACAGAGAAACCGCCATGATTACCCCAATGTTGCAGGCAACGGATCCTACCGCGTTCCCTACTGCAATTTCCTTTTGCCCTTCCAAAGACGCAAGCAGGGAAACCGTAAGCTCTGGCATGGTGGTTGCAATGCTTACCACGGTTGCTCCAATGATAAATTTTGGAATTCCCGTTACATAAGCCAAAAAGCTGGCGGCGTCTACAAAATAGTCTCCGCCCTTTATGATAAGGACAAGGCCGATGCCAAACATAATGAATACCGTAATTGTCATATCTCCCGCTCCTGTGTTTTTAAAATCAAGCCTTTGCGCAGTATATAAGTATTCAGACGGTTTGACAATTATACCCAAATACGATATAGTTATAGTTAGCGTATCAAACAAGATGAGGATGAAAGAATGAAAAATAAAACAAAATCCGCCTTGAGCAGCCGCATACTTTTGGGCTTTACTTTGATTCCGCTGGAATTTATTTTTTTGCTGGTGCTGGTGCTGACGCTTAGTTCCAAATGGATCTATGTATACTGTGCCACACAGATCTTAAGCTTTGCGGTGATCCTTTGGCTGGTGCAAAAGCCGGGCGGCGCCGCTGCAAAAATTCCCTGGATCTTAATAATTCTCTATTTATCGCCGTTCGGCGCTATTTTTTATCTCATCTGGGGCGACAGTCCGCTAAATAACACCAAGCGGCGGCAGCATGTGGATCGGGTCCAGGTGGATTATGACAAAGCCGGCCTGACTCCCGTCGAATTGGAACGGGTTCCAAACAATCTGCATTTTTGCCGCAACGCGGGCTATATCCAACATGTTACGGGAATGCCCGTATGGGAAAACACCGCCTGCAAATTCTATTCCGTCGGGGAAGAAAAATATGCCGATTTGATGGAAGACATTCGAAACGCCAAAAAATTCATCTTTTTGGAATCCTTTATCATCCGGGAAGGCTCTATGTGGACCAGTATCCTGGATGTGCTGGTGCAGAAATTAAAGGAAGGCGTGGACGTCCGTGTGTTGTATGACGACATTGGCTGCCTGTTTACCCTGCCGGCGAAATACAACGAATATCTGACTTCCTTGGGCATCAAAACAGCCTGTTATAACCCCTTTCGGCCGGTTATCACCTCCTCTTTCAATTACCGGGATCATAAAAAAATCCTTCTCATCGACGGCAACATCGGCTATACCGGCGGCACCAACATCGGTGACGAATATATCAACAAAGTGGTGCGATTCGGCCATTGGAAGGATACGGATGTCCGATTGGAAGGCGACGGCGTGGTAAACCTTACCACCTCTTTCCTCACCTTATGGGAAGTAGCTTACGGAAAAAAAGAAACCGATTATTATTCGTATCTTCCCACAAAGTCCTGTCCCTCCGACGGCTATGTGCAGTTTTTTGACGATAGTCCCCTGGACAAGTTCAATGTGGGGCAAAACACTATCATGCAGGTTATTAACTGCGCCAAAAACTATGTTTACATCGCCACCCCGTATCTGGTGCTGGACAATGAGATGATTACCGCTCTCACGACAGCCGCGCAAAGCGGCGTGGATGTCCGCATCCTTACTCCCGGCATTCCGGACAAAAACTATATTTATTGCCTGACTCGTTCCTTTTATAAACAGTTGGTGGAGGGCGGTGTGAAAATTTATGAATACACGCCCGGTTTTATCCATGCCAAAATGATCGTGGCAGACGATATGGTAGCGTCGGTGGGTACGGTTAATATGGATTTCCGCAGCTTTTTTCTGCACTTTGAATGCGGAGCCTTTTTCTATGACGGTTCTATTCCCCATAAAGTGCGGGAGGATATGCTGCAATGTGTGGAAAAATCCCGCCGCATCACATTGGACTGGATTCGCACCGCTATCCCTCTCAGCACCCAAATCAAGGCTTTGTTTTTGCGGATTTTCTGTCCGTTCCTGTAAATTTCAAACAAGAAAAACAGCACTGGAGAAAATTTTCTCCAGTGCTGTTTTTTCTTTTCTTGCTGCAGGCTTCTCTTAATTTAAAAAGTCCTTGAGCTTTTTCGACCGGCTGGGATGCCGCAGCTTCCGCAGCGCTTTGGCTTCAATCTGTCGAATTCGTTCCCGGGTGACATTGAATTCCTTTCCTACCTCTTCCAGGGTACGGGATCTGCCATCTTCAATCCCAAACCGGAGACGCAGCACCTTCTCTTCCCTGGGGGTAAGGGTTTTCAATACCTCCACAAGCTGTTCTTTGAGGAGCATAAAGGAGGCGGCTTCCGCCGGCTCCGGTGCATCGTCGTCCGGAATAAAATCACCGAGATGGCTGTCTTCCTCTTCGCCGATGGGGGTTTCCAGCGAGACCGGTTCCTGCGCAATTTTCAGGATATCCCGTACCCGGTCTACCGGCATACTCATTTCCCTTGCAATCTCCTCCGGCGTTGGATCATGCCCCAACTCCTGCAATAACTGACGGGATACCCGGATTACCTTGTTAATGGTTTCCACCATGTGCACGGGAATACGGATGGTCCTTGCCTGGTCGGCGATAGCCCTTGTGATGGCCTGACGGATCCACCAGGTAGCATAGGTGGAAAACTTAAATCCCTTTGTACAGTCAAATTTTTCCACCGCTTTGATAAGTCCCAGATTCCCCTCCTGAATAAGGTCGAGGAACAGCATGCCCCGGCCTACATACCGCTTTGCTATACTGACCACCAAGCGAAGGTTGGCTTCCGCAAGACGTTTTTTGGCCTCTTCGTCTCCTTCGCTCATTCGTTTGGCAAGTTCAATTTCTTCTTCCGGGGAAAGCAGGTCTACCTTGCCGATTTCCCGCAGATACATGCGAACCGGATCATCAATGGCAAACCCTTCTGCCAGAGTGGAGGTATCCACCAGTTCTTCCTCTTCAATTTCCTCTACTGCCGACTCGTCAAACTCTTCTTCGCTTTCAAAGGCTTCCACGGCATATTCCGCACCCTCAATGGTAATGCCCATATTCTCCATCGTTTCATAGAGTTTATCCAGCTGATCGGATTCCAGGTTGATTTCCGCAAGGGCTTCCGCCATCTCCCGAATGGTAATCTTTCCATTGCGTTTCCCAAGTTCCAGCAAATCCTTGATGGCCTGCTTTTTGTTCTCCGTATTTTGCGTCATGCGTCATATCCTCCTAAACCCTGTTTCTCTCTATATGTCTGGGAAAGCCTGGAAAGCATATCCTTTCCGCCGCCCGCCCGTTTTTCTTTCTGCTCCAATATGGTTTCGATGCAGTCCTGCACCGCTTTTATCCGGTTTCCCGGGTTTACCGGCCTTGTAATGATTTCCGTCAGAAGAGACAGCTCATCTTCGTCCAGAACCCCTTCAAAGCCGCCGACGGTCAGCAGGCGGCCGTCGTTGTACTGTTCTGCCGCCGTCCGAAAGATTTTTCCCAAAAGTTCCGAAGAAAAATCATCGGGCGAAATTTTTTCACAAATGGTGTCAATGAGCGTGCCATCCGCAAAAATCAATGCGATGATCGACTCCTCTGCCCGGGCAGACCGCACATCTATGTAGCGCATTTCCCGTTTTTTCGGCTGCACGGCGGAAACCGGCGCCCGGATTTCCCGCTTTTCCGCGTTTTTTTCCCGCCGGCGCAGCTTTGCAAAGGCATTTTTGACCTCGATCTGCATTCCATCCATGGAAATGCCGCAAAGCTTCGCCACACGGCCGGCATATACCTCCCGTTCTATCTCGCTGGGCAGCCGGGCAATCAGTTCCGCAGCCTCCCGAAGGAATGCCACTTTTTCTTCATCCGTCTCAATATGGTATTTTGCCTGTATTTTTTGCAGCTGGTATTCAATGTGATTTTCCGACTGGTCGATCAGTCTTCCAAAGGCCGCTGCGCCATGCGCCTTGATGTATTCATCCGGGTCCTTTGCGCCGGGAATTTTCAGCACCTTCACCGAAAGCCCAGTCTTTTTCAAGATATCAATGGCACGCTGGGACGCTTTCTGTCCCGCTTCGTCCGCATCATACGCGATAATGATTTTGGACGTGTGCCGGGCAATCATCCGCGCCTGCTCCTCGGTCAGAGATGTACCGAGGGAAGCTACCGCACTGTCAAATCCCGCCTGATGCAGTGCGATAACATCCATATAGCCTTCCGCCAGGATAAAATACTCTTTTTTTGTCTTTCTGGCCAGATTCAGTCCAAACAGATTGCGGCTTTTATTGAAAATTATAGTTTCCGGCGAATTCAAATACTTTGGTTTGCTGTCATCCATCACCCGGCCGCCGAAAGCGATCACATTGCCCCGGATATCAATGATGGGAAACATCACCCGGTTCCGGAACTTATCATAGCATCCGCCGTTCCGGCCTTTGGCCGCAAGACCGGCCGCCACAAGTTCTTCCTCTGTATAGCCTTTTTGCCGCATCGCGTCCAGCAAGGCATGAAAGCTGTCCGGTGCATAGCCCAGCCCAAAATTATTCAACGTTCGTCCGGCAAGCCCCCGCTTCAAAAAATACTGCTTCACACGAGCGTTTTCCGGTTTGTGCAGCTGTGCATAAAAAAATCTGGCCGCATCCACCGACAGCTTCAGCAGCCGTTCCCTGCGGCCGCGATTTTCCTGGCTTTCGTTGTCCTCCACCACAGGAACATTATACATCGCCGCCAAAAATCGTACTGCGTCCGGATACGGCAGCCCTTCCATTCGCATAATAAAATTAATCGCGCCGCCGCCCGCGCCGCAGCCAAAGCAATGATAAATCTGCTTGTCCGGCGCAACGGAAAAGGAGGGAGTTTTTTCGTTATGAAACGGGCAAAGGCCAAAATAGTTGGCGCCGCTTTTTTTCAGCTGTACATAGCGGGACACCACATCCAGGATGTCGCATCGCGCGGCAAGATCGTCCAAAAACCTTCGGTCAAATGCCATCATTTCCCTCCTTTTCCGTTATACAATATTCCAGCTTTTGGGAATGAATATTTTTGTGTACATGGATACGGCAAAGCGGTCCGTCATGCACGCCACATAATCACACACCACCCGTTCCAGGCTGTCCTGGTCCATTAAGGCCCGGTAATCTTCCGGTAGCTTGTCAGGATTTTGAGAAAAATATGCATACAGGCTTTTGAGCATATCCATCGCCTTGCCCTCTTCCCCTTTTGCCACCGGATTTTTATAAACCATTTCAAACATAAACTCCCGCAGTTCTCTGGACTTGCGATAAATCTCGTCTTCCATTCCGATGTTTCCGGTTTTTTCCCCATATCGGATCATACTCATTACCATGCTGTCAATACGGTCGCCATGGGTGCGCCCCAAGGCGCGGCTGATGTCCTCCGGGATGTCCTCCTGCTTCATAATGCCCGCCCGTATGGCGTCGTCGATGTCATGGTTTATGTAAGCAATACGATCCGCATGGTGGACAATCCGCCCTTCCAGCGTATCCGCAATCTTCGGTCCCGTGTGGCATACAATACCGTCTACCACTTCATAGGTCAGGTTTAAGCCCTGGCCGTCGTTTTCCAGCCGCTTAACGACACGGCCGCTTTGGATGTTGTGCCGGAAGCCTTCCGGACATACATCGTTCAGCGCCCGTTCCCCGGCATGGCCGAAGGGGGTATGCCCCAGATCATGCCCCAGGCTGATGGCTTCCGCCAGATCCTCATTCAGCCGAAGCGCCCGGGCTACCGTTCTCGCAATTTGGGAAACCTCCAGCGTATGGGTCAGCCGCGCCCGATAATGATCCCCTTCCGGGGAAATAAATACCTGCGTTTTGTGGCTCAACCGGCGAAACGCCTTGGAATGCACAATGCGATCCCGGTCCCGTTGAAAATTCGTACGCATTGGGCATTCATCAATGGGATGTTCCCGTCCCCTGCTTTCTGCAGACAAAGCCGCGCCTTCCTGCAGAGTTGCTTGTTCTCTCGCTTCCAGAAACGCTCTGACTGTCATTCTGCCACAACCTCCGTTTCATTGTTTCTTGTCACGGCTTCTATCTATATATACTGCTTTTCGTTCTGTTAATCCTCTTTTTTCTCTTCTTTTTTTTGAGATTATATAATTTTACCGTAAAATCCGGGTTGCGGCGGAGGCTATTTGATCCTTCTGCCCATAAATTTGCTTTCGATTACCTCGCCATATACTGTCCCCGCCGTCCGGTCCATCAGCGTCTGGTTCAAAGCATCCTCCCTGCCCTCGGGAATGGACACTGTGAGCGTCACATCCGCTCCGTATTCCTTTTCTTCTGTCTGTGCTTCAAATTCCGGCAGCAGCTGTTCCACAATGGCAAGCAGTGCATAGGGACAGGCGATCAACATCACCGAAAACCGGGACATTTGCGAAACGCCGGCGGCAGCCACCGCAATCTGCGCGCCCTTGGTATAGGCCCGCACCAGTCCGCCCGTGCCGAGAAGAATGCCGCCGAAATAGCGGGTTACCACACAGCATACATTTTGCAGATTTTCATGCCGCAGCACTTCCAGAATCGGCAGGCCGGCCGTTCCCTGTGGCTCTCCGTCGTCGGAATAGCGCATAAAATTCCCTTCCCGCAGAATATAGGCATAGCAGTTGTGGGTCGCGTCCCAATACGTTTCCCGCATTTGCCGGATTTTCTCCGCCGCATCCTCCCGGGTTTCCACCCGCCATAGCCTGCCGGCAAATTTCGACCGTTTTTCCACAAAATGATCCTCTCCAAAAGGAAGATACGGCTCAAAATAATCGCTCATTCTGCTTCTCCGTCCGTCTGATAGGCCGCCAGTTTTCCTGCCAGCTTTTCATCGCATACAATGGTCAGCAAAACACCCTGTTCCGTATAGGAGGTGTTCTCCACCCGGGCGGCATTGTGTACAGCGTCCAGCACTGCGCCCTGCTCAAACGGGATGCTTACCGTCATGCGCCGCTGTCCCCGCATTAGTTCCCGTTCCATTTTCTGCAGCAGTGTTTCCATTCCCCGCCGGCGCTTTGCGGAAATAAGAATGCTGTCTTTTCCCGAAAAACCGTCCAGTTTCCGGCAGGCGTCCGCTTTATTGTAGATCGTAAGGCATGGGATATCGTCCGCCCCCAGTTCCCGCAGCACCTGCTCCACGGTTTGCTGCCGAACAGCATAATCCTCCGCCGACGCATCCACGACATGCAGCAGCAAATCTGCATAGGAAAGCTCTTCCAGCGTGGCGCGAAACGCATCAATCAAATGATGCGGCAGCCTGCGGAGGAATCCTACCGTATCCGACAAAAGAACCTCCTGGGTATCCGACAGCCGAAACCGCCTTGTCGTAGGATCCAGTGTGTCAAACAACCGGTCGTTTGCCGGAATGCCCGCACCGGTAAGCGCGTTCAGCAGGGTAGATTTTCCAGCGTTGGTATACCCCACAATGCAAACCAGTGGAAGTTCCGCCCGGATCCGCCGCCGGCGCTGTACTGCCCTGGTACGCTTCACATCCTCCAAATCCCGGGTCAGCTTGTCGATGCGCCGCCGAATGTGCCGCCGGTCGCTCTCCAGCTTGCTTTCCCCCGGTCCCCGGGTGCCAATGCCGCCGCCCAGGCGGGACATCGAACGGCCAAGCCCGGCAAGCCGCGGCAAAATATACTGATACTGTGCCAGTTCCACCTGAAGTTTCCCTTCGTTTGTCGCGGCCCTCTGCGCAAAAATATCCAAAATCAAGCCGCTTCTGTCCAAAACGCTGCATCCGGTCAGCATTTCGAGATTTTTCATCTGGGACGGTGAAAGCTCGTTGTCAAAAATAAGGATATCCGCCGCATTCGCTTCAGCCATCTGCCGAATTTCTTCCGCTTTGCCTTCCCCCACGAAAAATTTCGGATCCGGGGCCTGGCGTGTTTGCAGCATGCTGCCGACGCATACTCCTCCTGCGGTTTTCAGCAGAGCGGAAAGTTCTTCCAGCGTATCTTCATCGGAGTTTTCGTCGGAAGAAAACACGCCGGTGCGCAATCCGACAAGCAGCGCTTTCTCTTTTTTCTGTTCGTTTTGTTCCATCTGTGCAAAGCCTTTCCGTCAAAATGCGATAGATAAAATTAGTATACCACTTTTTAGCATATTTTACTATATATTTCAAGGAATTTGTTATAAAATTCATGTTTTCTTTGCTTTTTCTCTGCCTTTTTCCGTACAGTCTATGGTGCAATTCTCATGCCGCCGCACAGGTGGATAAAATTTCCATTTACTTTCGGCAGGTATTGCGGTATACTATATTCGAACATTTGTTCTTTTTTGGAGGATGTTATGGGGTATCAACGCATTATTTTTCACATCGATGTAAATGCAGCCTTTCTCTCATGGAGCGCGGTGAACCGGCTTTCCCAGGGAGATCCCCTGGATATCCGCACCATCTCCTCTGTCATTGGCGGAAACGAGCAGGCTCGGAAAGGCATTGTACTGGCCAAATCCGAGCCTGCCCGACAATTTCACATTGTCACAGGAGAAACGCTGGTTTCCGCCCGGCAAAAATGTCCCTCTCTGGCGGTTTTCCCTCCGGAATATTCTTTGTATATGGAATTCTCCAACCGTATGTATCAAATTTTGTGCGAATATTCTCCAGTGATCGAGCGATATTCCATCGACGAATGTTTTTTGGATTATACCGGGATGCAGGCAATCTGCGGCGATCCCGTCCAGTGTGCCGATGCCATTCGCCGCCGGATTTTTGCCGAACTTGGCTTTACCGTCAACATTGGGGTAGGTACAAACAAACTGCTTGCGAAAATGGCCGGAGAACTTCGGAGACCTGACGCCACCAATACACTCTTCCCATGGGAACTACAAAAAAAATTCTGGCCGCTGCCGGTCCGGGATCTGTTTATGGTAGGCCGGGCAACCGAAGCCGCTCTGAAGCGGCGGGGAATTTACACCATCGGTCAGCTTGCCGCCGCGGATCGTGATTTTTTATACCGTCATCTGAAGAAACAAGGGCTTCTGGTGTGGGGATATGCCAACGGACTGGATACTGCTCCAGTGGTTCCCAACCATACCATACCGCCCAAAAGCTTTTCCAACTCCGCCACCCTGCCCGCAGACGTTTCCTCCCGGGAGGACGCGCATTTCGCACTTCTTCCCCTGTGCGAGAGCACAGCCTCCCGCATGCGGCGCGAGGGGTTTGCGTGCCGTTTGGTGAGCGTACAGATAAAATATGGAGATTTTACCGCTGCCAGCCGGCAAAAGGCCCTAGTCTGTTCTGCAGACGCCACCGACTTGCTGATTCATACGGTATGCTCCCTGTTTGACCGTCTTTGGAATGGAAAACCCATCCGCCTTTTGGGCGTACGCCTTGCCTCCCTTACCGAAAGCACTTGCAGGCAGCTTTCTCTGTTTGAGGAAGAATCCTTCCGGCACTATGCCCTTGACGCCGCGGCTGACGATATACGCCAGCGGTATGGCCGCCGTGCCCTTGTCCGGGCATCTGCCCTGCACCATGACTTTTCCCATCTGGACCGTTATGACAGGGAAGACAAGCCCCGGGTAAACTGCCCGTTTTAGTCCCGCAAGCTGTGACAGCCTCCAACCAACGTTTTTCCAAATAAAAAAGCAGAGACATTTGTCTCTGCTTTTTTAGACGGGAACCAATTCCCATTACTTGTTCTGGTTTTCGATGACTCTTGCGCCGTTGTCCGTTCCCACTACAATACGCTCGCACATATTCAGGAACAGGCCGGTTTCCAACACGCCCACAATGGAGGCAAGTTTTTCTTTCACGCCCGAAATATCCATCGGCGCGCCAAGGTGCAGGTCCGCGATGTAGTTGCCGTTGTCTGTGACAAACACCTTTCCGTCCCGCATGCGGAGAACCGGCTTCAGGCCAAGCTCCTCCATCGTGCGCAGCACCTGGGTATGGCCGTACGGCAGAATTTCCACCGGCAGATGGAAATTGCCAATGCTGTCCACCAGCTTGCTTTCGTCCATAATCCAAATGACACGATCTGCCAGGGTCGCCACGATTTTTTCCCGAAACAGCGCGCCGCCGCCGCCTTTGATTGCGTTGAACGCGCCATCGATTTCGTCCACGCCGTCAATGGCAAGATCAATGTGATCCACCTCGTCAATGGAGCGCAGCGGGATGTTCAGTTCCCTTGCCTGCTTTTCGGTTGCGGCCGATGTTGCCACAGCTTCCAGCTTCATACCCTGCTTTACCAGCTGGCCCACCCGTTCTACCAGATAAAACGCAGTGGAGCCTGTCCCCAGTCCAAGGGTCATACCGTCTTCAATATATTCCGCCGCCTTATAGCCAGCAATTTTTTTCTGTTCCATACTATGCCTCCAGTTATTTAAACTAAGACAATCATAGCATAATCCGCCGTCTTTTGCAACAAATACCCATAGGATTTACAGGATTTTATCCTGCGGGCGGACCGCAAGATCGTTCGGTTTCTTTCCAACCTGATTTCCTCCCATATGCCAGCGTTAAAACCCCTCGGACATTTCAGAAGCGTCCGAGGGGTCCTCTTTACAGCCGCATATGTTTGGAAAGCCCTTTTACCAGCAGGATTGCCACTGCCATCTTTACAAGATCTGGAAGAATAAACGGAATGACGCACATAGACAGCACGCTTACCAAGCCAATGCCGCCTTCTGTCCCAGCGGTATAAATCGCCATAAACCACAGCGAACCGAATAAGTAGCACAAGATCAGTCCGACTGTCATCGCTGCCGCCAGGCATTTGGTGCTTTTCCCAAATTTGTCCACCAAGATGCCGCCTACTACAGCGGTCAACAAAAAACCCAGAATATATCCGCCTGTTTTGCCGAACAGCGCGCCAATGCCGCCGGTAAACCCGGAGAACACCGGAACGCCAATGGCGCCAAGGGCAATATATACCAAAACCGTCAATGTCCCTCGCTTGCAGCCCAGAAGCCCCACCGTAACAAACACTGCAAACGTCTGCAGAGTAAAGGGCACTGTCATCGGGATGCTGATCCATGCGCATACGGAAATAATTGCCGCAAACAGCGCAATGTAGCAATAATCTCTCGTTTGAAGTTTCTTTTTTCGAATTTCTATGGTTCGTTCCATACGATTCCCTCCCATACACTGGAAACAATATACCATATTCCTCTGCACATGTCAACCTTATTTATTTTTTGGTTTACATATCAGGATTGCGTTTTCCACGCCATGGTACCCTGCTTTTGACGGCGTTTGGAAGGGAACTTCTTTTCTCCATCGAAACAAAGGGGTATGTTTGCTGGCTGCAGTGCCTGTATTATGCCGTCTGGGCGGCGTTCTCGTCAAGGTTCTTGCCTGAGACGCCTTTCCGCCGCGGAAAGGCGCAGCCCGATTGCGGCCTTTACTCTGCTGTTGTTTTTTTTCGGCGTCCGAGTTTCAGATTTTCAAGAATTCAGCTTTCCGCCCCTTGCCAATATGCCGGCATGGTTGCGGCTTTGTGTTCTCTATCCAACGAACCGCCGCCGATGCGATTTTGCTGAAATACAACGCCCCGGTATATTCTGCTGTGTTTAGTTTTGCTGCTTCGGGACTGGTTTACAAACGGGATATTATTTCCATCGCCGCTATCCTTGGCGGAATGGTGCGGCTGCTTTCCGGCGGTTCTATGGCAGCCAATCTGTTTGGGCTGTACTCCAGCGTTGGCTTCGGTGCATTTTGGATGCTCAATCGCCATCCACCCGGCGCAGCATCGGTTTTGGAGCAATTTACCGACCTTTTTTCCTTATACCCCTTTTATGCACCAAATCCAATAGGCGAGCACGCCGGGCATCCTTGTCCTGGACATGATACCGGTCGGTATACCCTGTGTTTTATATTCCAACGCCATTCTGTATGTTTCCATCCCGGGAACTGCCGTCATCACCGTGTCGGAGCCGATTTTAAATCCGGTTTTGGGCGTTTGGTTTGACGGTGAGGCACCGTGGAACATCCCCGTCTGGGCGGCACCGTCATTCCCGCAGCTGGGATGGTACAGAAACTTCTCCTCCAAAAGGAATGCCGGAACCGCCGCGACAACCGGGGGATGTTAAAACTCGATCCCCTTTCTTGCCGGTACGCCTTGATCAAAGGGATGCTTTCTGTTACAGATTTCCGATAGATAATCCGCCTGTTCCAGCAATTTTTTCCCTGGGTTTCTTCCAGTGAGCACCAATTCAAACGGTACCGGAAGATACGACAAAAGCCGGTCTTCCTCCACCATCCCGGTCTCCACCGCGCCAATCACTTCGTCCAGCACCAGCATATCCTTCCCCTGTGCCGCGGCAAATGCTGTCCGCAGCAGATTGGCGCAAGCGGTCCGGCAGGCAGCCTTTTCTTCCTCCGTCATCTGAACTACAAATTTCATGGCATTCGGCGCCGGCAGCAGCGTAACGCCCGCCGTCTGTTCCAAGGCCTTTCGTTCTCCGGCAGTATTGTCCTTTAAAAAACTGCAGAATACCACCCGTTTCCCCTGTCCTGCACACCGGAGGGCAAGGCCTGCCGCGCTGGTGGTTTTCCCTTTGCCATCTCCATAATAAATATGCACCATATCATCGCATCCTTTTATAAAAAAGCACCCATTCATCTGGGTGCTTTTTTGTCTTATTCCGAAGTTTTTGTACCACACTGACTGCAAAACTTTTCCTCTCCGGTAAGCTTTGCGCCGCACTGCGGACAGTATGTTTCTGCTGCGCCCGGCGTTTCTTCCCCCGCCGTCTCGCCGCTGCCGCCTTTCAGCTTGACGATTTCCGCCTCCAACTGGGAAATCCGGGTGTTGGCGGCATCAATCTGCGCGCAGATCGCCAGCACGTCCTGTTCCAGCGGCTCTCCCGCCGCATGCTTTCCATAATAAAAAGCACCGATTTTCTGATAGAATGCATCAATTGCGTTTCTCTCGCCGCGTATTTTCATATTGAGTTTGCCGGTCTCAATGGCGTCGCTGGTCTTGCTGCCAGCCGTTTTGGCAAGGTCTCCTGCTCCCTTTGCCAAGCTGTTAATTTTGTCCAAAAATGCCATCACACATTCCTCCTGTCCATCTTGGCCTGTTTTTAGTATAGCATAAAACCAAGGAGATCGCATGGATAGATTGTAAACTTTTCAGTGTCCGCTCTTTGCCTGCCGGATACAGTTTTTCCAATTCCGAATCCGATGCAGCAGCAACAGTACGCCAGCCAGCAGGACCGCTGTGCTAATCCATGTAGAAGTGGATACTCCATACAGCATGCCCCGCACAGCGTCTCCCCGGTACCGTTCCGTCACCAGTCGAATGCCTGCATATGCCATCAAATAAACCGGAAACACCCGCCGCGGTATCTTTTCTCCAAAAACTGCCAGGAGGCCGAACAGGCCAAACAGCAACCCTGCCTCCATCAGCTGCACCGGCGCCAGCGGTATCCCAATCGGTGCGCCGCCGGCTGCGGTTTCGTACAGGACATGCACCGGCGATTTTGTAGGTATTCCATAGCAGCAGCCCGCAAAAAAACAGCCGATTCTTCCCATGCCATGCGCCAGCGGCAAAGCCGTGGCCAAGGTATCCTCCAGCGCCCCCGGATCGGCCCTGGTCAGTTTCGCTCCCAACAGACACCCCAAAACACCCAAACACAGGCCGCCGTAAAATACAAATCCACCGGACAGTACCACGTCAAACGTTCCCCTGCGGACAAGCAGCCAAAGCTGCGCTGGTGAGAACGCCGTAAACAAATAGAGCAGTTTTGCGCCCAAAAAGCCAAATCCTATGCCGCAAAAGGCGACAACCGCAATATCTTCCCACAATAGACCCCGCCGCTGCCCGGAAGCGGCCGCATACAGTACTGCAAGGCCGGCACCCAGCACAATGCAAAGCCCATAGGCAGAAATTCCATATTGCAGCAGCTGCGCAACCGGTGCCATCTGGCTCAACTGCCGACAGACACACGATACATGTCATTTGCCACGTCGGCGAACCCCAGCCCTGCGGCAGTGCCCACTGCGCCAACGCAGGCAGCGCAGGCAATCAGCACAATTGCCCCCAGCGCCGTGCCCACAATCCCGCATACAAAGCCGGCCGTTGCCATTCCCCGCATATGCGGCTGTTTTCTCCCTAACGCGCCGAAAATAATCGCTAAAATGCCAAATAATACTCCCAACCAGCCCACATAAGGAATAAACATAAAGAGAATTGTCAAAATTCCTAATACCAGTGCAGCAACTGCCATAACACATATCCCTCCGCAATCTTTTTATACTATGCGCTTTCTTTTATTTTATCATATGTCTATCCTCAGGGCAATGTAATTTTCCTTTTCCTACTGCTGCCCCTTTTCCTGCGAATTTTGACAGCATCGCAAATGCATATTGGAGCAAAGTCGCTGATGCTCTGCGCCTTGCTCTTGCAATAGAAAACGGAGCAGGCGATAAACGCTTGCTCCGTTTTGGTGCCGGTTGAACAATCTAAATCCGAACCTGTTTTTAGGTTTTAGAGGGGAACGCGGATGCAGAAGTAGCGGTTCCCGTTCTCCCAAAATTCAAAAGGGCGGGTAAGCACCATTTGGGCTTGCCCGCCTTGATTACCATTCAGCAAGGCCGAGCGGGACGGTATCGGCTGTTTTTGCTATTTGCTAAGATATTAACTGTACTGTGCTTCTAATTCCTTGTAATAGTCCTCAATGATTTGGTCGTAACTGTCATCATAATGTTCAACGATTGTTACCCAATCAGCATCTCGGAAGATTTCAAAATGGAACCAATTTAGAGTGGTGTCTTGATATTTCAAAAATCCTCTGGCTTCACCTGTGCAAGCAACTCCATCGACTTTGCAAGTGAAATATAATGTGTAGTGACAATCATACCACCCAGAATCTTCCCCAAAGCGGAAGGTACTTTCAGTAATATTCATGTTAGAAAGTCCCTTTACTGATTGTACATATTCAATCAGTAACTGACTTACGCTCGGCATTTGGGCTTCATACCATTCCTGTACGTCCGAAAGCGTAGCCGTCATTACTGGTAGAGTATTCTCGGAATCTGCATCAGATTGTTCGGTTTTCTCGACTATACTTTCCTTCTCATCTTGTGAGGCGGGTGAACTGCTACTTGCCCCTGCCGTAATTCCAAAAATGAGAAAGGCTGCAAGGATACAGAGCGGGACAAAGACAGCTTTCTTCATACCGCTATCTTTCCCCAGAATAAATGGATTCCCTTTGAGAGATT
Organism: uncultured Eubacteriales bacterium; assembly: GCA_934395135.1. Taxonomy (GTDB): domain Bacteria; phylum Bacillota; class Clostridia; order Oscillospirales; family Butyricicoccaceae; genus CAKRRK01. Next base: position 32,159 of record CAKRRK010000004.1, on the reverse strand, counting down.
TGGCAAGCACAAAAAACATGGCAGCCAATACACCAAAGAAGCAAAACATACTGATTCCCATAGCGGGGATTTGGGCTATTGCTCCCGTCAGCACAGATAAGCCAGCAAATATCAAACAGGCAATCATCCAGACCTTCATGCTTTTGCGCAAACCGCTTTTCGATGAACCCCCATTATTGGGATGGCTATATGATTGTTGTCCCATGGGAGACAAAGGGGTATATGTATTCCTGTTTATAGGTTTGTCCGCCAAAAGTACATTACCGTCACCTAATAGTTTCTTTTTTGCATTGAGATATTCATTTTCGGTAATCGCACCAGCATCTAACAGACCTTTGAATTTTGCTAATTCGTCAGCTTCAGAAAATGTCTGTCCTCCCGATGATTGCTGAATCAGCCCCTCAATCAACATCTTCAGCTTCAATGCCTCTTGATATTTTGGCTGACCTCCTTGAAACATTACGGCGTTTTCGTCTGTTGCAGCCTTCATGATGCCAGCTCCTTTGCTCTCTTTCGATCCGGGGAAAATAAATTGGATATATCCGGCCTGCATGCCAGGCTTCTTCACTTGTATACCACTTATGCTTTTTAGATAGATTTCTTTGTCCCCTAAAGAGAAGCCTCTTGTTAAGCGAGCAAATCCTTGCCGTTTAATCACAATTTTATTTTCGTACAATTCGATTTGGCCATCGTAACCCTTAAATTCGTACAGCATCCAACCACTCCTATAATTATAGTATATTTTACGCTAATAGCGTATTATATATATTATAGCTTATTTAATACGCTGAAAGCAATAGTTATAATACTATTGTTTGGAGGTGAGGCGGTGAAAGGATTATCTTTAGAGCAAGTCGGCAAGCGACTGAGGCGAATTCGCTCACAAATGGAATTGACAAGAGAACAGTTTGCGGAACAGGTCGGCATTTCGCCGCAGTTCCTCGCAGAGATCGAAAATGGAAAAAAAGGAATGTCTGCCGATACTCTTTTCAAGATTTGCGCCCGGTTTGACTTGTCTGCTGATTATCTGCTTTTGGGCAAAACCTCTTTTGCACAGCTATCTGATCCTGTCCAGAAAGCATTAAGCGGCTTTTCAGAGCCATATGTTGAATTAACCGAAGAAATTATTCGGGCAATAGAAAAGGTGGCAACCGTAAAATAACGGCTGCCACCTTTTCTATTGGGCCAACATTGTACTCATCTGATACAGAATCTCTTTTGGGATTTTTCTGTATATTATCGATTCAATCGAATCAGGAGAGAAAGTCCATAGTGAAGATATGCTCAAAATATGAATTAGATCAAAAGAGACCTGTGTCGAATTGGGCGCCAGTCCCTTTACAATAGCTTCGACATGATTTCGTTTAATAGGGGCTCTATCAGAAAACAAAAATAGTTGGTTACTTTGATAAATAGTAAAATGCTTTGAAGATAGTTTCTTTTGCTTTCGATTAATTGCAGCAATTAACCGATCTATAGAAACTAAATTATCTCCAAAAGAAATCCATTTAACTCCATTCCGTTCAAATATTTTTCCGCCTAATTTTTCGAAGTTCTCTATTTTATTAGCTGAAATATCCACCAATTTTTTATCCTTAATTTCTTCTGTAAATCCTATCATTTCACCTTCTTGTTTGGACATAGCCTGTGTAACTTCAATTCCGATGCTTTTTGTGCGGTCATGAAAATCCGGGTGTTCGCTTTTCTCTAAATCATACCCAAATAATTCCTCTAACAAAAATTTAGCAGAAAGTTCATAGTACTTCTTCTTATCTGAAATTTGCACAGTTAACCTCCTGGAATCGATTACCTATTTTCTTCCCTCTATTCTTTCCGCCACCCGGATTACGCATCAATTTAGGCTTCTGCCGAATTTACTACCTTGAAATGCCGCACCCCGTTGCGGAAATGGGTGGTTTCGTAACGGTCAAAGAAAAGCAATAATCCGAACCCATCTCCAATTAGGAAGATTTGGTTCGGATTATATTGCTTTGGTGCCGGTGACCGGGGTCGAACCGGTACGGTGTCGCCACCACTGGATTTTGAGTCCAGCACGTCTGCCAATTCCATCACACCGGCAAAAATACCGTTTTTTATTATATCTTATTTCCCGCGTTAACGCAAGTGGTAATTGCAAAAAAACTCTGTTTGCCGTTTTTTCTTCCTGCCGCGCCCTGTGGCGGCTTGCTGCAGCACAAAACAGCTGCCATACAAAAGCCGACAGTCGAATGACTGTCGGCTGCATTGTAACGCTTGCTATAACAAAGCGCGTTTACTTGGTATAGTCATAGAATCCCTTGCCGCTCTTGATACCAAGCAGGCCGCCGCGCACCATTTTCTTCATCAGCGGATGCGGACGATACTTCGGATCGCCGGTTTCGGAATAGAGCACTTCCATAATTGCAAGACAAACGTCAAGTCCAACCAAGTCTCCCAGCGCCAGGGGACCCATCGGATGGTTCGCACCAAGCTTCATTGCCGTGTCAATGCCTTCCACTGTGGCAATGCCTTCCGCATAAATGCTGACTGCCTCGTTGATCATCGGGATCAGGATACGGTTTACAACAAAGCCCGGACCTTCGTTCACGATAACCGGTGTTTTTCCGATTTCCTCCGAAATCTTGCACACTTTATCCACCAGTTCCTTGGGCGTATTAATGCCGGGGATCACTTCCACCAGCTTCATACGGTCTGCCGGATTAAAAAAGTGCATTCCGATCAGTTCCCGTTTGATGCTGTTATCAATTTCTGTGATGGACAGCGAGGAAGTATTGGTTGCAAAAATAGCGTCCGCCTTGCAAACTGCATCCAGTTTTTCAAACAGGTCTTTTTTGGTCTCCATATCTTCCAGCACACATTCAATGACAAGATCGCTTTCCGCAGCGCCGTCTACCGCCGCAAAGGTAACTCTTGCCATAATAGCGTCCATCGCTTCCTGGGTAAGCTTTCCCTTTGCCACCAGTTTTTCCAGCGGCTTCATAAACTTTGCCCGCTTCGCATCCAAACCTTTTCCTGTCACGGTGCACAGCGCAACCTCATAGCCCTCTACCTGGGCAAATGCCCGGGCAATGCCCATGCCCATTGTGCCGGAACCAATTACTGCTACTTTCATACTTTTACCTCCACTCATGGTTTCACTGCCGATAACTTTTAACCTATCACAACATACTATCCCGGATTTCCCTGTCCTGGCGAAAATCCCTTTCCGCCTTCAGGCATTTGTTGAACATAAGATGAACAACTCTCTGTGATATCATGATAATATTGGTTACTTTATATCATATATGATATGGCATAAACCGTGATTTGTCAATGATTGGTACGAAAAAACATATGCAAAATATAACAAGAATCCCAGTTTGTTTTCGTCAGGATGCACATGAATTGTCTTTTATAGCTCTCGTCTGCCTTCCAATGCCCGCATCAAAGTAACTTCATCCACATATTCCAGGTTGCTGCCAACCGGGATTCCATAAGCCAGCCGGGTTACTTTTATGCCAAAAGGCTTGATGAGCCGGGACAGATACATAGCGGTGGCTTCACCCTCTGTATCGGGATTGGTGGCAATAATCACTTCCCGGATCTTGTCGTCGGTGAGACGTTCCAGAAGTTCCCGTATCTTAATATCATCCGGCCCTACGTTGTTCAGCGGGGAAATTGTTCCATGGAGCACATGATAAAGTCCGTTGTATTCTCTGGTCTTTTCAAACTGCGCCACATCCTTTGGACTGGTCACCACACAGATAACCGACCGGTCCCGCACCGGGCTTCCGCAAATGCTGCAAAGATCGGTATCGGCAAGATTCTGGCACGTTTTGCAGAACGTAACGGTCTTTTTTGCGTCCAAAATCGCGTTTGCGAACTGTTCCGCTTCCGCCGCCGGCAGATTGAGCACATAAAACGCCAGGCGTTGGGCTGTTTTTCGTCCGATGCCCGGCAGTTTTGCAAAGGCATTGATGAGTTTTTCAACGGACGGTGAAAATGAATCCATAGGCCGTTCCGACTTAAAGCAATCCCGGCATACCCGGAATGTTCATGCCGCCGGTAGCTTTCTTCATTTGTTCCGCAGATGAAGCTTCTGCTGTACGCAGCGCCTCATTGACCGCCGCAAGAATCAAATCCTGCAGCATTTCCACATCGTTCGGATCTACTACTTCCGGCTGAATGGCCAAAGAGACCAGTTCATGGTTGCCCTTTACCTTTGCCACTACAGCGCCGCCGCCAGCTGCCGCTTCATACTCCCGATTGGCAAGTTCTTCCTGTGCTTTCAGCATATCCGCCTGCATCTTTTGCGCCTGTTTCATCATAGCCTGCATATTCATGCCGCCCATTCCGGAAAATCCGCCTCTTCCTTTCGCCATTGTTTTTCCTCCTAAACACACTTAAAATTTGGTTGTTTTTATTTGAAGTTTCTGCGCCTTATCCAGCACCGCATCAATTGCGCTTTTTTGATCTTCCTGCTGTTCCTTTACTTCCACCATAACCGTCCGTCCCAGCACTTTCCTGGCGGCGGCGGCAATGGCGTCTTTGACCTCCTGCGGTTTTGTCAGCATATAGGTTACCGGATCCTGCGCCAGCACTACCAGCTTTCCGTCCCGAAGCACGGCGCCGGACGACACTCTCAGATTGGTACGCACCGCGATATTCACCGTATCCGGCAGCGCCCGGAGGATTTCTTCCCAATTCACCGACTCAACCGAGACAGGCTGGGGGGCCGCTTCCTTCTGCGGCGCATCGTTTTTACTCTCCGCAGTTTGTCCCAGCGCTTTTTTCGCCGGCTTCTTTCCGGGATGCTCCGCGACCTCCGGTTTCCCGGCGGACACCACCGCACCCTGCCGCAATCGCGCTTCCAATTCCTCAACCCTTCCGGCAAGGTCGTTCAGATGCTCGCCTGACAGCCGACACAGACGGATCATGCAAACTTCCGCTTCCACCTTTTTATTCTGTGCCTTTGCCATCCGCAAAAGGCTTTGCTGGATGGCATCGGAATAGGCAATGAGCCGGGAAGGCGATATTCCTTCCCCCAGCGAAGCAATGCGCTCTATGCTGTTGGAGGTTGCGGGCGTCATCGCCTCGCCGGCGGTTTTATACAGCAAAACGTCCCGTATCAATTCCAGCAGCTGTGTAAATACGCCGCTCAAATCCTTTCCGCCGCGGTAACATTCGTCCAGGATTTCTATGCTGGAGGCATACGCATGGTCTATTACTCCCTGCAACAGCCGCGCCGCGTCGTCATCCTCCAGAATTCCCACCTGCGCTGCCACCCTGGCCTCGTCAATCACCTCGCCGCTGCCGCTGTACACCCGGTCCAAAATGGACAACGCGTCCCGCATGGAGCCATCTGCCAGCCGGGCAACCGCCCGTGCGCCGCCTTCCGTCATTGCAATGGATTCTTTTTCCGCCACCTCCCACAGACGCCCCACCAAGTCCTGGTCGGCAATCCGCCGAAAATCAAACCGCTGGCAGCGGGATAAAATGGTTGCCGGAACCTTATGCAGTTCCGTTGTCGCCAGCACAAACAGTACATGTGCCGGCGGCTCCTCCAAAGTTTTCAACAGTGCGTTAAACGCGCCCTGGGACAGCATATGGACTTCGTCGATGATATACACCCGCTTTTTTACATTCGCCGGCGTATATCTTGTCTCGTCTCGAATATCCCGGATATTATCCACGCCGTTATTGGACGCTGCATCAATCTCTACCACGTCCAAAATGCTGCCGTCCAAAATGCCGCGGCAGGAAGGGCATTGATTGCATGGATCCCCGGTAGGCGTCAATTGTTCACAATTCACCGCCCGGGCTAAAATCTTGGCACATGTGGTCTTTCCCGTTCCGCGGGTGCCGGTGAACAGATAGGCATGAGAAAGCTTGCCGGAAATCAGTTGATTTCGCAGCGTATCCGTAATATGTTTTTGCCCCACTACATCCGAAAAAACCAGCGGCCGCCATTTCCGATACAACGCCTGATACATCAATTTCACAGCCTCCCCCGTATATTGGAAAGCGGACAATTTTCATTGTCCGCTTGCTTGTTCTGTTCTGGTTACGATACCCTGCAAGACCGCACACCGCAAATCGAAAAAGGCATATGCCCGCTAACCTTTGGCTTTCAAACTCAAATACGGCAATTCTGCGGCACACAAGAAGTTCTGCTTAATGCTGCTCGGTTCCCCGCCTGACATGGTTCACAGTTTCCTGTTGCGCAGGACCGCATTCTCATCGTTCTCGATAAAGGGCAAACGGCACATACCAATCCCTCCTTGCGGGATTCATCCCTGCTATAGCGGATTGCAGGTTACAGGGCACCGCTGCCTCCCCGACTAGTGCAGCCTTGCAGGATACCGTAACCAACTGTATGGACGCCAACTGCGGCTTTTGGATGCAAAAAGCACGCAAGCCGCGGCCGAAGCGGCACAGCATGCTGCCTGCCGCTTAAACCGTTTTTATTATAGCGTAAAACCCACTGCATTTCAATGCGATTCCCCGCTTTTTTCCAAAACTTTCTTCCTGCACCGCCCAAGCTATGCCTCCGGATCCGCCGGCAGATTGGGATCGGTGGGCGTCACCGGGTCCGGCGGTGTCACCGGATCAACTGGCGGTGTTACCGGGTCCGGTGGTGTTACCGGGTCCACCGGCGGCGTTACCGGATCGGTTGGCTCGGTTGGATCAATTGGTTCTACCGGAATAGACGGATCGGTTGGCGCGTTTGGATCTTCCGGATCTACATCCGGATCCGTCGGTTCCGGTTCGGTTTGGTGCCCGCCGGGACAGGTTTCTGTAGGCTGGTCGCCTTTATAGAAGGTTCCAGTGGCCGTCGGACAGCCTTCTGCAGGCAGCAGTCCAGAAATGGTACAATACGTACAGCTCTCATAATTGCTGACGTCGCCAGTATCAAAATCCACATTGGGCAGATCGTCATGCACACGCTGCATAACAGCTTTCCAAAGCACCGCGCTGGGATTTCTGGAAAGGCTGGGCAGACCGTATCCGCTGTCGTAACCAAACCATACGCCGCCGACATAATATGGGGTAAATCCAATAAACCAACGGTCCTTATTGGAGGATGTGGTTCCCGTTTTGCCGGCGGTGGACATCCCGCTGAGCTTTGCAATTCTACCGGTGCCGCTGGTGCATACGCTTTCCAGCAAAGAAGTCATAACATACGATGTCTTTTCATTGTCAAATACAATAGACGGGTCTGTACTTTTCTCCATTACAATGCCGCCGTCATCGTCCAGCACCTTGGTGTAGCTTCTGCATTGGCACAGCATTCCATCGTTCAAAAAGGCACTGTAGGCGTTGGTAAGCTCCCGTACTGTTACGCTGCAGCTGCCCAGTGCCAGAGGACTGTAGTTAATGTCGTCAGCAGACAGCGTGGAAAGCCCAAACCGCTCGGTCAGGTACTGGTAGGAAATTTCCGGCGTAATATCGTCCAGTATTTTTACCGCGACGGTATTGATCGATTTCTGAATGGCAGTTTGCACCGTGATATCGCCCCGGTATGTGCGGTCCTCATTTTTCGGCCAGTCCACACCGTTTAATTTCATAAACGGGGAATCCTCATACACCGTATATGGCGTGATCAGCCCCAAATCCACCGCCGGGCCGTATACAGAAACCGGCTTGATAGAGGAACCGGGAGAAAGTCTGGACTGGGTTGCCCGGTTCAGCGACAAGCTGTCTTTTTCATCCGGGTCACGGCCGCCCACAACCCCTTTCAGATCCCCGGTATAAGGATCGATAATCACCATTGCGCTTTGGGGTGATTCCCCATTTTGCGAAATGTCCGGAAAATTGTCCGGATCGGAGTATTCTTCTTCCATAATCTGCTGGATGTCTATGTCCACCGTGGAATAAATCTGCAGCCCGCCGGACTTTACCAGTGTTTCCGCATACTGCCTGGAATATCCTTTTTCCTGAATCAAATCGTTGGTAACGTCACGGATAACCGTATCCACAAAGTAGCTGTAGGGCGTGTTGTCCGCCGCTGTGCTTTCCCTGGATTTGTATACCAGTTCCTGCTGTTTCGCAGCCGCCGCCTCGGCTTCCGTAATGTAGCCTTCTTCCGCCATCCGGTCCAAAATCAGTTCCTGCCGTTCTTTGGCATGTTCCGGATAATTGAAGGGATCGTAATAAGACGGATTGTTGGTAATGCCTGCCAGCAAGGCACACTCCGCCAGGCTGAGCGCGCTTACTTCCTTGTCAAAATACGTCTCTGCCGCCGTCTGCACGCCATAACTGTTCCGCCCCAGATAAATGGTATTGAGATAAAGTTCCAGGATTTTATCCTTGTCGCCGGTTTTCTTCTCCAAATGCAGGGCGCGCAGAATTTCCGTCAGCTTCCGCTTGACGGAATAATCGTTTTCATCCGTAATATTTTTAATCAGCTGCTGGGTAATCGTTGATCCGCCGCCGGCTTTGGAATTGGACGGCATAATCCAATTGACCACAGCGCCTATCGTTCGCCGCCAGTCAACGCCCTTATGCTTATAAAACCGGTGATCTTCAATCGCCACAAACGCGTCGCTGAGATTTTCTGGTATATCCACAAGGTCTACCCACACACGGTTTTCCGACCCATGGAGGGATTCCAATTCCAGCCATTCGCCGGACTCCTTGTCCTGATAATAAATGACGCTGGTCAAATCCATACTGAAATCCGCGATTTCGATGTCCACATTGGGGTTGATGTATTTATTGACATACAGCGCAAACGCTATCGCGCAGATCGCAATTGTCATTAAGGCAACCAAGACAACTGAAATCACAATTCGCTTCACTCTGCCGCCGCGGCCGCGTTTTTGTTTTGTCATGTGCTCCCTCCCTGGATGGAACCTGAAATTGTATCAAACCATCTGTTGTGCGGAATTACAGTACCCTTTTTCTCCGCATGATTGTGGTAAACGAGTTGAAAAACTGCGCCGGAGCCGGCGGGGCATATTCCCGTTTTGGCTTGCGCGAACCCGCGTTCATTATAGCACATTCTATTTTCAAGTGCAAATCCTTTCAAAAAAGTTCACATTTTATGAATAATTTGCACAAAAATGGAAAAAATCATAGAAGAAATATATCATATATGAAAAGAGTGACGCGCTATGTATAAAAATTACATCGTCATATCCGGCACCATTCTTATTCTCGCCGTCATGCTCCTTGCGTATTCCTCCGCAGATTCTGCCACGCCAGCTCCGCTGCCAGAGACAGAAGTATCGGCCTCCGCCGCAGCGGAAGAACCGCTGTACATCATCCGAGCATATGACGGCTATGCGGCGCTGTTTCTCCCGGAAGATACTACGCCGTATAAAATGCTGCCGGTCCATCTGCGTACATTGACAGAAGCCGATCAGCAAAAAATTGTGGCTGGCATTCCAATTTATACCGAACTGGAACTTACCCTTTTTCTGGAGGATTTCAGCAGCTGACCGACAAAAAAGCACAGGGAGCCTTCCCTGTGCTTTTGTTATGAAATCTGTGCCAAGTCCCGGATTATTTCTCCTGCCATCACAAGACCAGCCGCCGATGGTACAAACGCCAGGCTGCCGGGCAGTGCCCGCCGGCCAGCCGGCGCCGCTTCTTCCCCCCGCCATACCGGCACTCTGGCCGGCTCTCTGGAATACACGGTCTTTAAGCGGCGGATGCCCCGCTTTCGCAGTTCCTGCCGCATTACCCTGGCCAGAGGACACACAGAAGTTTCAAAGAGATCTGCCACCTCAAAACATTGCGGATACAATTTATTTCCGGCGCCCATCGAAGAGATCACCGGAACTCCCGCTGCCTGCGCCCGCACAATGAGCTCTATTTTTCCGGACACGGTATCAATGGCGTCCGCCACATAATCATATTGGGCAAAATCAAATGCAGCCGCGGTGTCCTCTGTGAAAAATACCGGATACGTCTGAATGTCTGCCTGCGGGTTAATGTCCAGAAACCGCTGTTTGGCCGCCTGGACCTTAAGCTGTCCTATGGTGCTGTGCAGCGCGATAATCTGCCGGTTAAGGTTGGTTTCCGATACCGTATCGTTGTCCACAAGATCCAGATGCCCAACCCCGCTGCGCACCAGCGCTTCCGCCAAGTGGCCGCCGACGCCGCCGATTCCGAACACCGCCACCCGGGCGTTTTGCAGCCGCTGCATTCCTTCTTCTCCCAACAGCATTTTTGTCCGTGTGAACTGCCCCATCATAGGTTCTCCTCCTCCGATGCTTCATACTGTTCCAAAAAGGAATGCCGCACTCCCTTCAGCTTATATCCGATCATCGTATCCACATTGGCTGCATGAAAGCTATTAAAAATGCTTTTTTCCACATTGGGATTGGTCTTTTTCAATTCCCGGATAAGCTGCTTGATTTCCTGCCGCTTGGATTCCCCCACGCCGTCTCCGCTTTCCCACATCTGTTCCGTGAAGCGGCAGGCGCATTGCAGAAAACTGAGCCCATTGTAATCCCGCCAGCTGATGACCGCGTCTTCATGCACACAGTACATCGGCCGGATGAGTTCCATTCCCGCAAAGTTTTGGCTCTTGAGTTTTGGCATCATCGCCTGCATCTGGCCGCCGTAAAGCAAGCCCAGCAGCGTGGTTTCAATGACATCGCTGAAATGGTGCCCCAACGCAATCTTATTGCAGCCGATTTCTTTTGCCATATTATAAAGGTGCCCCCGGCGCATTCTGGCACACAGATAGCATGGATTGTTTTCTGTTTTATTCACCACACGGAAAATGTTGGTTTCAAATATTGTCAGCGGGATTTGCAGCAAAGCCGCGTTCTCCTGGATTTTTTTCCGGTTCTGCGGAGCATAGCCAGGATCCATCGACAGAAATTTCAGCGAAAACGGTATCTCGCTGTAGCGGTGAAGTTGCTTCATCAGAAACGCCAGCAGCATAGAATCCTTACCGCCGGAAATGCACACTGCAATCCGATCGCCCGGCTGAATCAGCTGATATCGCTTTATCCCCTCCACAAACGGATTCCAGATGTTCTTTCTGTATTTTTTGGTAATGCTTCGCTCAATCTTCTGGTATGGGTCAAACTGCCGGTTCATACGCTGCCGCCCCCTTTCCGCGGGAATACGAATACTATACCACAGCGCCGCCGGAAACTCAAGGTTCGTCTGCCAGGATTCCTCCCTTTTTCTGTGCTTTTTTGTTGTTTTTCGCTCCTGCCGGCAGCATCTCGCGGCCCCGCCGAAGTGGGAATTGGCCAAAACAGAACAACCAAAAGTATGGAGCCAGCGTCATACTTTTTTTACAATTTGATTGTTGACAGACAATCGAATAGTTAGTATACTAATTATTACTGTTTTATGCCAATTTTTTCACAGGAGGGATTGTATGATAAAAACCCTGGCAAAATCCATTCGGGAATACAAAAAGGATTCTTTGCTTGCTCCGATTTTTGTGACGCTGGAAGTGATTATTGAAGTGATCATTCCGTTTATTATGTCCGATCTCATCGACGACGGTATCTATGCAGGCCATATGCCCACCATTGTAAAGTTGGGCCTTTGCTTGCTGCTGTTCGCGTTTTTATCCTTGCTCTGCGGCGCAATTTCCGGCAAATACGCGGCTTCCGCTTCCGCTGGATTCGCCAAAAACCTACGGCATGATATGTATTATACGGTACAGGATTTTTCCTTTTCCAATATTGATAAATTTTCTACCTCCAGCATTGTCACCCGCCTGACGACGGATGTGACCAATCTGCAAAACGCATACCAGATGATCATCCGTATTGCAGTACGAGCGCCTGTAATGTTTGCATTTTCCCTGATCATGACCTTTCGGATCAATCCTTCTATGACACTCATTTTTGCATGCGTGATCCCGGTATTGCTGGTGGGTCTCGGGCTTATTATGTATTTTGTCCGCCCGTTGTTTGAAAAGGTGTTCAAGGCCTATGACAGCCTGAATCTGGTGGTGCAGGAAAATGTCCGCGGCATTCGGGTTGTAAAATCTTTTGTACGGGAACCTTATGAAACGCAGAAATTTGACAAGATGTCCGGCAGCATTTACCGTCTTTTCACCAAGGCGGAAAAAATCATGGCAAGCGCCACGCCTCTGATGCAGTTTATCGTTTATGCCTGTATGCTGCTCATTTCCTGGTTTGGTGCAAAAATCATTATAACGACCAATATGACGGAACTGACCACCGGGCAGCTGACCAGTCTCATTACCTATACCATGCAGATTCTGATGAGCCTGATGATGCTTGCCATGGTATTTGTGATGATCACCATGTCCCGGGCGTCTGCAGAACGAATCTGTGAAATACTGACCGAACAAAGCGATCTGACGGACAAGGACCAACCGGTTCTTTCGGTCAAAGACGGTGCGGTGACATTTCACAATGTGGATTTCAGCTATTCCAAGGATGCCAACAAGCTTTGCCTGTCCGGCGTCAATCTTGACATTCGTTCCGGCGAAACCATTGGGATCATCGGCGGCACCGGCAGTTCCAAAACTTCCCTGGTGCAGCTCATTCCCCGGCTTTACGACGTGACGGCCGGCAGTGTTCTTGTGGGCGGCGTCGATGTACGGGACTATGATATTACATCGCTGCGCAACGCGGTGGCAATGGTACTGCAAAAAAACGTACTCTTTTCCGGTACGATTACAGAAAACCTGAAATGGGGCAAGGAAGACGCCTCTATGGAGGAAATTGTCCGTGCCTGCCAGCTCGCTCAGGCGGATGACTTTATCCGAAAATTTCCCGACGGATACGACACCTACATTGAACAGGACGGCTCCAATGTTTCCGGCGGACAGAAACAGCGGCTTTGCATTGCCCGCGCCCTGCTGAAAAAACCAAAAATCCTGATCCTGGACGATTCTACCAGCGCGGTGGACACCAGTACGGACGCGCTTATCCGAAAAGCATTTCGGGAAGAGATCCCGGACACTACCAAAATCATCATTGCGCAGCGTATTGCTTCCATCGAAGACGCTGATAAAATTATCGTGCTGGATAACGGCAAAATCAACGCGATGGGTACGCATAAGGAATTGCTTTCCTCCAACGCCATCTATCAGGAAGTATACAATTCCCAGGGAAAGGGAGGTGAGGACCATGCGTAACCGCACAAATGCAGCGGCCGCCCCAAACCAGGCCGCCAAACCAGGCCGCCGCGGCGCAAAAAACGGCAAAAAGACATTTTCCCGCCTGATGTCCTATATCTGGCAATATAAATTCCGGTTTCTCCTGGTCATTGCCTGCATTGTTCTGATGGCTGTTGCCAGCGTCTCCAGTTCGCTGTTTCTGGGTACACTGATTGACGATTATATTACGCCTCTGCTTGGCGCGGCAAACCCTGATTTTTCCGGTCTCATCGCTCTGATTGTGAAAATGGGCATTATTTTCGGCGTGGGCATTGTATCCGCCTTTCTGTACACCCGCACAATGGCAGTCATCGCCCAGGGCGTTCTTAAAAAAATCCGGGATGAGATGTTTGCCCATATGCAGCTTTTGCCCATACAATATTTTGATTCCCATTCTCACGGCGACCTGATGAGCCGCTACACCAACGATACTGATACCCTGCGGCAAATGATTTCCCAAAGCATTCCACAGTTTATCTCTTCCATCATTACCATTACCGCCGTATTTCTTTCTATGCTGCGTCTCAGCATTCCCCTGACTCTGATTGTTGTGGCAATGGTATTTGTCATGTTGGGCGTTGTAAAAAAAGTTGGCGGGAATTCTGCGAAATACTTTGTAAAACAGCAGCAATCTCTTGGCGCCGTCAACGGCTATATCGAAGAAATGATTCAGGGACAAAAAGTCGTCAAGGTTTTCTGTCACGAGGAGGAAGCAAAGCGCGGGTTTGACGCCCTGAATGATGCCCTTTGCGAAAACGCTACCAAAGCCAATACCTTTGCTAACATTTTAATGCCCATCATGGCAAACTTGGGCAATATCACCTATGTGCTCATCGCCCTTTTGGGGGGCGCATTGGCAGTCAGTGGGCTTAGCCCCATCAGCCTGGGGGATATCGCCGCATTTCTCACACTGAGCCGCAGCTTTACTATGCCAATCAGCCAAATTTCCCAGCAGATGAACTACATTATTATGGCATTGGCCGGCGCGGAGCGTATCTTTGATCTCATTGACCAGCCAGTGGAAACGGACAATGGTTATGTAACCTTGGTTAACGCGAAATATGACAAAGCCGGCAATCTGACCGAAACAGAGGAAAAAACCAATATCTGGGCTTGGAGACACCCGCACCAGGACGGCACGCTGACGTATACCAGGCTGGCGGGCGATGTGCGGATGTTTGATGTAGACTTCGGATATACCCCGGAAAAGATTGTGCTGCACAACATTTCCCTTTATGCAGAACCCGGTCAGAAAATTGCCTTTGTCGGCGCAACCGGCGCCGGGAAAACCACAATCACCAATCTGATCAATCGCTTTTATGACATCGCCGATGGAAAAATCCGATATGACGGCATTAACATCAACAAAATCCGGAAAGACGATCTCCGCCGTTCCCTGGGGATTGTTCTGCAGGACACCAACCTGTTTACGGCCACAGTGCGGGAAAATATCCGGTACGGCAATTTAACGGCAACCGATGAAGAAGTAGAGGCCGCTGCACGTCTTGCAAACGCCCATGAATTCATCTGCCGTCTGCCAAATGGCTATGATACCATGCTCACAGCAAACGGGTCGGAGCTTTCCCAGGGACAGCGGCAGCTGATTTCCATTGCCCGGGCGGCGGTAGCCGACCCACCGGTTATGATTTTGGACGAAGCTACCTCCAGCATTGATACCCGCACGGAAACCATTGTGCAAAGCGGTATGGATGCGCTGATGTCCGGCCGGACGGTATTTGTCATCGCACACCGGTTATCTACGGTAAAAAATGCAGATGTGATTATGGTGCTGGAAAACGGCCGCATCATTGAACGCGGCGACCATGAAACCCTTATACAGGAAAAAGGGAAATATTATCAGTTGTATACCGGCGCATTTGAGCTGGAATAAAGCGATATGCCACCCCGGCAGCCGAGGGAATTGCGCGGCTGCCGGGCTTTTTTGTGTCCTATGAATTCCAACCAAATAAAGTTCTCAATTGTTCCAGGGACCCGGCGGCCAATGCCGCTGCCGGAACGAGAAAGTCTCTCCTTTCTTTCAAGGACAAGTACACCGCCTGGTTACCTTTTCCTTAATAGCGGTGTCAGGCAGGCCTTTTCAGCAAGCGCAAAATTCCTCATCCAAATACAAATTATAAGATAAACCAAACCCGATAAAACAGGCTGGCGCGTATTCAGAAAGCGTTTGCCTGTTTCGTGTTTGCCCATTGTTCTCTGCTTGTTTTTCGTAGCCCCCTTTGCTGTTTTTCGATTTGCCGCTGCAATCTCTGACAGCGAACCTTACACTGTCTTTGTTTTTTGTAAAATTCTGCAAAAAAACAACCCCAACCAAATTGGTTGGGGTTGTGGCAATCTGAATATTACAGATTATTCATCAAAAGTCAGCATAACTTTGAATGCTTCCTTGTTGATCGCCATCTGCATGCCCTTATCGAGCTGAGAGAACGGAACATGGGTGTTCAGTGCATCAAAATCATACTTATCCTTGATTGCGCTCATAAAGCGAATGGTTCTCTGTGCGAAGTCCTTGGTACCGCCGGAACCCTTGATCTTCAGGGTGCTCCAGATGGTCTTACCGATTTCAACCGGAACCTTTCTGCCGATGGAGTGACCAACAAGGTTCACCTGGCAGCTGTGACCAGCAATATCAAAGATCGACTGAAGAGCCTGGTCAGAACCAGAGCATTCTACGATAACGGAAGGACCGTGACCGTCGGTAGCCGCCTTAACCTGCTCGTAGTAATCCGGATCGCTAGGATTGAGAATTACGTCAGCGCCGTACTTCAAAGCCTGCTCTCCTCTTGCCTTACCACGGTTAGCAACGATAACCTTTGCGCCGGAAGCAGCCGCTGTCATAATAGCAGCAAGGCCTACCGGGCCGGCACCGATTACGAGGCAGTAGTCAGAAGCGTCGATATGACCGCCGTTGCCCCAGATACCGAAATAACCGATGGAGAAGGTTTCCACCCATGCGCCCATATCATAGGACCAGTCGTCCGGGATTTTGTGCGCATAAGCTTCTTCGATGATGAAGTATTCGCCGAATCCTCCAGGAGAGTCTGGACGGAAGCCCAATTCTCTGAAGTTCAGGCAAGCAGAAGGCATCAAACCTTCTTTGCAGTTGTAGCAAACGCCGCAAGCGAGTACGCAGTCAGCGGTTACCTTGTCGCCAACCTTCAAACCATGAACGTCGCTGCCGACTTCCACAATCAAACCGCCAACTTCGTGGCCCGGTGTATACGGAGCAATATCATAACGGCCTTCTGCGGATTCGCCTTCGTAGCAGTGTACGTCAGAACCGCAGATACCAGCAGCCTTTGTCTGAACCAGAATCTGATTTGGCTTAAGAGCAGGCAGTTCAACTTCTTCTACTCTCAAGTCGTGGGGACCATACATAAATGCCTGTTTACATTTCATAATTAATTCCTCGACTTTCTCCTAATTGTTGAGTAAATGCTTAATAAAATTAAGCTGCTTTGGTATATAATCTGTCGATTAGAGGCACTCGAAGATACCAATCTTCTTGAGCTCGTGAACAGACTTCCAGCCTTCGGACAGTGGCTCTCTGAGGCACGGATCGATCTCTTCCTGAGAACGGAAAGAGAACTTGGAGCACGGCGGAACCTGACCAGCCGGGAATGCTTCGAGAATTTCGTCGATCATGAGGGTAAGATACTTACAAATAGCAACGATCGGTCTCTTTGCCTTTGCAGCATCGCCGCGGGACGGCTTACCAACAACGCCTTCCGGTGTGCCGAATCTTTCGATTACGTTATGGCCTTCTGCATAGCTCCATTCGTTCGGACGGTAGAGAGAGTTTACAGAGGTGTCATAGTGGCCCTGGAGCATCATCGGAACCGGATCTGCATCAACACAAACAGACATATCCACCATGTCCGGGAAGAGCAGGTTTGCAACTGCGGTTTCTGCTTCGTCCGCATGAATAAACTGTGTGGTCCAGCCGTTCTTCTTTTCGGTAGGATAGAAGAATTCTCTTACAGCCTTGTGCCATTCAACAACGGTTACGAAAGCCGGCAGCTGATATCTCTTGAAGAATTCCTGTACTGCGGATTCCAGCATCCAGAGATGGCCATGGTTGTTTACGAGGATGATCTTACGGAAGCCATCGTCCCACAGGCCGAGCATGGTATAGATCATAGTGTCTCTAACAACTTCTTCCGGCATAATAACGGTACCAGGCATACCAATGTGATGGTACGGATGGCCGCCGTAGTTCAGCGGAGGGAATGCCAGAGCAACTTCTCTGCCCTGCTTTGCGGTATAGCGACGAACTGCTTCGCAGATCTGAGTTACCATAAAGGTATCCAGGCCGCTCGGGTTATGAACACCGTGGTTTTCGGTGCAGCCCAGCGGAACCAGAACTACGTCGTTCTTCTTCTTCTTCTCGCAAACGATGTGACGAGGTGTGTTCTGAATATATGTGCCAGGAACACCAAGTTCAGAACGAGTATAGTTATCCTTTGTCGGATTCGGATTAATGCCATACTCTTCGAGCATTGCATCAATTTCTTCTTCAGAAGCATCCCAAAGTGCTTTCTTCATTCTACCAACTGAAGTATTTTCGAAAATAACTTCAGGGCGTTCGGTTAATAACCATTTCTGTTCTTCCATTTTTTTCGTCTCCTTAAAAAAATTTATGTATGTTATACATTAACAACAATAAAAATTTTATACCATATTCCTGCCTTAAAACCAGAGAATTTAAAGAAACCCTCCTATATTTGCAAGAATATCGCTTCTATCGTTCCTGTATTAGTATATCATGCGGTTTCTGTTTTGTAAAGAAATTTATTGCAATTGACAGCCAGTATTTCCATGCATTTTTCACAAAAAAAATCTGATAAATTTTGTCAAATTATATGTTTATTTTCAATAAATTTTGATTCGTTTGTTTGGTCAATATATACATATAAATCGGCCATTTTCGAACAAATGACCGATTTATATTGTAGTATATTTGTAACTCGCCAGTTACTTTTTTGTTACTATTGAATATGAAATTTTTGTTAATTTTTTCACTAGTCTCTGGACGCAGATTTTGTGGTTACGTCAAGCAGTACAGCAAAGATCAATACAAGACCCTTTACAAGCTGCTGCACTTCCGTACCAAGCCCCAGGAGCTGCATTCCATTATTCAGCACACCCATAACCAGCGCACCGACGATGGTCCCGAAGATTGTACCGGAGCCGCCCTTGGAGGACGCGCCGCCGATAAAGCAGGCTGCAATCGCATCCATCGCAAAGTCGGAACCAGCGGATGGTGTTGCATAATTCAGACGCGCGGTGTAAACAATACCGGCCACTGCCGTCAAAAGGCCCATATTAACAAATACAATGAACTTTGTCTTCTTGGTATTAATACCGGAAAGTCTGGTAGCCTTTTCGTTGCCACCCAGCGCATAAACCCGACGGCCAAGGGTTGTCTTGTTGCCGATGAAGGAGTATACACCGATAATGATCGCAAGCAGAATCAGGATATACGGAATACCATTGTGTCTGGAGAACGCGAACGCAAGAAGCATAATAACAACCACGACAATAATGCTCTTGAGCGCAAAGCCTTTTGCAGACGTTTCAACACCGTATTCCTTTGCTTTTACACGGCCTCTGGCAGATGCAATCACATAGATAATGGATGCGATTGCGCCGACAATTATCGTAACAATGTTGACTGTGCCAACCTTAATATCCGGCAGATAGTTGATGCTGACCGCATTGAGAAAATCCGGAGTTGGGCCAATGGTCTGGGATTTCAAGGTGATCAACATCAAACCACGGAATACCATCATATTACCCAAGGTTACAACGAAAGCCGGAACCTTGAAATAAGCAACCAACACGCCCTGGTAACATCCCATACCGATACCAATTGCAAGGGCAATCAGGATCACCGGAATCACCGGCAGGCCAACCTGAACGCACAGAACGCCGATGACCGCACCGACAAAGCCGGCGCCGTAACCAACAGACATATCGAAGTCGCCGGCGATAATAACAAACAACATACCGATACCCAAGATAATCAGGTAGCTGTTCTGCATCAGGATGTTTGTGATGTTCAGCGGGGTAAGCAAGGTGCCTTTTGTGATAATCTGAAAGAATATTACAATCGCAACCAATGCGATAAGCAGGCCATATTTACCAATAGCGCTGCTGCCTTTAACTTTTTTATTCATAACTAAATCCTCCCAATCAAAAAATGTCCCGGTTAGGCACTGACGCTGTCATCACGAACAATACACTTCATGATATTTTCCTGTGTAGCTTCCTCTTTGGAAAGTTCGCCCTTGATCCGGCCTTCATTGAGTACATAAATCCGGTCGCTTGTACCAATGACTTCTTCCATTTCAGAGGAAATTACAATTACGCCCTTGCCGCTCTTTACAAGGTCATTGATAACGCAGTAAATTTCATATTTCGCGCCAACGTCGATCCCTCGGGTTGGCTCATCGAGGATCAGCAGATCCGGGTTTACAAGAATCCACTTCGCCAATACTACCTTCTGCTGGTTACCGCCTGAAAGGTTTCCGACAATTTCATAGACATTCGGAGTTTTAATCTTTAACGCTTCGCGCATTTTTTCCGCTTCCTGATAAATTTTGCCCTTATTCATAACCGCATGATCAGAAAGCTGATCCAAGCCGACCAACGCGATGTTGTCTTTGATATCGTTGATCAGCACTAAGCCATAGTCTTTCCGGTCTTCCGTCACATAGGCAACGCCGTCGTCAATCGCCTGCTTCGGATTTAAATATTTTACTTCTTTGCCGTCTTTAAAAATCTGGCCGCCAAGATACTGTCCGTAGGTTCTGCCAAACACGCTCATAGCAAATTCCGTACGGCCGGCACCCATCAAGCCGGCGATGCCGACAACTTCGCCCTTGCGGACTTTGATGGAAATGTTGTCGCACACTTTTCTTTCCGGCTGAATTGGATGCGCCACGCTCCAGTTTTTCACTTCAAAGAATACTTCGCCGATTTCATGATTGCGTTCCGGATACCGCTTTTCCATACTGCGGCCAACCATGCTGGCAACGATGCGGTCTTCGGTGATCTCATCCTCCCCAACATGCATGGTCTCAATGGTGGCACCGTCTCGGATTACCGTAATGGAATCCGCAACCTTCGTGACTTCCTTCAGCTTATGAGAGATAATAATGCACGTCATCCCCTGCTTCTTAAACTCGAACAGAAGATTCAGCAAGTTTTCACTTTCAATATCATTCAACGATGCCGTTGGTTCGTCCAGAATCAGCAGTTCGCAGTCTTTGGCCAGCGCCTTACAGATTTCCACAAGCTGCTGCTTTCCTACGCCGATATCTACAATTCTGGCATTTGGCGATTCATCCAGGTCAACTTTTTTCATCAGTTCTACCGCTTTGAGGAATGAATCATGCTTGTTAATTACGCCGTTTTTGGACATTTCATTGCCCAAGAAGATGTTTTCCATAATGGACAGCAACGGAATGAGAGCCAACTCCTGATGGATAATCGCAATTCCCTTCTTTTCGCTGTCTTTCAGGTTATGAAATTTCATAACCTCGCCTTTATAAACAATATCGCCTGAATATGTACCAAACGGATAAACACCACTTAATACGTTCATCAAAGTTGATTTTCCGGCACCATTTTCACCGACCAGCGCGTGAATTTCACCCTTCTTCACCTTAAGATTCACGTTATCGAGCGCTCTAACTCCACCGCCAAACTCTTTGACGATATCACGCATTTCCAAAATATATTCTGACATATTTTACGCTCCTTATAACAAAATCAGTTTCTCCATAATTTACAATCGGATGGCAGATGAAATATCTGCCATCCGACCTAAAAAACAATCTTTCGATTTTGCTAAGACTATGCCAGGTCTTCTTCTGTGAAGAAGCCGCTGTCATAAATAACTTCCTGGAAGTTGTCCTGATCAAACGGTGTGATTTCGCCGAGGTAGGTCTTCAGCGGGCCAGCGCCGTTGTCATAGGTTTCGGTATCGTTTACCGGATATTCTTCACCCTTGAGCGCTGCAACGCACATATCAACAGCGATCGGAGCAAGCACACGGTCATCCTTGAGGATGGACATTGTGAGTTCACCCTTCAGGATGGACTGGCAAGCTGCAACTTCTGCGTCCTGACCAGTGATGATCGGGAGCGGCTTTGCATCTGTGCCATAGCCAGCGGACTTGAGAGCTGTCAGGCAGCCAAGGCCCATACCGCAGTAGGTTGTCATAACTGCGTCAATGTCTTCGTCTGCATAGCTTGCAGAAAGGATATTTTCCATTCTCTTCTGTGCTTCGCCGGAATCCCAGTTCGGAGTACAAGCCTGTTCAAAGCTTGTCTGACCGGATTTTACAACGATTTTGCCTTCGTCGATGTACGGCTGCAGAACGCTCATCGCGCCTTCAAAAGTCAGAAGGGAGTTGTTGTCTGCGATATCGCCTGTGAACAGTTCTACATAGAACGGACCCGGCTGGTTGTCAATGTCCAGCTTGTCCACGATGTACTGACCGTCTGCCGCGCCAACGCCGAAGTTATCAAACGTTGCATAATAGTCAATTTCCGTATCCTTTACCATTCTGTCAAACGATACAACCACTACGCCGGCTTCCCGTGCCTTTGCAACCGCTGCGGAAACCGCCTGGCCGTCAACCGGTACGATGATGATAGCGTTGTAACCGCCGTTTACAAAGCTTTCGATCTGCTGAATCTGAGTTGCTACGTCATCATCCGCATACTGAGAGGTGCATTCATAGCCCTTCTCATCGCAGTAAGCCTTGATGATTTCATAGTCCTGTGCCCAACGGGCAACTACGCCGGAAGGCAGAGCGCAGGCGATTTTTACATCAATGTCGTCCCCTGTCGGTTCTGCTGTGTCATCGGCCGGTGTGTTGGTATCATCCGCCGGCGCATTGGTGTCGCTGGAACAACCGGCAAACATGCACATTACCATTACCAGCGCCAGCAATAATGCTAAAAACTTTTTCATTCTTTCTCCTCCATTTAAAGTTTTTTATTGATTTCATTGCAATGCAATGTGAAATCCAAAACAAACTATCTTTCGGACACAAAATTATAGTCGCCCTTCAAAAAAGACAAATTTCATTAATACAAATCCGCACATCGTTTGAAGTCTTCTGATATATGTCAAATTATTTCAATTTGTTTGAGCTGTATTTGAGGAAAATATTATCTTTTTTGTGCAACTTTTATAACTTATCCTCTCGATGTATGTTACTATATCACAATCAAATGTCGAAGTAAACACTTTTTGTCCGTTTTTCCGTTTTTCGTCTTATTGAACAGAAAGTCAATCCTTGTTTTTTACATTTTGACGAAATTTGGAGTTTATAGTTTCTACCTTCTTTTTCATGGCATGGTTGATTTTATGAATATATTTTTTCAGGCATTTTTCTATTTTCTCTTTATATTTACACCAGAATGGAATATAATATAATTTATCACAAATGTTGCAAATCTTTGTGGAGGTCATTATGCCCATTTTAAAATTACAACAATACATAGACACAAAACAACCCATCTTTATGGCAGGAATCGGAGGAATCTCGATGAGCGCTCTGGCGGAGCTTTTGGTCAGCCGCGGCGCGGTGGTCACAGGTTCCGACCGGTCCCGCACGGAAATTACGGCGAAACTGGAAGCCCTTGGTATCCGCATTCACTATGCCCACAAGGCAGAACATGTGACAAATGCCGCCCTTGTGATTCGTACCGCCGCCATTCCGGATTCCAATCCGGAAATCCAGGCGGCCAGAACAGCGGGTATCCCCGTTATGGAACGCGCCCAGGCTTGGGGCGAAATCATGCTGGAATATGACAATGTTGTATGCGTTGCCGGCACCCATGGCAAAACCACGACCACTTCCATGATTAGCCTTGCCGCGATGGAAGCGCAGGCCGATCCCACCATCATGGTCGGCAGCGTATTTCCTGCCATCGGCGGAACTCTGCGGATTGGTGCAAACCGCTATTTTATCGCCGAATCCTGTGAATACTGCAATTCCTTTCTGAACTTTCATCCCACCATCGCAGTGATTTTAATCATCGAGGCGGATCACTTGGATTTTTTTCGGGATATTCACGACATCATTTCCTCTTTCCGGGAATTTTGCCGAAAAACGCCGGAGGACCGCGGCGTACTGATCGTAAACGGTGACGACGCCAATGCCATGGCCGCCGTCCAGAAAACCGGCCGCCGCGTCATTACCTTTGGCACAACGGATACGCAGGATGTATATCCGCAGAATATCTCCATAAAAAACGGATACTATTCCTTTGACGTTATGTATAAAGGCAGCCTCTACACCTCCGTGACGCTTTCTGTGCCCGGCTGCCACAATATGCTCAATGCTCTGGCCTGTTGTGCCGTCAGTATTTTTTCTGGCTTTGATGCAGCGGCAGTTTCCGCCGGCCTGCAGGCCTTTCAGGGTTCCGGGCGGCGGTTTCAGCTCACCGGCCACTTCCATGGAGCGACCATTGTGGACGATTATGCACACCACCCCAGCGAAATGACCGCCACGTTAAAGGCCGCAAGACAAATGGGCTTTCGGCGCATTTTCTGCATTTTTCAACCGCATACCTACACGCGGACGCACGCCCTGTTTGACGATTTTATTGCAGCCCTGAAGCTGTGTGATTATGCGGTTTTGGTGGATATTTACGCCGCGCGGGAAAAAAATACTATCGGTATCTCTTCCAAGCATCTGGCGGATAAGATTGACCATGCGGTATACTGCCCTTCTTTGGAGGCCGCTGCAAGTTATGTGAAGTCCTATGCCGGCGAAGGGGATCTGATCCTTACAATGGGTGCCGGCGATGTTTATAAAGTCGGCGGCATGCTTGCGGAATAACCTGTTTGCCGGATCCATTGCAAAAAGCAGCTATACGTTTTTGTATATCTGCTTTTTGTTTTATCATCTTTTAACTTTCCATGCCGGTCTAACATCCCCATACAAAGCGTCAGCAATCTCCATCTCTTTCCATATACGGATTGCAGAAAGGGTTGTTTTCAACCGTTCCTGGAAGAAGTGGTAACTTATGAAAGCGCTTTATGCGGAAACAGACTGGCCGCCAAAGCCGGATTATACGCCGGCACGGCAAAAAATTCGAGATAAACGTACTCGAAAAAGCAATCAGGCGGCAAAGCTACTGTAGTAAATACCCTGCTGCCTGTCATACGGCCCCGCAAAGCGTCAAAAAAGATTGAAGTTCCCGATGTCCATATAACTCCGATGGCACAGAGCTTCTATCTGCTGTTTCCCGGCTATGCCGGCATTTCCTCTGAACACCGGCTATAAATTCACTGATAAATTGCCGATACCGGCCCCGCCGGAGATATCCGCAGTTTGCCGCGATACTGTGGCTGCAATCCCTATGTAAAACTTCGAATCCTGTAGGAATAATTTTCTCCATCAATGCTGAGATGTGTAAAAAATCGGCACTTACAGCCCGGGAGCGTTTGCGGAATATATTGCAGTGGGAGAGGCATTCTGTTATTCTATTGGATAGTATGGTAAGGCAAGGCTTTACGGCACAAACAAACTGCGATAAGGCCGCTATGGCAGAACCAGCCTGCGTGGTGTATAATGGTATGTAACGGCGGGGTGCGCACCAGCAAATGCGCCGCCGGATTTGGCACGGATCCATTGGCCTTTGTGGTCTTTTGCCTGCAAAGGCATCTGCTGCGGCAAAAAATGTTGCGTTTGACCGGCGAAACAGTTCCGTTGGAGCAAACTGTGCTGCAGCCATGGAGGATCCAATCTCTCCGGGCAGGACTTTCGTCCGTCCGTATGATAAATAACCTGCACTTTCGCACAACACCTGCGGTTTCAGCTGTTTTTATGGATGCACATACGAATTAGTCAGGAGGCATCGGACATCTATGGATATCACATCGCTGCTCATTCAGCAAATCGCTTCGCTGTTTGTAATTATGCTGTTTGGGTTTTTACTGGCAAAATGCAACATCATCTCATTAAAGGGCAACAAAACCCTTTCTACCCTTGTCTTATATGTTTGTTCGCCATGCGCGATTATTTCTTCGTTCCATATGGAATTTTCCACCGACAAACTGTGGGGACTGTGCATTGCTGTCGCCGGAGCAGTTGCCGCCAACGTCATATACATTGCCATTGCAAAATTATGCGGCCGGCTCGCCGGATTCAACGGCATTGAACAAACCTCTATGGTTTATACCAACTGCGGCAATCTAATCATCCCATTGGTCGGAGCGGTCTTGGGTACCGAATGGGTCTTTTATACCTGCGCATATATTGCAGTGCATAACGTCCTGGTTTGGACCCATGGAAAGTCGCTGGTGTGCGAAGAGCCATCCTTTGACTGGAAAAAAATAGTTGTCAATATCAATATCCTGGCAATTGTCCTCGGCTTAATCCTGTTTTTAACGCCGGCCGAACTTCCTCCCATTGTACAGACAGCCATCGAAAGCACCGGAAACTGCATCGGTCCCGTCAGCATGATCGTCATCGGCGTGCTCATTGCCTATTCCGATTTAAAAAGCATTCTGCGGAACAAGCGGGTATATTTTATTTCACTGATGCGCCTGCTGCTGTTTCCCCTTATCACAGTGTTTCTGTTTGCCATCCCGGCGTTGTCCGGTCTGCATCCGGATGTACATCAAATCCTGCTTGTGGTGCTGCTGTCTGCCGCCGCACCGGTGGCGGTTACCATCACCCAGTTTGCACAGCTTTACGACAAGGATGCGGTGTATGCCAGCGCCATTAACGTGTTGTCGGTTTTGCTTTGCATTGTGACAATGCCCCTTATTGCTCATATCTATCAGCTTCTGGTTTAGATGTTTCCACAAAAGAAAGCCGCGGCATCGATACGATCCGCGGCCTTCTTCCGGAAGCAAAACGCTTATTTCCACAAGCACCGCCTTTTCTGAGGAGATAGCTTGCAGCGAGGGGGCGCTTCTTTTCTTTTCAAACAGAAAACGGCTGTATTATATTACAGCCGTTTTTCTATGGTTAATTTATTTCTCCGTTCGGATAAAGGATTACCTCAAAGGCCTTGCCGGAACGCATTGCCTCCAACCCTTCCCCAAATTTCTCTAACGGGAGCCGATGGGTAATAAGGTGGTCAAAGTTCACCAAACCACTTTCCAGCACCTTTGCGGTCGCCAGGAGAGTGTTGCAACCGATAAAGCTGCCGTATACGGTCAAGCCCTTTCTTGTAATGTCCGTCTGGCAAATGGTCTGCTTTGCCGCAGCATTCAAACCAAACAACAATACCTGCCCCGCCGGACAAACGCAGTCGATCGCGTCATTGATCAGCACGCCCACTGCGTCAACCACAATGTCCACACCGTGTCCATCGGTTTCTTTCAGGATCTCTTCTTTGAGATTTTCCTTTATTGGGTTAATGATGCGGTCAGCGCCGCTCTTCATCGCATATTCCGCACGGAACTCGGATACCTCGGAAACGAATACCTTCGAAGCGCCGTTTGCTTTCAGCAAGCTGGTATAGTACATGCCGATAGGGCCGCCGCCCAACACCAGCACGGTGTTACCCGGAGATACCTTTAACCGGGTAACGCCGCCCATCACACAGTTGATCGGTTCTGCAAAAATCGCCGTGTCAATCGGTGTGTCTTTGGAAATGCGTACCGCGGAGGATTCGGGAATCACAACATACTGGGAAAAAACGCCGTCGATATCCACACCCATCGCTGTTACGTTTTCACAAACGTTATAGTGCCCAGACAAACAGGCGTCACAAACGCCGCAAGGCAAATTATTGTCGCAGATCAGCCGATCGCCGGGTTGGAATACCTTGACACCGGAACCCACTTCGACAACTTCCCCTACAAATTCATGCCCCGCAACGATTCCCTTTGTCGCAGGATATCCCGGCGGATCCGCAAAAATATGTACGTCTGTTCCACAAATGCTTGCTGCTAAAACCTTTACCAGCATGCCGTTCGGGGTTTTAATCTCCGGAACAGGCCTTTTGGCAATTTCATACTTTCCAATATCGGAAAAAATGACCGCTGTCATTTCTTTGTTCATAACGTGAATCTTCCTTTCGCGAACCTAAGTCTTACTTCTTCTTGGTATTCTTTCTCATGTCGGCAACTACTGCAACAATGATAATAATACCTTCAATGATCTGCTGCCAATAAGCGTTTACTGCCAGAATTGTAAGACCGTTGCGCAACGTGCCAAGTACCAGTGCACCGACAACCGCGCCCCAGATGGTACCGACGCCGCCCGTGTGGGACGTACCGCCGATGGTCGCCGCTGCGATCGCTGTCAGCTCATAGCCATCCGCAGCATTCGGGGATACCGAACCGATACGGCCTGCAAATACCAATGTTGCCACAGCAACCATAATGCCGCCGTATACATAAATCAACGTGAGATTCTTCTTAACGTTGATACCGGATACTTCCGCTGCTTTGGGGTTGTTACCAATGGCAAATACAGATTTACCAAAGCTGGTGTAGTTCAGCAAAATCCAGGCAATAACGATACAGATAACCCAAATGATTACCGGCATAGGAACAACGCCCACTTTTCCACCAAAAAATGTAATGGATTCATTCAGCGTACTTACCGGCGTTCCCTTTGTAAAAAGCAACGCTACGCCGCGGGTAATCGTGTTGGTACCCATAGTCGCAATAAACGCCGGGATCCCGGTATATGCTACCAGCGCACCGTTAATGGCGCCAAACAAAATACACAGGGCGAAACATACGATAAATGCAACAATATAAGGATAGTTGCCTTCCAGGAATTTCGGGTTTGCGTTTGCAACCTGTGCAAAAGCACCCATGATAACGCCGGCCATCGCCAACAAACCGCCGCAGGAAATATCAATACCGCGGGAAATGATAATGAAGCAAGCACCCAACGCCAGAATACCATAAATAGAACTCTGTGTTAAAATATTAAATACATTCGTCATTGTCCGGAACTGCGGCGATACAATGGATAAGATAACGAACAAAATTACCAAGAAAAATACTACTGCATATTTACTGAATATCGGCCCGAAAGAAGTGCTCTTCTTTGCCGTCAAAACTTTTTCGTCAGCCATAATAAATTCTCCTATTACAATAAAATTAACTCATCTGCTACGCAATTGCGTATTTCATAACTTCTTCCTGTGTCAAGCCGTCATTGTCCAGTACGCCTGTGACACGGCCTTCATGCATAACGACAATTCTGTCGCACATACCCAAAATTTCCGGCAATTCTGAAGAAATCATAACAATTGCCTTTCCCTCTCCTGCCAACTGGGTCAGAAGCTTATAAATTTCCGCTTTCGCGCCAACATCAATACCACGGGTTGGTTCATCTACAAACAGGATATCCGGGTTGGTGAACAGCCATCTTGCAATCAACACTTTCTGCTGGTTACCGCCGGAAAGATTCTCTATCTTCTGTTCCAGGCTAGGCGTTTTGATTTCCAGTTTGTTCACATAGTCCTGGGCAACACCGTCCAAGCTCTTCATGCTGAGCAATCCTGTCTTTGTCTTAAATGCCTCCAGATTCGCCACCGCAATGTTATCCTTCACAGACTGCACAGACAAAATACCATTGCCGCGCCGATCTTCTGTCAGCAGGGAAATTCCCATCTTGATCGCCTGTTTTGGAGAATTAATTTTAACAGGTTTTCCATCAATTAACAATTCGCCGGATGTATAGGAACGCATACCAAACACTGTTTCCGCAACTTCTGTACGGCCGGCACCAACCAGCCCCGCCATCCCGAGGATCTCGCCTTTACGGACATTGAACGATACATTTTCAAACAACCCCGGATGCGTTAGCCCCTTCACCTCCAGCTTTACGTCGCCGATTTCACAGGGCACCTTGGGGTACATATCTTTTATATCACGGCCAACCATCATGCTGACAACTTTGTCCATGGTGATATTGGCAACATCTTCTGTTCCTATGTATTGACCGTCGCGGTATACCGTGATACGGTCTGCAATTCTATAAAGTTCGTCCATTTTATGGGTAATATAGACGATGCCAATTCCCTCTGCCTTTAATTTTTTGACAATTTCAAAGAGCTGATCCACTTCCTTATTGGTCAGTGCGGAAGTAGGCTCATCCAAAATAAGAAGTTTACAGTTATGAGAAATTGCTTTTGCAATTTCAATCATCTGCATTTTTGCAACTGTAAGTTCTTTCATCAATCGCTTCGGATCCTCGTCCAACCCGACCCTTTCCAGCAGTTCCTTGCTCATCTTATACATTTTGCCATGGTCAACAAGACCAAATTTGTTTTTCGGTTCTCTCCCAAGCCAGAGATTTTCCATTACACTTCTGTGTTCTACCGGCGAAAGTTCCTGATGCACCATCGATACGCCCATCGCCAAGGCTTCTTTGGTAGAATGTACCTTTCCTACATCCTTGCCGTCGAAAATAATCTGTCCCGACGTCTGGGGATGAATCCCAATGATACATTTCATCAACGTAGATTTACCAGCACCGTTTTCACCCATCAGAGCATGCACTTCTCCGGCCTTGACTTCCAAGTGAACACCTTTCAAGGCCTTAACACCAGGGAATTCCTTGGTGATGTCCTTCATCTCAAGCAATGTCTCTCCAATTGCTGCCACGCACGGCCACTCCTTTCCATAATTAGATTGGGAGGAAAGACCGAAGTCTTTCCTCCGTCTAATTTGTGCCTATTACTAAAATTCAGTTATCGCTGATTCTTACATGTACTGATCCACGTCTTCAGCCAATACCAGTACAAAAGGAATCCACTCAACCTTGGATACTTCTTCACCCTTGATAAGTTTTAAGCATTGTTCAACGCCAACGCCTGCCTGATTGGTAGCATCCTGCAGAACGGTTGCCGCCATCTGACCAGCCTTTACAGCTGCCAGACCATCCGGGTTTGCGTCAACGCCCATGATGATGATGTCTTCTCTGCCAGCTTCTACGCAAGCGTTGTATGCACCCAGAGCCATTTCATCATTGTTAGCAAGGATAACATTCAGCTTGTCGCCATGCGCTGTGATCCAGTTCTGAGTCATTGTCAAGCCTTCTTCACGGAGCCAGTTACCTGTCTGTTCGTCAAGAATGGTTACGTTGGGAGCAGCATCAAGAATTTCGTGGTTACCGTTTGTGCGGCCCAGAGCACCGGAAGAACCAAGCACGCCTTCCAGGATACAAACGCCAACTTCCTTATCGCCGATGAGTTCCAGGAGGTGATTAGCCTGGATTCTACCAGCGTCTTCTTCAACAGAACCTACATAATAGGAGCCGTCCGGAATGTTTTCTTCCACTGCATCACCCCATGGGAACATGTTGATATATACGCAGGGAATGCCTGCATTTGCACAAGCTTCGGAAATAGCCGGAGCGGTGTCTGTAGTTACAAGGTTTGTGCACAGGCCGTCAATCCCCTGCGCGATCAAAGCGTTTACCTGGTCAACCTGCATCATATTGTCATGCTGCGCATCCTGACCAACAAATGTTACACCCAGTTCCTTGCACTTTGCTTCCGCCGCATCATACAGCATTGTATCGAATACAAGGTTCAGGTCGCCTGCGGAATAGCCGATTGTGATATCGCTGTTGTCCCCTGCGCCGTCATCTGACGGAGTTGCTGTGTCATCTGCTGGAGTGTTGGTGTCGTCTGCCGGTGCATTGGTATCGCCGCAACCTGCGAACAGACACATTACCATTGCCAGTGCGAGTAGAAGTGCTAAAAACTTTTTCATTTTTTTCTCCTCCGTTTGTTTGAAAACTTTTTATTTTAGCACAGGATCTCCTGTGTTAAAATCGTTCTTTCGCGCTTTTCTTCTGTGTCTGCCGTAAGCCAAAACAGACACAAACGCTGCCTTCTGCAGTAAGCCGATTGCACAAGACATCTTCTATTTTGCTTTTACAAGTACTTTTTCCATATAAGACTTGTGCAGCAAGGTTGCAAGTTCCAGGCTCTTTGTGCCGTCATATACCGAAATCGACGGCTGCTTGCCTTCCAAAATGCACTGAAGGAAATCAACTTTTTCCAACCGAAAAGCTTCCGCCCATCTCTCATAAAAATCATAAATCAACTCTTCGCTTCTTGCGCCGTCTTTATAGAGCTCCACACGGTTTCTGCGGGGTGTCGGATTGACCTTCAACGTACCCTTGGTGCCGATAATCTCTGCCTCCACATGGCAGGAAGGCGCTGTTTTTCCAACATGGATGTATGCGCATGATCCATTTTCAAAGGTTGCCAGCGCAAATCCGTTGTCATAGTCGTCTACCTGCGCAAGTTCCGGCGCCACATAGCAGCCGCCGGTAGCATAGGCTTCCTTCACTTCACTGCCAAGGAACCAACGGGTAAGGTCGGAGTCATGAATACCCATTTCAAAAAACCAAGGATGGAACGCGCCAGCCAAAGCCTTCGGTACGTTTACCTTTAAGGTGTCCGCCGCATCCAGGCTTGTGCTCTTGAACATAATCACATCGCCAATTTCGCCTGCGTCCACTCTTTTCTTGGCGTCGGCATAAGACGGGTCAAACCGTCTCATAAAGCCCAGGGTGAACAGCTTGGTATTGTTTGCTTCCACCGCTTTTTCGATTTCCTTGCAGTCGTTCAAATCCAATGCCAAAGGCTTTTCACAGAAAATATGTAACTTGGCTTCGCAGGCCTTGATGATCTGCTCTTTGTGGGCCTGTACGTTGGTGATGATGAACACCGCATCAATATCCTTGTTTTTCAGCATTTCATCATAGTCCGTGTAGCCATTGGGAATGTCATATTTTTCCTGAATCTCTTTGACTCTTTTTTCAAAAATATCACAGACCGCGATTACATTGGCAGAGCCGATTTCATTCTGCAGCTGATTGATGTGCAATTCTCCCAGCATACCAAGGCCAACTACCCCAATGTTTACTTTCTTCATATTGTCTCTCCTAAATTATGCCCCGGTATTCCGCCAGTCTCCGACGGAATACCGGAAACGTTATTCGTTTATTGGATTGCCATTACTTCGCCAAAGCGTTTTTGAGGGTGGCAACGTCCTGCTTTAACATCGCCAGCTGATCCAGCAGGTTCTT